>JAYODI010000026.1:0-62741 GCA_038279365.1 Candidatus Latescibacterota bacterium | reverse complement strand
AAAGTCAAGACAAACTTAATCTGCCTTTTCATATTGGACTTCTAAACCATGGCATTTGATGAACAAACGCTTAACCACTACCAAACACTGATAAATCAACTGAACCCTCACGGTTCACCCACTGCAAAAATGATTCATCAAAACACGCAAGATTACGCCCTAAAAGTAGGCATACTTGACGCGTCCTTTAATCCTTTCACATTGGCCCACGAGTCACTGATTCAGACCTCCAAAGAGACACTCAAATTAGACAGCATGCTCCTTATGCTATCACTTGCCAATGTAGACAAAGAGCTCTTTGGTGCCACCTTAGAGCAACGGTTGGCGATGCTGACAGAATATGCCAAACAACACCATTTATCGGTGGCGATTTGCAGTCACGCACGGTTCGTAGACAAGATTATGGCGCTTACGCCATGTTATGCACCCAATACACAATTTTATTTTATTGTTGGGTATGACACGCTTGTACGCCTATTTGATCCCAAATATTATGCCGACATGCAAGCAGACTTACAAAAACTTTTTCAGACCTGTCACTTTATAGCGGCCAATCGAGAAAATAACGATCAACGGGTCTTAGATGCTTTTTTAAAAAAATCAGACGTACAGCCCTTTTCAAAGCGGATACATACCATTTCCTTACCCCTTAACATGGCTCAAATTTCGTCTACCCAAGTCAGAAACAATATCCAATCCAAGCAGCCCATTGAACACCTGGTGCCCCAAGTTATTTCCAAAGCCATTCATTACCTACATTTATACTCAAATTAAGCCACATTGCCACAGGCACATTAATTGCTTAAATTTGGGTAGAACAAGTTCAAGTTGTCTATAAAAAGGACTCCCCAATGAATGACAACTATTCCCCCGTACTCAAAATGCTTGGCCAACGCAACACAACAGACTCTGATACTATGTTGTGGATTGCCCTCATCCTTCTGCTTTTACCCATCATTTTATTATTGGGCAACTATCTTCGGTTATACTTACAACGACGTCAAAATCGGGCGCGCAGTTATGTACAACTCGAAAAATTAACGGCAGAAAAAGGCTTATCATATCCCGAACAAGTCATTGTGGAAAAGATTGCCGATGAAGTCAGCCTCAACAATCCCGCCCTGCTCTTATCGTCTGTAGAAACATTTGATCGTGCCATTTCTGCGTATATGCAAAAGGTAGAATGTTTACCTTGGTTAGAAATGGAAGAACACGTTGAGCACCTCTCAAACATTCGAAAAAAATCGGGCTTTCACTTTCTCCCAGCCGAACGCCCCCCTATTTCAACAAGAGAACTCAATATCGGTCAAAAGGTTTATTCATTAGCAGCCTCCCCCAAAGGTGTGCGCTTAATCTATGCCGATGTTTTTGACATCAATGATTTGGCCATCTACACACGCCCCTTTAGAACAGCTAAAAATACCGTTAAATTAGGCAAAAAAAACAATATTTGGGGGTTCTTTTGGTCTGAAGGTGGGGGCGAGTATCGCTTTCGAACCCATTTGCTCAAAGAGGTAAAACGCCCCACACATTATCTCTTAATCAAACATGGAGACACTTTATTTCACAATACCAACCGTGAAATATTTATCTGCAACCAAGACCTTGAAACAGTTGTTGAATGGATATCTACTCAACAACATGGCAATAATTTGTCGCCCAATATTTTTGAACGCATCGACGATCCGGACACACTTGCCCTTTCACTCACCTACATCAGTGGCAGTGGTTTTGGCCTTTCGTTTGACGGACGCGTTGAAGTGGATGATTTGGTGCGCATCAAGGCAAGCGATAACCTTCCTGCATTTTTAGACAACCAAATTGGGCGTGTGGTCAAAAGTGGTGCTGAAACGATGGAGTGTCGCTTCTTGACCATGGATGCAGAAAAACATCATCAATTACTTCTCTATATCGCTTCCCACATGACCGTAGATGATTTCCAAAAACGCCTGAAACCCAAACGGACGTCACAGAAAACGTCCTAAAACACATCGACAGATCCCATTTGCAAAATCCACCATGAACTGTGACACACAAGTCTCATATCATCATTTTTAACCTCTCGAAGCAAATTAATCAGTAAACAACACCCATTTCTTCGATTCTGTCCAAATAGAGCCCTGTCACTTGCTCCTTCAAACTATATTTATGTTCAATTCCCCACCTGCCTGCCTCTTTGTTGTAGCCCAATTACTCCACGCGCTGAAACGATAAATACTCAATACATAGCAATCTGTTGAATAAGCACCATTCAGTATCCGCGTCGTCGATTCAAAAAAAAGGGTGGAAATGCATTGCATTTCCACCCTTATTCATCAACCATATATGAGAAAATTTAATCTCTCAACCCGCCCATCAACATCTCCAATGCGGCCACATATCCTCGCCATCGAAAACCTGCAACAATACCCACTGCAATTTCGGAAAACATAGAATGTCTGCGCCATTCTTCACGGGCGTGAATATTGGACAAATGAACCTCTACTAGTGGCAAATGGCTGTCTTCAATCGCATCGCGCAAAGAAACACTTGTGGTCGTCAACCCAGCGGGATTCAAGATAATACCATCGATCCCATCTCGTGTTTCTTGAACCTTATCGACCAACGCACCTTCGTAATTAGACTGAAAAAAAATAAGTTCACAATCCAAAGCTTTGGCTTTTTCTGCCATGCGATTGTGGATTTCATCCATTGTCATGGTGCCATAATGTTCTGTCTTACGCCTGCCCAACATATTGATATTGGGGCCTTGTAGAACAAGGATCTTCATCATCAAACTCCAAAGGGGTCAAAAAAACAAAGCCTTCCGCCAGTTCATCTACTCTTGATGCTCCACGAGTAACTTGGGCTTGCCACATAACATATGAAGCACTTGGCCCAAAGTCTCTTTCATGTCTTCACGCGGTACGATCATATCGACAAAACCATGTTCCAAAACCATTTCGGCACGTTGTGCCTGTCGCAATGCTTCCATCTCTTCGGCCCCTACCGAACTGCCCGTAATGCGCTCTCCCGTAAAACCAATAAGTGCATGGGGTTCGGCAATGGTAATATCGCCCACGGAAGCATAACTGGCAGATACACCTGCGGTGGTTGGGTCGATCAAAACGGCAATGTAGAGCAATCCTGCATCGGCAAATTGTGAAAGTTTGGCATTTACTTTGGCCATTTGCATCAACGACAAAATACTCTCTTGCATACGGGCCCCGCCCGAACGACAAATCAAAATAAGGGGCAAACGATCATTGATGCACCGATCTATGAGCTGACAAATGCGCTCACCTTCGGCAGACCCCAAAGACCCCCCAATAAATGCCATTTCGTGAATCCCCACCCCCACCGCCATGCCATTGATGCGCCCAATGCCTGTAACAACTGCCGCGCCCAAACCTGTGCGCTTGCGATAGTCTTTGAGACGATCTTTATACGCGACACGATCAACAAAATTTAAAGCATCTGCCCCAATCACATCGGCGGCAACTTCCTTAAATGAGTCTTCATCCAAAATCACATTTAAGTAATCATGGCAAGGGATTCGGAAATGATGCCCACAATGATTACAAACACCAAAATTTTGTTCCAACTGCTTGCGATAAACCGTTTGATGACAACGCTCGCATTTAATCCAAAGATTATCGGGCATGCGTCGCCGTACAAGCGTTTGAATCCCTGTCTTGAGCTTATTAAACCAATTCATTATAAGAGTGCCTTTCGATAAGCGTTTGCATTGGGTAAAGATAAGATCTACAGGGTGTTCATACAAGCTTTTTTAAGCATTCTACTTTTTAGGTCATCACAAATTTAGCAATTCATACACCTAAATCTGGCTTGCATTTCTATCTTTTTAGGCATTTTTTCCACCAGTTTTTCTATTGACACAGTTTCATAAATCTTATATTTTTATCTTCAAAATTTATATGTTCTTATAATTACCATAAAAGGAAAGATGTGACATATGGGACGCGAGGAGGCAGAAGAACACCATGTAGAACCGCCTCCACCTCAAGGATCGTCACCCTATCTTTCCTTGGTGATCCCCGCCTACAACGAAGCACGCCGAATAAATTTTACCCTCGAAAAAACAGTATCTTACCTCACATCCCAACCTTATAATTGGGAGCTTGTTGTTGTTGATGATGGCAGCAACGATCACACTGCCGACTTGGCCGAATTGTTTGCAAACAAACACAAAAATATTCGTGTCGTGCGGGTATTACCCAATAAGGGAAAAGGGCATGCCCTCAAAGTAGGTGTCTTACAAGCGACAGGCCATTATATCGGGTTTATGGATGCCGATTATAAAACCGACATCACCTGCACTTCAGATGCCCTCAAGCACTTGGATTCAGGCATCCCAATCGTGATCGGTTCTCGCAAAATGGCTGGCACAGAAATAGCCCATAAACCCAAGCTCTACCGACGCATTGGGTCTTTGCTCTTTAACAAATATATCCACACATTGCTTCCCATATTGGGCCATTATAAAGACACCCAATGTGGTTTTAAGTTTTACACGCATCGGGCAGCACACGAAATCTTCTCAAGACAAATCATCGAACGTTTTATGTTTGATGCAGAAGTACTCTATTTGGCCCATCGATTGGGCTTTCAGGTCAAAGAAATTCCCGTTAAATGGTCCAGCGACCATGACACCCGTACCAAAATCATAGAAAGTATTGTAAGAAACACCATCGATCTGATTCGAATACGCAAACATCACAGACATGTTGCCCCCCTTGATCACCCTCCTCAAACCGGAGATTAACCCGTGCTTATTGCAAGTTTGAAAGTCTTTTGTGACTTAGTGGAAACACAGAGCTTTTCCAAAACGGCCTTGCTCAATGCGGTTACCCAATCGGCCGTGAGCCAACAACTCAAAAGCATTGAAAAACGACAAGGAAAACAGCTGATTGAACGAGAAAAACGCCGTTTAACCCTTACTGCCGAAGGTGAAATTTTTTATCGATATGCACGTGAAATTGTGCGTCGTTTTGAAGAAATGGAACACCGCATTCAGGCCTTGGGCGGTGTGGTATCCGGTACGGTGCGCTTGGCATCTATTTACAGCGTGGGGATGCTTGAGCTGGCTCCGTATCTGAAATCTTATCTCAAAGCCTATCCCAGGGTGAATTTTCGCTTACAATATGACCAAGCACAAAAAATTTATGATGATGTCAGCAGCAGTGAAATCGACTTGGGCATTGTGCCTTACCCACGGGCTCAACGCAATGTAGATGTTATTGAATTTACAGAAAACCAAATGGTCGTCATTACGCCACCCAACCACAAACTGACCGACAATGACACCGTGGAGGCCAAAGATTTGGCCGACTATCCTCTGATCCTTTTCACACAAGAAACCCCCACACGCAAAGCCATAGACCGCTTCTTTCGCAAGCACAATGTGCGCCCCAATGTGGTGATGGAATTGGATCACATTGCAACGATGAAACATGCGGTTGAGGTAGACATTGGTATCTCTATTGTACCGCTCAATTCCATTGATGAAGAAATTGAGCGCAACGCAATCAGTTACATCCCGTTTGACGACAAAGGTTTTGTACGCCCCTTAGGGATTTTGTATCGCAAAGGGCGTAGCCTTTCTGTTGCCACTCAAAAATTGCTCGATGTATTGCTTGAGGGTGCAGGCAAAACCCCCTTTATACCCGCAAAGTAATGATCGGGATATGCAATCGTTAAAAACAAAAGAATCCAGAAGCCTGCCCACCATTCGCACTTCTGGATTCTTTTTTTCTAACGGCTCCATAAAATAACAGTGTCAGGCATACCATGAAAAAATATGCGTTCTTCATCTGTTTGCTCTTCCTGTCACAACCGTGTCTTGCCACTTGGAATTGGTATGCAGGAGACCTACGTGTGTATGCCCTATACCCACCAGGGCAAATATCACACCACTATCAAGCAGCCTTAGACAATCATTTAGATTATCGTATTTTTTATAACCATCCCCAAGAAGGTTACTTTGTCGGGCTGTCAGAATTTTTGCGCGAAGAAACATTTAACGACCCCAGTCTATTAACGCCTATTTTAGCCACTGCCGTTGTTTTAGACAGCTCACAAGTAATCATTTGTATGGGCATTGACCCACGCAGCCCCATTCCCAAAACCACACCTCAAGAACTCCACCAATGGGCCACCTCACAAGGTGGTGTTGCCATTGTGACCCAACTTCCCAAATCGACCACACACACATTTCCCTCTCCCATCTTATTCCAAGCCATCAATACTTTGGGCTGGCATCCAGATTGTCAAGTGGGAGGACTGTGGGATAGCTTGCTCACACAAGGACATCGCATTGGAATTGTGGGACAAGCTTTGCCCACATCTCATACCTACGTCTGGGCAGAAGCCCCCCAACCCGATCCTCTGTTTGCAGGGTTCAACGATCTATCGACCATTGTATCGGAAGCCAATGATATTCAGTTAGACTTTCGCGTAGACGAACACCCTCCCGGTGCAACCCTATTGGCAGAAGCCCACATCAACATCCGTTTATCAGCCACATCACAAGCACCCATTACACACATCCAACTCATTGCAGATGGGCAAATAATTTGGTCTGCCACACCCAATACAAACACGTATTCAACACGTTTTCAGATACCGCTTGATCAACAGCGCTATATCAGAGCCGAATGCCAAACAGAGGCGCACAAGACCCTTACGTCACCTGTTTATTTTGAATCTAAATTTTACGCTCCAGCAATAGACCTATCGATTGAGCATGTGCCCTTTCACGTCACACTCGATGGGGTGCTTGAATCTCTCACGTATTTGTCTCCAGAAGCACAAGCGCGTGTTGTGGCAGAATATATCAGCACACCCCAAACACAATTTTCAATGGCACTTGCGCTCGAAAACCGATCCGACATTCTCTCAGAACCGCTTATAGAAGCCCTTTTGGAATCCCCATTTCCGCAAGTGCGTTTGGGTGCCGCTTTTGTGCGCGTTATGCGCAATACCCCCATACTTTCAACCCATTTAACACAACTCCTATTGGATCCAGATACCACAATCCAAGCATATGCCGCGCGCATGTTGCTGCAATACACCAATTTCCAAGACACCTCTCAGCTGTATGAACTCATCTCACGTGTAGACATTTCTGCGCGCAACTACTTAATACTGGCATTGCCCCCAACCACATCAGATCCAACCATTTATCGCGACCTCATTCACCTAACACGCGACAACCAATTTGGCGTGGCACGCGCCGCAACAGCCAAGTTGGTTGAAATGGGCAACCGCAATTTTCGTGTTATCCGATCATTGCGTGATTCGGCCTATGCCGGTCACATCACAAGTTTGGAAATATTGGGTACCATTGGTGATGAACGCGTGGCCAAAGACATTGAGAAAATTTATACCCAAGCGATACCGAGCCCACTCAAAAACACAGCGTTTCGCATCCTCCAAATGTTCTATCCTGAAGAAGACCATTATCCCGATAAACCCGAAATACAAGACCGAGGCGCAACACCCCAGATTGACGGCATGTTAATCGATGCCGAATGGCACGGTGCGGCACACATCAATCACTTTGTTGACGATGCACACACAGGCCAAATTGCACCCCGTATAACAACGTGGCTCACACGCAATCACACACACCTGCTCTTTGCTGTTAAAGTGGCCACCCCAGATACACAAACCGTATCCCATATCGAATTGTCATTTGCAACTGCTTTGACACCGCAAATTCCATTTGTCTTTACCATTTACCCCCCAACAGCGCGCGATATCACACGCGACCCGACCTTACTGCTTAAAGAAACCCTTACAGACACAGCTTGGGTTGTGGAAGGTGCCATAGCTCTACAAGACCTTGGCCTTGACCCATCAACCCCAATTCCCTATCTTCATTTCAACACCGCACTGATCACCAGCAAAAACCGATGGACCTGGACACCCACTTATGGCATGCCCAACAACCCAAAACGTTTTGGCATCGCCAACCTTCATACCCCCTATTAAAATATGGCCAACAACGAATTGCCTCTCTTTCCACTGGACATGGTCCTTTTGCCCACACGCAAAGTACCGCTTCATATATTTGAAGATCGCTATCAACAAATGATTCGAGAATGTTTGGATCGAGATTCAGAATTCGGTCTTGTTTGGGGCACGGATGACCAATTTAGCGATGTGGGGTGTTCTGCGCGGATTGTGCAAGTGGTTGAAGAATTTCCCGATGGCCGCATGAACATTATCATTGAGGGGATGAAACGTTTTCGAGTGATCAGTCGCCAAGACATTCACTCGTATATATCGGGTTTTGTAGAAGACATAGAAGATGACACTGAGCCTTATAACATTGACTTGGGCAACCAGCTCAAACAGCTTTATACCCAAGCGCTCAAACTCTCTATTGGTTGGGCCACACCCCCGCCGCCCACAGAAAACTTGAGCCTTATTTCATATATTGTTGCCGCCAACCTCAGTCTCCCACATGAAAAACAACAGGCCCTTTTAGAAGAAACCTCCGTAAACAATCGATTACAACTGATGATGAACATCTTAAACAATGTCATCGCAGACCTTGCAGAAATCAAACGTCGCACACGTGGCAATGGCCACTTGGCCTAAGACATACACAAACACGCAACATCCACACTGTTTATTAAAAAAAAGGCGATGAAATATAAAATTTCATCGCCTTTTTTTTAACTTCAATGTTGCCCCACATCACACTACATATTGGCCAACAACCCATCAATAAATTTCACATCGTTGCGTGCCAACTCAACAATGCGCTCGGGTGTTTCACCACTGTATTCGCTGTGAAAGCTGATGGCCCCATTGTAGTTCATGGATTTAAGGGTTTGCAACAAGGCAGGGAAATCACCAAAACCTGTGCCCAAGGGTACCACCTTGGTTACCCAACTCATTTTGCCATTGCGTTCTTGTTGGGCTTTGATCAGGTCTTTAAATGACAAAATGGACACATAATCTTTCACAATGCTCAGCGCCATTTGAATGGGCTCACCACAAATAGACAAATGCCCCGGATCGGTAAAAATGCCCACAAGCTTGGGATCAAACCCTTTGACCACATTCATGGCTGCACAAGAATTAAGCCCCATAGACAAACCCGAATGGTTGTGAACAACCGTTTGTACACCATGTTTTTCAGACAGCTTTTGAAACCCATCCAAATGCCCACGCACCACATCCAACTCGGTCCAATAATCCATACCGGGTTTAAAATGCCAATAGCCCAATTTAATATGGCGCACACCTGCTTCGGCACAAGCGGCATAAAGGGTTTCGGCATAATCTATGTCGGGTGTGACAAAGTCACCGGGTGTGGTTACCAGTGGAATATCCAACCCCGCCTCTGCAAACTGCTTGGCTGCAGCGGGCAATGCCGTGGCAACATTTTCGGGATTGACGGGATAACCAGGGCGGGTACATAAGTCGGCACCCTTAACACCAGCCGATAACAAAGCTTCGATAATTTGGGGAACGTCATACCCTTCTAAATGTTTGGTGAACATAATATAATGCATGGTGTTTCCTTTCCTATAAGCATGTGTTTTGGCTCTTAAATTTGTGCGTTATAAATGGCGTCGACCAACTCCATAGATTTTACCGCATCAGCAAAGTTGGTTTCGGGTTGTTTGCCGTTTTTGACACAATCGATGAGATGTCTGTTGGTGGCAAATGCACCGTAGGCAACATGCTCGGCTTTGCTTTTGGTCATGGCAAATGGGTCGAGTTCTTGAACGGCTTGAACCTTGCCATCGGCATACACCTTCCCACCTTCTTCAGGATCTCCAAACACAGAAATACCTGGACTATGGATTTCAACCGTAAACATACGCCGCCCCGTCATCCAATTGGTGAGCAACACCCCTGTTGCACCCGAAGAAAACCGGATGAGGGCTTGGTGAATGTTGCAATGTTCGGCATCTAATCGGCGCACATCGCTGGCCACACTTTCGACCTCACCACCACACAAATAGCGCAAGGTATCAACAGCATGAATGGCATCACACGTCAAAATATCAATGGCCCCATTGTAATAAGGTGCGCCACCCACGGCGCATTTGTAAAACGTTGACACGGCACTGTGAACGGGGCCTTTCTTTTCACAGATGCTTTTGCCCGTTCGAATCACAGGTGCAAACCGGCGTTGAAAGGTCACCCCTGTTAAAACATTGTGCTTTCGTGCCAAAATAGCCATTTGGCGGGTTTGCTCTGTGGTGACAAAGGGGGGTTTTTCGATCATCAGGTGACACCCCATTTGAATCACATTTGCACACACATCATACATATGATGGGGAGGCATGATGGCGTAGACCACGTCGGGCTTTTCTTTTTCTATCATCTCCACATAATTGGTATACAATCCCTTGATGCCAAATTTCGCCCCTACCGTTTGCAAACGGGTTTCGTTTAACTCAGACACGCCCACGATTTTCACATCGGGCATATCTTGTAAGGATGGGTAATGCGCACTCACCGCACGCCCCCCAGCACCAATGATAGCGACTTTTACGGTTTTGCGACTGTGCGACTTCTTTGCGGTTTTTTTGGTAGCTCTTTTTGCCATATGGCCCTCTTGATAATGTGAAAAAATAAAAAACGTTCACACGTATGTATGAACGTCAATGGAGCAGATGTCAAGTAAACAATTTTGCCTTACGCATCAACCACCTGCCCAAATGCCTACTTCGGGTTCCATATCAAGGCCAGAGACAAGCGCCATACCATGATCGTGTGCCCAGATGCGGGCTGCTTGAGATAAGGGTTCGTAGCCAGAAGCCAGATAGACTTTGACCATTCTTTCGTTGCCATAGGCTTCTAAGGCATGTTTTAAAACGGGTAAAGCTTGAGAAATACCTTGTGTGATATAGTATTTATGGGCCTGGGCAATAAGCAACAGATTGCGCTTCTTTAAAACCTCCGACAAAATCTCATCTGCACGTGCCCCACCCACCTCTGCCAATACAGCGATGATGTCTTTTTGGTCTTGTGTGTTACCAGACTTGTATTGTGCAATCAGCTGCGAAATTTGTGATTGGGCCAACTTTCGTTCTCGCCAGCGTGGCTCCAAACGATCCAATGATTCAACCAAAAGCGGGTCAGATACTTTCCCGCTTCCCAACAGTGTGATTAAATCGTTAACAGCATGCACATCACCCAACTTGGCCAATGTCTTAACCGCTGTTGTTCGCACATGAAAATCACGGTCCACCAAAGCCAATCGCACACTGGAAGTGGCTTTGAAATCTCCAATATTGCCCAATGCGCGAAGAGCTTGAACACGTGTTCCCGATTGGGAATGGGTCACCAATTGCATCAGGAGATCGACACTTTGTGTGGCCTTTAATTTGCCTAAGGCATTGGCGATGCTATATGCAATGTCTCTGCCTATTCGCCCAATGCGCAATTGCATGATCTCTGGCGTGATTTGATCCATGAGCAAAGGAATGGCTGTTGTGTCACCCAAGTCGGCCAATGCCGTGGCGGTTGCGCTTTTAAGTTGTAAATCGTCACCAGACAATATTTCTCTTAATGAGGGAAGGACACGCCGATCACCTAATTTGCCCAATGACAAAATCGCATTTTTGCTCACGCCCCGATCTTCATGGTTTAAACACGCCAAGAGTGCATCAATAGCACGCACATCTCCGATGTCACCCAACACACGTGCAGCCATCCACCGTTCGCGAGGGATTGGGCTATTGAGATAGCCTTCGTAGTGCCGAGTAACCGCTTCTCCCCACGCACGATGGTGCCAATTGGGATCAATTGTGTTTAACCCTTTGAGCAGTCCATAACGTTTGAGAATTGCATCATTGTCAACAATGTCTTTCATCATGAGGTCATATTTGAATTGGGAGAGAGCGGTCTTGGCTTCCTCTCCATTCCGCCACTGGGCATCCATTTTATCTAAGGCATAACAGGCCATCTTGGAAACCGCATCCGAAGGATCGGCAAGTGATTCAATAAGCACCCCCATCGTTTTCCGATCTGCAATACGCGCCATTGCAAGTGCGGTCATTCGCCTGACATCGGATGATGGATTTTTGAATTGTTCGGTCAATACATCCGTTGCCTTGGGGCTTCCTATTTGCCCCAAAGCATCAATGGCAGCAAGGCGAATGGTGGGCAGGTTATCGGCAACAATCGCATTCAATGAATCAACCGCATCGGGATCGCCTATACGCCCCAAAGCTTCTATGGTGGCAAATACAAACCGCAAGCGTTCATTGCGCAAAAATGGCAAAAGCGACTGGGTGGCGCGATGATCTTGTAAATAACCTAAAGCGTCTATGGCAGCCAAACGCACACTGAGCTTTTCATCGTTTAGGGCTTGGATAAGGTGTGGCACGGCGTTGGGATTTTTGCTTTGGCCTAACTTTTCAGCGGCGTAAACCCGCATATCTGTGTTGGGGTATTGCAGTTGGCGGACATAGGTGTCTATGCCGGGGGAACAGGCGCATAGCGTCAAGAGGATTACTATGATTACGTGTGATTGTTTCATAGCGTGTGTGACCTATTTATTTGGGAAAAACATAATACGGGTTTTGCAGGGAATTGAGATTGAAAAGGAGGTTAGGCACGGGAATGAATTCCCGTGCAATGATAGGGCAAGTCCTTCGGACTGAAGATCAAAAGCACAGGAATGATGGAGATTGAAAAATGACTTCGGGAACCACATCACCTTCGCGCAGGAATGAATGAGCTTCGCTGAACTTGCGTTTCCTGCACTACAATGGAAAAGTCCTTCGGACTGAAGATCAAAAGCACAAGGAAGCCATTTCCGATTTATTAAATCGAGTTCCTTGTTTTGCAAAACTGGTGCACTATCACTTCAAAGACTTATTTGACCAACTGCATTTTCTTTACGGCATTGAATGATCTCGCATTGATGTGATAATAATAGACACCGCTTGCGACCCGCACGGGAATGAATTCCCGTGCAATGATTACGAAGTCCTCCGGACTGAAGATCAAAAACACAAGGAAGCCATTTCCGATTTATTAAATCGAGTTCCTTGTTTTGCAAAACCCGTGTACCATGCAACATCTCTTCTAAGCCTTACTTCACCAGTTGCATTTTCTTTACGGCATTGAATGATCCCGCATTGATGTGATAATAATAGACACCACTTGCGACAAGTTTGCCCTGATCATCTTTGCCATCCCACCGTGTTTCATATTTGCCAGGAGATTTGTCTTCTGCAACCAATGTACGAATGACTTGCCCAGTGACGTTGTAGATTTCCATTCTCACAAAAACGGGTTCGGCCACTTCATATTGAATCGCCGTTTCAGGATTAAATGGATTTGGGAAATTGGTGTGTAGTTTGAATTCCCGATTCTCAGCGAGATATTCGGAAGGGGTTAAGGTGAGGTTTGAAAACGTCACACTGTTAATCAATGGCGCACCAAAACCGACATTCACTTGCTCTCGCACACCTTCTAAAATTGCATTTTGTTGTTCTGCCGATACCCACTGATCTAAAGGAATTGAAGACAGATAAGACGATGCCATTTTTTGTGCTTTGTCCAAATCGTCAGTGATCACATCTGCCGCACCCGCCGATATGACATTTAAGGTCAGGCGAGGTTGTATCAATGCGTTGCCATCATGACCATTTGGTACTTTTATGGTAAAGGTTCCCAAATCAAGCGTTTGTGCTTCTAATGGTTTTCCCAATCCCAATCTGAAACTCACGGGTTGAGTCATCCACACAGCAACAATTTTGCCGTCATATTCGGCGGGCTTGAAACGGAATTTTTCAATCGCCTCCATTGCGGCTTTTCGGAAAATTTGTTGCCCTCTCAACACTGAAACATCACTCACGCTGCCATCCACATTCACACGAAACTTCAAAAACACCTTACCCGTCAAACCCGCTTTACGCGCTATTTCTGGGTAAACAGGTGCCACTTGATGAATCGGTTCGGGTTTCACATCGGCCTGGTAGAACTCTATGTTATTCAGATCCTTTGGCCTATTGCGTTCCTTAAGTTCAGCAGGATCAAAACTGAACATATGCACTTTCAACCCTGTTTGCCCCACAACATCCAAAACCTTTTGCACGTGGTCCATAGGTGTTTTGACATCAGGTTTCAACAATATGGTATCAATATTCTTTTGTTCTTTTAACTGTGCCAATTCAGAACCCAGAGTTTCCAGAGTGACGGCTTTGGATTGATCTATTAACAAATCTCCTTTGGTATTGATCCAGATTTCAGACATTCTCTTATTCCCGAAAAACCCTCCTCTAAGCCCCAATGGTAACTGTCTATTGCTTTGGGAACTTTTCAGTCGAAAATCCATCGGCATTGTCAACCGCACAGGAACCGTTTGGCCTTGATGTTTAGCGGGGCGAAACCGCATTTGTTTTGCGGCTACCAAAGCAGACTCATGAAACATCTCATCACCACTCACAATCTTTAAATCACTTACGGTTCCATCCGTATTCACCACACCACTCACCAATACATTTCCTTCGATGCCTTGCGCCTTTGCTTCTTCTGGATATTGTGGTGTGACGATTCGAGCGGGATGAGGTTTTTCGTCTACTTGAGAGGCATCGAGAATTTGGTTCCTTTCAGCATTTCTCGTTTCCAAAACCTTTAACATATCCGATTCAGGTGTTGAAGATTCTGATTTATCCAGAGAATTCTCTAACTGAAATGAAATCGGTTGAGTCATCCACACGGGTACAATTTGACCTTGATGTTTGGCCGGTTCAAATTTGTATTGGAGGATGGCGTCAATTGCGGCTTGGTGGAATTCTTCCTTTCCCCGTAACACCTTCACGTCACTTACAGAGCCATCTGTATGAATTAAAAACTTGAGAAACACTTTACCCGTTAATCCTTTGGCTTTGGCATTAGGTGGGTAAATTGGATCCACTTTGGTAATCGGCTTGGGTTTATGATCCACTTTAAAAAACTGTAAAATTTGAAGACCATCAGCCTGTGTGATACCTGATGGCTCTTGAATCAATGGGGGGCCCCCAGTATCGCGCACCTCAATGCCTACACGTGTGGCACTTTGTTGAATGGCATCAATGATATGTTGTGGCGCACCACGATCTACCCGCATCAACAATGTCTTTGTATTTTGATCATTTTTTAATGACCTAAACGACGCCTCCAGCTCATTGACAGTAACGGCTTTATTCATGTTTATTAACATATCACCCTTGTAGTTCACCCAAATATCAGACATTTGAGTAAGCTCTGTTTTGGCCTGGGCATCTCCAAGTTTGACATCTTTGATCTTGACCTTCAATTGATGTTCAAGCATGAAACGAATTTCTTGTCGCACTTGAAAACGCATACCTTCTTCATAAAAAACATCTCGTCCGTCACCACTCACAATCTTATGAATGGTCTTTAATATCTCTGACCGATTGGCTTTTAGCACTTCTTGGTCCCGTGGCGTCGCACCGTCTACCCCCACAAGCAATGACATCTTAACATGCTTTTCACCTAAGGGCATAAAATCTACCCGTGTTAAAACATCTGCTGAAACTGTAGATGTTTTATTTTCAGAATTAGCCCCGGGTGCTTCACCCATCACAACCATTAGGCCAAAGTCTGATTTTTTCATCACCTCTTCGGCAGGACTATACACAGGGCGACTGTCTCCTGCCAATTGAAACGCAATGATTTGTTTTTTCTTAATCGAATTTGCGTGTGTAAACGGTGTATAGCGGTATTGAAGCAATGCTGTTGTCACCGAATTCAAAAACATCGTATCACCTTCAAGCATGGTAATACCACTGACCGTGCCATCAGGATCAATCGTCAACTCCGCGAGCACATACCCTTCAATGCCATTCTTCTCTGCGCTCTCTGGGTAGGAGGCTGGAATCCGCTTGATTGGTTTGACTCGTATTCTCCCCTGTTCACTTGATGGCGTGTTCAATAAAGGTGTGTCACTTGCTTTTTGCACCACTTCCTGAGGTTGTGAATATGTTTCTCGAATTGAAAACGGCACAATCGCCAAGGCGACCAAAACTGGAATTGCGTATTGCCATTTGGATCGTTTCATCGTGCCCCCCTTAAAATTGAGAACGTGTTCAAAACGTTTCTTAAGCGGTGTGTCTTTTTCGTTAAAGCCCAACGCGGGCAACCCTGGGTGTGCATTGGCATCTAAAAACGCGTAAAGCAACTTGCCATATTCCACGGGTGAAATGCCAGACTTGAGCAACGCATCTTCATCACAACGCAACTCGCGCAAATGCGCCAAGCGACGGTTCACCAGCCAAATCAAAGGATTAAGACCACAAAACACCGTGGCCAAAACTTGGAAGGCCAATGCCCACAAATCGCGGTTGTGATAATGCGCCAATTCATGCGCCACAATGCCGCGTAATTGGGTGGGCGTCCAGGTTTGCCAAGTGGATGGCAAATACAAACGCGGTTTCACCACGCCCACCAGCAACGGAGATGTGAGATTGGCTTTTGAGAAAACTTTGAGATTGGCTCCTTGGGTCAAATCGTCCAAATCGCCAGACAAAGACACGGGATTCGCAATGCCCAACGTGCGTTGAAAAGCGAGATTGCGCCACAGCGTCATCCCAACAAAAACAATAACTGATACACTCCACAGCGTAAAAGCCCAAAAGACCATTGGAATCGGCTCAGGTGGCAACGCAACAGGCGCAACATAAGACATCTCTGACCACACAGCTTCCCCACCAAAGGATACCGGCTGAACGGGCGTGGGTGCCTCAGACAAAAACGTAGGCAAAGGCAACGCGTAAAAAGGCGGCACAAACGTCTTCACCAATGCACACAGCCACAATGAATAGCGCAGTCGCGTATCCAAATGCACCCACCGATCAAGTGCCCACACAACCAAAATGAACAACGACGTTTCGAGCATATGTACCGCATAAAGCGGCCACCAAGATTCGGCGAGTTGAATCAAGGTATGGATCATTATTTACCTCCTCCCTGATCGCGCTCACGTTCATCAATAAGCGACTTTAATTCGTCCAATTCTTCGCGAGAAAGCGTGTCAGAATTCACCAAATAAGTGGCCAATGCACCAAACGAGCCTTCAAACATACGCGCCACCAAAGACTGCGTTTCATCACGGGCGGCATCTTCACGTGACAAAGCCGGTGAATAGACATTGACGGGTCCAATTTTTTGACGCAACAGAACGCCTTTTTCCGTCAAAATATTCATAATCGTCTGAACGGTGGTATAGGCTTTCTCCCCATTGGGATACAAAAATTCGTGCACCTCGCGCACCGTCACCTGATGGTCAAAATCCCACACACAGTCCATCACTTCCCACTCGGCCTCGGCCAATCGTTTTTTCTTGCCCATCTCATCTCCTTGGTCAAACACGCATTGCACTTCTACAAACACAAGTCGATCTACTAAATTTTTAGTAACATGACGAATACCATAGTAAGTGTCAAGTATTTATTTTCAATCAAAAATAACCTAACCATATAATTAATCATATTTTTCACAATATATAAAAATTATCATTTGTTTTTTAAACACTTAATTATCATATAAAATTTAGTTCTTGAAATCAATTTCTTAAAAAAGTTCATCACACATGCACTATTTATAGCTAAGACGTTCCAGATCCACCTCAAAATTGAAACACACCACAGCTTTCGGAACTATCTCGGTTGGGCATTTCTCATTCGAATAATTGAGAAATTTACTGTAGAATTCACCACAGCGTCTCGCAAAGCCCAAAGAGACGGAAGAATTCGCACCTCAACATCGCGCCGAGACAATTCTAAAAACAAATTGTTAAAAACGATCACAGAAATCGGCTCAACGGCTTTGCGAGAAATGTAATACCGTGCGATATCATCCGTCTTTTCAAACGTCTCGTCAGGCAACACGTAACCGTATAACGTCTCCGTCAACATATTACTCACCCAACACGACTCAATGGCCACAATGTGTTTGGCGGTACTCGTTTGCCACAGCCGTTCACGATCTTCTTGCGTGGTTTGCTCGCCTGCGTAAAACGTCACGCGCGGGCAATCTCGCGGAAACAAATAATTGTGTAATAAACTCTCAGCAATGGCCCAAACCACCTTGTCGTCTTGGACAACCTCATTTACCGAAGGTGACACCCGTGGTTCGAAGCGTTGAATATCAGCCTGATCGCTCACGTGAAATAACCGTTCCATTTTCATTCCTTAAAAAAAATATTTCTTAATCAATCACCTCAAAAAATCATTACGAATCTTCCACGCAATGTAAAAAATAAAATTAACATTTTATCGCCATTAAAATTTTGGCGCGAATAACGCTAAAATTAGGGCGCGGGAACCGCGCCCCTACGGTGATTGGGGCGAGAGATATTTGTGATTTATCAATAGGTCATTTGAACAAATGATTCCCTGAGATTGTCGGTTATTGCTCCATTTTGTTTCAAAAAAAGGCGTGTCTGCTTGTTTGCAGACACGCCTTACGACTCACATTCTCAATCACTATTACCTATCTACACCCCAACAAACAACCGACTGTATTCATCCGTCAAAGGGTCCACTTCACCCTTTTGTGCGGCCCGGGCAAACACCACGCCAGGTTTTTCTGAGCGACGAGCGCGTGACAAAACACCGTAACCACTGGGTGCCCCTTGAATGGACAAATCGCGGTTGACCTCCATCATTTCAGCCAACGCATTGGCCAAGCCCAAGCGTGCGCCAACGGTTCGTGTGATAATCTCTTGGGGGGTGAGACCATCTCGGTAACAATGCCGAATGGGCATCAAGTCACCTCGTGCGGTGCGAACCAACCCCTGAGGGGCCACAAAGTGCCGTAACTGTGTCCAATTGCCCCTTGCACCACATTCGGCCAACATGGCGATCACGCCAAATTCGTCATCGTTAAAATCATCGAACGGACTCAATTCAGCCGTCAACTCATCCACATAAGATCGCCACTCATCCACATCATCTCCTTCTGGCGGATTGGGCAAATTAAGGTCGCCACCCAAAAACGCACCCATCGAAGCCCCTGTTTGCTGGGCCACTTCAAAACCTTTTCTTTGCAACCGTTCAGACAAGTCCAGCACCGCTTCTGCCCCGTCTTTGATCATCACATTTTCCAGCAAAGCGATAAAATGCTTCTTATCTAAAAACTTGCCTTCACGCTTGAAAGGTTCCCCCGCAATGTCTTCCAATGCCTTCAAACCAGCATCGGTCATACTCAACGTGGCCAAACCAAATAACGCGTCGTGCATGGGGTGAATTTTTTCACGCCGAATCAAACTGGGGTCGCGGGTCAAATGTGCCTTAACAGTTAAATGATCGCGCGCAGCCTGTTGCCCCTCATCCGTCACGGGCAACAACAAAGCCATTTGATCGCCATCAAAATCGGCATCCATCAGCTTGCTGCTCAAAATGGGCACTTGAATCGCATCACCCGAAACACGCACAGGATGAAATGCCAAAAACGAAGTGGGTGACACCGCAGGGGCACGCGTTGAAACAATCCACATTTTTGCCATCACCTCATCCAACGCCTGCTCTGCTTTTTTCGAGCGTTTTTTCACGTCCGTGTCACTGCCCAATGCCCGTGTCACAAACGGCCCAAACAATGCCCACGCCATTTCTTCTGGTACACCCACTTGGTCATATTTAAAATGTTTATTGGGCACAATGACCGAACGCCCGCTAAAAATTACCCGCGCCTGAAAGCACAAATCCCTTCGTGTCACCAACACATTATAAAAAGCCTGAACCCGCTCTGACAAGGTGTCTGTTGCCCGATCAATCAGCACCTGAGGCGCACCCTTGGCAACCATCTGTTCCAAACGCGCGTTGGCCTCTTGCACCGCCTCGCCCTCAGGCAAATCGGTCTGCCCAATATGAGACAATTGATGCCCGGAAAGCCACGGATGCGCCACCGAACGCGCCAAAGAAAAATCACCCGACTGTTTAGTTGAAAATGACACGCCTTTATCACCCAGTGACGCCACCACGCCGTCACAGCCTAATCGCCTGGTCAAAGCACCATATCTTGCCGAAGGTGCACCAGCAGGTGATACCGTTCCATTAGACACACGATCAGCCAAAGAATCGGCTTCTGGATGTTCGGCAGAACACGTATTGAAAAACTCATTCACAAGAGCCACCGCACCCGCTTCTTTCAGCGCAACAAACTCCATCTCGCCCAAAAACTGCCCTCTCTCTTGAGGATGCACCGCAAAGTGAATCTTATTTTTCACCATATGACTCAACCGCCCCCAATACACCCACCCTGCTGTTGTGCGTCGCGGAAGTGCATTCCCCTTTAACGTCAGTTGTTCCATTCCATCATCAGACAATCCATTGGCTTTCAATCGCCCTTTTATTTCTTCCGTTGACGGCCCAGCAAATGGCGGCACAATCACGGGTTTGCCCTCGGCCTTTGCCACACGCCCCAATGCCGCCTCTCGCAATTGCCCCATATTCATTCGAGAAGGCAATGAGCACACACTCACAATCAATTCCACCGGCGTGCCATCGGGCAAGTATGGCATATCTGCGTCGGGTAAAATCCGTGTCACCACCCCCTTGTAACCGTGTCGATTGCTCAATTTATCGCCCAATGCCACACCTTGGGGTTGCGTCATTTTTTTTGCCGCCGACTCACTGATCACCACGCCATCTTCATAGGTATCGCCGTCCCAAGACATAAAAGCGGTCAGCAGATTATAGCCTTTCCAAAAGTAAGCATCATCTGTCTCACAACCCGTTTGCACCAAGGCCGGTTCTGTTTCGGGTTTGAGCCCGTCATATTCACTGTGGTAGGTGTGCCAAACACCCACCTCATCACGTGGCCACTTTGGGTTTGGCACGCCCACCCATTGGCGCACCATATTCATGCCCATTAAAGACCGGTTGGTATCGTCGTGTTCCAAAAACGGAATCATCGACGCATTGCTCCCCAAGGCCATTGCAGGGGTATCATCCACAACAATCAACTTGCCATCTCGAATCGTTGCCCCTAACGCCACTTCAAAAATGCGCGAAATATTGGGTCCTTCGGGTGTGGCAAACAAACAAACACGCCCTTCTTGTGACGGGTGAACGACATACTTGTCGTCAATCGCTTCACCCAAAAGTGTGTATAAAGTAATGCGTCGCAAGTGGGTGTGCATATCCACATCATTTGTCATTTGCAGATACTGTGACGTCGGTTCGGAAACAAAAAATTCGTGAATCCACTCGGCCAAAGGCAAACACGCCAAAATCGCATCTGTTCCCACAATACCCTCTGGCACGTCGCCAATTTGTGTAGCCAAAAACCCCAAAACTTGCTCACCCACACACAAAATGTCGGCCTTTTCCAAATCTACTTCTGTGGGTTTGGGTACCACTATGCGCGTATACCCATCAACACGAAACCGCCCCAAGTCATCACACAAAGGGATATTTTCATAAACCACATCGGTTAAGCCCCGCGTTCCCTTCACTGACAAATGCAACCGACAAAAATAGGTATCTATCTGCTCAATATTGTATCCTGCAATCCCCACACGGTCAGCCAATAAACGGGGCAACCCATTTTGCAAAAATGCATCCCAAGAATCTTTATGCCACGGTGCCTGCATATCAATTGCCATTTTATATCCTCCAAAACATGATGATGTCCAAATGCGAAAAAACATCTCACCAATGCCCGTGGTGCGCTATTCCCCTGTTCTTTCTTGCCAAGCAAGGACCAATCTTTTTCGTGCGTGAAACAACCGAGACTTTACAGTTCCTTCAGGAATGTCCAAGCGCTTGGCCACCTCCTGAAGGGCCAACTCATCCTTGTGAACCATTTCAAAAACCTCTCGTTTATCTTTTGGCAAATCGGAAATCATTTGCCGAATCATCTGCTGTTGTTCCGATTGTTCAATCTGTGCATCTGGGCCCAAAGATGCGTGATCGATCATCCAACCAGGAACAAGGTTTTCATCTTCATCGTCGTCATAGAGAGAAGGCATCTCCAAAGGCAATTCGCGACGACGTTTTTTGCCTCGCAAATGATTCAGAGCCAAATTGGTCGCAATGCGCAACAACCACGCCCGAAATGATCCCGCACCAGACCACTGATCTGCCCGACTCCAAACACGCAAAAACACTTCTTGTGCCACATCATCTGCGGCACCACTTTCTTTCAACATACGTGCCAAGTGATCGGTCACCTGAACCATATACCGATCAAACAACACAGCAAATGCATCTGTGTCTCGGTTTAATATGCGCTGTATCAGTTCTGCATCTGTTGGAGTCATAAAAGGGCCTCTGCTACAATGACACCGCCTGGATGATAGAGGTTCATACCGACAACAAAAAAAGCACACCCTTTTTGAGATACAACAACATTCGTCTTTTAATCACATCACCCTGTTTCAAACCCTGTGTGTTCTTAAAAATAAAAATGGGACGTACCCTCACGAGCACGCCCCAACACGTCGCCTTTAAAAAAATATTACGCGATTGCCTCTCCCCCCAATAAATCATCTGCCGTCACAGCCTTTTTTCCGGGCAACAAGAAAAAGTTGACCATATCGCCACCCGAAACTTGCTCTAAAAATTCAATTTCATCTTCTACTGATGTACGAATTTCAGACCGATGAAACGCCTTCAAAACACTGGCTTCAAGCTGGCGGTCCATCAAATGCAAAACCTTATCCCGAATCTCAGGCCGAATTTTGTTTTGTTCAAAACACGTTTCTCTAAACCGTTCGATTTCCATCGCCGATGGCAAAAGTGTTTCCAAATCCAACGCCAACGCCAAAATCAAATTGCGCAACAAACCATCAAAAGATCGACCATCCGAAACCGATTGTTGCAATTGATTAAGCGCCTCATTGGGAATCGAATTGAGAAAATCCATACGGGCTTGCGTTTGCAAAAAAACACCATAATCTGTTCGGACATCAACCAACATCGCTTCTTCTTCTAAATCATCTGGAGGCCGTGTCCACGTTTCGGGTACCAAAGTAGACCACCGCATCAAATTGCGATGTTCTTCTTGTAAAAAAGTAGCCGTTGGGCGCGTGAGCAAAGCCAAACTGCTTTTGCGAATTTCTTGCAATTGGAAAAAAGCAATTTGATATCCATTTTTTCGAATGGCCTCAAAATCACCCTGCGCCAACAACTCAACAGCCGTATTGAGATCGCCTTGAGACGTATCTTTAAGCCCCATATCCAAACAGATCAACGCTTGGCGCACACCGCGCTCCAAACCATCTCTGGCAATGGCAATGCCAGATCGATTGCGTTGCCCATAATACAACCCCTTAGCACGCAAAAAACCCAACAAAGCATCCGATGTCTGAGAGGGGAGTTTGTTAAAACGCATGCCCAAAGCAATGGCTTGCCCAACAAAACTTTCATCGTCAATCTGGAATCGGCTTAAATCTAATCTTGCCAATGGATTCATTCCAAATCCTCCCATCCATCAAATTGCCTCTCCCAAGCGCCACGCACCATCGCACTCATCACATCGGGAGCGGCTTCATAAAGCGAATCCATCACACTACCCACCTTCACATCTTCAATAAACTTGCTGGGCAAAGGCCCCACGGCACTGTCTTCGGAAAATACCCGAAACATATCCACGCCCCACTCAACACCATCTATATTGACAGAGGTTACCGTTTTGTTCAAGTTAAAATGGTGAATACGTGTAATCAGCGCGTCCTCCAACAATTCGGGTTCGACACTGCGCAACAATTCTGCGCGTTTGTTCACATCGAGAAGCTCAGCCAAAGCCTCCAGCCACTCCCAAGTCACCTCCGCGCGTGCCTCAGCATTGTCTATCGGCTCTAAAGTATCAGACACTGTTCGGCTAAATGTGCCAGGTGTCATGGCCTGAATCAACCGTGTATTAAACCGTTTCTCCTCCCCGTCATAGGCAATAAGCCCCGTCAGCATCTCGGTGGGCAACAAACTCACCACCTCAGAACGATAACCTGGGTTTCCCAAACGATCCATACCCGTTATAGAAAGGGCTTCTTCTGGATCTTCATCCACCACCACCAGTGCAGCCTGTGCCTCAATTGGCAATGCCTGCACCAAAGCCAGTGCCTCTTCTTTTTTGCCTTCGCGCAACAGCGCACGCATTTTTCCACTTTGATCGGCCACTTCCAAAAACCCACCCGACCAAGTGCCTACCACCAAACGATCTTCTTGTATCTCCAAAGGTTGTGGTTCTTTTTCTTCTTCAATCCCCAAATCGCCCACCAAAAATGCGTTAAGGTCGAGCAACCCCCTTTCAACTTTTCCCTGACACGTCACGCACAATTTCGCATCAGGTACAACCTGAAGACGTGCCACAGGAATGGCCGTCTTACAAACCATACAAATGACTTCCCCCTCGCCCCCGAAAGGCTTCTCGCTCATTAAGCCCCTCCAAAAAAGAGTCGTCGATCGCTCCAGAAAGTCTGGAAACAGAACATTGTAAACTTAACCATCCCAAAGTCCAAAGTCAATATTTAAATTATTGTTAATAAAAGATTTACAAACTTGACAAAACAATCTCTTTTTGTTATATTATCACCGTGGCCAGAAAAGCCCCCCCATGGGTCTTTTCTGGCTTTTTTTATGTTTTATCTATTCCTTGCATACAAAAATAAAATGCCAGATACACCTTGACAAAATGTTCTTAGGTCTCTATTTTCCAGTCGGTTGAAAACACAAATCCTTTGTAATATTGTTTAGTAAAATTAATGTTCATAGTCCTATATCAACACAGTTTCTAAACCTTGGCGTATTATGGCACAAATTCTTTTGTTGGCCGATGAGGCTCACGGGGCCCGTCTAAAATCCGATTTGGGGTATATTGGGCACCAAGTAGATCATGTGTCTTTGCGCGATCATTTGGCCACCAACACCACCCTCATTCCCGCCGATACCGTAGAACTCCTCATTGTCGTTCCCGAATCCTCCCCCGAGCGTCTTGCTCAAATATTGAAACGTGTTCAAGTTCAAGATTTGTCCCTTTTGGTCATTACTGATGAAATGACGGCCCTCAATCTCGACTTTTCTTTGGGCATTGATGATTTTATCATTACACCCTATAGCCTGCGTGAGCTCGAAGCCCGTTTGCGCCTTGCCATGTGGAACGACAACCGCCCCGTAGATGAGCACACCATCAAAATTGAAGACTTAAGCATCAATCTCATTCGTTATGAAGTACGTGTTAAGGGTGCCATTATCGAACTCACACTTAAAGAATACGAATTACTCAAGCATCTGGTTACCCATCAAGGCCGTGTTTTCACGCGTTCAGACCTACTTGACAGCATTTGGGGCTACGATTATTACGGTGGCATGCGCACGGTTGATGTTCACATTCGACGCTTGCGATCCAAGTTAGACGATATTGGCAATGCCATCGCCACAGTGCGCGGTGTGGGTTACAAATTTGATCTCAGATAAAACACAGACATTTATCAAAATAAAAAGCCCCGATCAGTGCCTGATCGGGGCTTTTTATTTTCGCTCAACTTATAATCTTATTGTAAAGCCTCATTCACCGCATTTAACAACGTCGAAATCATAACAGGCTTTCGAAGTGCGGCGCAAACCTGTAAGCCCTCCAGACGGGCACTGACTTCATCATCTGGAAAATGTCCCGTCATCACAATCACAGGCATGGCATATCCCTTATCACGCAAGGCTTGAATGGCCTCAAAACCATCCATCTGTGGCATATACAAATCCAAAATCAGCATGTCAAAGTCGGTTTCGGACAACAGCCGAATCACCTCATTGCCATTGCTGGCCGCAGTAACCACATGCCCATTTCCAGCCAACAGTTCGGAATAAATAAGCAGGATATCTTTTTCATCATCTGCCAATAATATTTTCACGCCAATACCCTTATGACTTTTAAGTTCATTGCCTACAAACCCAAATCAGCAATAACGCCCACCATCTTCCCTTGCCGATAAAGCCCCCACAACATCTTTCACACGCTGCGAACCATCACGCGGCAAAATCAACAACGCGTCACCTGTATCCACAACAATTAAGTTTTCCACATCCACCAATGCAATCACTTTGTCTTGTCCACCATAAACGGTCACATTTTGGGCATTTAATGCAACCACATTGCCATTTAATAAATTTCCGTCTTCATCAACGGGTAACACATCCGTCAATGCCCCCCAACTGCCAATATCACTCCACGCAATATCGGCTTCCAATGTAGCAACATGGGGTGCGCGTTCAATAATCGCATTGTCTACCGCAATTTCTTTCATTTTAGGATAAACAGTTCGAATGACTTCAGCTTCTCGGTCAGTACCCACAGCCACACCAATTTCTTCTAACAATGTATATATTTCAGGTTCATATTCAGCAAACAGATCCAACACCGTACGCGCTTTCCATACAAACATATTGCTGTTCCACAAATACTGCCCACTATCCACATAGGCCTTGGCGCGTTCTGCATCGGGTTTTTCAGTAAATCCGTCTACAATATAAACCGGTTCATCATTTACCGTATTTGAAACGACACCCTTTTTAATATATCCAAATCCCGTATCCACACGCGTAGGTTTAACACCAATAGTAAACAACGTAGTCGGCATTTCTTCCAATGCATCGGCAGCCACTTGAAGCAACCGACAAAATTCATCAGGTTTTCCAATATGGTGGTCCGACCCCAAACTTGCAATTGTACAACCCGGAAAACGCGTTTCCAAAAGAATGCACTCTAAGCCCACTGCAGGGCCAGTATTGCGCAAAGCTGGTTCAACTATCACCTGACCTAAAGGTATATTGGGCAATTGTTTACCCACCAAACCCACCAAATCGGTCCCCGTTGACACATAAATATCGGCCTCATTTGCAATAGGCAACATGCGAGCCACAGCTTCCTGAACCATCGTTTGGTTTCCTACAATTGCATGAAACTGTTTTGGCTGCGTCTTGCGACTAAATGGCCACAAACGGGTTCCAATACCACCTGCCCGAATCACAATCTTCATAATTTTTCCCCAACATTCCGTCATTTTATTTATTCATCAATAAATTTATGGCATTCATTCATCCCAATGGGGATTTTGTGCCCACACTGCTTTAGTTTAAACCTCTATCACCCAAAAAACAATGAAAAACAACACCATTCACATATTATTTATACCAAAGCCACTCACCATCTGCCACGCCCACTCAAAATAGATTGCGTTTGAATGCCTTGCCGTATGCTTATTCTTTTTATATCTTTAACCCCATATAATTTCACCATGTGCAAGTCCAAATAGGAGCCAACAAATGGCACTTACCGCCACAACCCTCGAAGAAACCTATCAACAAATGGCCAAAAAGCTCGACGGCATTGTGCCCGAAATTGAGCTCAAATACAAAGCCGAGTTGGCCTACGAAATCAATAAAATTAAAAAAGAACGCGGCGCCATCATCCTGGGGCACAATTACATGGAACCCGCTCTCTTTCACTCCGTGCCCGACTTTGTGGGTGATTCACTCGAACTGTCTCGCAAAGCCGCCGAAACAGACGCCGACCCCATTGTGTTTTGTGGGGTGCGCTTTATGGCAGAAACAGCCAAAATCCTAAACCCCACCAAAACCGTGCTTTTACCAGCAAAAGTTGCAGGCTGTTCTTTGGCAGAAAGCATCACAGCCGAAGACGTTCGTAACTTGCGCAAACAATACCCTGGTGTACCTGTTGTCACCTACATCAACACATATGCCGATGTCAAAGCTGAAACAGATATTTGCTGTACATCGGGCAATGCCCATAAAGTGGTCGAGTCTCTCGATTCGGATACCATCATCTTTTTGCCCGACGAATACTTGGCCGCCAATGTGGCCAGAGAAACAGGCAAAAAAATCATCTATCCCACCAAAAACATGCCCAACAACCCCAAACCCGGTTTAGACTATCAAATGATTGGTTGGCATGGTCGTTGTGAAGTCCATGATCAATTTACAGTGCAAGACATCATCAATGTGCGCGAACAATTTCCCGGCGTCTTGGTTTTGGCACATCCAGAATGCAGTCCCGAGGTCGTTGAAGCCTCTGATTTTTCAAGCAGCACCTCACGCATGGTCGATTATGTGCGCGACATGGAAGCAGATCGCTACTTGCTTCTCACCGAATGCAGCATGGCCGATAACATTGCCGCAGAAAACCCAGACAAAGAGATGGTAGGCCTTTGTAGCATTCGATGCCCACACATGAATGAAATCACACTCGAAGACACACTCAACGCACTTCAAAATAATGAACAAATTATCGACGTACCCGAAGACATTCGCATTCGCGCATTGCGCTCGGTAGAACGCATGCTCGAAATTCGATAACATATCGGTTTGCCCATAAAAAAAGCGGTTGCCAAACATGGCAACCGCTTTTTTGTTTTCAGGGAAGTCTATCCACCTGTTGGTGTTTTTCCAAACAAACCAATAAATCGCAAAAAGTCTGAAAAAGCAATACGGCCATCACCATCAAAATCCATACGTTTATCAAAGTTTTCTTCGATATTCTCCAAACCAAACCGTGTGGCAAATAGCACAAAATCGGCAAAACCCACCCCTCCATCCCCGTCAAAATCACCCAAAACATCAATATTGATCTTTCCATTTTGTTCCACACGAACCGAATCATTCCTTGCAATGGGTGCCACATTCGCCCACGCATCTATTCCACACCCACACAAAAAAAAGCACCCAACCAACAGGTGCCATCCAATCCCTGCCAAACACCTCATATTTTGCCCAATCCCAATATTCACAAGGGACGTTTAAAATTACCAGATCAAATATCTAACGTTATTCACCATCAAACAATTCTGTTTTATATAAATCGTGCTGAAAAGATAAAAAAGCATCTTTTGTCATTTCGGGTTGATATCCATCCAACACACGCCTGGCCTGTGTGGCATCCCCATATAACAAATCTACGGCCATCCAAGCCAAAGATTTGGCAGGACCCAAATATCCCATCTCCTTATCAGAGATGTGCCAATCCACGCTGTGTCCCGGCCCAGACGCACCAGACATGTAAGGATGCAAAGCGGGCATAATATGAGACAAATCCCCCATGTCCGTAGACCCTGTTCGGTGCCCCACTTCACTAAATGCTTCTTTGCCAAACAGATCTTCAGAATTAGACCTGAATAATTGTGTCAAAACCGCATTGTTTTTAAGGGGCATATATCCTGGCAATGTCTCTATTTCAACCTTTGCCCCCATCGCCAACGCACCCGCCCGCAATGAACGATCTACTTTGGCATTGGCATCCAAAATTGCCTCGGCCGTACGACCACGCACATACGTTTCCATACAAACTTCCGCAGGCACCACATTTACCAAATCCCCACCTTTTGTAATCACAGGGTGTACACGAATGGCATCCTGATCTTGAAAGGTTTCTCTTTGGGCATTAATCGCACAAAGTGCAATTTGTGCCGCATTTAAGGCATTAACACCTTTGTGTGGTGCCCCACCTGCATGTGCGGCCTTACCCAAAAAGCGTATCATTTTGGCCAAAAAACCATTAGATGATGCCGAAACAGCAGCCGGAGTCATATGGCCATCACTGTGCGTATGAATCATAATGGCCATATCCACATCATCAAAATGTCCCAATTTGATCAATTCGGGTTTGCCACCTAAAAAGCTCAGCTTACCAGCCTTAACCAAACCCATGCGATATTCGACTTCCACATATTCTTCAGCAGGCACAGCAAAAAACACCACATTACCCGCCAAATCATCTGCAACTTTGCAGTCAACCAGGCCCATCATAGCCCCCATCAACCCCGCAATTTGGGCATTGTGCCCACAAGCATGCGCAGCACCTGTTTCTTTATTGGCTTGAGGATGATCCGAC
This sequence comes from Candidatus Latescibacterota bacterium, assembly GCA_038279365.1. Lineage (GTDB taxonomy): Bacteria > Latescibacterota > UBA2968 > UBA2968 > UBA2968 > JABIFK01. The sequence goes on along the minus strand of JAYODI010000026.1, from coordinate 32,909 downwards.
ACCAACAACGAATCCAACTCGCCAATAAGGGCCACTGTTGGACCAGGTTTTTTCCCCTTAAGCACACCCTTCACACCCGTTATGGCCAATTCGGTCTGACAAGGGATGCCAAATTCATCCATTGTCTGAGCAACCAATTTCGCGGTTTCAAATTCCTTAAAGCCCAGTTCTGGGTTTAACATAATGTGATCACCCATACGACAAATCTGATCTCGTCGTCTGTCAATGGCTTCACTAATGCGTCTCTTAATATCTTCTTTATTGGCCACAAAACCTCCAAAACCTAAAAGAACAGCCCTGCAAAATACCTTTTTCACACATCCATATATTTTGTTATCGAATTTTTAGCAACAGCACCAACAAGATAGGTGTCACCACAGCTTGCAATAAAATAAACCGAACCAACACCTGCGTATTGGACCATCCTTTGTTATGGCGCACATGGTCATGCAAAGGATAGCGCACATTTTTAAAAATCCCGATCTTAAAGAAACGCAATAAGGCCACCTTGAGCAACCCGGTAGCCCCATTTACCAAAACAACACCCGCAACCACCACAATCAAAAAAGGGTTGCCACAAGCCAACACCAACATCCCCAAAAACAAACCCAAAGGACGTGAACCCGCATCGCCCATCAACACAGAACTTGGATTGGCATTATGCCATAAGTATCCAGCCAAACACCCCGTCATAATAAATGCCAATATGGCCCACCCTGCCCCATCGGGATAGTGCGGCACCAACAAATACTGTGCAATAAACCGGTGTCCCACAATACCATACAAGATGCCACCTAAATAAATAAACGCCAATCCACACAGACTGCCCGAAAGACCGTCTACGCCATCTGTGCAATTGGTTGCATTAATGGCCAGCCACAACAACACCGCCGCAACAGGCACAAAAACCCACGGGGATACGATCACGGTAGATTTGAGCAACGGCAACCACAAGTGAACAGGTTGACCTTGGCAAACAACCATTGCCGCCAAAGCCGAAATCCCCAAATCAAATGCGCCCATGCGATATTCGCTCCACCCCCCACTGCGATCATCTAAATAACCAACCCACATAGCCAAAAACAAACACCCTAAAGTTTCCAAATAACGCGGGTGTAAGGGCACAAAAAGAATGCCTGCAATAATAAAAATAGGGATGAAAATGATCCCAGCACCAACGGGCTTCCCTTCACTTTGCGCCGCCCCCACAGCAAATGCGCGTCCTCGATCTTTGGGTAACCGATTCCAAAGACGTGGCAACAACCACCACGTTAACACAGCTGATAATGCCGTACCAACACCCGCCAAAAACAGATATGACGTAAAAAGCCGAAACGGCCCATAAACGCCAAATAATTGTTCACCCAGCCACAAAAACACGATTTCACTCCTGTTTTTTTAATTTTTTAATTTTCACTCAATGTATGGTCTTCCCGTCAAAAGAGCAAGTAAGAACCACGCGAAATCGCGCCATTGGTTAACGAAGCTCGTGATTTGACGACCTTTGCAACTTTGAACAACACAACGAAACCTATTAAAAAAAATATAAACAACAACTTAAGCCCAATCAATGTTTTTGGCACATCTATTGCCATAAACACAGTACACCCCCTCCCCAAGTTGCGCAACAAACACATCCACAACATCCATTAAAGCAAAGCAAATATTAGCCTCCCCCATCTCGCCCCCTCCACTTATATGGAAATATGATGCCTAAAATATTAGTAATAGATAGCGACCCCCAAATGGGAAAAGCGCTCAACAATCTGCTCTCACAAAAGGGCTTTCAGTCGGCAGCCGTCCGAAATGGCGTAGATGCAGCCAAACTCCTATGTCACGATATTCCCGATTTAACCATCATTGACCAAGGCGTTGCTTTAACGGGCATTAAAACAGCTCAAATTCTTCGCATCAAACCCCAACACCAACACATGCCTATTTTACTGGGTCTCAAACCAGGTGCGCCAGAACATACACGTCAAGTGCTCAAATCGGCCATGGACGGAGGGGTATCTTGGGTCATAGCTCGTCCCTACAACCCCGAGCGAATCATCGAAAAAATTCATGAACAATTAGACAAAAGCGCAAAAACACAAAAAACACCCCTTACCAAAGAAGAATTAGGCCATCACATCCGCCAAAAAGTGCGAACCCTTACAGAGATCCCGACCTTATCACCTGCCCAACAAAAATTGATTAATATTTTATCGGTTGATGATGACCAAGTTGAAGTTGACGACCTGATAGCGGCCATACAATCCGATCAAGGCCTTACAATGCGCACCTTGCGTATCGCACGCTCAGCAGGTTATGGTTTCCAGGGCAACCTATTACCCACTGCTGTCACATTTTTAGGCATAAAAAAGATTCGTCAAATTGTTCAAAGCGCCACCATATTGGACGTCTTTCAGCAAAATGAAACACACCAAGGAGCCTTAGATTTTCGCGCTTTCTGGGAACACTCTATGGCCAGTGCCATAATTATGCAAATGATCTCACGCGACAACATGTCATCCAAACATTTTATGGCAGGGCTTTTACACGATGTTGGCAAACTCGTTCTGGATGTGAGCTTTGGTCCCTTTTCAAAAGCCATAGATTTGCAAGCACAAAGAACAAAACAACCACGTGCAGAAATAGAAAAAGATATTTTGGGTATCAACCACTCCGAAATTGGCCAAGAAATTGCAATTTTATGGAATCTTCCCAACGAAATCGCTGAAAGCATTGCCAATCATCATCACCCCTACTTGGCATCGCGCCACAAATTACTTACAGGCTTGGTCTACACAGCCGATATGATTGCCCGACAAATGCAAATAGGCTCCAGTGGCAATTACGCACCACCAGAAATCAAAGACCCATTTGCCGAAAAAATACGATTGCCAATTCCCCTGCCTGACCTGTTAGACAAAAAAGACGAAATTGCCCAACAAATAGACAGCATTCTCTCCTCTTAACCTTTCTTTTTGAATCACCATTTCCTGTTTAAATACAAAAAACGCTTGACGCCACCGCCTAACCTGTCTATTTTCTTCGCAGATGCCCATAGATAGGATTGCACAATGACCACATTGCCACAAAACAAAATCAACACACAAATTCAAAACACTATGAACGTTCTGCCTTTATATATTGCTGCCCATACAGCCCATCATGTACATCATCATTTAATGACGATGTTTTTAGGTGCGCCCTCGGCAGTTTAAGCCTCATTTTTAAAGCTTTATTTTTGCCCGTTGTCGCACGCGACAACGGGCTTTTTTTATGTTCTTGCAATTCCACATTCTATCCACCCCATCATAAACACAAGGATATGATCGCATGTCCATTCCATTTTTTCAAATTGACGCATTCACAAACAAACCCTTTGGGGGCAATTCAGCTGCTGTTTGTGTGTTGTCTGCCCCAGGCGAAACCGTATGGATGCAAAATGTGGCAGCAGAAATGAACTTGTCAGAAACGGCATTTCTCCACAAACAAAACGAAGGATACTCCCTGCGATGGTTTACCCCCACAACCGAAGTTGATTTGTGCGGGCACGCCACCTTAGCTGCCACACAAGCATTATACGAATTGGGACACCTGATCGACAATGAACCTGTCACATTTTTTACCAAAAGTGGCAATCTAACCGCCACCAAAACAAAAGATATTATCGCACTCAATTTTCCAATAGAACCCGCTGAACCAACAAACACCCCACCACCTTACCTACTGGAGGCACTTGGCATAAATGCCACCTTTGTTGGCAAAAATCGCTTCGATTATTTAATTGAAGTGGCCACAGTCGATGAAGTAAAAAACTTGAACCCCGATTTTGACCAACTTAAAAAACTCAAATTGCGTGGCGTCATGGTCACGGCAAAATCCCATTCATCAAAATGTGATTTTGTTTCTCGTTTTTTTGCGCCTGGTGCAGGTATTGACGAAGACCCTGTTACAGGCTCCGCACACTGTTGTTTAGGGCCTTACTGGGCCACAAAACTGGGCAAGACTGAATTGGTTGCCCACCAAATATCGTCGCGCAAAGGAGAGCTATACCTACAACTATCCGATAACCGCATTTTTATACGCGGTCAGGCAGTTACAATCCTTCAAGGCGAACTGAAAGTTTAAAAAAAGACCACAAACCCATTATCAAGGAGAAGTCAATGGCAACAGATCATCGTCAGCTCGAAGAGGGCCTCAACCTGCATCTCGACTTTGAAAAACTCAAAAAAGTGGCCCAAACAGATCACCCCGTTATTCCCGTTGCCGTACAAGATGCAGACACAAAAGCCGTCTTACTCATAGGCTACGTCAACGAATTGGCATTACAACACACCCTCAAAAACCGCGTAGCTACCTTTTGGAGCACCTCGCGCAATGAACTATGGATCAAAGGTGCCACATCAGGCGATGTACTCGAACTGGTAGATGTGCGCGTCAACTGTGAGCAAAATTCATTGCTCTATATCGTGCGCCTCAAAGGGGGTGGTTCGTGCCATACCAAAGAAGATAATCAAAGTCGCTATGGATGTTATTACAGAAGTATTCAAAACAACACGCTCATCTTTACAGACCCCAAAACAATACCGGAGTAACTTATGAAGTTGACTATTGGCCTCCCCAATGGCAGCATGCAACAAGCCACACTCGCCTTACTGGCACAAATCGGCATAGAAATTTACCCACAAGGTAGAAGTGGACTCATCGACATTGAAGGCCTCAATTTATTTTCCCAAGCCATCCTGATGCGCCCCCAAGACTTGGCCTTGGCACTCTTGCAAAAACAAATAGACTGCGCCATCTGTGGCCTCGATTGGGTGATCGAAACAGAGCTTCAGCAAAACATCCCCATCGGGTCAGCCATCAAACGCCTCAAAGAATTGCCTTATAGTCGTGCCATAAAAAAATCGGCTCGTATCATTGTTTTTGGTCGCCCAGACAGCCCACCTCTTCAAAACCCCGCCATTGCCATCAGCACCGAATACACACACCTCACAAAACAAGCCTACCCACAAGCCACGCTCAGTTTCTCACACGGCAGTACGGAAATAAAAGTGGCCTTAGGCCAATATGATTATGGCGTTGCCCTCACAGAAACAGGCAGCAGTCTGCGGGATAACAACTTGCAAATTGTTGACGAACTGCTCATAACCCCAACCCTTCTCATTGCCAGAGAATCCATTCCCGAACTCATGGCCTTTGGCGATTTGCTCTTGGGAGCCCTTGAAGCAGATCGCCACCAAATACTCAAACTAAACATAGACCAAAAACACAAAAACCAGGTCATCAACCTGCTACCCGCATTGCGTGCCCCAACAGTCAGTACCTTATCGGATAACGCATTTGCCATCGAAACAGTGGTTCCCAAAACACACTTGGCGCAATTGTTGATTCAACTGCGCACCCTTGGTGCAACCGATATGGTTGTGCAAAATCTCAATGCAGTCGTGCTGTAATCTGTGCCCCAAATTCTCGGTTGATAGAAAGAGCACCTCGGTATATATTGAACGTGCGACACATCAGGAATGAGATGAAATCTGATCAGAGGAGGAAATCACACGTGGGTTATGATCTTAAAGTTTTCACTGGCAATACCAATCGGCCCCTTGCCGAAGAAATTTGCGACAAACTCGATACCCGGCTAGGCCAAGCCGTAGTGACCCGATTTCCTGGTGGCGAAACCCATGTTCAAATAGACGAAAACGTGCGAGGATGTGACATTTTCATCGTGCAACCTATTTGCAACAACGTCGAAGCTGGTGTCAACCCAAACGACGCCCTCATGGAACTCCTCATTCTCACAGATGCCGCCCGACGCGCCTCGGCCAGACGCATTACTGCGGTATTGCCCTATTATGGCTATGCACGCCAAGATCGCAAAGACCGCCCCCGAGTACCCATTACGGCCAAATTGGTTGCAAACATGATCTACACAGCAGGCGCGCGCCGCGTACTCAGCTTAGACTTACATGCCAACCAAATACAGGGCTTCTTCGATATCCCCGTAGACCACCTCTACTCCATCAACATCTTTGGTGAATACCTCAAACAAAAAAAGATGGAAAACCTTGTGGTGGTCTCTCCCGATGTAGGAGGCATCAAAATGGCCCGCGCCTATGCCGAGTTATTAGGGGCACCATTGGCCATTGTAGACAAGCGTCGTTGGAGTGGGCAAAAAACCGAAGTTTTAAATGTCATTGGCGATGTCAAAGACAAAAACGTGGTCATCATAGACGACCTCATCTCAACGGGTGGCTCACTCACCGAAGCGGCTTCGGCTCTACGCGACAAAGGTGCGCTGGAAATCAGAGCCGCGGTTGTCCACCCCGTATTGGCAGGTCCAGCCATTGACCGCATAGAAAATTCTGTGCTTACAGAACTGATTGTGGCCAATTCCATTCCCGTGCCAGAACGCGGCCTCAATGGCAAAATCAAAGTCCTGTCAGTTGCCCCCATCTTGGCAGAGTCTATTCGCCGTATCAACAATGACGAATCGGTCAGTAACTTGTTTGCAAATGCAAAAGTAGAAGGTTAATATTTCCGATATCCATAAAAAAAGGGCGACCGCTTGAAGCAGTCGCCCTTTTTTATAGATATCCCTTATATGATCGCACTTGCTATTACATTCGAGATCCGTGGCCGCAATACATTTGCCGCTTCGGCCTGATTGGTAAGCAACACAAAACTCACACCCGATTCAGGGTCCATCCAAGCAACCGTTCCTGTTGCACCTCCATGCCCAAAGGTCTGCGATGAGACCAAGTCGCCACAGATCTTTCGATCTCCAAGTCGCCATCCCAACCCCCATCTATGGCGTTTCTTGTCGGCATCCAACAAATCGGGCAGCCTATCGGTATGGTTGTCAATCATCATCGCCACAGTTGCACGTCCCAAAATCCGCTTGCCCTTCCAAGCTCCCCCATTTAAAAACATCTGACACAGAGTTGTTAAATCCTGCGCGGTCGTAAACATCCCCCCCCAAGGCGCACCAAATCCATGCCAATAGTCTGAGTTCCAATCCCAGTCGGTGCCCCCATTGCCCCCATCACTCGACTTTGGGATTACAATTTCAGATATACGTTTTTTAGAATCCAAAGGTTTTCCCAATGCAGTGTCTTTCATGCCCAATGGATCAAAAAAATATCGCTTTAAAATCTCTGGCATCGAACAACCTGCAAGGGTTTCCACGATCGCACTCAAAATGGCAATGCCACAACTTTGATAAGAAATCTGAGAACCAGGCTCAAATAACAAATCCAAATCACACATCTTTTTTACAAATACCGACAATGGCTGATGGGTTTGTCGCAAAATTTGATTATCAGGCAACATATCGGGCAGCCCCGATGTATGCGTCAATAAATGACGTAATGTAATGCGCTCTTTTCCTCGGTTCCCAAATGCAGGTAAAAAATCTGCTGCATAATCATCTAAACACACCACCCCATCTTCTATCCATTTCATCATTGCAGCACAAACAATGGGTTTGGTAATAGAAGCAATCAAGAAAATCGTATCTCTTTCAACGCGTGCACTTTCATCATTTAAAATCTTGCGCCCAACAGTTACCACGGGCAATGCTCTGCCCTTGCAAGCCACCTGCATCACAGCACCCATCAAGCGTCTCTTCTCCACAGCTTCAATCAACAGCTTTTGGGCCACCTCAAACCGCTCTCTGGATATCCCCATATATTCTGGGTCTGAAACAATTTCAACCATATTCAACCGTTCTTTAAAATGGAATTCTCTTAAAACCCGTTATCGTGTAATCAAATGTTTTTCCAATGCTTTTACCACTGTTTTCATGGCCTTAATACGTGCATAAAGTTTGTTATTTGATTCCACAATGGTCCACGGTGCATAAGATGTATGCGTGCGATATAACATCTCATCCACAGCCTCGCGATACCGATCCCATTTCTCCCGATTTCGCCAGTCTTCTTCCGTAATCTTCCATTTTTTTGCAGGTGTCTTTTCTCTGTCTTGAAAGCGCTTCAATTGTTCACCAGGATCGACATCAACCCAAAATTTAAAAATCAATGTCCCATAATTGGCCATGACTTCTTCCATTTCATTGATTTCTTGATAAGCGCGTTTCCATTCGTTTTCTTGTGCATAACCTTCTATTCGCTCCACCAAAACGCGCCCATACCAAGACCGATCAAAAATGGCAAAGTGACCCGCCTTGGGCATCTTTTCCCAAAAACGCCACAAGTAATGATGCGCAAGTTCCACATCATTTGGTGCCGCAATAGGAATGACCTCATAACCACGGGGATCCATTCGACGAACCAATCGCTTAATGTTGCCCCCCTTCCCAGCGGCATCCCATCCTTCATAAACCATAACAACAGACAGTCGGCGCAAATACACTTCATGTTCAAGCTCCCAAAGGCGCTGCTGATAAATCTTGCGTTGATTATCATATTGAGCCCGTGTCAACGCTTTTGACAAATCAGCTGTATCCAGAATCGACTTAGATACAGGTGCCAGTTGTATGGCGGGTGCTTTTTTGGCATCTTCTCTTTTTTTGAGTTGACGTCCGGCCTCATCAATGATGGTTTCAAACACCGCCATCGCTGCAAATCGCCAGTTTTCAGATGGCACCACATGCCAGGGTGCATACTCACTATTTGTGCGAGAAAGCATTTCTTCTATGGCATCGTGATAAGAGTCATATTGCTTATGCTTTTTCCAATCATAATCGGTAACACGCCAAGCCGTCATAGGGTTTTTCTGTAATTTTTTAAATCGCTTTTTTTGTTCTGCTCGAGAAATATGCAAAAAAAACTTAATAATAATATGCCCATCATCTATCAACTGGCGTTCGAAGCAATTCACCTCGTCAAACGCCTTTTTCACTGGCAATTTTTCCATCATCGGATCCATTTTTTCAACAATAAACCGACTGTACCAACTGCGGTCATAAATGGCCATACGCCCTTTTTCAGGAATTTTTGTCCAAAAGCGCCACAAAAACGGCCGATAAAACTCTTCTTGATTGGGTGCCAATGTCGAATGCACTTTCACACCACGAGGGTCAAGTGCAAGCAAAAGCTCATTAATCAATCGCCCCTTACCTGCTGCGCCCCAGCCTTCAAAAATAATTGTAATTGGCACACCCATTTCATGGGCTTGGCGCTGGAGTTGCCCCACATTAATCTCCAATGCATCCATAGAGGCATCATAATCGGCTTTGGATAATTTTTGCGTCAGGTCAACAGCATCTAACATACCCATAACAATCAACCCCTAACCCAATAACGAGAATCGGGCACATCCAACCAAACCCCACCCTCTAAGACCGACAGTTGGCTCATAAGCCCAGGCAGTGTCATATCCATGGCCTCATGAATACCAATAGGACACGCTTGTTCATTTGTAATACTTTTCACAAAGTCTAACACTTCAAAAAAGTCGCCCCCTCCATGTCCAGCCTTTAAGGCTGCCTCGGGTGGATTGCGCCATAATTCGGGCATATAATCCGCTTCCAGATCTGTTAAATCCATCCATGTATTTTTATCTTCGCATAAATCGGCCAGCCAAATGCGATTTTTTTCACCCTTGCTACGCGCCGATTCATAACACCCCTTTGTGCCCTGAAGTTGATAATTGGTCATTGAGTGAGGGCGTTCAGACAACATATCCACACGAATTTTGACAAGCCCACCACTGGCCATTTTGCACAACATCACACACGCATCTTGGTTTTCATAATGATCACCACGAGGGTCTACGTAGTGATGTCCACTGCCTTCACAACACACACGCACCACACGGTCATTGGGCATCCATTGCAAAATAGGTCCCAAACTGTGCGTGCAATATGTCACCCCATCAATGCCTGTTTGCCACTTGCGACGCCACTTTGTAATCTCGTTTAATCCTTTAAGTTCGTGTATATATTCCCCATCACCATAATATACCTCGCCAAACAAACCTTGGCGCACCAATTCTTTAACCAACACATTGGGCTTCATATATGTATAATTTTCAGCCATCATATAAATTGCTTGTGATGCCGTTGCCGCATGCACCAATGCTTCACATTCAGCAACAGACACCGCCGCAGTCACCTCGCTCAAAACGTGTATATTCTGCGACAAGGCCATAATCGCTTGAGGCGCATGAAAAGGCATGGGCGTGCCAATCACCACCGCATCCAGTTCAGACTGATGCAGCATCATTTCATAATCCGTATATTTTTCTTGGGCACCCAATCGTTCGGCTGCTTCATCCAATGCTTCTTGACGCACATCACACACCGCATGGATTTTGGCCACATCTTGGGCTTCAAATGCCGCCCGAAAACTGGCCCCACGCCCAGCGGCGCCCACAATACCCACATTGAGTCGTTCCAAAATAGACATAAAAATCCCCGTTAATTACCCTTTAATGGCCACCCAAACCAAACACAACCACCCTGCCAAAAACATCAAACCACCCAATGGTGTCACAGCACCCAAACCACGCATACCCGTTAATGTTAAACCATACAAACTGCCCGAAAAAATCACTATGCCCGCCACAAATAACCACCCCGCAATTTGGGCAACCCCATTTGGCCATTGCGATATGACCCAAGCCGTGATCATCAGAGCAAAAGCGTGATACATCTGATACCGCACACCCGTTTCAAACACTTCCAACATGCGCGGTTCCAATTTACCACGCAATGCATGCGCACCAAAAGCCCCCAACATCACACCCAAAAACGCAAAACCAGCACCCAACCCACAAAATAAACGGCTCATATCTTGTCCTAATCCAAATCGTTATAGGCTTGAAAAACAATATTCAAATCGCGTTTTGCTCGATCAAAATTGGAATAAGGTTTTTGAGTACGATCTTGAACACAGGTCAAAAAGTCTTGTGTCATCGCCCCATAACCCATCAAATCTCTCACGCCCGGCAAAACAGGCAATGGACGCCCAGAGTGCCAAACATAAATGCCATTGCTTTCAAAAATGACCGAACCTTTTGTGCCCCTAATCTGTGAATGCTGAAACACCCCCTTTGTTATACTGGGTGTATTCCAAGAATATTGAAGTTCTGCAGTGGCCCTATTGGCAAATGTCAACCGTGTAACCGAATGCCGCTCCGCTTCACCAGAAACATATCCAGGAAACACAGCTTCAACATCTATTGGCGCTTCATCAAACAAATCGCTCACCAATGCCACAAAGTGAATCCCGCCCTCCAACAATGCGCCGTGGGCGCTTTTCCAACCCGTTGCATTTTGTGTGGTGAGCTTTTTTACAAAAACCGATTGTACATCACCCAAATGCCCCATTCGCAATATTTTTTTTAGATAAGACAAAGAGGGTTTGTAATAATAATTCTCTGCGACCATCAAGAGAGGATTTTCCAAATTATTCAAAACAACTTCAATCTGCGCCACTTCTTCGCGAGAAACGCAAAGCGGCTTTTCAACCAATACGGCCTTATTGGCTTGCAATGCCGCAATAACTTGACTGGCATGATATTCTGGAGGAGATGCAATAACCACCGCATCAACATCACTATTTAACACCACATCAAAGTCGCTGATCACGCCGCGCCCTAAAAATTTCTTTTGGAAATGACGCGCACTTTTCCAAGAACGGCTGTTAAAAAACAGATCTGCTTTTCCCACCAAATTGCGCGCATGCAATGCACCTATTTGGCCACATCCGATCAAACATACTTTGGGTTTATGCCTGTTCATAAGTTATATATTCCGATATGTCTTTGAAATATATGTGCCCACCCGCAACGCATTGGCCGCAATGGTCAAACTGGGGTTAACCCCCCCCGATGTGGGAAACACACTTCCATCGACCACAAACAAATTATCAATATCCCGAAAACGGCAATGCACATCCAACACACTATCAGCAGGATCTGACCCCATCCGAACCGATCCCACACCATGTGAAAATGTATCTATATGATAGACATGAAAAAACAATGCACCCGCCTTGCGCAAAATCTGTTTGGCTTTGCCAATCAAATAATCGCGCCGTTCACCATCTCGCTTAGAATAATGGTGTGTAATCTGTGCTTGTGCAACACCAAAAGCATCGGCCTGCTTAGACAAGGAAACACCATTTTCATATTGGGGTTCATCTTCGGCTACACACAAAAGATTTTGCAAAAACTTGGATGAAAGCGCCGCTGCGTTTTTTAGCCCACGCGGCGCAAAATGCTTGAGCACAACTGGATCTGGAGAATAAATGTCTTGCACAACCCCCGTAGCCATTTCATCTTTGGCTCGAAAGTCTTCATAAAAATCGGTAAAACAAATTTGTTTGTGAAACTCACGCTTCACATTTGTTCGAAATGGAAATACCCCAGCAACCACCGCATTACAATGGCGCATTAAGTAGCGACCTATCAAATGATGTTGCGAAAAGCGATTCAAACTCGAACGCAACAACAAAGCTGGACTTTGTAACGCACCTCCTGCAACAATGACAATCGGTGCAGAAATTTCAAATTCTTTTTTTGTAGCCCGATCCACGCATCGCAACGTTTTTATTTGCCCACCAGATTCTACCACCTGCACAACCTGTATTCCCACAACAATATCAACACCAGACAAAACCGCCTGTTTTAAAAATGTCTTTGTCAGATCATTTTTGGCTTCTATTTGACACGGGAACCCATCACACGTTAGACATCGAATACACGTGGTTCTAGATGTATTTGAAAAATTAATGGCCATGGGCATTTGAAAAGGTGACAAACCCAATTTGCGCCCAGCCTTAAAAATGCGTTCGGCCGGTGGTGTTAAGTCAATGGGACTATATGCATATGCCTGTGATCGCGAAGGCTCACAAGGATCTTCTCCTACAACACCATGCACTTCTAATATTTGTTCTGCTTTTGCATAAAAGGGCTCCAACTCACCGTAAGAAATGGGCCAATGTTCAAAGTCTTTTTCCCTTAACCTCAATGAGGCACCGCCATAAAAAACAGACATGCCTCCCACCACTTCGTTTTCTTTTATGGTTTGATAATTAGAATCCTTGTATTGCTTCACTGCCAATGCCGATGGCCCTTGATAAGACTTTTCAATCAAAATGGCCTTTGCATTCCAATCTTGTGTATCTCGGCGTGCCCAATCCCCTCGCTCCAGCATCAACACTTTCAATCCCGATTGTGCCAATGCATATGCACAGGCACTTCCCCCAAACCCAGTTCCCACAACCACCGCATCGTAGCTTGAAAAATTTATATGATCTCGTTTTTTTTGCATTTTCACAATTCGCAAATATAAAGGACAACCAGCCCAATAATAATGACCCAAGCCCCATAATGAAATTTTTCACGTGTATCTACTCGGTGCTGAATGCGCACAAGATCGGGGCGAAACTTACCCGACATGGTGCGTTGAATATATGTTTTATAATATTCCACAACAAAGCGTTCCAAACCACCATTCATATAAATGAGAAAACCCAATGAAACCGGACTTGCAGGGTCATTAATAAAATAGAAGATCGGAGAACAAACAGCCAAAACAACGCCCGACCGTTGAAATTTTAGAGGTTGGAATCCTTCAAATGGTGCATCTTTATACGCCCCCCCCAAAGAAACCAACAACCCAGTTGCATAAGCCACAATCAAAAACGTCCAAAACGAGGTCACCTGAAAGGGTATGGTAACCACAGAAAAGACAGCAAGCACCAAAACCGTTCCCACAACATAACGCAAAAGATCACTTTGTACATGTTTGCCAAAAAAGGTAATGCGCGACGGCACAAAGTATTTGCTTTGATCTTCTGTGCGAAAAAAACCTTTATACAACTCTGCCAAAAAACGCTCCAACCCCATTGTCAAAAAAAACACTTGAAACAACTTTAAGGCAGAAAAAGACGCATGAAAAAACGGAATAAAATATAAGGCAACAAATATGACAGCGTGAAAATAGACACTGCGAGGAAAAGTACGCCCTTTAAAATCTTCAAAAGGCGAATCTTTAAAAGCGCCCCAAAAAGATGTATATAAACCCGACACCAAACTCACCAAAAACCCCACATAAATATTCATCATCTTACCGCTCCCACTTTCTCTTTTTTAACAAACAGAAACCATCTCAATGACCAATTCTTTTAACAGTGCAATAATAAACCTTCATCCCACCTGCGTCAACCGTACAAAAAAACGCAGTGCACGATTTGCGCACTGCGTCATATTATCTATTTAAAAACCATTAATCACTTTGTGCCTCAGCATCATCTTTGTCAGCTTTGTCAACAATCCGTTTGCCATCCAAAACCTCTAATAAAGCTGGCAACACAAAAACCGCTGTAATAAAACAGGTCAACAAACCGATCAACGCCAAACGACCAATCGAATTGAGCCCAGGATGTTGCGCGGTCATCAAACCAAAAAAACCAACCATGGTTGTCAACATAGAGACAAGCATGGCTCCACCAGTGCTCTTTAAAACCAAAGGCATCGACCCTGGGCCTTCCTCTTTATAACGATGATACAAATGCACACCATTGTCTATACCCATACCAATAATGGTGGGCAAAGCAACAATATTATAAAAATTGAGCTTTAAGCTTTGCAAATAAAGCGTCCCACACATCCACACGGTGCCACACACAAGTGGAAACATCACCAAAAGAGCAGACCGCAAACTTTTAAAGTCACCCAAAACAATTAAAAAAACCACAAATACCGTTAGATAAATTGCCTGTGGACTATCACGCAACATCAATTGCAACATATCTGCAAAAATGATATTGGCACTCGAAGAGTAAAACGTTTTACCCGAAGCCGTATTGATCACTTGTGAATCTTCGGCAAATGCAATGGCATTTTTTCCATCGCGAAGCTGCACACTTGGCAAGATCTGGGCAAAGTAAGCTTGACTGCCATCAATGGTGCGAAACTTGCGCAAAATGTTTTCTGGCAAATCTTCAACCGCTAATCGAGAAACATCCAGTAATCCACGCAACGAATCAAGCTTTGCCTTCTGTTCACCCTTAAGAAGTTTCGTCGCCTCGCCATTGGCCAATGTCCGAATCTCTTCAATAATCTCCAACTTTTCATCTTGTCCACGCAACTCCAACCACAGCGTTTTTACTTTATCTATAGTCGGTGTGGGGTCATCTTCCGCAATTTTTTTCTCCAATGCAACAACAATCTCATCCAATTCTGCTTTGCTATCTGCCAATACAATGCTATAAGACTGTGATTCGTTGCTGTATTTGGAAATGGTAGCCATCTTTTGCTTGACGGCAACAGAAGCTGGCAAATTCGAACGCAAGTTTGTAAAGTCGTATTCAAATTCAATCTTATGCAGATTCACACCCAAATAAATGGTCACCACAGAGGCCAAAACCAGAACTGTTTTTGCGCCTTTAAAATGCCCCCGGTTATTTCCCCAATCGTGCCCCCATACATGACGCATACGAACCAGTTTGAATTTTCTATCTGCCAAAACCAATACCGCAGGCAACACAGTCGTCATCGTGATTAACGACATAATAATGCCAGTGCCCACAATAAAACCAAACTCCGAAAACCCTTTAAAATCTGTAAGCGTTAATGAAAAGAAAGCAATAGAGGTGGTTAGTGCAGCTGTCAAAATGGCCTGACCCGTTTGACTCAGCATCGTTTCAATCGACAACCGCACATCCATATTGTCCATGCGATCTTCAAGATACCGAGCAAACAAATGGATACCAAAATCAATCCCCAACCCAAATAAAATGACAAACAAAAAACCCGTCATTGTATTGAGATTGCCAATCACCCAATAGGTAATGGCAAAGGCCCAAATAAGCCCCATAAGGAGTGGCAAGGCCACAAAAACAGCAGCCAAAGGCTGGCGAAAATAAATGGTTAAAATTAAAACAACACCAACAATACCCAAAACCAGGGTTGATTTGATATCTGATAAAATGGTGTCATACTCATCTATCTTATTCTTAAATGGCCCCCCATATTCAATGGTCATTTGCGAATGATATGACAACGGCCCAACCTTTGCCACAGCCTCCTTCAGTTTGTTATGCATAGCCTTGGCAAATCCAATATTACTTACTGTGCCAGCTGCCATCGCCTCAATAGCCAAAACGGTGCGATCTCGGTTGGTATAATAGGTTCCATCCCCTTCTTCTGCACCGCGATATTTGGCCTCTATGTCCGAAAAATCCAAGACATCTTCATCTTCACCATCATCAAGCTGAATATAAAGAGGAGACAATTTCAGCTTTTCTTGTGCGATGCGATCTTCCACACGCATAAGAATTTCTTCTAAGTCACCCTTATCCATAAACAACAGTGCATTTTTGGTAAAAAAATCGATATCTCGTTTATAATCGATAAAATTGACATACTGTTTATATTCCGTGTCTTGTAGTTCTTTTACCAAATCTTCGGCAAACCGCTTGTTGGCCTCAAAATCGGGGCTTTGCACCAAAATGACCAGACTGCCAACACCACCCACACGTTTCTTAATCTCGTCAATGGTCTTGACGCTCTGGTAATCATGAGGAATCAGCGCCGCAATATCGGTTTCCAATCTGCGAACCAATTTGAACACAAAAAAACTACAAAAGACCGTCAACAAAATCGACACCACAATAATACTTTTGTAGTGTCGATAAGTCAGGTCGGCCAAGTCTCTAAACCAGCGTTCTATCAACTTGTAGAAACTCCCTTCTCCCCCGAACCGTCAGCATCTAACCTTTGCCGCAATTTGTCCATTAAGCCCTCAAATGAGGTTTTGCGCATTTCTTTTCGAAATTGCGAACGATTGCTTTTACCTATGCTTAAGTCATCTACGATCATATCATAAATCAACCACTTGCCACCAACCAAATGCATTTGATAATCAATATGGCTTTTTTCGGTTTTATAAGAAACAACCGTTTTAACCAAGGCCTCTTGACCATCAATTTCAACGCCTGCATAATCTATTTTCTCAGCTTTGGAATACAATTTGGGATCGGCATAATTCTTTTCGATTAAAAGCCGATTCAACTCTGTAAACTCTTTTTTCTCAGTCTCTGTCCGTTCCGCCCAAGAGGATCCCAAGGACAACTCGCTCAAAGCCTCAAAGTCAAAAAGCTCAGCCACAATCGCTTTTAGTCTTGCACGTTCTTCGGGCGTTTCACCTTTGGTTTTTGAACGCACGATATCCTGAATGGCTTTGTCACGCGATTTTACCATATCAAGCAACGCTTGGCTTTGATCTGCCCTGGCAACACCAGAAACACCAACAGCAGCAACCATACACAGCATAAAACGTATAAAAGCAGTCATAACCACCTCTTACATAAGAATAAAACACCCATATAGGCAACAACTTTCTGCAAGACTCAATAGATGAACGCCCAAATAACGCTCGAGTTCCTCACCCCATTAATCTGCTTTTTCTACCATTTTAGCAGGATCAGACGCGACAGGCGTGTTTGCCCAAGCCCCTCTTGTGCGCAACATCTGCCCCGCAAAACCAAAAATACCAGCACACAAAAACCCAGACCCAATGGTCAAATACCAATACATTCCTTCTATGCTATTTAAGAGAGCCAACACGCAAAAAAGTGCAGCAAAAAAATCACGCCGGCTCATAAATAACAAAGATTTACAAATCTTAAACACCCAACCGCGCTCTTCTTCTGGCACATCGCTCGAAAAGGCCATATTAAAGCTCACAATACTGCCCGACCCAACCACTTTTAGATAAAGAAATATGAGCAGTACCCCCAAAACATCAAGCGACAGCATCGCGCCACCCAACAAAGGATAAAACGAATCCCCCGTGTGGGCATACATCCCTGCAATAACCGCAATTAGAAAAACCAGATAAGACACATTATCGGCAATGGTATCAACCCATTCTCCCATGCGAGACCCCATAAACTTCAGCTTGGCAATCTCCCCGTCACACCCATCTACAATAGACGCAAATTGAAACAACAGCCCACCCAAAGCAAGATGCCAATAGCTGGTCCCCCCCTGAGACACCAACCACGCAGAAACAAAACTAATCAGCATGGTCACTATGGACAATTGATTGGGCGTAAAAGGCGTGTGTACCAACAGTCGCGTGATGCGCGTGGAAACTTTTCGATTAAAGTTCCGAGAAACAAAACCGTCTGTGGGTTTGCCCAACATCCGAAACAAAGATCGTTCGGCTTGCACATGGGCTTCTGGTGTATCGACATCCAACCAAAAATGCCCTTCCACATCCACCGTGCGCATGGTGCCTTGCTCAGACAAAACCCGAATCCCCCCAGAGAGTGATCCTTCACCCGAGGCAATCGATTGTTCCAATGCCGTAAACAAAAACGGGCTACACAAAAACATGCCCGTATCAACCGCATTGTAATTGGCCAACTCCTTGCCAATTTTCTCTATGCGATCCCCATCTAAAAGCACCTTGGTGGCATCTTCCATATCAAAAATACCATCCAAATTGGAATCGACACCCAAAATGGCTTCATCTGGGCCAATGGGAATATGGCGCAATTTAACCAAAACCTCAGGGTCAAACAGATGGTCAGACATCAACAAAACAAAAGGTTCATCCACATATTCTTTGGCCGCCAGCACCGACACGCCATTGCCGCGTTCCCAATCGGCATTGTGCACCCAATCAATGTCCAAATCGACAAACTGTGCGTCATCCATAAGGGCAGACCGAATCTCATCGCCACGAAAACCCGTAATAACCACCAGTTCGCTAATGCCACCTCTTTTGGCCGATAAGATGGTTCTTTTTAAAAGTGGAACACCCGCGACAGGCACCAAAGGCTTGGGCATATCACTACCATACCCACGCAGACGGCTCCCCATTCCAGCTGCAATAATAACGGCCTTTTTGACCATATTCATACCTTTCCTAAAGTCCTAATGACTGCACAATGGGCTGTCCTGTTGCACGCTGCAATTTGGCCCATGCCTTGTTAAAATTGTAAACTGCCTCAAAATATTTGGCGCGAATAATGCCGTATTCTTTTACGGCGTCAATCATGTCAGAGGCTTTTTCAAAACCTCCGTTAAAACCATCACGCACAGCAATAAACCAACGTCGTGCCGCACGCCGAGCTTTTTCAGCGGCCGCCAAATTACTCTCCGCTTCTTTTAATTCCCGATAAATCTTTTCAATCTCAATGGCCATCCCTTTTCGCGCCAAATCCGTTTGATAAAGAATCTTTTGGTGCTCTAATTGGGCTTTTTTTACTTTGGCCGACGTCAATCCAAAAGAGAGCGATTGCTGAAATCCAACCACCGCACCCGTTTGCAACAAATTGAGTGGATCATAGGCAAAAGGGCTTTTTTGATCATCTCTGTTAGGCGCATAAGAATACTTAAATTGTCCAGCCAAAAACAATTGCGGATACAAATCACTCTTGGCCACTTTCACCAACGACTCGCGCACCTGAGCAACCGCATCAAGCTGTTTCATTTCGGCACGTAGACGGGCACGTTCCAAATAGTGATCCAAGGGTAAGATATCCACTTCCAACGCAACCAAAGCCCCCCCCAAAGACAACGAATCTGACGCATTCAACCCCAACAACAATCGCATTGCCGATTGGGCCAAATCTTGCGCTTTTTGTGCCTCATTCACTTTTTCGGTTACATCAAAAGCAAAACGATCAATACGTGCCAAATCGACGTATGTAAAATCTCCTTCATCATTTTCAAGCTTTTCAGCCACAAAATCGCGGGCTTTTTTAAAATCACCTTGAGCTTCTTGAGCCAATTCCCAAAGTGCCTTTGACAGATGCACCCCATAAAACACTTCAAAAACCTGCAATTCCAAATCGGCCTTCGACTTCACCAATCCCGCTTCATAAGCCAATACCCCCGCAGACGCAGCATCGCGTGCCCCACTTAATTTCCCAAATGTATAAAGGGGCTGCAAAAACGTGGCTTCGGTTTGCGAAAACACCTGCAAATCACTCAAATTGGTATCGCCAGCCAACGCATTCCCACGCGCTTCTGGAGAAGGCCCCAACACAGACCGCACTTCGAACTTGGGCAACAAGCGAGCCGCCCTTGCCT
Organism: Candidatus Latescibacterota bacterium; assembly: GCA_038279365.1. Taxonomy (GTDB): domain Bacteria; phylum Latescibacterota; class UBA2968; order UBA2968; family UBA2968; genus JABIFK01. Next base: position 12,899 of record JAYODI010000026.1, on the reverse strand, counting down.
GATCCAATTGCGATTGTGCAATCGCAATATCCACTTGCGCGGCTTGTACTCCTGGGTGTATTTCCAGGGCTTTTTCAATGCTGGTTTTAAGATCAAAGGTTTGGGCGTATATCCCAGACGCCCCAAACAAAACCCCCCATACCACAATGAGGGTTCGTTGTAAAAATGTGTGTGAAAAAAGTATACACCTGTTGTTTTTATGCAACACCATTACCTCACAACCCAAATAGATCACAGGATAAAACATCAAGAATATTAGCGAATACAGCCATAATTTGAGCATATTTATAAAAGATACTTACAATTTAAACATACCCCTGCATCATCTAAGCGAAACCTATGCCAGATTAACAGCATCTCACAATCATCTTTAGATATCAAATGGCTTAAGGCGTTTTTGGGATATCCGCTGAAATTGGAGCATCTATTGACAGAGGCGTTTTATCACCTTTGTTACGCCGTCTTAATACCATCAATACAAACCCAAAAGTAACCCAAAAAACTTTTCGTATTCTCCGAATCAGTGCAACCCCCAACCCCAAATCTGCAGTAAGCCCCAACAACTGAAACAAAAAAACATGCCCACTTTCAAAAACACCCACACCCGACGGTATAAAGAAAAACGCCGTATTAATGACCAAAGACAAAGACATAAACAAAAAAGCAGATGCAAATGGTTGGGGTTGTTCCAATAAGTGTAATATGGCATAAACCTCAAACGTACCCAAAACCCAACTCAAAATGTGCAACCCCAGGCACCATCCAAAACCTTTGCGATTGTGTTTATAAAATGCGGCAATGGCCCGATCCATCTCAACAAATTTCTCGCGTCGAGATTCCAAAAAAGTAAGACGCAATCGCCCCAACAGATTCACAAGCCATACAAATGTATTTTGCCGTTGCGATATGAATGCCGTAACAATACCCAAACTACCCAAAAACAATGCCATCCCCAACCCCACTTGCACTTCTATGGGCAAAGAAAATTGCCACACAGCAACACAAGCTCCAGCCAAAGCAAACACCAAACCGCTCACCATCTCAATGGTTTTATTTACCACCAATGAGGGGATACCCTGCGTAACGGATATTTGATCACGCAACATATACGCTTTGGCAACTTCTCCACCTACATGAGAGGCCGGCGTTACATTGCCAACAGCCTCACCCGACATTTTGGTACGAAACAGCGACCAAATATTTGGGCGAGGTAATTTGGGATCAAAACAAACTGCCCACGCCCACGTATTGCTCAAATGCCAACAAAATGCAATAAATAAGATCGGGATATACCCCCACCCCATCATGCGTACCTGTGTCCACGCCGACGCAATGCCCACATTGTGAATGAGCCACCCCAACAACACAATGCCAACACCCCAAAATGCAATTTTGCGCAAACGCTTCATCCCAACACCCCCAACCAAGACAAACGGTGGCAAATGTGTTTGCCACCGTTTGTTAAACCAACCCAAGGCACCCCTTGAAAATACAATCTCAGCCCAAAAGCCTCCATCACGGGTGTCCATTTGTGATCAATCACGTTGTAAGTCTCAATCCTTAATTCACACGCTGAATAATATGAAAGCCCAAAGGGGTTTTGACCACACCACTAATATCGTTGGGATTCAATTTTATCACAGCCGCCTCAAACGCAGGATGCAAATCGCCCTTAGAAAAAAATCCGATACTGCCACCTACAGCCTTAGATGGGTCAACCGAATATTTTTGAACCATTTCGCTAAAATCAGCCCCTGCTTTGAGCTGGTTCAATATATCTTGCGCCTCCGTTTCGGTTTTGACCAAAATATGTCGGGCACGCATTTTTCCTGCCTGGATAGACGCAATAATATCCAAATTGTTCTGTGCATCACGCAACGTTGCCGCATCTTGGCTGACATCAATGGCCTTTTCATACGCCGACTTCGCTTTGCCCAGTTCGCCACGTACAGAATAGACATAACCCAAGTTGTTGTGAATTTCGGCATCATTGGGCACCAAAGTCAAGGCTTTGTTATAAATAACTTCTGCAGAGTCAACCAAATCTTCACTCATATAAATCAAAGCCAAGCGTTTATAAGGCTGCACCCAATTAGAAGAACGGGTTATACAGGCCAACAACTGTGTCTTTGCCTGAGGCAAATTTCCCGTTTGGGCATAAATTTCGGCCAAACGAAACCGTATGCGAGAAGCATTGGGGGCAAGCTTCAATATCGCATCGATCTCAGCTACAGCAGATTTTGGATCTCGTTCTGCCAAATAAAGCTGGGACAGGGCATCGCGTACCTCCAAATCATCGGGTGCCAAATCTCTCGCCTTTTCCCAGGCTGCGCGTGCAACCTTCAAAGATTCCACCTCGGCGGCCATAAATCCCAAAGCCCGATAAGATGCAGGATCATCGGGTGCCAAATCAATGGCTTTTCGATAAGCGGCCAAGGCTTTATTTGTCATGCCCAGTGCGTGAAAGATTCCCCCTTGATTCACCTTGAGCATCACATTGTCTGGGTTGGCCTTCAATGCGCGTGTCATCACATCTACAGCTTTCACCGTGTCGTTTAAGGCCACATGCAACAATGCCAACTGTTGATAAGAGTCCATGAAGTCAGGTGCCAAACCTATGGCGCGCTCCAAATCTGCAATGGCCTGTTTGCCATTGCCAAGATCGGCATACAAAGACGAGCGTTCAGCCAACAACACCTCGGGCTGTTCGCTTTTTTCAATGCCGTCGGCCAACGCTTTTAAGGCTTCCTGTACGTTTCCCTGCTGGGAATAAACAACAGCCAAATCGCGGTAGCCGCGAGCAGTTGTAGGTTTAAGGGCAATCAAACGCTGAAATGCAGATACAGCCACATTCCATTGTCCCATTTCGGCAGACAATGTCCCTAAAAACCCTTGTGCATCAACACTGTCGGGGTGAGCCTGAGCAAATGCTTGTGCAACGGCCAATGCTTCTTTAAGCTTTCCTTGATTGTATTGTTCTTCGATTTCTTTAAGAAATTCTCGTGCTTCAACACGAGGGGCAAACCCCACCACACAGGCGCACAGAATAAAAATCCATTGTTTCAACATCAATCCTCCATCCTTGACAAGGTCATGATAAGCCTATATAATCCACAATTCTAAAAAACATTCCCACAAATCACGAGATATGTATGGCCAACATCCAATCACAGCGCGTGCCTCTTATTGCCTTATCCATCACCATCATAACGGCTTTTTTATCTGAAAATCATTTGCCTTATGTACATACCTATGTCGTTTATAGATATGCTGCAGCCATTGTTGTGATCTATGCTTTTTTTCGCTTCATCACCTTTTCCGACAAACGAAGGGCCACACAATTAGATGAGGTGGGCCTGCTGCGACCTTTACACGACGGTGCATTCTTCATTTGCACACACAGCCACCTGCGCCACATAGGTGTCGCGTTGGGTTGGCTGTCTCCTCATGTCAGTATAGAAATAGGGCTTTTATCGTGGGCCAGCATACTCATTGGCCACTATGCGCCCAAACAAACCACAGGCCTTCCCAATCGTCTTATCCATCTCTTGCCTCAGATCACCCCATACAACAAACACTTCTTTTGCAATGGGCTTATTGTTTCAGGGTGCATTGGCATTTTAGGCACATTTACGGCAACCTTACAAATCGTTTGGTTGTTGCTACCCCTAACGATTACCCTGTGGTTAACTTCCAGAAAAAACGTTCACAATGCGCAATGACAACCTCACCTTAAAAGCCGGATTTTTAAACCTGCTCACTGCCATCTTGTGGGGCGGCAACTCCGTGTCCATCAAGTTTGCATTGGCAGGTATTCCGCCATTGTGTTTGGCAGGCATTCGCTTTTTATTGGGCGGGTTGGTTGTTCTTATTTGGGCAAAAGCATTGGGGTTGTCGCTTCAATTACAAGCCCACGAACGCAAAGGCATTGCAGGTCTTGTATGCATCTTTCTCACCCAAATCTATTTGCTCAATGCAGGCACGGCTCACACACTCGCCAGCCGATCTACCATTTTTATTTCGGCATATCCCTTTTTTACCGCGTTTTTTGCCCACTTTTTTATCGCGGGTGACCGCATCAGCACCTCCAAAGTAATTGGCATGATACTCGCATTTGCAGGCGTGATTTCTGTTTTTGCCGAAAGCATAGTCCTAAGTGATTTTCAATATGTTTTAGGAGATCTGATGGTGCTTTGCAGTGCAATGCTATTGGGTGCCCGGCAAATCTACCTCAAACGCCTCACACAAAATATGCACCCAGGCAAAGTACTCATTTGGCAGGCCGCCCCCAGTTTACCCATTTTTTTTGCCCTCAGTGCACTTTTTGAAACACAACCGATTCACATCAACCTATCTGTCGTCAGTGGCGTATTATATCAGGGGCTTGTTGTGGCAGGTTTCTGCTTTATTTTGCTCACCAGCCTCTTGCAGCGCTACTCGGCAAGCAAACTGGCCGTATTTGGATTTACCACACCCATTATTGGTGTCATCATCAGCAATCAATTGCTTGGCGATCCCATCTCGCCAGGCATTCTATTGAGCTTGGCCTTGGTTGGGGTGGGTATCACCATCGTTAATCGCGAAGCATAGTTTCACATCTCGCCAAACCATCACGTCTTCTGCCCCACCATCACAAACGCAACATCTGCCACATTGGTTCCCGTTGCCCCTGTCATAATCAAGTCATCCAATGGCTTAAAAAAATGGTAGGCATCGTTGTTTTTTAAATGCGCCAACGCCGAAATATCTTTTTGATTGGCCCTTTCAATTGTTAGCCCATCCACTATTGCCCCAGCCGCATCGGTGGGCCCATCCGTTCCATCGGTTCCCCCACTGAGCATCACCACCTGCTCACACCCTGCCAACTGAATCGCCGCAGAAAGCGCCAGTTCTTGATTGCGCCCCCCCTTGCCCTGACCGCGCACCAACACCGTTGTCTCACCCCCTGAAATCACACAGGCAGGTGCAACAATCGGTTGGCCCGAAGCAACAATTTCTTTGGCAATGCCCGCATACACATAGGCCACTTCACGGGCTTCACCTTCAACGCGCGTAGAAAGTACCAAAGTATTGTAACCCAATTCTTTGGCCTTTTCGGCCGCAGCGGATACCGCCAAACCGTTGCTGCCCACCACCAAATTTTGCACCCGTGATAAAGCCACATCACCTGGCTTAGGCGTATCATCAATATCCCCTGCCAAACCAGCTTCAAACCGCGCCCTTACAGCTTTGGGAATTTTTCCAAGCAAATCATACTTGTCCAAAATATCCATACACGTTTGAAATGTCGAGGTATCGGGCACCGTCGGTCCAGATGCAATCACATCCATCGGATCACCAATCACATCGGACAACATCAATGCCACAACCGTAGCAGGAAAAGCCACACGCGCCATCCCGCCCCCTTTCAGGCGAGACAAATGTTTGCGAATGGCATTGAGTTCTACAATGTTGGCCCCACACGCAAGCAACAAACGTGTTGTCTCTTGTTTATCTGCCAATGAGACGCCCTGAACAGGAGCCGGTGTCAAAGCCGACCCACCACCCGAAATCACACAAATGACCAAAGTCTTTTCATCTGCCTCATCCAACAATGCCAAGATGCGATTGGCCCCCTCCACGCCGGCCTCATCGGGCACAGGGTGCCCACATTCAATCACCTCAATGTGTTTAAGCGCTTCACCATGTTCATATTTGGTATTGATCACCCCACCAGCAATGCGATCCCCCAAAATATCTTCTAAGGCAACGCCCATCTGGGGTGATGCTTTGCCCATTCCCACCACCAAAATACGCGTATAACAAGACAATTTGTAGTCTTGGTTGCCAATATGCAAAACATCGCCTTCCAAGCGCACAAACCGACGCACACATTGCTCAGCATCCACAGCCTGGATGGCCACGTCAAACAATTCGCGTGCATGCCTTCGCATGGTGGCCACTGAAAAATCACTCATCGAATCCGCTCCTCATAAGCATATACCGCTTGCTCCTGTACTTCTGTTTCTACAGACAGCGGTCGCAACCGGCGCATTTCTTTCAAAGCTTCATCGGCAGTCGCACCACAATGAATCAAATAACACACCAACATGGTACCCGTGCGTCCATACCCCCCCAAACAATGCACCACAACATTGCGCCCAGCACCCAACTGATTATCCAAATAAGCCATCAATTGATCAATTTGCTCTGGTTCGGGTGCCTCTCGGTCTGGCACTGGCATATGCAAAGTTTCAAAATCAAATGCACCTACAACATCTTCATTTAAGGGCGTTTCAGTCAAAGAGACAATGGTATGAATGCCTTGTTGCACCAAAAAAGCAAGGTCTTGTTCGAGCAACACAGTACATAATTTAAACCGATCTACAGGTTGGCCATCACTTCCAAATCCTTCTGTATACGTATCAAGCACTTGCCAAACATCGCGAAACTTGTGATACAATTCCACCATGCGCCGTTCAACCAACTCGGGTTTACCAGCGGGCAAACTGATTCTACGAGCCAACTTTTGCCGATCCGATTGCAAAGATTGAGAATGCATCAGCCAAGACAAAAACCGTTGCTCATAGGGCATCATTTGCCCCGCCAACTCCAAGCCACATCCAGGCCGCCCCATTCCCGCCAATTGTCCTGGCACAATCCAAGAAAAAAAATGTGGCATCTTATCGAACCGTAAAGGTTGTAGACACACCCACGGTCTGTCCAGAGTTTTGGTCTGTTACCAACACCTTGAGCAACTGCACGCCAGGTTCTGTATTTGACAAGTCCAATTCCAAATAAGCCTGTTCTTGCCGTTCACGCCCCACCTGCTCATAATCAATAGTAATCACACCTTCACCCTCTTGCTGCCCCAGTAACTTACCCACCCCACCCAAAATACGCGCCCCCACACCTTTTTGGTCTTTTGAACGGACTTCATAAGAAACTTTGTACTTTGTTTGACCAAAAGCATCTTCTTTTAAATTGTAGAGCTCAAAATAAATAAACACAGGTTGTGCAGGCAAATATGCTTGAGACGCCATCGGAATCACTTCGACATCCCCTTTTCGAAACCGCTCTTTCTCCGTAATCTCAATAGATGCCGCCAACTCAATATCACTCACCTTCAGTTGATTATTTATATCGAAATCAGGCACACCGCGATTTTGATTATAAACCTGTGACTTACCCGACGTACGGTCCAAAACTTGCAAATTGACCCGATAATTGCCGGGAGGCAAAAGAATGCGATCCAAGGCAGGCACCAAAGATCCAGCACTTTGATCCATATCTTTGGGAGCCCCTAAGACCATCTCTTCGCTGTTGCGATAAACCAATCGCCCCTCATCATCATAAACAGCAACCCCTCTGTCTAACAAAGCCACTTGTTGACCCGTTTCTGAGGTCACAAAACTTAAATCTGACACTGGAATACCATAATAAACTTCCAAAGCAGATTGCCCCTCGTTGCCACGAAACGCCGATGTATAAAAGTGAAAATCCAATGGTCCTGTGGCAAAGTCGGGTTGATATGTAGTAGGCCGGCGAGCCGATATGTTTGCCATCACCATTTGCGGGTTTAAATCTTGCCATATTCGAGCACTATTTCCCGTTCCCAAAGGCACTTCAGCATATTCATGGGGGCCAGGATAATTGGGTTGGACAAACGTCACTTCCATTCCTCCTGGCACATTGGTATAAATCCAATACTCCCAGCGCACATCCATAGGAATTGGATAAACGGGCCATCCCATAAAATCGACATTGGCCGTTCTGTCTTCACGTGAAGGATCTCGATCACTCAACAATTCACCCGGATCGGACATACCAGAAGCAACCACATCGAGGCGTTGTTGCGCCAACGATTCGGCAGCGCCGCCCGCCAATGCAATCAGACGATTTTTAACGGCCACAACTTGCGGGTGTCGTTCAATATTAATATTGCTGGAGCGACTGATATGCGCAGGGTCGCCATAGCGAATATAGGCTTCGCCACGATCATCCCAAGGCTGTAGGTATTCACCAAAATACTCACGTGCAAAAGCCACCCGCCGATAATATTCCAACTGACGTTCATTGGCCACACTCACAGGGGCAGGATCTAAGCGTTGCCAAAAGTCATCAAATATCTCCTTCTTTTTGGCAAAGGTATCTGCTTTCTCAAACGCTTCCAAAACAGGCCCTTGGGCCACATATTTTAAATCGTAATAAATGGCCTGTTCCTGCTCGGGCAGTTTGTTGATATAAGCATCAAACAACTGGCTGGATTGATCAAATTCTCGGCGCGTCTGAAAAACTTGTGCCAACTCCAACACACCCTTGCGTTGAAACTCCCCCTCACTGGCGGCCACACGGGCAAGATGCGTCACAGCCTCATCGGTTTGTCCAAGCCCTTTTAACAATGCCCCCAATTGCAACCGCGCCCCCCAATGATCTTCTTTGACAGACAGTTGGTCGCGAAAAGCCTGAACCGCTTCTTCGTATGAACGATTGCGCAGCAATAAAATACCTATGCGATAATGCGCATCTGGATGTTTGGAGTCAATTTTTAAAACATTTTGATACTCTTTTAATGTCTCAGAACTGCCAAATGCTTCGAGTGTCTTTGCCAAATTGTATTGTGCTTCCGAATAGGTTTTGTCTGCGCGATTGGCATCTCTAAAATATTGGATGGCTCGACGCAGTGCATTCTTCTTTTGCGTATAAACCAAACCCAATCCATTAAACGCAGGTGCATATTTTTTATCTTTGCGCAATGCATCTTTAAAAGCTTTTTCAGCCGTCTCAATGTCACCACTTTCATAATAGGCATGCCCCAAACCCACATAAAAAGGTGCAGAATCTTCATGAAGGGCAATGGCCTCCAAAAACGCGGCGATGGCTTGATCATACCTTTTCGCATCGAAATGATCTTGCCCCTCTTTGTGGTGTATTTCTGCACGGGCAATGTCTTCAGCAGAAGCTTTTTTTGCCTCCACACTTTGAAAACACCATCCCATCAACAAACACATCCAAATGCTCAACAAAAAGGCCTTCATAAATGACTCCCATACCAAAACATTTGCTCACATTAACGAGGAAGTATGATAATCAAAACCCATCAAAAATACAAGCTTCAGCCAATCAACCCATCTTGTAACACCCCACCAATAACTTCCACTTGCTCAAGCAATGGCAAATAACCATCAAGCCACTTTTGCACATTGGGTTGAACTTTGTCGACATAACAAATTTGCCCCCAAAGTGTTAAACCTTTCAGCAATGCCAACCCCAACCACTGTGGCAAATCAGCCAGATCGTTTGTATCTAACGGATTGTGGTCATGATATCCTTTGAGCAATGCCGCCATTTCATTTACTTGTAAAGGCCGATCTGCAATAACTGCCTGAAAAAACGCCAATGCATAAACCACATCCCAAACACGAGGCGAAATACACACCGCATCTAAATCTAAAATACCAGAAATCTCATTTCCGTGAAACAACAGATTCTGTGCCCGAAAATCATTATGAATCATGATTTGTGGTTCTTTTTCTGAAGGTGAAACCCATTTGTCTAAATATTTGCTCAAATTGGCGACCAAAGCCTTGCCTTGCCCATTGTCTGTGGCCATGGCTTGCCAAGAATGAGTCATTTGCGCTACCCGATCTGACCACCCCCAAGTGGTGCCGCTTTTATCGCCTTGCTCGTGGGCAAATACCCGATGCATCTTCCCCAAAGTCGCACCAGCGACCTGCAATTGCTTCTGATTTCCTATTTCAAAACCGCTCCCAACTAAAAATGTCCACAAAGACAAGATTTTTTTATCAATTTCAAAAAAATATTGGCGACCTTTCCCCATCACACAATCTGCCACAGGCATAAAATGGTTGCGCAAACCAGTAGCAAGGGTTATTTGTCGGGATAAGGCGAGTTGCGTATCTTCCTTTTGCACAACACATTTTAAAACAAAACGTTGCGTAGATGTAGACAAAATGGCAACGGTACTCATATACCCCACGCGCAAATCGACACCATCTACAACCAATCCATAACTTTCCGCAACCCACTCAATGAGTTCATATTCATTCAGTGGCAATATGTTCTTATAAGCCATGCCTACCTCACAAACCAAAATGTGCGGCTACATGTGTTTTTAAAAAAGCCCAAAAAACTTCTGCTGCCCGCGATAAGTGCCCGTTTTGTCTTTGCACCAACCCCACTTCCCGTGCCGGAAGATCAACAACACGAACAGCGACGATCCGTTTGCCAAGCACTTCTTCACGCACTGCCACTTCAGGCACCAATGCCACCCCCAAACCAATCTCCACAAAACGTTTTATCACCTCAATACTGCCCAATTCCATAACCATGTGGGCCGTCAAATTCAATTGCAGCAAAACACGGTCAAGCATTGCCCGACTGGTGCTCCCTTGCGCCAACATCAACATAGGATAGGCCGTCACCTCTTGTAATGAAACATGCTCCTGCCTTGCCAACGGATGCCCCGTAGGACAAATCATAACATCCTCTCTAAAAAATAAAAATTCGGTCTTGACCCGCATATCCCCAACGGGCAATGTGGCCAAACCAAAGTCGACATTCCCGTCCATCACCAAACGCACCACATCTGCCGACATACGGTCCGTCAAACGCAATTCCACACCCGGATAAGCCTCACGAAAAGCTTTCACCACTGGCGGCAACACATAAGCACAATTGGTATCACTCGTCCCCACACGCAATCGCCCGGTTTTGAGCACTCCCAAAGATGCCATGTCTTGGTGCACGCGTGTAACCAATTCCAAAATAACCTCAGACCGCTCATACAACAAACGCCCTGCATCCGTAAGCAACACCTGCTTACCGCGCCGTTCAAAAAGTTGTGTTCCCAACTCAGTTTCCAATGCCTTAACTTGCAAACTCACCGCAGGTTGGGTTAAAAAGAGTTTTGCAGCCGCTTTCGTAAAGCTCTTTTCCCGAGCCGTTTCTAAAAAACCCCGCATTTGATCCAAATCCATAATATTTTCCATAAATTTTTAATATGTTAAACATAAAAAATATAATTTTTACTAATTTCCGTGATTGCAATATACTTTTACTCAGCAACCATCGTCAACCCAAATAATGGCCCCAAACAACAAAAAGCGAAGGTAAAAAAAAACCTTCGCTTTTGATGTTGCCAGATAGATCGCGCGATGCTATTCCTCCCCCTCTCCCCTTGACGAAGAACAGATCGCCGCGCGATCTATCGGCTTATTGAAACATAAATTATGCAGCAACAGAAGGGGGCGTTGCGCGTGTATGACTATTTCTCCTTGCATCCAATCTATTCTTGATGCGATCTATCAATTCTGACGCCTGACGTTTGCCAAGACCTTCTGTGATTTGTGCTTCAATTCGAACCCGTTCATCTTCCGTCAAAAGTGTATTACGCCCCAAATTGCGCAGCAAATCTATCTGACCCTGCGTGGCTTCGGTATCACCCACTTGATCAGATTGGGGTTCTTTTACTTCGTCAATAGAGCATAATCCCGTTGCCGTGGCCAATCGCATGGCCCGGTTGGTGGCTCGGCGTGTCGCCATCTCTAAGGGGTAATCGGTAAACCGAACAAACCCACGCAAATTTTTCGGTGTGGTGGTGCCATAATCTATAAAGGGTCGCTCAAAACCTTCAATCCATACTTCACCGCGCATCACGACCAAAGGGTCGTCATCCTTTAAACCCATCATGCGTCGTAAAAGGGCATATTCTTCTTGGGAAGGCATCACGGCCTGCACCGCAAATTTTCCAGCCTTATATGTCTGTAGCATCTTATACTGTAGCCCTGAGGAGGTGATATAAGGTTCTTCATTGATAAATGCCACAAACTCATCAATCTTTTCGATTGGAAAACCTTCAGATTCGGCAATTTTTCGTTTCACATCATCTATGATTTTGGCCATGTGTGTCTCTCCTTGCTTTTGTATTGAATCAGCGGCCCCACGGTAGCCTTCACCGCTGAAAACGAACGTAATAATAATGTTTTTTAGTTTTGTCTTGCACCTAAAGACGCGATCACCCGATGCCAAGCCGCTTCATAATCTGTTAGAACTTGGTGCCATTCGGTTAGTTCACCCTCTCCACGACTGAGATCTTGAGCCAACACATCCACCGCCTTTTCAGCTGCTTCTACTTGAGCCAAGGCTTCAGGCTTAATGGTATAAAATGCCACACCATCTAACTCTGCTTGGATACGTTCAGCAACTTTAAGCAAATCACGGCTTAAATCGGCGAGCATACCTGTTTCAACAACACCTGCTACTTCTGCCATGTTTCACCTCCTCTAAAGATGATATCACAGAATTCAACCAACATGCAAAAAATACTAAACAAAGGTGCAGGTGTCAATAATTATTTTTAAGTTTAATGGAATTCTATTAAGTTGGAATGAAAAAAATAAAAACAAATATTTATCATTTCCTAACCCAACATTTAAGCCATACTGGCAAACCCCACTCTAAAACACAAAAAATACCCAGCACAGAAACTGTGCTGGGTATATAAAACGGGATCCTCGGCATCCCACCCCTAGTATGCTCGAGGATCCCAATTGGGCCATCCCATAGCCCCAGCCAAAATATACAATGGCTTATAGGGTTTGTCAACCGCCTTTCTCTTTTAAAAGCCCCCTCAAAAGAGTAAAAGTTTAGGCGATAAAAGATGGTCTTAACCTTCTCAAATAAAAAAGGACACAGATATAAAAAACCTCACAAAATGTGAGCATGAATTAAATCTATTCAAATAACTCGCCTATTCTGGCCTAAAAATCAGAAAGCATCCACAAATAATTGGCCACAAAATCCCCAGAACGCCCAAAGCACTAAGTCTTATATGTTTGGCATATGTTTGTATATTGCCCCCCAAAACGAATGGACAAAATTTCAAGGGAGAGTTAAAG
>JAYODI010000120.1:0-12822 GCA_038279365.1 Candidatus Latescibacterota bacterium | reverse complement strand
CGCAACAACACGGCCAATACATTGCGATTGTGGTGTGCCGAAGCCCCCGAGTCGTTTGATTTTGCTGTGTTTAACAGTGGTGATTATTATGGTGCGGTAGATCAAAAGGTGACATCTGAGAACATCAGCAAGGTGCTTTATCCCAACGATACGCAAGTGCAAGGCAAACAGTTGCGTCTTGAGCAGCAGTTCTTTTTTGTATCTTGCTCCTTGCAAGATATGTTGCGCATTATGCGGGTTCAACATATTCCGCTGTCTCAGTTTCACGAAAAGTTTACAGTGCAACTCAACGACACGCATCCTGCGGTTGCTGTTCCGGAACTGATGCGGTTGTTACTCGATGATTATGGTTTGGCGTGGGATGAGGCGTGGTCGATTACGCGGCACACCTTTGCTTATACCAACCATACCCTTTTGCCAGAGGCATTGGAGCGTTGGCCTGTGGATATGTTTGGTTATTTGTTGCCACGCCACTTAGAAATTATTTACGAGATCAATGATCGGTTTCTCGATGAGGTGCGCCTGCGCTTTTTGGGCGATGATGATCGGGTGGCGCGTATGTCACTGATTGATGAGAATGATGGGCGATATGTGCGTATGGCGCATTTGGCTTGTGTGGGCAGTTATGCCATTAATGGGGTAGCAAATTTGCACTCGGAATTGCTCAAAAGTGATGTGTTGAAAGATTTTTATGAATTGTGGCCTGAGAAATTTAGCAACAAGACCAATGGGGTAACACCGCGCCGTTTTATGAAGTTGAGCAACCCGCGTTTGTCGGAATTGATTACAGATGTTGTTGGTGATGAATGGCCCAAAGATTTGGAACAGTTGCAAAAGTTGGAACCCTATGCCGAAGATGCGGCGTTTGGTGAAAAATGGCGAGAGGTGAAGTTGGCCAATAAGCACGAATTTGCGGCTTTTGCGCAACAACGCACAGGCATTGCCATAGACCCCAACTCGATTTTTGATATTCAAGTGAAGCGCATTCACGAATATAAACGCCAACATCTCAATATTTTTTATGTGATTGCACTGTATCATCACTTGCGCAAAAACCCTCACTTAGATATTCAGCCTCGCACGTTTATTTTTGGTGGTAAAGCGGCTCCAGGGTATCACATTGCCAAGTTGATCATTAAGCTCATCACGTCGGTGGGTGAAATGGTCAATCGCGACCCTGCAATAAATGGTCGTCTCAAAGTGGTTTATCTCCCCAATTTTAATGTGCGTAATGCGCATTTGGTTTATCCGGCAGCAGAGCTATCGGAGCAAATTTCTACCGCAGGCAAAGAAGCTTCTGGCACTGGCAATATGAAGTTTTGTATGAACGGAGCGTTAACGATTGGTACTTTGGATGGTGCCAATATCGAAATTCGCAATGCCGTGGGTGCAGAAAATTTCTTTCAATTTGGCATGACGGCAGAAGAGGTTTATGCCTTGCGCAACACGGGTTATAATCCTATGGATTATTATCACGGCAATGCAGAACTGCGCCGGGTGATTGAGTTGATCCAGGCAGGGTTTTTCTCTCGGGGTGACGGCGACTTGTTTCGGCCCTTGATAGATGGGTTGCTCCATCACGACCCTTATATGGTGTTTGCCGATTTTAAGGCGTATGTCGATTGTCAAACCCGAGTGGATAAAGCTTATGCAGACAAAGCACATTGGACGCGTATGTCGATTCTCAATACGGCACGCAGTGGCATGTTTTCTTCTGATCGCACCATTCGTGAATACAGCAATGATATTTGGCATATCGACCCTGTGCCCATTCGATTGCTCTCGCAAGATGATGTGAAGGTGGGCATACAGCAATAAGCGTCGCTGGTGATTTTTAATCACAAAAAAACGACTTGTATCGTATATACAAGTCGTTTTTTATTTATGAACAGGCACCCTGTCCACCTGCAAGGCTTCAGCCACCGCCTGAGGGAAAGGAAACATTGCCAGTTGCACCATTAACAGCAAATGCTGAGAATTGTTTTTGGAGCTTTTTGCTTTTGCAACACGGACAACTTGGTTTTTGATTGCCTTGTACTAGGGTTTCAAATGCGTGATCACACGCCGTACAGCGGTATTCATAAATGGGCATTTTAACCCCTTTCGTATTTGAAGTGTATTGATGATAAAATGTGTTTGAACTTATTTGTTTTGCGTATACTTTGCGATTAAATTTTGAATTTGTTTGGCACGTTTTTGGGGTGGTCCCGTGATGCTGTATTCATCGTTGCTGATTTTGTGACCGAGTATTTTTTCTATGTCTTGAAGATAGCTATAGCGGTTGTAGGCATTGGAATCGTTTAAAGATGTGATGAGGTGAGGGAGTTTGTCGTTGCTCCATTGAGAGTTGGTGTATGCATAGGCCGTGACGAGTCTAACGAGAGAGACTGGGTGAGAAAGCCAGGCATCTCCTGCTGGTTTGTCGAATTTGGGACCAAATTGTTTTGTGAGCGATTGTGAAAGGGGCACTTGTTTGCCCCATATTTTTTGTAGTTCGTTTTGCGTCCAGGCAAGTGATTTGTCGAGGTGGCACAAGTTGCAGGCATTGGGCATGCCGGTGCCTAAGATTTTGGGGTCGGTGGGTGATGCGACGCGGTGTGTGCGATTGGCAATGCCAAAACCTTGTACAATGCGTGGCATGTGACAGTCGAGACACGATGCTTGGTTGGGGGTATGGCGGCTGTGTGCGTTGGCGGCTTGTACTGATTGTAGCTCCTGATGACAGGTAATACACGTGTTTACATGTTCGGGTTGGTCGGGGCCACCCGCTTTGGGGCCAGAGACGTGGGTATTGTGGCAGTGTGTACATCGCATTTCACTGACGCAACCACCGCGATCCATTTCGATGGCTTCCATGGAGTTGACACCTGCTGATCCATCGGGCCAGTTGTCTGGCGCACTGGCACCTGAGTGGTGGCATTGGCGGCAAATGGCGTTGACCACATAGGGGTTTTTGCGTGCGGTTTTGTAATCGGGGGCCCATTTGGTCAGTAAGGGATGTGTAGGGACAAAGCGCATTTCTTTGCCGAGTTTGGCATGTTCTCGTCCTCCAAAATGACAACTTTCACAACTGATGCCCACGCTTACAAACTGGTCTGTAGGCAATGTGGTGGTGGATTCAAAATTGGGGTGACCCGCTTGTTCTGCAAGGGCTTGAATGACGGGGCGTTCAACCCCAGGGCCAGGTGGAAAACCTGAAAGGAGGCCATCGGGTGTATAAATTTTGTAGAGGCGAAGGTCATAGGCATATGTGTTGTGGCATCGGGCACATCGTTGGTTAAATGCAACGGTGGTGGGTTTAAATGGATCGTGACGAAATGTGCCATCGGGATTATATTCTGCGCCTGGATATTCGGTGGGTTCGAGGTAACTTTGTGGAAACCACTGTTGTCTGTCTATGTCGTAAGAAAATCCAACGCGGAGTTCTTGCTGATAAATGGGTGCATCTGACGGTTCTGGACCGTGGGTTTGAAAACCGACATAATCTTGTTCATATCGCCATCCAATCACGCGGGTGATGCGAAATTGGCGAAGAAGCGTTTCTTCTTGGAAATATTCAATAAGGAACTGGCCGTCTTGTTTGCGAAAGACGGCTTTTTTGTTGCCATAATCCAGTGTGGCACGCGAAAAATCACCCAACACAGTTTCTTCTGTGGCCAGCATGTTCATGCGACTGTGTGGGTGTTTTTGCCAGTTTTTAAAGTTTTCTTGGTGACATTCAGCGCAGACTTGGGGGCCTACATAGTCGGCTTTGCGGATGTTGCTGTAGGTGCTGTCACCTTGTATTTTTTGTCTTATTGGCGCGGGCGGTTTTGTTGTGACCTGGGTTGGTGTTTGTGTGGGAATGGTGGTGTCTTGCGTACAGGATATAAAAAAGGTGAGCATGGCCAAGACATAGGTGGTAACGAGAAGCTGCGGTTGTAATGGCTTTATGACTGTTGCATAAAGAGACATATCGGGTCTTGAATACAAGTTTGATCCATTCGTTTATTTTTATGTCAGGGATGTTTGCGTTGAGGTGAAATAAAACAGATAATAGATGGAATGCCAAGTGGGAAATAGGGTGTTGGTGAGACTTGGAAAATTGGGATAAGGGTGTATATTGCTACACAATATGGATACCGGTATTAAAATAAACAAAACTTAGGATTTTTTTATGATAGAATGTGTGACATTTTATGGTGCTGTTAAGAAAATTTCCAAGGAACAGTTGTCATTTCGACCATCGGTGTATGGCGTGATTGAAAATATGGGGCATTTATTGGTAGTGAAGAATCGGAATACGGGAAAGTATACATTGCCGGGGGGTGGGGTTGATGTTGGTGAGATGATGGCAGATGCATTGAAACGCGAAGTGCAAGAAGAGACGGGTATTTCTATTGCTGTAGGAAGCTTTCTCGAATTTTCTGAGAACTTTTTTTATTACGATCCCGAAGATTTGGCTTTTCATGGGTTGTGCTTTTTTTATCGATGCAAACCTTTGTCGTTTGATCTTGCACCTGATGAAGAGATTGTGGATGATGAAGCTTCTGAGCCGAATTGGTTTTCTATTAAGGATCTCAGAGCTGAAATATTTCAACACAATGGTGATTTGATTTTAAAATGGGTGCGTAATGGTTTACACCAATAGGAGGTAACACATGCTTCATCGAATATTTGGAAAAACAGGTGTTGATATTTCTGCTGTGGGGTTGGGCACTTGGAATATTGGGAATCAGTGGGGCGATACGGATGACGCAACGGCATTTGCGACGATACGGAGCGCTTTTGATCATGGGGTCACGCTTTTTGATACGGCTGAAAATTATGGTATTCCGGGAGGTACTTCAGAAGAACGGCTTGGGATGGCACTGGCAGGGATTCGGCATCGGGTGACGGTGGTGAGCAAAACGGGTAATTGGGGACGTCGTATTGGCCGATTGATTCCACGTGATTATCCCGATACCATTCGGGTGTGTGTACATGCATCTCTGCATCGTTTGAAAACAGATTGGATAGATGTGATGTTGTGCCACGAAGGTGAGATTGAAGATCCTTCGGTTTATATTGAGGGTTTTGAGATTTTGATCAAAGAGGGTCGGATTCGGGCATATGGTATTTCGACCAATAATTTGGATGTTTTGAAACGGTTTCATGAAATGGGAAACTGTAGTGTGGTGCAGGTGGATTATTCGTTGATGAATCGGAAGGCTGAGGCCGAGTTTTTGCCCTATTGTTTGGAGAACAATATTGGTGTAATGGTGCGTGGACCATTGGCCAAGGGGTTGTTGTCGGGGCGATATGACAAAACGACAAAGTTTACCGACAGCATTCGCACCGCTTGGCATGAAGATGCCAAAGCACAGGCAAAATTTGAGGCAGATATTGAGCGGGTGGAGCAATTGAAGGCATTTGCCAAACCAGGTGAGGAGATGGTGCAAATGGCTTTGCGATATGTGATCTCACACCCTGCTGTGTCGGTTGTGATTCCGGGGGCGAAGTCTCCAGAGCAAGCAAAGACAAATGCCAGAGCTGGTTTGGAAGTGTTGGATAATGAGCTGATTACAAAACTCAGAGCGTTGATATAAGAAGGTATTGAAGATGTGTCTGGTTTGGAATAGAAGGCATAAATGGGTATTGGGCAGGATAAGATGAAAACGTACATTCAAATTGGGAAGAACTATGAAGATCAAATCTGTTGAAGTGGTGAGTATTGAACGACCGGGTGCCCAAAACGCTTCATCGGGCTCGGGAACAACGATGGCATCGTCAACGGCACTTGCGCCAAAGACAAAAGGATATCGCAAGGCTTGGCCAACCGAAATTGAAGTGGCCAACCCGATGTCTAAGTTTCCACGTTTTAAATCGCGTCGCCAGCTTTATGCTGCCAAACGATGGCCTCGCTTTGGGGTGAAAGTGACCGCTGAAGATGGAACGTGGGGGCTTGGTGTGTCGGCTGGGCGACCTGCAGCGATGGTGGTGGAAGATGCGTTTGCACATATTCTTGAGGGTGAAGATTGTTTGGCCATTGAAAAGCTCTGGGATATGATGTTTCGGGTGTCCAAACCGTTTGGCACAGCGGGTATCGCTTCGTTGGCGATCAGCGCCGTTGATTTGGCCCTTTGGGATTTGGCTGGTAAATTACAGAACAGACCTGTTTATGAACTGTTGGGTGGGCCAGTAAGGGATCGTTTATTTGTGTATGCCACGGGCGATGATGTGGATTGGTATAAAGAATTGGGTTTTAAAGGTTTTAAGCTACCTTGTCAGTATGGGCCGGTAGATGGTTTGGAGGGGTTGAAAAAAAATGAGGCCCGTATTGCGGAGGCCCGTAAGATTATTGGTGATGACAGTGAATTGATGCTCGATTGTTATATGGCATTTGATGTGGAATATACCACGCGTCTTGCGCATCGGATTCGCCCGTATGGTTTGCGATGGATTGAGGAATGTTTGATTCCTGAGGATGTGGGTGGGCATATTGAATTGAAGAAACGTTTGCCGTGGATGGCCTTGGCCAGTGGCGAACATTTTTATACACCGTATCCGTATCAGTTGATGATTGAAAATCGGTGTATTGATATTATACAACCCGATATCCAGTGGGTGGGTGGGATGACAGCATGTGTGAAGATTTGCAATATGGCGGCGTCTGCGGGTTTGGAGGTTTGTTTACACGGGGGTGGGCGTGATCCTTATGGGCAACATTTGTGCTGGGCGATGCCGAATATGCCTTGGTGTGAATATTATATTGGCTCTGATCCTGGGGTGCCCCTTGAAGAAGTGTCACAACCTGGGGCATTGATTCCAAGAGACAGTTATTTGGAATTTGAGCCCAAGGGGCCTGGTTTTGATTTGGGGATTGAAGAAGATTGGTTGGTGCCATTTCAGGTTTAGGTGCATAAGATATGGCGAAGTTGATGCTTAATTCACCCCCTGAGCAATTTGCTCAAGGGGTGAATTTTTTTATTTGCTGCATGGTGGCCGTTTTATCCCACCTCTTTGTTGGCTTGGCGAAGGAGGGCTCTCATGTAGGAGATGCAATAGGCCAAACCCGCACGGGTGTTGCTGTCTTCGACAAATTGGGGAATGTGATCGGGGATGATGAGACCGTCGAAGTTGACTTTTCGCAAGGCGTTCATCACTTGGCTCATATCGACATAGCCATCATCGGGAAAGGTTTCTTCAAAATAGGGCATGGTGGCACTGACATTGCGAAAATGGATTTCGGCAATTTTGCCTCTGCCACCAAAGTCTTCAATCATTTCGAGCACATTTTTGCCCATTTGTTCACCGCCTTCGGACCAGGTGCCCACACAAAAGAGCAGGCCCCAATTTTTGCTGCCATTGGAAATCTCTTCGGCGCGGCGATACCCTTCGTAGTGGGTGACGATTTTGCCCACGCCATTCATCACGGCAACGGGGGGATCATCGGGGTGTAGGGCAAGGGTGACGTTGGCTTGTTCGGCGATGGGCAATATGGCGTTGATGAAATAGGTGTAGTTTTCCCAAATTTCTTCAACGGGATATTCGCGCTCAAATTTGTTTTTTTCTATTTCTGTGCGAAACTTGTGCAGATCAAAAGCACGAGCCGAATAGCCGCGGCGCTCCACGCGGTGGGTGGTATAGGTGTTGGCAGGGTGAAAGTCGTACACACACAGTGGGATATTGAGCTCACCTAAAAAGCGAATGAACATGGCGAAGGTTTCGATGTCTTCATCACGACCAGGTTGACCCAGTTGTATTTTTTGGCTGTGATAGGCGTCGTGTCGGCCACTGTAAATTTGAATGTCGTATTTTAAAAGGCGTTCTTGAAGTTGGCGCATATGGTCGAGGTTGGGTGTTTCTCTGCCCCAACTCATTTGTACCCAACGCATCCCTATTTGTTGGTAAAACAAAAGGTCATTATCACTGGCATCCCATCGAATTTGGTGGCCAATTTTGATATTCTGGGGGTCATGTTCGGCAATGGGCATGACTTGTGTCCTTTCTGATGCGTATGATCTAAACGAGGTGTTGAGGGTGCAAAATAGAGAATTTGGGTGACAAGGCAAAGAAAAACACAACGTGCTGGGTATTGTGATTGATCAGATACGGTGGGATAAAAAGATTTAGGGTATTTTTAGACTTTTTTATATCTTCATGTAAATATTGGAATTAGGCCTTAATTTTTTGGAGTAATGATATTTTATGTCTCCTATTTTATTTGAATTTGGCCCCATTCGCATTGCCACTTATGGGGTGATGCTGGCCATTGGATTTTTGTGTGGGTTGTGGATTTTACGGCGTGAATTGGTGCATCGCAACTTAGACGCCAATTTGGCGGATCGTATTGTTTTTGCAGCCATGATTGGCGGGGTGATTGGTGGCAAAGCTTTTCACTTAATGGAGTATCCACACACATTTTTGGCCGATCCGTTGGGCACTGTTTTTTCGGGTTATGGTTTGGCGTGGTATGGTGGTTTTTTGGGTGGATCTGCGGCAGTTTTGTGGACCATTCGACGACACCATGCTTTGGATTGGGCCACCATTGATGCCATTGCGCCGGGTTTGGTTGTTGGGTATTTTTTTGGACGAGGAGGGTGCGAGCTTTCGGGTGATGGTTGTTATGGGGTGTTAACCGATATGCCCTGGGGCAAAACATATCCCAATGGGGCAGTACCCACCTTAGACCATGTGCATCCCACACCCATTTATGAAATGTTGCAAATGGCGTGTATTTTTGGCATTTTGTGGGCATTGCGCGATCGGCTCAAACCGGGCATGTTGTTTGGGTTGTATTTGATTTTAATGGCCATTGCGCGATTTACTGTAGAATTTGTTCGACGCACCCCTGAGGTTTTAGGGGGGCTTACGGTGCATCAGTGGGTGAGCATGGGGTTGGTGGTGGTGGGTGTTTTTATCATTTACAATCGCTATTTGGCAAGTGATGCGGTTGTTGTATCAAGTAAGTGATTTTGATTTGGAGAGTGAATCATGAGTGCTTCGCGCATTCCGGTAACGGTATTGAGTGGGTATTTGGGAGCGGGTAAAACAACGGTATTAAACCATGTTTTGAACAATCGCGCAGGGTTGAAAGTGGCTGTGATTGTTAATGATATGAGCGATGTGAATATTGACGCTGAGTTGATTAAACGAGGAACCACGCTTTCTCGCACAGAAGAGAAAATAGTTGAGTTGACAACAGGGTGTGTATGTTGTTCTTTGCGTGAAGATCTGATAGAAGAGATTATGCGGTTGTCACAAGAAGGTCGTTTTGATTACATTTTGGTTGAATCAACGGGTATCTCTGAACCGATGCCTGTGGCACAAACTTTTGCGCTGTTGGACGATGTGATCAGCCATAAACTGTCTGAGGTTTGTCGGTTAGATTGTATGGTGACGGTGGTGGATGCCCATCGGTTTTGGCAAGATTTTGTTTCTGGCGAAACGTTGTTAGAGCGCAAGCAAAATGTGGATGAGGGTGATCATCGCACGGTGGTGGATTTGTTGGTGGATCAGGTTGAATTTTGCAATGTGTTGATTTTAAATAAGTGCGACTTGGTACCCGATGCCGATTTGGGGCAGCTTGAAGCCATGTTGCGCAAATTGCAACCAGAAGCCATATTTGTGCGTGCCGAACAAGGGCGTATTGATCCATCTCAAATTTTGAATACACATTTGTTTGATTTTGGCAAGGTGGCTTCTTCTGCGGGTTGGATTCAAGCGCTTGAGGCAGAACACGACCACGAACATGATTTGCCTGATCATCATGTTCATGAAACGGAAGACTATGGTATTTCGTCTTTTGTCTATCGGCAATATCGCCCCTTCCATCCTGCGCGTTTGTTTGATTGGATAGGGACGCGCTGGCCTGAGGGTTTGGTGCGTTCAAAAGGGTTTTTGTGGTTTGCCACCCGCAATGATTTTGTGATTATTATGGGGCAAGCAGGGTCTTCTATTCAAATAGAAGATGGGGGGGACTGGTTGGTCGATTTGCCAGAAGCCGAACGCGAAGAAGTCTTGGATGCTTATCCCGAGGTTAGGGAGGCATGGGATCCGGTGTGGGGGGATCGCAAAAATGAGATTGTGTTTATTGGTGTGGAGTTGGATGAAGAAATGATTGTGGCAGAATTGAATGCGTGTTTGTTAACGGATGAGGAAATGACCTTGGATTGGTCAGACTTTGAAGATCCGTTTCCTGAGATTGATTTGGCCGATGGGGTAGATATTATGCCGTCGGATTTGAATTAGAGTAAATTGGCAAACGGCAAATGGCAAACGGCAAACGAATCAACAGGTGATTGGATTACGTGATCGTTTTGGATTTTAAGGGTTTTACATTTGCCGTTTCACGTTTGGCGTTTCACAGATTTTAAAGGTTTTACATTTGCCGTTTCACGTTTGGCGTTTTATTTTCATTAACCTAAAATTAAATAGGCGTTATGGATATTCGATTTTATAACACGTTGACAAATCGCGAAGAATTATTTGAACCGTTGACACCCAACAAAGTAACCATGTATTCGTGCGGACCAACGGTTTATGATTTTGCGCATATTGGCAATTTTAAAACGTTTTTGTTTTCAGATGTGTTGCGTCGATTTTTGGAATGTGTGGGATATGATGTGCACCATGTCATGAATATTACAGATGTGGGTCATATGACCGATGACGACGTGGCCGATGCAACAGGTGAAGACAAAATGGCGGTGGCTGCACGCAAGTTGAAAGAGGCTAAAAAGTCGGGAGAATTACACTTAGATGTGGTTGATAACCCCGATGACCCTTATCAGGTGGCACAATATTATGCCAATGCGTTTGTAGCCGATGCCTGTGCGTTGGGCATGAAGGTGGCGCAAGATTATCCAAACAATATGCCCCATGCCACACAGCATGTGGATGCGATGAAAGAATTGATTCAAAAGTTGATTGAAAAAGATCATGCCTATGTGGCTGATGATGGGGTGGTGTATTTTAGTGTGCAATCGTTTTCGGAATATGGACGTTTGAGTGGCAACACATTGGAAAATTTGATTGAGGGGTCGGGTGGGCGTTTGGTGTCTGAGCATCAGGCTGTTAAACGTCATCCGGCCGATTTCTTTTTGTGGAAGCCCGATGCGTCGCATATTATGAAATGGGATTCGCCTTGGGGGGCGGGTTATCCTGGGTGGCATATTGAATGTTCGGCTATGTCGATGAAGGTGTTGGGGCAAGAGGTGATTGATATTCATACGGGTGGTGAAGACAATATTTTTCCTCACCATGAGTGTGAAATTGCGCAATCTTGTTGTGCAACGGGACATACGCAGTTTGCGCGCTATTGGATTCACCCACGATATTTGATGGTCGATGGCGAAAAAATGTCGAAGAGTAAGGGCAATTTTTATACGGCGCGAGATGTGCTCGAAGGACGTGTGACGGGCCGCCCTGTGCATCCATCTGTTTTGCGTTTTGAGCTGATTAAAACACATTATCGCACGCAGACCAATTTTACACAAAAAGGCATTCAAGATTCGGCCAATGTGGTGCGTCGGTTTACAGAGTTTGGTCAGCGCATTTCTGAAGCGGCAAGTGGACAAGCATCTGATGTGGGCAATGATCACCCTGTTGTGAACGACTTTTTGAGCGCGTTGGCAGCCGATATGAATATCAGCGCGGCATTGGCAGTGATGCATACATGGATAGGCAAAGAAGTAACAGATCCCAAAGAGGCTTTGGGTGTGTTTTTGAAAATGGATTCGGTGTTGGGCATTGCAAATTTGGATGCTGCAGAGAAATCGACAGATGATGGCGATGTGGCGATTTTGTGCAAACAAATTGATGAGGCACGTAAAGCAAAAGATTATGCCACAGCAGATCGGTTGCGCGATGAGTTGGTGGCGCGTGGATATGAAGTACGTTCATCCCCTGAAGGTACTGTGGCACAACAAAAATTGGCTTAATGGAGATTGGTTATGGCTTTAACAACATCAGCAATTTTGGATTGCCCCAATGATTTGGATGAAGCGTTGGTTGCTCAGTTTCATCGCAATGGATATTTGGCCTTTGAGAATGTATTGACAAAAGAAGAGGTCATGGCGGCCAGAGCGGCATTGACAGAGGTGCATGCTCGGATGTTTGAAGATGCCAAAGCTGGGCGAGCCAGAATAAGAGAAGCCAACCCGAATGCTACAAAAAATTATTCGGGCATGAGTTTGCTTGCCTTAGAGGGGGGTGGATTTGGTATCCATTATGAGCCGGGCTTGAACCCTATGGATTTGACGATTGAGGAAGCCGAAGCCAAGTTTCGAAAGGTTCATGGGTATGAAAAACAGCACCCTGTTTTTCAAGCGTTGGTCAACCATGATCGCACAAAAGGGTTTATTGAAAAAGTGTTGGGTGAAGAGGCAATTTTAAAGGGCACGATGGCGCTTTCAAAACCGCCTTTTATTGGGTCTGAAAAACCGTGGCATCAGGACAATGCGTATTTTAATTGGTTACCTTTGGAATTGGTGGCAACGGTGTGGATTGCGTTGGATGATGCGACCATTGAAAATGGGTGTATGCACGTTTTGCCTGGTATGCATGTCAAAGGCGCGTTTAAACATTGCCATACCATCGATTGCCAGATTGTGCCTGGGCGATTGGATTATTCTGATGCGGTGCCTATTGAACTCAAGGCGGGTGGTGCTATGTTTTTTTCGGCGATGTTGCCTCACCAAACACCCCCCAATGGCAGTGCTGGAAGACGCCGAGCTTTGCAGTTTCAATATCGAGGTGAAAGCACCTATGAGGTGAGCAAGGAAGAATTTGGTGCGGCGTTTGTGGAGGCCGATGGCACGCCTGCTTCTTGTGCGTTGGGTGAGCGGGTGGATGGGTAAG
>JAYODI010000119.1:0-12846 GCA_038279365.1 Candidatus Latescibacterota bacterium | reverse complement strand
CAAATGAGACATTGTGTTTATCTTGGTTGATGTGATCTTTTTTAGTGTCCCATTCAAAATTCATGAGGCTTACCCTTTTATACATATAATGAACCATATAAATATACATATATATTTGGAGC
This sequence comes from Candidatus Latescibacterota bacterium, assembly GCA_038279365.1. Classification (GTDB taxonomy): domain Bacteria; phylum Latescibacterota; class UBA2968; order UBA2968; family UBA2968; genus JABIFK01. The sequence continues at coordinate 12,724 of JAYODI010000119.1, read as the reverse complement.
AGTTCAAGGTGAAGTTTTGAAACAGGATTGTTCTGGTTGAGCGCAGTTTCTTGACGGTTTTAAGGGCCGTGGCTATATTCGCGTGACCTTTGAATCCTTTTCCTGATGGTATTTTTATGTTATCCAATTTGAATCAGCCGTTGCGCACCTTGCCGGGCATTGGCCTTAAGCGCGAAAAGTTGCTTGAGAGTGTGGGCATTGAAACGGTGGGTGATTTGCTTTTGTATTTGCCTTATCGGTATATAGATCGCACCACGGAAGTGGGCATTGCGAAATTGCCCTTGGATGTGGAAGTGACGGTGGTGGGTGAAATTACGGCCATGGAAACGATTCCGGGCAAACGGCGTCGGTTTGTGATGACGGTGGAAGACGATACGGGAAAGGCGTTTGCAACGTGGTTTGGTGGGTATCAGTATTTTCGTGGGGCTTATGAAGCGGGCGATTTGGTGGCTTTGGGGGGCAAGTTGTCTCGTTTTGGGGGCAAGTTGCAAATGACGCACCCCGAGGTGGAGGTGTTGGCTTCTGGGGATGATGCAGAACAGCGGTTGCACACGGGGCGCATTATTCCGCTTTATAACACAACGGCCAAGATGAAGTCTGATCGCCTAACGGCGCGTGCTCTGCGCAGGTTGTTGTTTGCAGCGTTAGATACGGTGGGCCATGAAATAGTAGATCCTTTGCCAGACCAGATTCGTGAACGATGTGGGTTAATGGGGTTGCGTGAGGCCATTGAGAAGGTGCATTTTCCCGATGCATTTGTCGATGTGGATATGGCGCGCGGGCGCTTGGCATTTGATGAGATTTTTTACATTCAGCTTTATTTGGGGCAAATGCAAAAGGCGCGTGAAAAAACGCCGGGGCGTGTGTTGCGGCCTCATGGTGATTTGGCGCAAAAGATGTTGGCGCGTTTGCCATTTGAATTAACGGGGGCGCAAAAGCGGTCGGCTGCAGAAATTGGGAAAGATTTGACGCGGCCTGTGGCCATGCATCGGTTGTTGCAAGGCGATGTGGGTTCGGGCAAAACGCTGGTGGCTTTGTTGGCAATGTTGGCGGCGGTTGATGCGGGGTGCCAAGCGGCTTTGATGGCCCCCACCGAAATTTTGGCCGAACAACACGCCAATACCATTCGCAACTTGGTCGAGCCGTTGGGTTTGGACGTGAGGCTGTTAACGGGGCGCACACGTGCTGTGGCTCGGAGAGAGATTTTGACTGGGTTGTTGTCCAATACGGTGTCTATATTAATAGGCACACACGCGCTGTTGCAAGAAGAGGTGCTGTTTGCCGATTTGGGTTTGGTGGTGGTCGATGAACAGCACCGATTTGGTGTGTCTCAGCGGGCTATTTTGCGCGAAAAGGGAAAAGATGCACATTTGTTGGTGATGACGGCCACACCTATTCCACGTTCATTGGCATTAACTTTGTATGGCGATTTGGATGTGACAATTTTGGATGAACTGCCACCAGGGCGTGAGTCGGTGAAAACGGGGTGGCGTTTGGCTGCTGATAGGGCAAAGGCGTTGCAATTTGTGAAAAGTGAAGTGGCACAAGGGCGACAAGCCTATATTGTATATCCATTGGTGGAAGAATCGGGCAAGAGCGATTTGAAGGCGGCCACGGAGGCGTTTGAAGATTTGTCATTGGGTGCGCTTTCCGATTTGCGGTTGGGGTTGTTGCACGGGCGGATGAAAAGCGAAGAAAAAGAAGCGGTGATGCAGGCGTTTCGACAGGGTGAATTGCAAGTGTTGGTGGCCACCACAGTGATTGAGGTGGGTGTGGATGTGCCCAATGCCACGGTCATGATGGTGGAACATGCCGAGCGATTTGGCTTGTCTCAGTTGCATCAATTGCGCGGGCGGGTGGGGCGTGGGGAACACGCGTCTTATTGCATTTTGATTGCTGACCCACAAGAACATTTATCGGGCGAGGCCAAAGAGCGATTGGATGCAATGGCGCAAACAACCGATGGGTTTGAGATTTCTGAGGTCGATTTGAAGATTCGTGGCCCTGGGCAAATTTTTGGCACACGGCAGGCGGGTTTTCCGGAATTTCGCTTTGCTGATTTGGCAAAAGATGTGGAGGTGGTGGCCTTGGCTCGGCGCGAAGCCCAGCAGTTGTTGGGGGAAGATGTGGAGCTCAAAGCATATGATCTTTTGCGACAGGCGTTGGCGGCCATTGCATGGGGTGATTTGCAAGTGGTTGAAGCGGGGTGAAAAGGTTTATTCAACCTATTCGAGAATCCATTCCACAGGTGGTTGTCTTTGGGGCGATTGCGGTTGACACCCTATATTTATTATGGTAGATTGGTGCGGCATCTCAAGTTAAGTGGATGTCGCATTTTTTATGGAGAGGGAACCTGACCTATGTTGAAAAGTAACACGCGTATTGCATTGTTGGGCACAATCAACCGCGATACGATTCATACGCCCGATGGTGTGACCACAGAAAGTTATGGTGGGCTTTTGTATAGCATTTTGGCTTTGGCCGAAATTGCTTCCCCTGAAGCCTCTATCTATCCCATATGCAATGTGGGTGCCGATATGGAAAGTGTGGTGCGCGAAAAGTTGGCACCGTATCCACAAGTAAAGTTTGATGGGATTACGTTTGTGCCGGGCAAAAACCCACATTGTTTTTTGGAATACAACACAGAAGGACACAAACAAGAAACCCTGCAAAATGATGTGCCTCAAATTACATTTGCACAAATTCAACCCTTTTTAGATTGTGATGCCATTTGCTTCAACTTTATTACGGGTATGGAGTTGGCACTTGAAACGGCCGAGCAGGTTCGCAAGGCTGCCAAAGGGCTTTTGTTGATGGATGTACACAGCCTCACATTGGGCATGGATGAAAATCGGCGTCGTTTTTGGCGCGTGCCCCCTGAATGGGAGCGGTGGGTGGGGTGTGTGGATGTGGTGCAAATGAATGAACAAGAAGGTGCTTTGTTGGCCGATGAATCTTTGGCAGAAGATCAGGCCACCTTGCGGTTTGCCGAAAAGGTGCTCACTTTGGGGCCTACCACATTAATGCTCACACGCAATGTGCGCGGGTCACAAACCTTTTGTCAAAACGCTGATGGGACATTACAGGTTAAGTGGTATGCACCCGTGCCAGTGGGTGAACCCCAAGATGAAACGGGATGTGGAGATACATTTTTAATGGGTTTTACCTGGGCATTTTTGCAATCGAATAATCAAGACATTGCTTGCCAATTCGCAAATCGCGTGGCGGGTATTAATGTTTGTTTGCGTGGTATTGATGGTATAAGCCAAATCGGTCAATTTTTAAAACCCGAAGAGCGCGCATTGGGTTTGGCTGATGATTAAGGAGGTGTAAGCCGATGCAGGAGTATCAATTTCCAAACCGTCCAAACTTCGATTTGAAGTTTAATCCCAATATGGTGTACTATGGCCTCATCGCATTGTTACTGCTTTGGTTTGCCAGTGGTATTTATGTGGTGCAACCCGCTGAACAAGCCGTGGTTTTTCGTTTTGGCAAATCTGTTGGCCAATCGAGCCCAGGATTGCATTACCATTTGCCAGCACCTATTGAACGGGTCGAGATCGAACGGGTGTCGGAGGTGAAACGGCTCGAAATCGGATTTCGCACCATTAGTGCAAGCCCAACGCCACGCTACCAAAAGGTTGCGGCAGAAGCTGTGATGTTAACGGGTGATGAAAATATTGCCGATGTGGAATTGATTGTGCAGTATCGCATTCGCGATGTCGAAAATTATTTGTTTAATGTGCGCGAGCAACCCAAGGCGATTCACGATGTGGCCGAAGCAGCACTCAGGCAAGTGATTGGGCAACATACCATTGATGAAGCCCTCACAGAAGGTAAGCTTCAAATTCAGGAAGAAATTCAAACGCAAATTCAAGGTGTTTTAGATTTGTATGAGATGGGTGTGCGCGTTGAGCAAGCCAAATTGCAAACGGTGTCTGTGCCGCAAGAAGTGGATTTTGCATTTAAAGATGTGGCCAGTGCGCGTGAAGATCGTGAACGGTTGAAGAACGAAGCCGAAGCCTATCAAAATGATATTATTCCAAGAACGCGTGGTGAAGCCGAAAAGATGTTGCGTGAAGCCGAAGCGTATAAAGTGGAGCGTGTGAAACGTGCACAAGGTGATGCAGATCGCTTTTTGACCGTTTTAAAAGAATATCGCAAGGCCAAAGACGTGACAGAGACACGGTTGTTTTTGGAAACGATGGAAAAGATTCTTCCGGGCATGCAAAAGTTCATTGTCGATACAGATGGCAAGGGTGGGCTGTTGAATGTGTTACAAATGCAAAATCCATCGGTAGGGGGTAAATAATATGCGCGGAGTGGTAACACTTGTCGTTTTGTTGGTGGCTGTGGCCGTTTTGGCCGATTCTGCCATGTTTATTGTTGATGAGCGCGAGCAGGTTGTGGTAACGCAATTGGGTGAACCCGTGAATACGATTCAAGAACCGGGTTTAAATTTTAAAATTCCATTTATTCAACATTTGCACACGTTTGATGATCGTTTGTTGTATAGCGATGCTGAACCCGCTCAAATTTATACACAAGATAAAAAGAATTTGATTGTAGATAATTATGCACGGTGGCGGATTATTGATCCTTTGAAGTTTTTGGTATCCGTGCAGAGTGTGGCCAATGCACAATCGCGTTTGGACGATATTATTTATTCGGCTGTTCGTGAAGAGTTGGGGCAACGCACATTGGTTGAGATTGTATCGACGCACCGTCAGGCCATTATGGATACGGTTACGATGCGTTCTCGTGCCTCTGCCGAGGCTTTGGGCATTGATATTTTAGATGTGCGTATTAAACGGGCCGACTTGCCCAGAGAAAATAAGGCCAATGTGTTTGATCGTATGAAAGCAGAGCGTTCACGCCAGGCCAAAGAATATCGAGCCGAAGGTGAAGAAGCCGCAACCAAAATTCGTGCCGAAACGGACTTGGCTGTTACGCGCTTAACCTCCGATGCCTTTCAAAAGGCACAGCTGATTCGAGGTGAAGGGGATGCTGAAGCACTTCGGATTTATGCCGAAGCTTTTCAGCAAGATCCCAAGTTTTACGAATTTGTGCGTACGCTTGAGACATATGAAAAAACACTCACGACAGGTACCACTGTGGTTTTGCCACCAAGCAGCGATTTCTTTAAATATTTGGGCAAATATCACACCCGATAAAATCCAAAAATGGCAAACATGAAACAGCTGATACTTAAAGGGTTGGTTGTTGTGTTTGCCGTATTTTGGTTTGGTTTGACGGTTGTATCGGCCAGTGAATGGCGAGTTATAGATCGAGATGGTTTGACACTGCATCACCAATTGTCAGACTCTGAATCAACCAAAAGATTTTTAGATGAGTTGGTGTTGCAACGCGAAGTGGTGCGCAAAAAGTTGGGGCATATTCCCCCCATACCGATCACGGTTTATTTGACGCCCTCTCAAAGCGATTTTGATGCGTTAACACAGGGGCGTTTGCCACATTGGAGCGCGGCTGTGGCGATGCCGGTTTCACGTACCATTGTGCTGAAAGTCGGCAATTTCGAACGCAGAACACAAATTATCCAGCACGAGTTGTCGCATGTGTTGTTGCATGGGGCGGTGGGGCGGGTGCCTGTTTGGTTTAATGAAGGCGTGGCCATGTGGGTTTCCCAAGAGTGGCGCTTGCAACATACGGCTTCGGTTGTGTATGCGGTGCTTTCGGGTGGTCTGATTCCGTTGTCAGAAATTGATTCTGTGCTTCAGTTTTCTTCTGTCAAAGCAGATTTGGCCTATACAGAAAGCTTGTTGGCCGTTTTATATATCATTCGTTTGGGTGGCGAAAATGCCATTGTGGCCATGATCAGTGAGCTGTCTCATGGTGCCCCATTTGATGTGGCCTTGTTTCGTGTAACAGAAAAGACACCCTATGAATTTGAAGGGGCTTGGCAAGATTATGTTTCGGGTCGGTTCAGCGTAACGGCACTGCTTGTTTCACCAGATTCCCTGTGGGGATATCTGGTGCTGCTTTTTTTAATGGCTTCGGTGGCGGTGCGTTTGCGCAATCGGGCCAAGTTGCGACGGTGGGAAGCGGAAGAGCGGTTTGAAGAGATGCAGTTAAAGGTCTATCGGGCGGAGGATGAAACGTGATTGTGGGCGTTACGGGCGGCACTGGGGCTGGTAAGAGCACCGTGAGTCAAATTTTTGCCAACTTGGGCGGGTTTGTAGTTGATGCCGATGTGGTGGGGCACGAAACGATTCGCGACCCACAGGTGATACGACATTTGGCCGATGCGTTTGGTGCTGATATTTTAGATGGAGAAGGTCACATCATTCGCCGTATTTTGGGGCAACGTGCATTTGCTTCTCACGAACAGCGCGATAAGCTCGATGCCATTGTATGGCCCCCTTTGCGTGCGTTGTTGCGCAAAAAAATTCAGCAGGCTTTGGATGACGATCCAAAGCGCCCTGTGGTTGTTGATGCCGCGTTGCTTGTAGAACGCGGCAACCCCAAGGAGTTGGTGGATGTGTTGGTGGTGGTGACGGCACCTGATGATGTGCGCTTGAAACGTACGATGCATCGGTTGGGTATTACGGAAGCACAGGTCAAAGACAGAATGGCTGCACAATTGCCACAAGCAGAAAAAGTGCGTGTGGCTGATTTTGTGATTAAAAATGACACAACACCAGATGTATGCCAAGAACAAGCGGCAACGATTTGGCAAAAGATTTTAGATCGGATGTGAGGAGAGGTTTATGAATTATACACCGCATACAGATGCAGATGTACAGCATATGCTCCAAACCATTGGTTTGCGTTCGGCAGATGATTTGTTTGCTCCCATTCCTGAAAAGTTGCGGGTTAAGGATTTAAAATTAGCACCGGGCATCAGTGAGATGGAAGTTTTACAGATTGTGGATGGTTTGGCATCAAAGATTTCTAAACAAGCACCCGATCTGTCATTTTTGGGGGGTGGGGCATACGACCATTTTACACCCAGTGTGGTTGATGCCATGATTTCGCGGGGCGAATTTTTTACGGCCTATACGCCTTATCAACCCGAAGTAAGCCAAGGCACTTTGCGTGCGATTTTTGAATTTCAGACGATGATGTGTGAGCTAACAGGAATGGATGCGGCAAATGCGTCGATGTATGACGGTTCTTCGGCACTTGCTGAAGCCGTGTTGATGTCTGTGCGCATCAATGGTGGTTCACGTGTGCTGTTGCCACGCAGTTTGCATCCGTTTTATAAACAGGTGATAGAAACGTATGTGAAGGGCATCAATCTGGAGATCGTGGAGATCCCGTGGACAGAAACGGGTGGTTTGGATATTGCGGCTTTGAAACGTGAGTTGAATGAAAATACGGCCGCTGTGGTGGTTCAAAATCCTAACTTTTTGGGTGTGCTGGAAGCGCTGGATGAAATTGGTGATCTTGTGACACCTTCCAAAGCGGCTTTTGTGGTGTGTGTGAATCCGATGTCACTGGGCGTGATTCGGCCACCGGGTGATTTTGGTGCCGATATTGTGGTGGGCGATGGCCAGCCGTTGGGTTTGCCGCTTGCTTATGGCGGGCCTTATGTGGGTTTTTTTACCGCGCGTGAAGAACATTTGCGCAAGATGCCTGGGCGCATTTGTGGGCAAACAACCGATATAGATGGCAAGCGCGGTTTTGTGCTAACATTACAAACGCGTGAGCAACACATTCGACGCGATAAAGCCACGTCAAATATCTGTACAAATCAGACCTTATGTGCCACGGCCGTGACGGTGTTTTTGGCGGCGCTTGGGCCACAAGGGATGCGTGAGGTGGGTGAGTTAAATTGGAACCGCGCGCATATGGCATTAGACGGTTTGTCTGCGCTTGAGCATGTGTCAACGCCGTTTTCTGGGCCGGTTTTTAATGAATTTGTGCTCAAAGTGGATGGCAAAGCGTCTGATGTGTTGGGGCGTTTGCGCGCACAAGGGATTTCGGCAGGTATTGATTTGGGTCGTTTTTATCCTGAGTTAGACAATTGTATTTTGACGTGTGTGACCGAAAAGAAAACCGAGGCTGATATTTCTCGCCTTGTTGATGTGTGGAGGACCATTTAATGGATCGGGAATCATTGATTTTTGAACGCGGTGCTGCAGGACGACGGTGTGCCACTTTTCCCGATGCAGGGAAGATGACCACACCCATTCCTGAAAATATGAAACGCACCACACCACCGGCATTGCCCGAGGTGGGTGAACTGGAATTGATTCGTCATTATACGGCTTTGTCGCGAATGAATTTTAGCATTGATACCCAATTTTATCCTTTGGGTTCGTGCACGATGAAATACAATCCGCGCGTGCATGAAAAAGCGGCGCGTGTGCCTGCGTTGGCAGGGTTGCACCCGATGGCCGAAGATGCCCAACCCGCCTTGCAAGTGATTTGGGAGATGGAACGGATTTTGAAAGAAGTGAGCGGGATGGACGGGTTTACTTTTCAGCCTGCTGCGGGTGCTCAGGGCGAATTTGTTGGGATTTCACTCATGGCTGCGTATCACGAAGCCAAAGGGAATAACAAGAAGGTGGTGTTGATTCCCGATTCGGCACACGGTACCAATCCGGCAACGGCGGCGATGTGTGGCTACAAGGTGCAAGCGATTAAATCGACGCCACGTGGAACGGTGGATGTAGAAGATTTGAAAAAGTATTTGTCAGACGATGTGGCTGGATTGATGTTGACCAACCCCAATACGTTTGGTGTGTTTGAAGATCAAATTCAGGAAATTGCCGAGTTGGTACACGGTGTGGGTGGTTTGTTGTATTATGATGGTGCCAATTTGAATGCCTTTTTGGGACAGTGTCGCCCTGGTGATATGGGTTTTGATGTGGTGCACATCAATTTGCATAAGACTTTTACAACGCCTCATGGTGGTGGTGGACCAGGCTCTGGACCCGTGGGTGTGAAAAAATCTTTATTGCCCTTTTTGCCAACACCTGTTGTGACCAAAGTTGGGGACGATTTTAAGTTGGACTTTGATCGGCCCCAGACGATTGGCAAAGTGAGTTCTTTTTATGGCAATTTTGGGATGGTGCTTCGGGCTTATGTTTATGCTTTGATGTTGGGTGCCGAGGGCATGAAGCGCACGAGTGAGATGGCGGTGCTGAATGCAAATTATATTGCCAAGAAATTAGACCCATTTTTTGATCGGCCCAAACAAGCACAACCGATGCATGAGATGGTGTATTCGGCTTCGCGTCAAAAAAAGGCCAACGGCATTACTGCCACCGATATTGCCAAGCGGTTGATCGACTATGGCATGCATCCGCCGACGATTTATTTTCCGTTGCCCAATGTGGCACCCGAAACGATGTTGATTGAACCGACGGAGACGGAGAGCTTGGAGCAGGTGGATGAGTTTATTGAGGTGATGATTAAGATTGCCAAAGAAGCAGCAGACACACCCGAGATTTTAAAGGAAGCCCCTCACGAAACGCCTGTGCGGCGTTTGGATGAGGCAACGGCGGCACGTCAGCCCATTTTGAGGTGGCGTAAGAGCTGAGTTTGTGAGTTTTTGTAAACAAAAAAAGCGACCCAAGGGGGTCGCTTTTTTATTGGGTGCAGTGATGGGGGGGTGTTTATAAAAGTAATATGTTTTAAAATCCAAAAAAAAAAAAAAGTAAAAAAAAACAAAAACAATATTCGCTTACTACTCGCTTCGCTTGTGAGCAATGGGGCACCACAGGTGCGTTCTCTTCGAGAACTTGTGTTTCACGCACTCACTGGTTCGTCTATTTGTCTATTCGTTTATTTGTTCACCGTTTCGGTGATTGCGCCGCGCATCTTGAGAATGTATTTGGATCGGTCTAAGGGGCAAATGCCTTTGTAGGGGCGAATGATCCCCAACTCATCGGCACATGGTTCGTAGCCATCAAAATGAGCGGAGAGCGTGGCTTTGCCACCGGTTTGTGAACTCAGGCGCATGGCGTAGTCTAAGCTGGTGGCGAGGGGCACGCGCCCTTTGAGGGTGAATCGGCCATCGGCCATTTCGGCGGGTTCCAATGTGCCGCGCATGGTGATGATGTCAGAGGATACTTTGCCCACAAATTCTTCAGGTGCGGTGATTCGAAACGTCAAAAAGGGTTCTAAGAGTGTGGTGCCTATGTCGGTGAGCCCACGAAGGATGGCAATGTTGGTGGCCAATCTAAAGTTGCCAGGACGACTGTGTAAAACGTGATCACTGCCTTCAGTGAGTGTGATTTTGATGTCGGTCACTTCCCAGCCTCTTGGGCCTTGGTGTACGGCTTCGGGCAAGTTGCGTATAATTTCATTTTGATATTTTTGTTTGATGTCGTTGGTGGCCACTTCAGAGTGATAGGTGATGCCACTGCCCAGTTCTCCTGGCTCTATGCGGTAGGTGACAATGGCCCAACAGGGTTTGGGCATGGTGTAACGCTCGGTTCCGTATCCGGTGGTCGATGGGGTTTCTTTGTATATGACCGTTGGGTCGCCAAATGTGGCTTGAATGCCAAAGCGGGTTTGCAAGATGTCGGTGAGAATTTCGGTTTGAATGGCACCCATAATTTTGACGTGGAGTTCGCGTTCGTCGGGAAACCATTGAAAGTTTAAGTGTGGGTCTTCACTGGCCAATTGTTGCAAGGCTTCTGCTAAGGGTGTGTGATCGGCCTCGTTGGTGGGGATGACCTGAACGGATAACAAGGGGGCATTGAGCGTATGGTTTCCCGGAACGGGTGTTGGGTCGCCTAAAATGTCGCCAATTTGAACATCGGGCATGCCACACACAAAACCAATGTCGCCTGCTTGGATCAAGCCCGTGTCTTCAAATTTGTTCAAGGCAGGTTTTTTGATTTGGGTGATTTTTTCTTCTCGGTCTGCGGTGATATTGTGAACAATGTCGCGGTTTTTGAGTTGGCCGCGATACAGGCGAATGCCCGCAATGCGCCCAAGTTTGGGATCGTGTTCTAAACGATAGACAACGGCAGATACGGGTTGATCTGTTTCTGTATTGGCATTGGGGAAGTATTGAAAAATGGCGTCGAGCAAGGGTTCGATGCCGATGTTGTTTTTTGCCACGCCACATAAAACAGGAAAGAGGTGGCGGTTGCGAACCGATTGGGCGAGCGATGTTTGAAGTTGGTCGGAGGTGATGGGGGCTTCGTTGAAATATTTTTCAAGGAGCATGTCGTCTTTTTCGGCTATTTTTTCGGTTTGTTCTTTGAGTTGTTCTTCTGTTAATGGCCGAGTTGTTGCGTGGGTATCGCCTTCGTTTTCTGCGTGGTTGAGCAAGATGATGTCGGGTGAAAATTCTTGTTTGAGTTTGTTGATGACCGCTTGGGTGTTTGCGCCCATGCGGTCTATTTTGTTGATGAAGAAGATGACGGGGATGTTGAGTGCTTGCAGGGCATACCAGATCGTTTCGGTGTGGGCTTGAATGCCTTCTACTGCCGAAAGCACCAAGACGGCGCAATCCAATACGCGCAGAGAACGTTCAACTTCGGCAGAAAAATCAACGTGACCGGGTGTGTCAATGAGGTTGATTTGTACATCTTTCCACGTGAATGAGAATGTAGATGCACGAACTGAAATACCTCTCTTCTTTTCGACATCCAAACCATCGGATAAGGTGGTGCCTTTGTTGACGTCACCAAGTGTGCGGGTACTGCCACTTAAGAAAAGCATGTTTTCGGTGACGGTTGTTTTACCAGCATCAACATGGGCGAGGATACCGAGGTTTCTGATTTGACGTTTTTGATTCATAAATTGGATTTATTGAGCGGTGAGGCCACCATCAACGGGTACGAGTGCGCCGGTCATAAAGGACGATGCGGGTTGGCTTAAAAAGTAGACCACTTCGGCTATTTCTGAAGGTTGTGCCACACGACCAATGGGCAACATGTCGGCTTCGGCTTGCCAGGCGGCATCAATGTCGCCATTGAAGTGTTTGTCGGCTAAGAAGCGAAAGACACCGTCGGTGAGTGGGGTTTTTACTGTGGCAGGGCACACGGCATTGACGCGTATGCCTAACGGTGTGAGTTCTACAGAAAGGCTTTTGGTGAGTTGGGCAACTGCGCCTTTGGTGGCACCGTAAACAATAGACCCTTCTTTGCCGACAAAGGCTTGGTCTGATCCCATGAGCACGATGTTGCCACTTTTTTGTTCGCGCATATGTGTGGCCACGGCCAATACGGTGTAGATTGCGCCTTTGAGGTTGATGTTGATAATGGTATCGACGTCTTCTTCTTTGAGGTCAAAGAGGCTGGAGAGACGTTGGATGCCTGCATTGGCAAAGAGGACGGTGGGTGGGCCGAGTTTTTCAACGGCTTGGTCTACCGCTTTTTTGATGCCATCTTTGTTGCTGACATCGGCTTGAAAAAAAGTGATAGATCCTTTGTGTTTTTCTTCAGCCAGTTTTGTTCCTGCTTCTACGTTGACATCTAATACGGCAACATCAAAACCTTCAGTCGCAAATTTTCTAACCGTGGCGGCACCAATACCCGTTGCACCACCTGTGATGATCACACACGCCATGTATTTCTCCTCAGTCTGTTATTTTTTGTTGGTCCAAGTGACACGATAAGATAGTCAGTCGATTGGGTTTGAAAAAGAAAAATCACCCACGGTTGTGTAGTGTGGATGATTTTTAAAAACGGGTAAGCATCACGATTCAATGGGTTATAAACCCCAAGCTTTAATTGTAATATCTATGACTCCTCGAGATGGCATCTTCACCGCAATAACTTTACCCTTCTCGTAATTC
>JAYODI010000118.1:0-13229 GCA_038279365.1 Candidatus Latescibacterota bacterium | reverse complement strand
CCGGAATAAATTAGCTTCGCTGAACTTGCGTTTCCGGTGCTATTTTAGGGAAAAGGCCTTCGGGCTAAGAATCAAAAACGCTATCAAATCATTGCCGGTTTAATGAAAAAATTTCCATAATTCCAGCGCGACAACTGGGAAGTCCTGCAGACTATAAACCCTATAAACCAAACCTAAATGCCCCTAACCCTATCCAAAAACAAAAACCATCACAACCACCCATCAGCCAACCGATCATGATTTTCCGCACCATTCCATCCCACGACCAACCTTGTAACAACACCCACTCTCGTAGGCTATTTTACTTTGAGAACCTTCAAAAGAGATTTGCGGAAAATCAGCCTCCCCGGCACCTGAGGGGCGACTTTTTGCCCACTTTTGTGTCGTTACAAAAGTGGGTCGCCGAAGGCAAATCACAAAAAGAAATAACATCATAAATCAACCGACCCTCCCCTCACCAAACCCATCCTACCCACCCACCTCCTTAAACGCCCCCACCAACGCCTCCGCAAACCCCCGATCATTAATACCATACGGAAACCGCTTCACCACCCGCTCCCCCGTCTGCACAATCTCCGATTCCAACACCTCAAACAACGCCGCATCCGCATCCGGGTCATAAAACGGTTGCCCCACATCATCAATCAACGACACCCCCTTCTCAGGAATCAAAACCTGAATCGGCCGTTTCGACCGATTCAACTTATTCGCCATCCACGCCCCAAACTGTTTGTTCTCCTCAACCGTCGTACGCATCAGTGTCACCTGCGCATTATGAACATGCAATTTTCGATTTTGAAATTTTTGAGGCACCGTATCCTTCGCCCCAAAATTCACCATATCCAACGCCCCCACACTCACCACATACGGACTCCCCTTCTCCAATATCCGATCAAACCGCTCAGGCCCTGCCGCAAAAACCCCACCCACCACCTCATCTGCCACCTCTGTGGTCGTAATATCCAGCACCCCATCAATCATCCCACTCTCCACCAACTTCTCCATCGCCTGCCCACCCGTACCCGTTGCATGAAACACCAAACAATCATACCCTTCCGCTTCCAACATCTCCCGCACCATCGTCACACACGCCGTCGTCACCCCAAACATTGTCATCCCCACCGTACGCTTATCATCCCCTTGATCCACCGCATGAGTCACCATCCCCGCAATGGCATGCGCCGCATTGCCAAACACCTGTCGAGACACCCGATTCATGCCCGCCACATCCACCACCGAATACATCATCGTAATATCACAACACCCCACATAAGGTGCCGTATTGCCACTGGCCACCGTAGACACCATCACCTTAGGCACCCCCACAGGCAAAGCTTGCATCGCAGGCGTAATGAGTGCCGTGCCCCCACTCCCCCCAATCCCAATCACCCCCGCAACTTTTCCCGCCGCATATTCACCCACCAAAAAAGCACACAACGCCTCTCCCATTGCTGTTACTGCTTTGCCTCGATCCGTATGCCCCAACACCGCATCTGCCCCACCTTCGTGACATGCCGCCACCGTTTCACGCGATACATCAGGCACACCCTGCACTTGAGCCTGTGTTCCCACGTCCACCACCACCACATCAGCCCCTGCCTGTCGCACACATTCTGCCACATACAAAATCTCTTGTCCCTTGGTATCCATTGTCGCAATTGCATACACACTGGCCATAATCAACCTCCTTAACGGCAAAACTACGAAACTGCGAATCAACGAAACTGCGAATCAAAACCCCTTCGTCTATTATTCGCTACGCTCGTTGTAGGCTTCGCCTGCGCGTCCATTCGTTCCTTTTCCTCACCCAATTTAATACGCTCCCTCCAAACCCGCATCCCTTTTCTCACCCCTCAAAAACAAAAACAATGGACATCCACCCCCAACCAGCCTATCATGAAACCATGAACAATCTTCCCAAAACTTGGCACAAAGAAACCGACGTCATTGTCATTGGTGGCGGAGGCACCGGTTTGGCCGCCACTGTCTCAGCCAGCGAAGCAGGGGCTTCTGTTATCCTCCTTGAAAAAATGCCCGAACTGGGAGGTACCACAGGCATCGCCATTGGCTCCTTCACCGCCGCTTGCACATCCCTTCAAAAAGCTGCAGGCATCAAAGACTATCCCACCTGGCACAATGAAGACATGGCCAAATTTGCAGCCCACCGCGAACCCAAAAACAATGCCAACATGCGTCAATTTTTCGCCGAAAATGCCGCCGACACCCTCGCTTGGCTTCAAAATTTTCACTTAGAGTTTTACGGCCCCAGCCCAGAACCACCCAACCGTGTGGCCCGCATGCACAACGTCGTACCCAATGCCAAAGCCTACATCGCCGCCTTACATCGCCACGCCCTTGAAAAAGGAGCCGCTGTCCGCCACAATCACAAAGTGGAAACCCTCTACCAAAACCCCGATGGCAGCATTGCAGGCGTGCGTGCCAGCCATCCCAATGGCCACATCGATATTCGCGCGCACAAAGGTGTCATCCTGGCAGCTGGAGACTATTCCAGTGGCGATATGGTCAAACAAAAACACCTGCCCGCCAACATTGCCGCCATTGAAGGCATCAACCCCAACGCCACAGGAGATGGTCATCTGCTTGCCGAAACCGTCGGTGCCGACCTCATCAACATGGACCTCATCTACGGCCCAGAAATTCGCTTCATAGCACCACCACGCAAACCCTTCTCACAACTCTTACCCACCCATCCCTTGCTCGCCAAACTCATGGCCAAAACCACCGACTACCTACCCAAGTCTATCATGCGCCGTCTCATCAAACGCTTGCTTGTCACCTGGCAACATCCCGAAAATGCGCTTTACGAACAAGGGGCCATTCTCATCAACACCCACGGCAAACGCTTCACCAACGAAACCAACAACCCCGAATTGGCCATTCCCCAACAACCCAATAAAATCGCCTACATCCTCCTTGACCAACACTTGGCCAACACCTTCTCCCAATGGCCTCACTTCATCTCTACCGCACCCGACATCGCCTATGCCTACATCCAAGACTATCGCCGCCTTCGCTCCGATGTATATGCCCAAGGAAATTCATTAGACGAACTCGCCCAAAAAATAAACATCTCTCCACAAAACCTCGAACACACCATCGCCCAAATAAAAAAAGCCGCCCAAGGTGAACCCGACACCTTTGGGCGGCAAAACTTTCAAACAGATTTTTCAAATGGCCCCTATTACGCCCTCGGCCCCGTCAAAAGCTGGATTGTGCACACAGAAGGCGGTCTGCGCCTCAACCGCAACCTCCAAGTGCTCAATACAAGTGGTCAACCCATTCCTGGCCTTTATGGCGGCGGCACCAATGCCATGGGCGGCATGGTCATCTTCGGCCACGGCCTCCACATCGCTTGGGCCCTTACCAGTGGTCGCATTGCTGGCAAAAATGCAGCCCAACGTACGTAATCCTAAAACACTTGTGTAACCGTTCGAATACGATGTGCCTCACTGTCCCCCACATAAATCAATCCCTCCGCATCCACAAACACACCGTGTGGCCGTGCAAGCGCACATTGTAAAGGATCAGGTTCAGGCCCATCACCCACCACACCTGTTCCAAGCACCGTTTGTGTGAGACCCGTTTTAAGATCAATTCTGCGAATCACATGATTTTCGGTGTCCACCACATACAACTTATCCTGCCACCACGCCAACCCCTTAGGCCCTGCCAATGTGATCTCGCGTGCCAGACCACCATCTCCCGAGTAACCTTTTTCACCCGTTCCCGCCACATGGTGAACTGTCTCACTTGCAACATCAATACGATAAATCGCATTGCCTTCACGCAGTGCCAAATACAAATTACCCGCCCGATCAAAAGCCATCGTTCTGGGTCCCGTTAGCGGTGTGCCCTGAATCGGTGCGCCGTCAGGTGTTGGCAATTTTTCACCCGTACCACCAAACGTTTCAATCACACCCGTATCCAAACTTACTTGTCGAATGCGATGGTTCCCAATATCGCAAATGAGCAACCGCTGTCGATCCTGATCCACTGCAATGCTATGTGGCGAACGCAGCTGTGCCTGTGTTGCAAGTCCACCGTCACCCGAAAAACCCGCTTCACCTGTGCCCGCAAATGTAGAAACAATTCCGGTCTTTCCATCCACTTTGCGAATCACATGATTGTCGCGTTCAGCAATATAAAAATGACCCTCCGCATCAAACTGAATCTCATGCGGCATATTCAACGCCGCATCAGTCGCAAGCCCACCATCACCTGCATAGGCCCGTTCACCATTGCCTGCAACTGTCGTTGTCCGACGCGTCTTTAAATCAAGCCTTCGAATCCGTTGGTTATCCAAATCACAAAAATACAGTGCCCCATCTGGCCCAATGACCAAACCATACGGGTTATTTACTTGTTGATCAGAATACCCAGCGACACCTGTACCAATAAGCGTAGAAACAGTCGTTTGCATGACCAAAAGTCCTCATCTTTTTTTATATATCCTACGCGTCAAGTGGCATCTGATCTTTGTATTTTGCAAGCCATTGATCAAAATTCATCAAAGAGGGATTCAATGCACGTGACACATCTAAACTGCGTGGCCCACAAAACTGCGCATTAAAGTCGCGCTTAATTTGAAACATATTGCCCAAATCTTCCGCACCCGGAAAACCAAAACCACGATACACATCTGGTGACACAGTCTGATAGCCTACTTCTTTACCAAGTGCTTGGGTCAATGCGGTTGCCATCTGCGCACCTGTCAAATGAGCCCCTGCAATACCAACCGTTTTTCCAACATATTCTGAACCCGCTTTAAAAATACCATACGCACACTTGCCAATATCTTCGGCACCAATGCCTGGTAAGGGTTGATCATCCATTGGCAATGTGATATAAAGCTTACCATCTTGTCCTGGTTTAGGCCCCATGCCAAAATAAATCAGGTTATCCCAATAAAAAGACGTGAGCAAAAACGTTGTGGGAATACCGGCATCTGTAAACAAATGATTGGCTTCGCCTTTGGCATCAAAGTGTGGCACCTTGTACTTCTCCATCAATGTGGGCATGCGATCATCACTTAATGGCACCCATTGGCGTGTGTCTTCAAGCGTTGACCAAATCACATGATCCAAACCAGCATCTTTGGCCGCATCCACCAAGTTTTGTGCCTGAGCCAATTCTTTTTCAGGCGAAAAGTGTTCCCAAAAATTGGTCACACAATAGGCCGCATCCGCGCCAGCAAAAGCTTGCTTAAGACTCTCAACATCATCCAAATCAGCCTGAACCACCTCAGCACCTTGTTGCGCCAAAGCCTGTGCCTTATCAGAACCCTCATTGCGTGTTAGGGCACGCGCCAGATAAGAACCCTCCGCATCATTCAAAATCGCCTGGACCAACCCACCCCCTTGTGCACCCGTGGCACCCACAACAGCAATCACTTTATTTTTTGCCATTTTCTGCTCCTCTAATTTTGTTTGAAATCAACCACTGTTTTTCAAAAGATAATAAAATACCACTTCATAATTAAATACGTTCTACATAAACATAATAAGCCCCGCAAATCGGCTGATGACTTTCATCATCAAACCACGTATGCAACAGCGTTTGCCCTGCTTTAAGATCCACAGTAAACAAAACCGCTTGATCATCAGGTTCGGCAAGCTCCGTATAAAAATGGCCATCGATCATCACGCGCGCACGGGCAATAGGCAACGCCACACCCTCTTCCAATTGCCCATCGGTCAATTGGGTCTCAGGGCATGCCTCGCGCAACCCAAGCCCACTCTCACGTGGCCAACGTCGCAATTCAAACGTATAGGTACCCGCCCTTTCCACTTGCAAATGCCAATAACTGTTCTTGCGTGCCGCCACGCGTATCTGACGCTGTTGATCCACAAAAATATCCATCCACTCACACGAAGAAAGTGTCATCGGGTTTTCGGCCTCACTGCCAATAATAATCCGCTGTACTTGATTGGCTACAGGTTCCACATCTTGCCACCAAGCATCCAAATGATTGCGCATCTGACGCGCAATATCAGGATACAACTCGGCCACATCGCGCTCTTGTCCTGGATCACTTTCCAAATCATAAAGCGCCGTACCCTCAAGCAAACGCCACCGCTTCCAAAGCACAGCCGCACCTTCGCGTCTCATAATGGCCGGACTATCAGGCGTGGGATAATCCAGTGCGCCAGGCATACGACTGTAATTGATGGTCAACATGCGATCTTCTGGGACAGGTGCGTCCTCCTTGAAAACAGGGGCCAAGCTGATACCATCCATTTCTAAATCACTGGGCACTTTCAATTCACACAAATCCATCAAAGTCGGCAAAATATCTTGCACCTGCGTCAAACCCTCAATTTCCCGCGCCTCACCCACATCGCCATTTGGCCAATAAAAGAAAAACGGTACCCGATGGCCCCCTTCCCACAATTGTGTCTTTTGGCCACGCATCCCCGCATTGTAATAGGTCGGTCCAAACGTACTCCCATTGTCCGTCATAAACATCAAAATCGTATTGCGTGCCACACCTTGCTGTTCTAAAAACGCCCGAAGTGCCCCCACCTCCGTGTCCAAATTCCGAATCATCGCCAAAAAACGAATGATGTTTTTTCTCAACGTGTCCGAAAGCTCAGGCAACAAATGTTCCTTCTCAGCAAATACCGCCTCAATCGCTTCGCGATCTTCAACCGGCACAAAAAGTGGCCCATGAGGTGCATTGGTCGGCAAGAGTGTAAAAAAAGGTTCCGATGCATCAATACGTTCTTGCATCCAAGTCTTTGCCGCGTTAAAAAACACGTTCGTACAATACCCTTCCTGCTCCTTCCGTGTGCCATTATGACAATACACATCATCAAAATAATCATTCTCCCAATAATCGGGCACCGAACTGATATGCGAAGACGGAAACCACAAGCTTTCCTCAAAACCACGATCTTGAGGACGATACGGATAGTTGTCGCCCAAATGCCATTTGCCAAACAAACCCGTACGATACCCACTGTCCTGAAAAATATTGGCCATCGTTGGCAAATCAGCACGCAAAAGTGTGCGCCCACTGCTCACATTGATCGCACCATTGCGTGCCGCATCCACACCCGTTAACAATTGCCCACGCGTTGGCGTACACATAGGCGCCACATGAAAATCCATCAATCGAATACTGTCTTTATACAAAGCATCTAAGTGTGGCGTTTGTGCAACGGGGTTGCCATGACAACCCAAATCACCATACCCTTGGTCGTCGGTAATAATCAAAATAACATTGGGTTGTAAACGCTTCACAAATCTGTCTCCTTATTGTCTTTCTGGGTGCCATATGGGGTTGATCTGCGCGTCAAAAAAACCTTGGTTTGTAGGTTTCAACTTCCATATTTCAATTTTCTTGATGGCCGTTTTTTCACCGACACTGAATGCGTCAAGCCGATGCTTTTTTGAGTAGTCCATATGGGCAGCAAGCACGGCTTGGCGCGAATTGGCAAACACCTCAACAAGATATTTGTCGACAAAAATACGCAACTCTACATCCTCGCCATCAGGCAGATCTGCCACGGCAAATGGGGCTTCAGTTGTGCCAACGCGTAGCGTGCCCGCATCTGGGCGCAACATAATCGACAGCCCCCTGCCATCTTGATCTGCGAATAGGACAAAGCCAAAGAGTTTGCGCAGCGCCTGTTCTCGCGAAATGACAATGCAAATTTCGTATGCATCGCCATCGAGTTCTACAATGTTTTGCAGGGCTGGTGCATCTGTGGGAGGCACTTTCTCGCGGTGCCCGGTGATCGGATGCGCAATGACAACATCATCAAGCGTAACGTGATCAAACCGCTGTGCTTCAAGTTCGCGCAACGGCTTGATGCGCAAGATGCCATCTGCAGGCAAACTCAATTCGCGCGGAAGGGATTGGATCGTTTTGTTCAGCACTGCGTCGTCTGGGCCCACAGATGTAAGCCAAGCCCACATGACGCGACGACTGTCTGGGGTGAGAACGCTTTCTGGAGCAAAGAAATCAGTCCGTTGAAACAAACCATAAACGGGTTGTTCATCGCGTCGCCCGTTCATGCGCCCGTGCGTCTCTGGTATGAACATCTCGGCCTCCGCGTCCCACTCACCAATATAATAGCGACAACCAAGTGGATGGCTAATGCAAAGGAGCATCCACTTCTCTCCGAGTGAGAAGAAGTTCGGGCAAGAGATGTCTTCGCCGATCATGGTGTCTGGCAAATCGTGACGGAGGAAGTCGCCAACAAGCGTCCAGTTCTGCAAATCGGTCGACTTAAACAGGGGCGGCTTCACACCCCCTGAGATCGCGTAATACGTATCGCCAATCAAAAAACAATCAGGGTCCCAATGCTTTTTGAGTTCTGCGTCACTGCCGTCGGGATGGTGAACCTCAATCGGATAGGGCGGCTCCCATTCGGAAAGATGCCGGTCTTTGGCAAACGCGATCTGGTTCCGGCCCGAACCTTGGCCATGATAGATGACCGCCGGAACACCCTCCTTTGTCAGGAAGCCCGTGCCACTGAACATGCCATGTCCTGTGAAAGAAGGCTGAAGTTTGGTCGTCTGCCAAGTCCAATGCAACATGTCGGAACTGGTGACATGCACAAAGCTAAAGGATTTACCATCTTTCCAGGGGTGAGCGAGAATGTAATGCAAATGGTAAACCCCATCGAGACAGTAGGCCGCATTCGGATCTCCCGGCATGCTGTCAGCACCCGGATGCATCAAGTGGTAGTTCAATATCATATCATTCACCTATGTTATATGATCTGCTCTTCAACTATCATGCCGCAACCAGATGACTTCCCAAACCCGATCCAGTAACGCTGGTTTTTTGATGAAGGGCTTCAAACCGATTCATATTAAAAACCCTCACCACAACTCAAAATATAAAAAACACAGCCCCAGTAAAATACTGAGACCGTGCTAATAATCAACATCTCATATGGGCGCGCAAGATCCGTTTTTTTGCGCAAAACTTTCCAATGATCCAATCGCTTTTAAATTTTGTATTTTTAATGATCTAAAGCCCCCAAAGCCGTTTCCGCTCGTCTGACCAATCTTCCCACCCCTCCACCACATGCTTCAATGCTTCTATATCACGCTTACGCCCACCCGCCGGAAAGTAATTCCACGCCATTGCGCGTCGCGGCCCTGCCGCTGTTTTCACACCCGTTGCGTGCCAACAACTTGGCGTCCACACCAGTGTCCAACGTGGGTCAAGCACCACTTCTATTTCATGAGGGTGTTTGGCAAAAAAGTGCTCAGGCATCTCATCGTGTTGCCCCGTGGCAATTTCCACATTTCGCAATTCTTCCATCACCTCATCACGGGGTCGCAAATGTGTACCTGGCAACACACGCAAAGGCGCATTGCTTGGGTCGTGCCTGTCCAAGGCCGTGCGCAAAGACACTTGTTTGACCTCTGGGCTGCCATCGGCATGCCAATGCACTTGCTGACGCAAGCGCCCATCTGCCGACACAATCTTAGACGCATCACCCAAACCACATGCCCCAATATGAACTTCATCCACACCCAAAATCTGCTTGGCCATCGCCACAACTTCGGGCCGCTCCACCGCCACAAACAACGGTTCACCCACCATAAAAAACTGGCACGCTCCTTTGTTCATCCCCTCTGGCCACTGAATCTGCTCCCACTGTGATGATACCGTGCGTTGTCGCCAATCGACTTCCACCATGGCATCATGGCCCACCACATTGGGCACAAAGAAAAATCCATTGCGCTGAAAATGGTCAACCTGTTGATCTGTCATTTCATTCCCTTATCAGAAGACTTCTCATCTACAAACAAAGGCTCCATACTTGCCATAACATTATTCAAATGACAATATACGCACTCATACACTTTTCAAAACACAAAAAAGCACCCCAAGCCGTAAGCTTGGGGTGCAACATATCATCAAATAATACGCTACAATTTTAATGTTTAAGCAACCTTCACCAACCGTTTTCCCACATTGCCACCTTGCAACATATCAATAAACGCCTCGGGCGCATTTTCCAATCCATCCCAAATATCTTCGCGATATTTCAGCTTGCCCGCTTGCACCCATTCAGCCATCTCTTTGAGTGCCTTGCCATAGTGTTCAGCAAAATCAAACACCAAAAAACCACGCATATTCAATCGTTGCACAATAAAATGCCAGGTCGTGCGTGGTCCAGGTTCGGGCAAAGACAAATTGTATTGTGAAATTTGTCCACACACAGAAATGCGCCCAAACACATTCATGTGTGAAAAAACAGCATCTGAAATTTGCCCACCCACATTGTCAAAATACACATCCACACCTTCTGGGCATTGGCGTTTTAATTCAGAGCCATAATCTGTCACACGCTTATAATTGAACGCCCCATCAAACCCCAAATCATCCACAATATAGGCCACCTTTTCACTGCTGCCCGCAATGCCAACGGCACGGCATCCCTTCAACTTGGCTATTTGCCCCACCAGTGACCCCACCGCACCAGCCGCACCAGAAACCACCACCGTCTCATCCTTCTTCGGTTTACCCACATCCAACAAACCAAAATAAGCCGTTAACCCTGGCATACCCAAAACACCCAACGACGTTGAAATGGGGGCCAAATCGGGGTCCACCTTGCGCACCTCAGATCCTATTGCCTTGCCATACGCTTGCCAACCCATTTGCGATTGCACAATATCGCCTGGTTGCAACGTATGATCATTCGACTGAATCACTTCTCCTACTGTACCACCACCCAAAACCTCACCAATATCCCACCCCCGAACATAAGACACCCCACCGTTCATACGCCCACGCATATAAGGGTCAACCGACAAAAACAAGGTCTTCACCAAAATTTCGCCACCACCAATTTCAGGCATCGGTGTTTCTATCAATTTAAAATCTGTTGGTTTTGGCATCCCCTTAGGGCGCGCTGCCAATGTAATTTGACGATTCATTTCAGCCATCTCATTCTCCCGTTCATTTTATTATTTTTATCTCAAATGATACACGTATATTAAATCAGCAACACAAGAAACAAACGGTTCTTCACCATTTAATCAAGCATCTTTTTTATCTTCAAAGATTCACATACAAGGCCACTCACACACCACATAGAAGGGTGCATACGCAATCACAACGGAGACGCATCATGTCCACACTCAAATTTGATCCCATTCAACACCCCGGTCTTATTCTCAATAAAAAAGAACTCGATGCCATCTGCACCAAAGTTGACACACAACCTTGGGCCAAAAAAGCCTTTGACAAACTCATCACCCATGCAGACCAATACGCCGCCTCAAATATCGTCATTCCCACACAAAAAGGCCAGTGGACACACTATTATGCCTGTGAAAAAGATGGCAGTCGCCTCCAAAACATAAACGACACAGAACACAAATGCCCCACCTGTAACAAAATCTATACGGGCGAATTGTATGATCGCTGCATCATCACCGGAAAACACAATGCCTTGGGCGAAGCAGCCAGAGACTTGGGACTCGCCTATCAACTCACCCAAGACGAAAAATATCTGCCAGCCGCAAAAAAAATCCTCCTTGGCTACGCCGATATCTATCTCACCTTTCCACTTGAAGACAAACTGGGCAAGCTTAACACAGGTCTTGCCGCGCGTGTTTATGCCACCAACTTGGCCGAGTCTACTTGGCTGGTCAATATTTGTTGGGCCTATGATCTCATTGCCGAAACACTGACCCATGAAGAGCGTCAACACATTTGTAACAACATGCTCAACCCTGGTGGGCGCGAAGTCATTCGCCGCGATCTCAAAATTCATAACATCCGCTGTTGGATGAACGCCGCTGCCGGTTTGGCCGCCCTGTGTTGCAACGATCACGAACTGGCTTATAATGCCATAGAAGGAGAACTCGGCCTCAAAAACCAAATCGCCCAAGGCATTCTCGACGATGGATTTTGGTATGAATCTTCTTGGGGGTATCACTTCTACACCATGCAAGCTCTTTGGCCCCTAACTGAAGCAGTCAGACACATTGGCATTGACGTTTACAACGACCGATACAAATCTTTCTACGATGCACCCCTCAATTTTGCTTTTCCGGGTCTCCACCTGCCCGCACTCAACGACAGTGGCAGCAGCCGTAAAATCACCAATGCCGAAGCCTATGAACTGGCCTACACACGTTGGCATGATCCACGTTACGCAGGTCTAATTGAAAACCGCGATCGCTCAAGTTATTTTGCACTTTGTTTTGGTCAATCCATCACAAATTCCCAACCACCCGAAACAACTGAGAGCATTGACTTCTCCACATCGGGCATTGCAATTCTACGCGACGGCACACATCAAAACCCCACCGTTGTCAGCCTCGACTATGGCCCTCACGGCGGTGGTCACGGGCATCCCGACAAACTCGGCATCATCCTTTTTGGCGCAGGCCACGAACTCGCACCCGATCCTGGCTCCATTCAATACGGCGTACCGCTCCACCTCGAATGGTTCAAAACCACACTCTCACACAACACCGTCCTCGTCGATCAACAACCCCAAGCACCTTGCACAGGTGAATTACTTAGCTTCGACATACGCAACAACATACGCATCGCATCGGCTTCAGCAAACGATGCTTATCCCGGCGTACAGTTTAAACGCACCATTGCCCTCCTCAACAACGGCATCGTGCTCGACCTTGTTGATCTCCATAGCGAAAAAGAACACGCTTACGATTGGGTCTTTCATTGCAAAGGTGCATTCTCATCTCCATTACCCTTATCACCTTGCAACCCACTCGGCACCGAACACGGCTACCAACACGTTGCCAATCCACAAACCGCACAAACCAACAACACCTGGACAGCGCATTGGTCACTTGATGATGCAAACGTAACACTCATTCAAACCCAATCACCCAACACCGAAATATTCACCGGCATCGGCTGTGGCAATCCCCCCTCCGAAAAACTTCCAATGGTCATCTCTCGCCGTCATGCTCACAAAACCACCTACGCATCGGCCTATGTCATTCGCCAAAACGACAAACCCATTGTCGATCTCTCCGTTGACCTCACAGACACCACCGCAACATTTCACCTCACGGTCAATGGCGAACAACAAAGCATTGATCTATCACGCTAAAAGTATGGACACATTTAAAAAGGGATCGCGAAATTTCGCGATCCCTTTTTTGTTTACAGATGTGTCGAAGCATCAGATATCCAATTTCTTAAACATATCATCAACATCGTCACAAGACACCAAATCTTCACCACAATCTGT
>JAYODI010000025.1:29753-64021 GCA_038279365.1 Candidatus Latescibacterota bacterium | reverse complement strand
AGGCACCTTTGAGTGAGGCATTGCTCTTTTCAATCTCCGTCAAAGCCGAGTCAATTTTGATCGCAATATCGCCCTGTTTTGCGTGTTGCTGAATATGGCTCCAGCGAGATGTCTCAGGCAGATAGAAGACTTTTTTCATGGTGTAGAACTCTACCACGTCGGTGTATTTCTCCTTGTTCTCTGCAATCAACTCTTCCCGACGTTCCTCAAACTTGTCTGAAATGAACTTGAGGAATATCAAGCTCAGCACAACGTGTTTGTATTCAGAAGACTCAATACTGCCTCTGAGCCGATTTGCAGAATCCCATAGGGATTCTTCGAATCCTTTATCATTCTTTGGAGCTGCTTTCTTCTTGGCCATTAAGATTCCTTTATTTGGAAGCTTTTTGTATCAATGTAGATATTGTCTTGGTTACGACTGTAATTCTTGTGGATTGACGTTGGGAAGTTGATATGTCTTTGGAGTGTATTCACGCCCTTCTAAAACGAGATATACAATCCCAACATGACACCCTAATATTGTCTTGATCAAGGCAAGATAAAGCAACTGTTTTTCACTGATCGTATCCGTTTCTTTTTTTATTTCAAGGAATTGGTATTCACCTTCTTCATTATAAAGAAACAAGTCTGGTAACCCCTGATCTTGACCAATACCATAGTTTTCCGTGGCTTTGCGTAAATGCGTCAATTTTGCCATTGGAATAACAGCTTCTATCTTTGCTTTTCCTGCAAAATATTTTTCATTCTTGGGTTCACAAGTTGTACTGATGAGGTAAAAGTGATATCCAGCCCAACCATCTTTTTGCTTTTTCCAAAGTGTATAATTTTCCCCAAACATACTGCTTGGTTGATTTGTTAAGTGGCTCAACCCGCGATCAGAATTTATGGCACCTACAGGTACGATAGACTTATCTCCAGCTTTCCAAGCGTTGAGCATTTCAGCTGGATATTCTATCACTTCCTCAATGATCTGAGAATGATTTCTATTCTTCGCTTGTGTCGCGTTTTTCAAATCGTGATCCTTACCATTGCCAGCATTGATGATCTCGACATTGTATGCCATTTCAATACCCAGTGTCGTGCACTCGCTGAACGGCTACCTTGTTTTTTTTAATGATATCCCAGTTTAAAGATTCCTGCTTTGCATCCATTACAAAATAGGCAAATCTCCCACGAGGCCACATGGCAACAAAGAACCGTCCACTGCGAATGTGATGTGAAATTTGCATCCAGCACCTTATTAGAAAATATCAAACCCACGTGACATAAATAAAATAACCCCGACAATATAAACCGATATATTTTGGTATGCAAATTATATTCGACATAATAAATAGACCACCTGACCAGTTGTCATTATAAGCTTGGAATTTTGCTTCTGCCAGGAATGCCGAGAATTCTCCTCCCTACATTTACACAATCTCTTACTGCCCATCCACAGGTGCAACACCGATTCTAATACCTCGGTTCACTGCCGTCAAAATTCATTCTGGAGATTGCCAAGCCATACCTAATTAGTTATAATTGTGAACATGGAACCCTTATCCTTCAAAGAAATTCAGTGGATTGGCGATGCCAAAGAAAAGTTGCAGAGTTTTCCCAACCAGGTTCGCAAAGACCTGGGGCACGCACTCTACCTTGTGCAGACCGGACAAACGCCCCCTTCATCTAAACCGATGCGAGGCATTGAGTCTGGCGTATTTGAGATCGTTGGCGACTACGATACAAATACCTACCGCGCCGTCTATACAGTCAAAATAGGCAGAAGCCTTTATGTGCTCCATGCATTTCAAAAAAAATCGAAGCGTGGCATTGCCACCCCAAAGCAAGAAATTGACCTGATCAAACGACGATTGAGACGAGCAAAAGAGTTGGCAAAACAAGAGGAGGCAGAACATGGACGAGAACATTAAAATCGAGAAAAGCAGTGGCAATATCTTTTCCGATCTGGGCTTTGGTGAGGAGGAAGCAAAAGAAGAACTGCTCAAGGCTCAGCTTGGGGCAGAAATTTTTCGGATTCTTGGGCACCGCAAGCTGACTCAGATCAGAGCTGCAGAGATATTAGGCGTTAAGCAACCCGAAATATCCCGGCTTAAGAGCGGGAAATTTTCCTATTATAGCGTCGAGCGGCTGATGCGGTTCCTTGAAAGACTCAACTGTGAAGTGAGCATTCATATTGCCCACCCAGACAATGAGGGAACCGAAAAAGTCATTGCGATCTAAATTCCTGGCATCTCAATTTGCCAGAGGAAAACGACAATTTTGACTTGGATGCGGCGGTCTCAACCCATGCGGCAGTGATCGCGTAGAACATGGCTTCTGCCAGGAATGCCGAGCGTTGTCATTCCCCTAAAATCTGAGCCCAGGAACCCAGCCCCCTCAAGTCAGCACCTGTAGCCTGTTTCCAGACTCATCCAAACACCGCAAATGAGAAAACCGCGCATCGTTAAGATGCGCGGTTTTTTTGTACCCAGACTACGAGCTTGCCCAAGTCAAAAACGATCCGACGCGAACGGCTCTGCTGGTTCATCTTGGCCAATTTAGCGCCCTACAAATTTTCACCCACCCAAGACAACATCTTCTCCAAATACAGCTCGGGCGGCACGGTGTGCGATGTTCGATACCAAACCATGGTCGTTTCGCCTGGCAACAGTTTCAAAATGCGCTGCGTGCCTATGGGTGCCCACGGGCGATCATAGGGGCCGTTAAAAATCAACACCGGGCGCGCGCCCATTCGCGACAGGAAATTCACCTGATCGGTCGGCGACAGATTCCATTGGTCGGCCCACAACCCCGGTCCACGCAACACCACAGCTTTAATACGCGGCTCAAGCGGGACCAAAATCATCGCCTGCAAAGACCCCATACTTCCGCCGAACACGCCAATGCGAGAGGTGTCAATTTCAGCACGTGTACCCAAAAAATCGAGTGCCCGGCGATAGTCCACAATCGTCTGCAAATTGGCATCTCGCCTGCGGAAATCCTGGCCTCTCATATCGTAAACTGTCTGTCCTTGGTGGTGACGCTCATTGTAATACTTTGAGTCCAGGGCAAGCACAGCATATCCCTTCTCGGTAAAACGACGTCGCAGCATTTCCATATCGTCGCGATCTTTGCCCAAATTGTCGTGTGCGTGTACCGTCACCAAACATGGAAAAGGCTTTTTACCCGTCTTTGGCAATGCCAAATAGCCTATCACACGTTCATCGTGTGTGCTGGTAAATACAATCTTTTCGCGCACATAATTGGCCACCTCGCGCCGTTCCATCACATCCACATCAAATGGCAAATTGCGGTCGTAGTCCAACCAGTCTTCCAGCACTTCAAAAACCGCATCATCTGCGGGTTCGCGGTCAAACGACAACGTCGCCTGGATTGGCTTGGGCAAATCTACGATTTTGCCACGGGCAACCGTCACCGCCTTCACCGTATCCCCATCTGCGACGTTACACGTCAGATCATAGGTTCCGGCCTCCAACCCCATCACCACAAATCGACCCTCATCGTCAGAGAAAACCCGTGCGCGTAAACTGCCGTCCATAGAGGCAAATACCGACGCAAACGCAACAGGTGTTTTGCCGTCTGTACCAACAATTTGCCCCTGTAAAGTGCCCGTTCGTTCATCCAGTGTCAAAGCCACATTATCCGCTTTGCTCCCAACAGTCACCTCAACCCGTTTGCTGCATTTTTCCCCGGCATAGGCCAGCACCTGATAGGTGCCACTCAGCAATGCCATCTCAAATGCACCCTCAGGATCACTCGTTGTCGATCCCTTGAGCACATCGTTCTGAAACGCATAAACAAGGGCCCTCGTCCCATCTGGCAAACCCTTAATCTGCCCAGATACACGCACAGGTTTGCTATCGCCCTTAACAAAAACAACATCCCCACCCCCATTGCCAGGCATTGTCAAAGTCCTGGCCGATGAACTCACCAAACCATCGTGAAACCCGTCGTTATCTGAAGCTGTAAATCCAAACCCATAAACAGCACCGTGTGAAATGTCGAAAGGGACTTTGGCAACGGCTTCATAAATCGTTTGCCCTTTTTTTTCGTTCCGCTTAACGACCTGCGCAACATACACAAGGCCTCTGGGAACGCCGCTAAACCGGCCCGTCGGCACAGCCATCACGTCCTGAGTCACCGACGAGCGTCCATACCCCCACGAAACATCATTGTTCCACAGATCGGGCTCGTGCTGTGGCGTAAACGAAAACCGCACGCAGTCATCCACATAAATATTTCCATCGGTATGCACACAGACATGCTCATCATCAATCACGCGAGCAGCCAGATACAGCAAAGAGTCGCGCCACATCACCGCAAATTCGGCCTGAAAATCTGCCTCGTTTTCCGGTTCACTCAAAATAGTCCGATAGTACGTCGCCTTTTTCCAGACATCCTTCGGCCAATCAGACAAATCGCCATCAACCTCAATCGCAGGCGCAACGCGAGAAACATACACATCACCCGTGTGGGCAAGGGCGTTCCCCCACAACAGCACCATCATCGCACAACTCATAATCCAGCGCATTTTCCAAGTCCCCAATAATGAATACAGCATTGTTCATGACCCTCAGCTTAGAGGACAAAACAGATTCTACCTTTGAAGAGTTGGCCCCAATTTCTTTTCATTTTGCCCGCAACAATTGCCTACGTTTTCTGTACTTCAAGCGTTAACCAACATCGCTTTGGTCTCGTCCGTCAGCCGAATATGTGGAGGTGACATCCCTGGCAACAACACACTCGGGTCGCTTTCTACCCGCGCCAGCGGATGGAGCTTGGTGAGTGCGGGGTTTGCGGAGTAATCTTTGTCCTCTCGGGGTTCATTAAACCAACACGGCGAAAACTCCAAAATCCGTTTTTGTTGCTCAGTAAGTTCGGGGTCGTTGGTATCATACGCAACATCGCCGTGGTGCATGCCAAAAGGAACATACTTATAAAAGAGGGTGCGTCGCTCACCTTTTCCTGCCCACGGGATGGTTCCGTGTGTCAGCTTCTCTGTAAATAAGATGCAGTCCCCAGCCTTGGCCTCAACGCGGTGCACTGGCACATCGTTATCCCAATTCTCCAGTTGCGACGTCCATTCCGTATCCACCCAGTTTCGCCTCCAGTCACCATCGATATTCAGCAATTTCTTATAATTCTCCGGCTTATGTGTGCCAACCACACACCCAAATCCCCCGTCACCCGGGCCAACCGTCTTAAGCTCGTACACACACGTAATATGCCAGGCGCTTGGCCCGCCGTGGAGAGAGCCGCCCACATCCGGGCCATCTGTCGGTGTCCGACCGGGCTTGTAGTGTATGTTGTCATGGTCGAGCCGAAACAAAGGCCGAAGTTCTTCAGGCATGTGTGCTGGGGCATGGCCCCACGCCGGATCACCGAGAATCTCTTGAACAATGGGCAACATGGTCTCGTTGTCAATCAGACCCATATAAGCCTTGTTCCAAAGCCTTCTCCCCACATAAGTATTGCCGTGCCGATCTGTTGTGGGGCACTTCTCGCGTTCACCAATGCTTCTACGTCTCTGTACGTCGGTGTCGCCATCAGACAGCGCATTCTCCCGCTCTAAGATGTACTGATCGTAGACTTGATTGAGTTCGTCTATCTGCTGTTGATTGAGCACGTTGGGCACGACGACATAGCCTTGTCGTGCAAAGGCGTCACGCATCGCTTTGTCCATCTTCTAATCTCCTCTACGTGTAGTTGTTATAAGAGCCCTTTCTTGCGCATAGCTTATGGCTGGCAAGAAGAAGCTTTCGGCAGTGATTGTCAAGTGTTATTGATAATACAGTGTGCTCCAATTCTACACGCACCACCCATCGGAGTCTGTTTGGTGGATGACTCCCCCTCGTTTCACAATCCAATATTTTGCCATAATTACAAAGCCTCTGAGGCGAAATACTAATAAAATATCAACACTTGCACAAATGTAAGACATGCCCCATATTGGCCAGAAGAAATTAGCCATCTTAAAAAGTTTTCAGATTGAATCTCGCCAGCTCGTTCACACCGTCCACAACCTTGAGGTACGCGCAATGAAATGCCTCACAACCCTTCTCTTGATCCTTATTATAAATACATCAACAGCCTTTCAATAAAAAACCGCGCATCATAAAAGACGCGCGGTTTTTTTATGCCCAAATATGCACACAGTTTACACAAATAGGGGAACACCGCGCCCCATTCTCTTCGGTCAATATCTGTTCAATCTTCAGCGATAATCCAATTGACTATTTGGCATAAACGGCTTCTCGCAAACCTTTAATGTATCCAATCGCAAACAATCGCCCAATAGATGAATAGCCGGCTCTTTCGTTGCTGTCCCCTTCCATGGTCGGCACGTGATCTGGGCGTAACACACCGTCAAATCCAATGTCCCGGTAGGCCTCCATACACGCCAGCATATTGGTCTTGCCTTCGTCGTGAAAGGTTTCCTGATACTTTGTCACCGTGCCCTTAACATCCCTAAAGTGAACAAAGGAGATCTTATCCTTTTTACCAAAATCTCGGATCACAGAGGGCAAATCTTCGGTCATCAAAGTGAAGTTACCCTGACACATGGTAATGGTATTGGCTGGGCTGGGCACCAGATCAATCAAACGCTGATAATTTTCAACACTGCGCATGATGCGCCCCAATCCCCGAATGGGAGAAAGTGGTGGATCATCAGGATG
Organism: Candidatus Latescibacterota bacterium; assembly: GCA_038279365.1. GTDB lineage: Bacteria > Latescibacterota > UBA2968 > UBA2968 > UBA2968 > JABIFK01. The sequence continues at coordinate 57,341 of JAYODI010000025.1, read as the reverse complement.
CATCGACATCTTCACACCCGCTTTTTCAGCAGCAGGCAAAGTGGCTTTGAGAAAGTATTCAAGCGTTTCCCACAGCTTCTCTTCCGAAACTTCACCATATTCGGTCAATGGGGCATCTTTCATCAGGTCGTGGTCATATCCGGTCACATAAGCACCCCCACGGGTTTGAATCGTCGAAGATGTGCGCAACCAGTTCATCACAGGCATCCACTCATAACACCAAACCCCAATGCCCAACTTGCCCATATTGGTCAGCAAGTCAATAACCGTCTCGATCTCTTCATCTCGTCCAGGCAAACCCAATTTGGCTTTTGTTAAAGGGGGGCGGCTTTCCAACACATCAAACTGAAAACCAGCATCCTCGTAGCGCGTTTTGAGGCGCATCAGCGACATATACCCCCAAGGCAGATCCTCTTTGCTGCGGGCATCCATCAGGCTCATATCCATGCCACCCACAACATAATCTACGCCACTTTGTTTGACCATTTTCCACAATGATGTAGGATGTGGCCCAAGGGCTTCTGCAATTTGAATCATCGTTTCTTCTCCTTTGTGTTTACAAAACTTGGTCCGCAAAAATATGGACCCATGCGAACAAAAAAAACGCACATTTTCGCATATATGGTCAGAAAATATACCATCCTTTTTTTATTCGCTCAAGCGCTATTCAAACCCGTCCCCCCCGTGTTGCTTTTGGGTTTAAGATGCCCAATCAAATGGCCCAATCTTCCCACATATCAGCACGGGGAGGCAAGTCGGGGTCTATAAATTCACGTGTGTCAATCCACCACTGCATCCTCAATCCCTCTTCCTTACCCGAATCCTCTGGTAACAGCGATTTGCCCGTTTCTTTGGCCGTTCGAAGAGAATACCCCGAATATGGAGGCAATTCTTGAGTGGGTTTGTCCTGCTGAAAATCACAAGGAACCACTACCCGCAATTGAGAAGATGTGTTCACGCCTGCAGAATGCATGGCACGTGGATGCCAAAAACAACAGTCTCCAGCCTCTCCCGCAATTTGAACAGGGGCAACGGTTGCCCTAACTTCGGCCATCATTTCATTGTATCCCGCTTGGGGCTCCCAATTGTATTCCGTCTCCATATGATAATAACAACTGCGATGGCTCCCTGGCCACAAGGTAAATCCCCCACCATCGGGTGGGCAATCGGCAGCATATATCATGCAATTTAACTGGCTTGCAATCCCATCAGTATGGGGCGATAATGTGGGTGCATGTTCCTGTTCGCGGGGTTGTGGAAAAACCAGATAGAGCCCTCGGCATCGCCGTGAAGGACGCACATTGTTGCCCAGAAATTGACGCACCACCGCCTGCATATTTGGGTGTCTTGCCGTGCACTCCAAAAACCAATCTTGCGTCACAGGTGTGTAGTGCCGCCAAGTCCAACCACTCAGAGATCCCCCAAAATAATTGGGTATGCCAGCACCATCGTTATACGTATGCTTTGGCTCGGTCTTAGGAAACAAACCGTGATCCTTCGGCAAGGTGTAAGTGGCAGGGTCGTTCCGATCAAATGGGAATCCAAGTTCCGCCGCAGCCGACCAAACGCTGTCCACCACACGTTCCAAATCGGCGGGATCGATCAAACCTTTTTTGACAATGAACCCATTCGTCTTAAAATGTTCAATTTCCTCTGGAGAAAGTTGAACATCTCGACAACCAGGCAACTCCAAATCATAAACCTGCACGGGCAACGCCCCCCCAGATTCGGTAGGTGGTCTGTTGGGTTGAGACTGTTGGTTAGGCTTTGTATCGTTTACAACACGTTTTATTTCCATAAAAAGCTCCCTTTTCCTTGCCATTGGGATTATTATGAGAAGCCGGTGAGATGACCACCGCGTATGCTTTCTGTCAGGCCAATTCCTCGCATTGCGCCAATATGCGTGTTCCATTCAAAGACTTATTGCCCCACATCAAACGCCCACCCATCCCACACATTATCCTCTGTTGCAGGTAAATCTTCTCTAAAATTTTTGGTATCTACCCACCACTGTCGGTTGGGTGCAGGGCCATGAGACAGATTAAAATACGACGTCAGCCCATCTTTTTGATACTCACAGGGCACAATGTAGCGCACCACTGGCTTATCGTGCTCAGCAGAATAATTCACACCCGGTCCGTGAACAAGACGCGGGTGCCAGAAAACAACATCGCCCGCTTTCCCCGAAAACTGCACAGGTGCGACCTCTTTTAACAAAGCGTCACGGGCCATCATATATTGGTCTGCACGTTCAGGGTCCAAAGGCCCATGAACCGTCGTGTGATAAATGTGGCTCATGTAATGAGACCCTGGCCAAATGGTAAAGCCCCCACAGTGTGGTGGCACAGTATCTACAAAAACCATTGCAGAAAGCTGCGCACCCGTATGGTCACCATGAGGCCCCAATTGTGCGTCTCTATCGGGTGATTTTGGGAAAATGCAATAAACACCCCGCACCCTGTTTGCATATCTCACGGGCTCTCCAATAAACTTGGAAACCAATGCCCGCATACGTGGGTGGTTGGCAATTTTATCGACAAACACAGGCTCCGTTCCAAATGTACGAGAACGCAACTTCCAAGAGCCCCGCCTAAATGGTCCAGCATTTTCAGCATCTGCCTCTGTCCACTCTCCTTGTGGTGCATCAATCCACGTTTTGGGGGCGTCGCGTTTGACCAGCCCACGTGGCACCTGCTCCCACACATAATCCACAATCCGTGCAAACGTCTCCGGCTCGTTTAACAAACCACGTTTAACAAGGAATCCGTTTTCTTTAAAAAATGCCACTTCGGCTTTGCTCAGCGTTGGCTCGCCGTTTGTAAATTCTGGATCGTCTTGCAGATCTCCGTTGCCATTCTGAAATTCTGGCCGAACCAAAACTTTAGACGCTCGAAAAACAACATCTTTACCTATTGGGAGTGCATGCAATCCACTGCCTTCAAATGGCGGCACCAAAAGGTTGTAAAATTGTTGTGCTTTCTCCCCTGCATCCATACCTGCCAATTCGGCTTCAACAGGTTCAAAATCCATATTCAAATAATGGTAAGCCGCAAGCCGCATACATTCAAAAGCCCCCGACCACGACATGGGTTGAATCTGTGGCAAAGTCCATTCTTGCTCGCCTTTCCAATAGGGCAATAGCCAATCGAAAGCCCGTTTTAAAGAACGCCCATCCGCAGATTCATAATTGATCAGATCAATCCCCCACTGTCGGCCAATTTCTGCAAGTTCCAAAAGCAGGGCCAAATTCATCGTCGCATACCCAAATGCCTTTGTGCGTGCAAGCTCTTTGGGTTGTTGCCCATCTGTTTCAATTTGAACCGCAATTCGTCTGTCTCCCACACCTTCCAAAATCCTGCGTGCAAGATCGGGTTGCCCCACAAAAAAGGCATACGTCACCACCTGCACATCATACGCATTCGAATGGTTGTTGCCATGACGCGCTTCGTCTATGCCATAAGGATGCGTCAACATCCATTCCAAAAACGCATGAAACCATTTCTGCAAACCAGCCATATCGTTGTCTGACCAATTTTTTGAGCCTTGCAAAAAGCTCACCGCAGGAAGCAACTCACGCGCAAACGCAGCCGTTTCAATCAGCCCAATCCCTCGCCCGTCACAAATGCCCGGAATCGCCTGCCCAAACAAAAGGTTGGGGTTCATCTTTGTATCTGCATCCAAAAACCATGTGCGCAACAACAACGCCGCATGTTTTGCATAATCTTCGCGCTGTGTCAAACCATATGCAAACCCCAGCGTTTTCACGGTTGATACAAGCTTTGCCAACAAAGGTCGATCCGTTTTTGCAACCTCAGGGTTGCGCTCGCCATCGCGTCGAATATAGGGCAATCCATCGGGCTTGTTGGGGTCTGGCCACCAATAAGGCCCCACACTCATATAATCGTGTATGTCACCACTATTTGGCAAAATGGGTTTGTTCACAATGGTCAACGGTTCTTGATTCAATGCGGCATCTGCATCCACAAGCAAGGCTTTAAGTGCCTGCCCACATGGGCTGTCTTCCTGCTTGGCCAAAAAACGCGCCCGACGGATATAATCCACATCCACCGTAAAAATGGGTTCAACGGGCGAAAATGCCTCGAGCAAATTGGCTTCTTTTTCTGGATACATATTCAATGCTCCTGTTTCAAGTTGTTCATCAAAATGAGTTTATACACCATCCAATAAAACCCGATGCGTGCATGACCAATCATTGCAATCTATAATGATGGGCGTTATTCTTTATTCAATAGACATCCTTTTTTATAACACAACAGTTACGCTCTTCCCTGCATACACATCTTGTGGCAAATCAATACGAAACACCGTCGTGTTCTCTTCCGTGTTTGCCACGCCCAAAAAGTGATCCCCCTGAGCCTCATACAAACCCGAAACCGTCAGTGTCAATCGGCGCATTTTTCGCGAAGGATCAGAAACCGTTAACCGTTCAACCTTGTCTCCGCGCAAGTGTGCCATAACCATTCCTTGGCTGTCTATGCCTATTTTTATTCCATCAGCAACCGCCACCTCACCGGCCTTGTAAAATGCAATTTGGCAAACTTCATCCTCCAAATGCTTCACACCCTGAATGTCAACCGTATTGGCCAAAATCTCAATCGGGCGATTGGCATTGTCTTTCAATTCTTCAACTGAAATATTTGGCACAACCATATATTGATACGACGCATTGTCTGGACGCTCTCCATGGTCAAACCACAGCATAAACACTTTTTCCTGAATCAATTCATCAGAGATATTTTTTTCATCCGTAATATCCGACCAGCGCCCCTCTTGAATCTGATTGGATACTTGAACGGTCGCAACATTTGGAAAAACATATCCAACCTCATCCTGATGTACCCATGTCACATTTTCCAATGCACGATTGCCTTCGGGCAAAGTTTCAATCTCACCCTCCTGGCAAACCGTCACATCACTCCGAAGCAAAGCCTGATTCACAGTCGTTGCCACAGGCAACCGCCCCTTTGCCCCAATACCTGTACCCAAACACACATATTCACGATCAAAAAAGAACCACCCCTTTTTGGCATGTACCAAATCGTGTGGGCTGATAAAATCAAAAGCAACCGCGCCCAACAAACCATCCGTCACAGCACCCACAAAATCTGTACAGCCATCTTTCTGAATGTCTTCTATGGGATGCAATGCCGGCTTTTGCACAATGGTTGTACCCGAAATTTTCTGCCAATCATACACGGGCCAAATGTTGTGATATTCATCGCCCTTACGCATCAAATAATTGGTGCCATCGGCTCTGTGGTGTGTGGGTTTTCCTGGGCCGTTATACGGTTCTTCCATATTTCTGTTTCGGGTCGAAAACATCCGCACCGTGGTATAAAAATTAGGCCGTTGAAAGACAAAGTGTTCTGTTTGCCAAAAGAATTTTGCAAATGACTGCGCGGGTTTTACTTCACCCTTTCGCAAACGAATCACCTCTTCCAATTCATCTTTTCGATAATCCGTGCTCTCCAACAGTCGCTCAATTTCAAGCGTGTTGTGCGGTTCAAACTTGGCCTTGTGTGTGATGCTTCTGTTCACAACGCTTACATCCGTATAAATCCCGTAAACCTGTTGTTTGAATATGCCTTCCAAATAGTAGTCAATCAAATGATTGATCTTTTCCACCGAAAACGCATATTTCGTTTTGGCCACATAAAAAGACCACTCACCAAACGCATTGGCATATTTGCCATACCCATAAGACGTCGTATTGTTGACCCGATCCACCCGGTGGTGAAAGCTAAAATCGTGTTGCATGCCTCGGCTGCCCGTAGAAAACTTCACTTCGGTTTCGATCAGTTTGATGATCTCACCAAATTGCTCCCGATCATTTTTAAAAAGCAGATTCTTTGCCAAAATACCCGCAATCACAATTCGATCACCACTCGGGCGCGCACCCGATGCCTCCATATGTGCCCGGCCAATAATGGGCTGTCCTTTTTCCACCAAATCTGCGGGCAATTCATCGCCTATAAGCAACATCAAATCAACCAAACTGTCGGGTGTCGATATCTGATTGTTGTGCCAGTTGTCGCCAAAAAAATCATGATCCACCCAATATTTAAAACCCAAAGTAATGGTTTCTTTGAGTGTGTCACTTTCGAAATAGGCCGACGTTTCTTTGCGATACGCTTTTGCCAAATACACCAAGGCAGATGTGTGCCGCCGTTGCGGAAACCCTGCCGTTCTGCTCAAATCTTCATAATTGATATCAGGAAAGCTGCCATCTTCAGTCATTTTGTTAACAATGCCCTCAACCCGATCATCTTCAATTTCCATTTTCATGAGTTCAGCAATAACTCTGTCCTTGATGATTTCAAAATCGTCCATTTTAACTCCTCTCATCTTTTTTTTGCTTTTTTGCAAACTCAGGATAGAGATCATGCATACAATCTGGGCAAATCCCATGCGTAAATTCCGCCTGCGAGCGTTCCTTAATATACCACTCCAAATTCTCCCAATGCCCCTTGTCATCTCTAATCTTTTTACAAGATGCACATATGGGCAACAACCCACTCAGTGTTTTTACTTCACTCAGTGCTTTTTCCAAATGTGCATTTTTTTCCGACAATTCTTGGTGTTGTGTCTCGATCTCTGTTTGTTGTTGTTGGGTGGTTTTTTGATATGAGTGGATGGTAAACGCCGTCAACATAATCACCACTCCCGTAATCAACACACACATCACAAGGTTCAAAATCAACGTATCAAAAATGCCACTCACGGCCTGTTCTTCCATTTTCTCAACAAGCAAATACCAGTTCAACTCAGGTACAAAGCGTGTATGCAGATGGGCCACCATACCATTTCGAACATACTGAAATTGATGCGTCTCTGAAGCCAAAATGGTATCTAAAACGGTGCCTGACCCAACAAGCGTAGCCAAGTCTCCCACGCCATCAGGTAAATCGGCATTGTGCAAAATGATTTGTCCTTTTGCATCAACAAAATAGATATTGCTGTTGTATTTTTCTTGATAATCACCAATCAAATCCAACACAGCACGAATGGTCAAACCAACCCCTATGGCCCCTAAATAATTTCCATCATAATCAAACACCCGATGATTGATAAAAATTGTCAACGCATCCTGATTGGCCAAATCGGGGTCCACATTAATTTCATAGTCCGCAGTCATTTGGCGAACCCTAAAATACCACGTATCTCTGGGCTCTTCTTCCTTCACTTTTTTTAAAATACCATCTGCGTGATAATAAATTCTCGTTTTTTCAGATACAAAAAAGCTCGTAAACGTATTGTATTTTACCATCATCTCTTTGAGGTAGCGTTGCATTTCAGTCTGATTTTTTTCACCCTGAATCACCCAATCGCGAAAAAAAGTATCGTGCGCCATGAGTGACGATAAAAAAATGGGCTTGAGCAAGTCGCGTTGAATCTCCGAATACACATTGTCACTGGTCAAGGGGAGGGCACTCTGCACAATTTGATCGCGCACCGATGATCGTGCCATAATATAACTCACCACACTGGTTGTTAAAAAACCACCAATTAGAATAACACTCACTTGTAGCAAAAATCGTTTTTTACGGTTCATGTCGCCTCCAGTTCACACAGAATCCCACAAAAACATCCTTTCCTGGCCCGACATCCATAACTTGGTTTACATGCATTTACTTGTAAATTAATCATTTGAATATATAACAGTATTGCCAGAAAAAAAGACAAACATCTACGCCCAATCCTCAAAATCCTGATATCACAAAATAAAAGGCCGTGAACACTAAAAATCCACAGCCATTTTATTCCTGATGGTCATAAAAAATAGCTTATCACCAACATATTCCAATGCACAAGCCCTTATCCCAATCGCATCTGTTCTATCCCGCCACCACGCACCAAATATGTCTGAACCGCCTTCAAATCCTCGGCCGTAAAATCTCGAATACGCCCATTTGTAACACGATAACTGATGCGAATGGTTGGGTTCATATTGGGCATCACCTTCGGTGTAATATCTTTCAAAAAATCCCGAAACGCCCGTTGGCGCATGCGGTTATCTTGTGCGTCTCCATCCAATACGGGTGGAAACAAAGGATCGAAACTTTTTAGGCGTTGAAACGGGCTCTTACCAGGAGGAATAAAAGTCGCTTCAGCCAATGCCAAATAATGATCGTAATTGGCAAGACACTTTGCATATCCCTCCCACGCCTGCAAGGTTTTGTATCTAAACTGATTAAAGTGCTGTGTCTCGTCAAATTCCACAATGCAGTTAAATGGTTCCTCAAACCAAATATCTACCCGCTGCTGTCCACTTCTCAATTTGCCAGAAAATGCCTGTAAACGATCAGATAATGTCCACCCACCCTCTACAAGCGTTTCATATACCACAGACACATCATCCCACACATCTTTATAAACGTTTTGATCGGGCACACTGAGTAGCCAAGCAGGCTGAGCTTCCAACTTATAGGACGCCTCACAATTGAATAATTGCTCAAATATTTCACTTATACTGTCGGCAATTGGCTTGAGCTTGTGTTCTTTTTGGGTGGCAACAAACTTTGGTTTATGTCTTTTTAAAGCAATGGGCGCTACCTTACCCTCAAGCACATCATAGAGCATGTCCAACACACCATGCACAATCACATTTAGGGAATTGCCCTTTGCCAACAAGTTCACCACAGCCGTTTTTTCCAAACAAAGAAGCACCTCAGGGTGGCCAAAAACCTCTGGCAGATAGATTCGCAACAAACGTTCTAAATCATCAAATGCATCTAAACCCACCTGAAGATCTTCGCCACCATCTGTTGCCAACACACTTCTTACTTGACTGGCCACATTTATCCAAGTCATAACACTACTTCCACAACACGCCCTCGCTTTTGCCTATCACCATGGAAACGCCAATGTCGGTTGGTTGGCAAACCGTTTCAACGTGAGTTTTAATTGCGCACCACATCCTGGTTCAAGCTTCACAGTACATGCACTGTTAGATACCACTATTTCTTGTTCACCCAAATACGCCTTCACAATTTCATGTTCGGCATAGGCCCCCCCTTGCACCACAACAGAGCGTGACACAACAGGGTTCACATTCACCAATGTCAACGTTACTTCATCGGCTGAAATATGTGAGACCAATGCCGCCACATCTTCAGGAATACCTGCCCGTCTTTTTTCGGGGTCAAAATAACGCACATGACAATAGAGTGGCGACCCCACACGCCCAGTTGGCAAACCACCCAACATCAACTGATTCAACGCATCAATCTTGGCCGGATTAATTGAATTCATATCATCAGAAAGCCGCGTATCTGGCGAACATGTATCGGCAGCCATGCGTGCCATATCTGTGCGCACCCGCCCCAACGAAGCTTCCAGTGCTTTGGTGGGGTAATCTGGGTTGTCTCCTTGCAAATATTGCACCCATGGATCATTGGCAACACGCTTTGCATCATCGGGGTTCATCGACCAATACCAAACCTCTTTTGCCCCCGAGCTAAATGGCTGATCTTTCCAATCATACCAATCTTCTTCGCCAAAATAGTCGCCATAGGCATTGGGCCATTTCATTTCGCCATCAATTTCTCGCGCATTGGCATTGATATGGTCAATCACGCCACGCCACGTATCCACATACTTTTGATCACCCGTAAACAACAAGCCCACTCCAAAACCATTGATCGCTCGGGTATGCGAATACGTGCGATGCGCCAATGCACCTGTTTGTGGCACTGTGACCGTAAAACCCCAACCATAAATGCCGCCATACCAGCGCCCACCACATTCACCACCAATGGTGCCATCCAACCCAATATTGGTCGGTATAATGCCACCGTTTTCCTGGGTGCGGTCACACCAAGCATCAATATATTCCAACGCCCACGCCTTATACTTTTCTTCATGCCCAAGCATATATGCATTGAGTGCCAAAATGGTTGCAGCCAAGTTCATCGGATTGTCACCCACCACATCGGTGTAATCCTTAAAGTGATCCACCATCTCTTCATAAGACCGCTCACCATGCCCAAGCCGAAAACGCCCTTCAATTTCAATGGGATCTCCCGCCCAATCCAAACCCGTCGCCTTGCGCAACAAAGGCCCACGACTGCCATTAAAACAACTGCGAATAATTTTGTGCTCAGGGTCATAATTAGGCGCTTGCGGATCTTCATTCATGTAAAAACCAGCATACCGCTTGGCCCGCACTTGCCGAGCCTGATCGTTTGGATCCGACAAACCTTGCAGATTAAATGCCGACAAACCTTCACCATTGTGAAACCAATCAAACATCACTGTAAATTCTTTGTAATACATGCCCTCACGCGCCATAGGTACCACAGTGGTCTTGGCTTCGGTATATTGACGCAAATGCCCTTCCCAACCCCGCTTATAAAGCTCTAAAACACGGTCATCGCCTCCCAATGCATGAAGCATTGTCCAGTTCAAGACATTTTCAGCCGCATCATCAGGGCCATCATCACCGCCCCAACGAGGCACACACAAGAGATAACCACGCTCATCAAAATAATGATCAAAAAAGGCCTCACACGCTTCACTTTGCGATTTGAGCAACTGGCGTTCGAGCAACGCCCACTGTGGCGGTGCCATCGGGGTATCAATATGGATTTTCATAACATCCTCATTTCAAAAAAAGATATGGGCTTTTCACAAACACAAAAACCACGAATGAGATTCGCGGTTTTTGTGTTCACCTTCAAGAAATGCAACCATCAGACATTTTCATTTTAGCCGCGATAGCCAGATGTCCCAGACAAAGCAATGATACCAAAACCACCGTCCACACGAATGGTCGATCCATTAATACCACTGCTTTTTTCTCTGTCAGCCAAAAAAGCCACCTTGGGGCCAATTTCATTTTCAGTCAAAAATCGACCATCGGAAATGTATTCTAAAATTTCTTTGCCACGCGGGGTCATTGTGCCATCGGGATTATACATCAATGCCCGGTTTTGATCGCCCACAATAAAACCCACCGCAATATTATTCACAGACCCCAGCCCCTGCTGCCCCAAATAAGCGCCCATACTTTGTGTCAAATTTTCCACAGCCGCATATGCCGAAGAATAATCCACAACTTTGGACAATGGGGTTAAACCAGACATCGACGTAATGTTAACCACATGGCCTTCTTTTTTGACACGTTTGAGATGGGCAATATAGTGTTTTATCGAGTGTACTTTGGCAAAGTAATTGGCATCCATCATTTCAGAAGAAATGGTTGGCGGAATGGCTTCATAAGGGTTTTCAGGTACAACAACCGCTTCTTTGCGATTGCCACCAGAGCCGTTCACAACCAAGTGCACATGTCCAAATTCTTTTTCGGCAAAGGCATATACGCCCCCTACCTCTTCAAAGTTTCCAGCATCTGCCAAGTGCGTGACAAAACGTTGCCCTGCTTTGCTACCCAAAGACTCAACCAACACTGCAGAAGAAGGTTTCCGATCTTTGCTTGCACGACTCACAACCACCAAATTCATACCCTCTGCGACCAACGCATTTGCGATGGATTTACCAATTGCACCAGCCCCAAACATGATAGCGGTTTGACCATTCAAACTCATTTACGACCTCCAAAGTTGCTTAAATAATACGTGAATATGAAATAACTTCGTTTATAATACAGATATCTCACACAAATAGAAACCCCTACTTTGTTGCAAATGTTTCTGGCCACTTGGGCTCATAATCGCTTTCAAAAAGCCAATCAAAGTTTTCAGGCACAATGTGCTTGCGTTCTGGTCGCAACTTTTTTCGCAACTCGGGAAAAAACGACAATACCCCATCACGCTGGTTTTTGGGAAGCCCACATTTAACACCATTGGCCACCCAAGATGTTGTCATTGCTTTTCGCGGTACGACATCTTCATTTTCCCAAGCAGAGTGCAAACCCGCACTACACAAAATCAACATCTGTCCACGGCGAGCCACTTGCGGAACGGGCTCTTGATCTGCCCACAATGTATCACTTAATTGTGGCACACATTCTGGATAAGCCAGTGACTTTTCTGTTGGATCAGGTCGCAGGCCATGAACACGTGGCAACTCAGCTTTGTGCTCAGGTGTCAACACACGGCTCCAATGTTCCATAATGGGTTTGTGACTGCCCGGTAAAATACGCATCGCGCCCCGATCTATTGGCACATCATTTACCCAAAGCCACAATTCAGCGCGCATTCTTCGAGGGGTGGCATTAAAATCTTCCCAAGTGGCCTGAATATCTGTGTGATAACCTTTTTCCCAACGCTCACGTGCACTTCCAAAAGGGCCTTTAGAAGGTGCGCGTTCATGAGGCCTTAACCCCCACCACAAATGCACAGCTTGGGCTTTCAAAACCTTTTTGGCCACTGCTTCCAAATACGGATGTTGTACCAAGTTCACATAATCAGGGTCTTCGTACGGAGGGGCACCATTTGTTGTCAAACGATCCCAGGCCGCTTCAGCTTTGTCCAACTCTTCGCTAGTAAAAGGCGTATCAATAATAACCGCACCTTCATCTTGATATGTATTCAATTCCGCATCCGTCAAAGACATACCCATCTCCTTGATGGTGATAAAAGAATTGCGCATGTGCATTTCTTCATATAGGTTTGTCAAACTCACACCAACCTACACCGCAGTCATCTCTCAACAACAGCAATTAAAATAGGGCACTCCAAATAAAAAAAAAGGGAAATTATCTCAGCCCCCAATGATATTTTCCTCCCAAAATTAAGCAAACGCAATTCAGGCAAAAACCAAGATATCTTACGTGTACGAATTCAAAAAAATACGTTTTTCAAAACCGAAAGGGATACCCCATGCCTTCACCAACACTCACCTATGGCCATGCGCAAAATGTGGGTTTAGATGGACACATTTTAAACCAAGCCAATGACCTTCTCCAGGCAGAAATCAATGCAGGAAATATCACGGCGGCAGCCCTGCTCGTGGCACGACATGGCAACATTGTAACCCATCAAGGCTTTGGTCAGTTATCGCCACAAAAAGGATCTCCCCAAACCCAACCCGACAGCATTTTTCTCTTGGCCTCCATCACCAAACCCGTCACAGCCTGTGCCCTCATGCTCTTGGTCGAGCGTGGCCACGTGTCACTCAATGACCCCGTGTCACTTTACCTCCCCGAATTTAATGGCGAAGACCGCCAAAAGGTACTTGTTCGCCATCTTTTATCACACACATCAGGCCTGCCAGACATGCTCCCAGAAAACCTCGAACTCAGGCGCGCCAATGTTCCTTTAAGCACCTTTGTCGAACGGGCTTGCCAAACGCCATTGTTATATCCACCCAATACCAGCTTTGCCTATCAGAGCAAAGGCATCTTACTCGCCGCCGAAATTGTTGAACGCATAAGCAAACAACGTTTGCGCGACTTTGAAGAAAACGAAATATTCAAACCTTTGGGGATGACCAACAGCGCATTGGGCATGGGCAATTTCACACTTGAAGAAACCGTTTGGTGTGGCACTTCCTTAACACAAAACGAAGATGAAAAACGCTTTGGTGCCAACAGCCTCTACTGGCGAGACATGGGGCATCCTTGGGGCGGCATGCACAGCACCACCACCGATCTTGCCATCTTGCTTCAAACCATGCTCAACAAAGGCACCTACAATTCCACGCGTGTTTTCAGCTCTGCCACCGTACAAACCATGACCACCAACCAAAACCCTTTTCTCAATGCACCTTGGGGCTTGGGGTGGGGCCTAGCCAATTCTTTGGTATGGAATGATTTTGGCGAAATCGTATCTCCTTCTACATTTGGTCATACGGGAGCCACAGGCACAGTGGCATGGGCAGATCCCACCCGCGACCTCATCTGCGTGATCCTTACCAATAATCGGGTCAACAATGGCAGTCTTTTACGCCGTGTCTCAAATCGCGTCTGCGCCGCCGTTAAAAATTAACCATTATAAATCACCTTCCTCCCAAAACATTAAAAAAGCCGACCTCCCAAAAGGAAGTCGGCTTTTTTAATCCAGGGCGTTTTATGGCAACCCTTTTTCCAACACCAAATTTGCATCCCCAAAAACACAAAAAAGCCCGCACATATCCGTTACCGCAATTAACAATGGGCCAGATGCCATACCGCGTCCATTTTCATACGGAACAACATCAACGGCATAAGTCGTTTCCATAATGCACAACCATCAATCGGCGCTTTCCACGGTCTGTACGGCACCATCTTGCTGTCCAAATCGCAAACGCATCGCCAATCGGCTGCGCTCTAACACTTCGTGTGCGGTTACATAAAGTGTGGGAATCAACACCAATGTAATCAATGTTGAAGCAAACAATCCACCAATGACCACCCGCGCCAAAGCCGCTTGCAAACCTGCACCAGCCCCCCAGCCCAAAGCCAAAGGCAACAACCCCAACATGGTTGTCAACGATGTCATCAATATTGGGCGCAACCGCAAACGTGCCGCTTCAATTGCCGCCGTCTTCAAATCTAAGTTTTGTTCTCTTCGCATCAAATTCAAATAATCGACCAACACAATCGCATTGTTCACCACTATCCCAATCAACATCACCAACCCCATAATACTCTGAATATTGAGCGTGGTACCTGTGAGCAACAATGTGGGCACCACCCCCACAATAGCCAATGGCACACTAAACATCACCACCAACGGATCCAGAAATCGCTCAAATTGAGCGGCCATCACCATATACACCAAAGACAATGCCAACACAATGGCAATCATAAAATCCCATCGTGCCTTTTGTTGTTCGCGATATGCCCCACCAAAAATAATGGAAAAATTATCGGGCAGTTGCATATCCTTCAGTTGTTCTTGAATTCGCGCAACACCCGTACCCAATGCAACCCCATTTTCCAAATTCGCCGTAATATACGTCACACGCTGTCCATTGATGTGGTCAATCTCCACCGGCCCCCGCCCAATCGAACGCGTGACCAATGAAGAGACCGGAATGGCCTGACCATCGGGTGTTTTTACCGATATATTGCCCAAATCCTTGGCCGTCAATCGGTCTTGTGGGCGCAGGCGTACAATCACTTCAAATTGCTCGCCACCCTCTCGATAATAACCTGCTCGAGTCCCCCCCACATTGGTTTGAACTGCTCGGGCAACATCTTCAACCGAAAGCCCCAAGTCGTAAATCTTTTCCCGATTAAATCGCATGTTTTCTTCAGGCCGTCCTTCGCGTTGTTGCGTGCGCACCTCCACCACCCCATCGGCCAGCATTACCCGCCTACGAATCTCATTTGCCAATTCACGCGCCTGATCCAGGTCATGCCCCAACAGCATCATTTCCACATCTTCATCCCCGCCCCCGCCACTAAAAATACGACGCAATATCCACAACCCAGATTGGGCCTGTACTTCTACTTGTGCCCCTGGCAATTTGCCCGTTACTGCTCGGCGAAGTTTATCTGCCAATTCCGAGGTATTGACCTTGCGCACGCCATAGGGCTTCATGCTAATTTCCACCTCAGCATTATCTCCGCGCACTTCCGTTGCCACAGACACAATATCTTCCATTGGCAACAAGGGACGTACAATCGTATCCAATTCTTGTAGGTATTGTCGCACCACAGCCATGTTTGTACCACGTGCCATTTCAATTTCTACATCAATCTCATCCGTATCAGTTGGTGGGGCCAATTCCACAGGAATCAAAGGCCACAGCATCAAAGTACCAAATACCAAAAAAGCAACACCCGCAAACAAGCGTTTGCGATAACCAAACAACATCTCCAATTTGTTCGCATACCAATTTTCCAAGCGCTCCATTCGCAAAGAAAATTTTAATTTGTCTTTTCCGGATTCGGCCTCAGGTTTTACAGTTAAAAATCGGCTCGACAACATGGGCACCAAGGTCAGCGCAACCAACAATGAACACCCAAGCGCAAAGACCACCACCAATGCCAACGCTTGAAAAAGTTGACCACTGGTGGTTTGCATAAACACAACGGGCAAAAAGATCACCGTGGTCGTAAGCGTAGACGCTACAATTGCTCCCGAAACCTCTCGGGCACCTTGCGCGGCACTTTCTGGTTTAGACAAATTTTCTTTTTCGCGTTTTCGCACAATGTTTTCGAGCACCACAATGGCATTATCCACCATCAGCCCAATGCCCAAAGCCAATCCACCAAATGTCATTTGATTGAGCGTCAAGCCCCAAAAGTAAAGCAAACCAAACGTGGCAATAATTGAAATAGGAATGGCCATAGCAATAATACTTGTTGTCGATTTGTTGCGTAAAAACAAGTATAAAACACAAATGGCCAAAAGGCCGCCCCAAAAGGCCGCATTTTGTACACTGTCCATCGATTGCCGAATAAACACACTTTGATCGCTAATAATGGTCATGCGCAAATCGTTGCGGCTGTTGTTAATCTCTTCCATCCGCTCACGAATCAACTTGGCAACCGTTACAGTGTTGGCACCGCTTTGTTTTTGCAGTTCAAAACGCACCACAGGCACACCCGAAAGTTCTGCCAAATATCGCACATCTTCAAATCCATCCACCACCTGTGCCACATCTTGTACTCGGATAGGGTTGCCATTGCGCTGTGCCACCACAGTGCGTTTGATCTCATCTAACGAAACATATTCTCCCATGGTGCGCACATACAAGTCTTTGACACCATCTTGTACATTGCCGCCAGGGAGTTGTACGTTTTCACGCACCAAAGCATTGCGTACTTCCCCGGCCGTTACGCCAGCAGCTTTGAGTCGGTCACGCAACAATTGTACCTGAATCTCTCGATAAATACCGCCAGCAACTTCAATCGCTCCCACACCCGGTATTTGTTCAAAACGCTGGCTGATTTCTCGTTCTAAAATGCGGGTCAACACATCCAAAGAATGTGTTGACTCCACAGACATGGTCACAATCTCTCTGCTGTTGGGATCAAATTTCCAAATACCAGGTGGGTCTGCCTCCTCTGGCAACACCCCTCGCAACCCATCTAATGCTGCACGAATGTCATTGGCCGCTTCCGACAAGTCTGTGCCTTGCGTAAATTCCAAACGCACCAAACCCCGTCCTTCTTCCGAGTTAGATGTCATGCGTTCCAAATTGGGCAAACTCGTCAGTGCGTTTTCCAAAGGGTCCGTAATCATCGATTCAATTTCTTCGGGCCCCACATTGGCATAACGCACATAAACAGCCATTTGCGTAAACTCAATTTTGGGTAACAAGTCTACTGGCAAATACCACAGACCAGCCAAACCCACCGTAATCACAATTAAAAAACTCATGGCTGTGGCAACAGGACGACGAATGGATATATCTGTAAAAGAGGCCATTACAGCTCCCCGCTAAAAGTGATTTTTAAAACCTATTTTGATACTGCATTTTCTGCTGGTGGCGTTTGGGTCAACGAACGCGCGATGCGTTGTTGCTTTTCAAGAAACTCCATCAAAACATCTTCGCGCTGCAACCCCTGTAACTCCAAAATACGCGCCCAACTCAAAGGACGTAACCGTGCCTGAACCGGCTCTGTTGATGATTGTAACGACAACAAATATTGCCCCATCACCACCACCCAAGCCTCAGGCAACACATTGCTAACTGCCACCATTTGTCGCTCAGAAGTTTGAATATCTACCGAGTGGAACACAAATTCTACTGGCCCCATAATGGCCCCAATCGTATCTCCTTCAGCCATTTGAATTTGATCACCCGTTGTGCGTGCAATATAAACACCCACATCTCCCGAATTTGGGTTTTCATACAATGCACTTTTGGGAAGTACTGTCATTTGTGCCGTGCGACCATACAAAACATCTACCTCCACAAACATCCCCGGAAGCAAACGTCCCTGATGAGCGGGCACATCAATTTCAACGGCTCCAGTAAAAGAACCCGCTTCCAAAAACGGTGAAATACGTGAAATTTCGGCCCGAATGCCACGTGTTGCATCCAAATTGGTACCGATTTCAACGGCTTGCCCAACTTCAAATTGTACCAACATCTCTTGCGGAACAGCAATATCTACCCGCACATCTTCCAAACGCCCAATAGTAAACAAAGCCGTTTGCCCATCTACGCGCATGCCCACCTGTACTTTGCGCTGCCCCAGCCGCCCACCAATAGGCGCCCTTACCACCGATTTGGCCAAAGCTTCTTCGCGTTCCGTAACCCCGGCACGCGCCGCTTCCACAGCCGCATCCATTTGGGCAAAATTTGCCTCAGCAATAGACAGCTGAGCACGTGCAGACTCCAACGCCTCACGGCTCACCAAACTGTCGGCAGCCAATGTTTGGGTGCGTTCAAACTGTCCTTTTTCATTTTCCAAATCGGCTTGTGCCCGATTTCTTTCTGCCAACACCCGTGCCAAATCGGCCTGTGCCTGCCGCAATTGACTGGCCGAAGTCTCCGCCCGAATTTTGACCAACGCATCGCCTTTTTTTACCTCATCCCCATTTTCGGCCAAAACCTCTAAAACGGTACCACTTATCTCTGGGTAAATCACCACCTGCCCCCCCGCACGCACAGTGCCCGTCAAACGCTCGCGCAAAGGCAACTGCCCCAAACGCGCTTGCACCACTTCCACTGCCGGCAATGTTTCCACCTTTTTTTCTTGTGCATTTTGTGGGGCATCATCCGCACAAGACATCACACCCAACACCAAAATCCCCAACCCTATCTTTTTATACTTTTTAAATGTATGCATAAGCTACTTTCTCTTGACCAATAAGCAAGGAACGTAATCCACATGCCGCGTTCCCTACCAAAAATATCTGTGTATTTTTATATTTGGATAACGAAATGATCTTTTCTCAATCGCGACATTAAGGCGTTTTCAAAGGCACTTCAAGACGCCCAGTTTGATACCGAATGAGCTCTCGTGCGCGTACGGTGGCATATCGTGCACGCACCTCTGCACTGCGCGCCCCCACATAACCCGAAATGGCTTGCGCCAATTCGACAAATGTTGCAGCACCCAATTCATAGCGTTTTTCTGCGGCATCCCGTGCCCGGTTACTGGCCAACAACCGTTTTTGTGAAGCTTGCCATTGGGCATGTGCGCTTTGATAGTCCAACACAGCCCGACGCACTTGCAACGCCACATTCTTTTGCAAATCTTCCAAATCATATTGTGCCGAAGCCAAATCCACTTGCGCGGCTTTTACACGGGTGCGGGTTTCAAACCGATCAAAAACAGGAATATCAAGCGATAGCTGAATTGACCCACCTCGGCGATCTTTCAACTGATCTGAAAAGTTGGGTTGAAAAAAATCTGGGTCAACACGACTACCCGGCACATCAAATGTAGCAGGTGCCCCACCATCATCGGGTGTAATGGTAATGGTGCGCGCCGCTGACCCTGTTCCCAACACAGGCTGACGCGCCGTATTGGACCAGTCACTGCCATATCGATAACGCAATGACAATCGGGGCCAATAACCCGATTTGGCAACACGTGTTTCATATCTTCTTGCTTCTACCGTGCGTGACACAGCTTGTACATCCAATCGCTTTTCAAGCGCTTCTTCTAAAACAGCCTCATAAGAGATGCTGTCTGCTTCATCCATTTGCACGTCCGGAAATGAAGACGTTTCATATTCATAATTCTCCGTAGGATCCAAATGCAATAACCGAATCAGTTCCATCTCTGCCAAGGCCACATCACGTTGGGCAGCCAACCACAACACTTCGGCCTCAGCTTGGGCTGCTTGTTGTTGAAACAAATCCGAATTGGGCCTGCGCCCAACTTTAACCAAACCAGCCACTTGGCTTAACAAATCTTCTTGAGCTTTTAATTCTTGCGCCCGTCCACGTGCCAGTTCTTGGTTTTGCAACAGGGTTGCAAAACGATCAACCACATTAAAAACCGCTTCCTGTCGCACACGCGCCGCCCATAATTGACTGGCGTCTCGTTCTTTTTTGGCTTGCCCCAAAGAAGACAAACCTTCAAACCCCCGAAACAACTCCAAATTGGCATTGGCCTCTAAGGCATAAAAATCGCTGGTTTCACTTAAGATCGTGCCTTCTTCTTGGCTAAAACTTCGCCCAAAGGTGCGCGTTCCTCGGTTGGATACATCCAAAGACGGCAAAAAATCCATGTATTCACGACTGACCACAACGCCTCTATATTCGGCATCGTTTTCTGCACGTTTTACATCACTGTTGCGCACCAACGCCATCTGCAAAGCATCTTGGTAAGAAATGCGCTGCACGTCCTGTGCAAAACTCATTTTGCCAAAAGGACAGGCCAAACACAAAAAAACAATAAAAATCACACCCATACCCCAATTCCGACAACACCATTTATTCATCATACCAAACTTTCAGTTATCTTAGAAAAAAGAATATTTAATTATAAAGTTTATCGCAAAAACAAAATGTGTCAATACGGCTACCTGTAATCCTTCCCATTGCCAAACACACAACCTAAGTGCATTAATTATAATGCACTTTTACAGCGCCCCATACCATTAACAGACGAGACTCATCCAAAAGATGTTCCCAAAAAACGACTTCATACCCAACAAAAAACACATAAGATGATTTTAAATAGCAAACACATACTATTAGATAGATTTTTGGTAAACTCAAAAAAAAATCATCCATCAATAACAACACGCACATTTATAAAACAGATTCCCAACCTATCTGCGCAGGCCATCAACAACTCCCATATTGATCACATTCTCCAAACGCCCTGCCATCCAGGCTTTTATATTTTCAACGGAAACCACAAAAAATTGCTTAAGGGTTTCACCTGTGTTATAACCCAAATGCGGTGTCAACAAAACATTGTCCAACGACAAAAATGGATGCCCCAAAGGAAGCGGTTCGATATCAAACACATCCAAACCAGCACCTGCAAGCCCGCCCGTTTTGAGCGCATCAACCAATGCCAACTCATCCACAATAGGCCCTCTCGAAGTGTTGATCAAAAATGCGGTATTTTTCATCCATCCCAATTCTTTTTGTGTAATCCATCCCTTGCTCAAATCTGTCAGTGGCACATGAATCGACAACACATCGGCCCGTTTAAACAAATGCTCCCACGACACATATTCAACCCCACTGCGTGCCGCACGCGTCGCATCAAGCGTTGGCCCCCAAGCCACAACATCCATATCAAATGCTTTGCCAAAACCTGCCACAACAGAACCAATGCGCCCCAACCCCAAAATGCCCAAGGTTTTCCCGCCCAACCCTTCAGATACCCGCGTTTGCCAGTGTCCTTGTCGCATTTGTCGATCTTCCCACGCAATATTTCGCGTTAAGGCCAACACCAATCCCCAAGTTAATTCCGCCGTCGAATTTCCCCGACTGCCTGCCCCAGTAGTAACACACACAGGAATTCCCAATTGCGTCGCCGCGTCCAAGTCCACGTTTGCTTGGCGTCTGCCCGTGCCTGCGATAAATTTTAAGTTTGGCAATCGTTCAAGCACTTCCCGTGGAAACCGCGTGCGTTCTCGAATGGTCACCAACACATCAAATGGTTCCAAGCGAGCAACAAGCGCATCTTCATCGTGTATGGTATCGTGAAAAAACGTCACGTCTGCATCCAAAGACGCCCAATCGGCAGCCGATTGGGCCAAATCTAAATAATCATCTAACACGGCAATTTTTATCATATTCGGTTTCCTTTATATATCAACGGGCATGAGCCGAAAACCTGACGCAGATTTCGGAACTTATCAACCGTCTATCATACCAACAAAATCTCATTGTAAATCCCAATTTATCACCCTATGTTACAAATGCAAGTACATACGACAACAATAAACGCCACAGGCAAAATCACCACAGAAAGGCAGCTCACATTTATGCAATTCGAATTTATCACACTCTTTGTTTATCTCGTCTTGCTCATGGTGTTGGGTGCCTACTTTAGTCGGTTCAACAACAACCTGAGTGACTTTATTCGAGGCGGAGCCCAAGGGACCTGGTGGATTGTTGGTGTCAGCATGTTTGTCTCTGGCATTAGCGCTTTTACCTTCACAGGAAATGCTTCTGCCGCTTACGATGCCGGCCCTACTTTTTTGGTTATTTACCTTGCAAACATCATTTCCTATGCCATCTCGGGTCTCTTTTTGGCCAAATGGTTTCGCCAAACCCGTGCCCTCACCCTCGCCGATGTCATTCGCGCTCGGTTCGGTGTGTCTATGGAACAATTCAGCATTTATGTGGGGGTGATTATGGCCCCCATTGCAGGGTCCATTCAACTTTGGGCACTGGCAGGTTTTGCAAGCTCTACCTTTGGTTTTCCCCTCAAAACAACCATTGTCATCATTGGAGCCATTGTGGTGCTCTATTCCACCACTGGGGGCAAATGGGCTGTGATGGCCACCGATTTTGTGCAAGGCCTGATCATGATTGTCATCACCATAGTTGTCTCCATTTTGGCCATCCATGAAATTGGAGGACTCGGTGCCTTCTTCTCTTATTTTTCAGACCCCCGATTTGCCGAAGATTTCAAATTCGTCAAAGATCCTGGTCAATTTCCGGGCAACAAATTTACCTGGCAATGGATCATTGTCATTTTTCTCATGCAACTCTACGGACAAATCAGCTTGTCTTCTGCGGGGCGCTTTTTGGTTGCCAAAGACGGCAGAGAAGCCCAAAAAGCTGCTTGGTTGGCAATGATACTCATGGCCTTTGGCACCCTCATCTGGTTCCTCCCCCCTATGGTTGGGCGCTTTCTCTATGAAAGCGAAATCAGCAAGCTTGCCATCGACAACCCATCCAATGGTTCCTATGCCTATGTGGCACTCCAACTGCTCCCCAATGGCCTCATTGGTATTATGATCGCCGCCATGTTTGCGGCCACCATGAGCAGCATGGACACCGCACTCAATGGCCAGGTGGGCATTATTGTTCGCAATCTGATTCCTCATATTCGCAAAAAAATGGGCAAACCAGATCTTTCAACCGAAACCGAAATTTGGTTATGCCGAGTGCTCACGGTCATACTCGGATGTGTCATTATAGGTTACAGCTTACTTTGGGTCATTCAAAAAGACATCGTGCTCTTTGATGCCTATTTGGCCATCAGTGCCATCATTGGCATTCCTCTTGGTTTTCCGATGCTTGCTGGGTTGTGGTTTAAAAAAATGTGGAAATGGTCTTACTTCTTTATCATCACGGCTTGCCTGTTGCCCTCGGCTTATGCCTTTTATGATGAAAGCATAAACAACATCTCTTGGACCATACAAGACCGCGCCATGTGGATTTTCATTTTTGGCTCTATATCGACCGCTATATCGGTATTTCTTGCCAAAAGGAATGATGTACACTATCAAAAAAATGAAGCTGCGTTTTTCAAAACAATGGCACAACCTGTCGATTTCGAAAAAGAAATTGGAGGTGCCTTTGATAGCCGGCAACTCACCATTATGGGCAATGCTTCCCTCATTTTAGGTGGCTTGTTGGGGCTCATTGTCTTTGTGCCCAACCCCTTGCCAGATCGACTCCTTGCAGCAGCCATTGCTGGTGTTATTATTTTACTTGGTATATTGCTCAAATACCGAGGCAAATCACCCAAACATTCATAACCTACCTTGCCATAAAAAACGAGCCAATGTGTCTTACAACACATTGGCTCGTCAACACTCTTGCTCAAAAACGCAATGTCAAACGCTTCACAAAAACTATTTTAAATATCCTTTTTCCAGCATAAAATCCCACAACACATCTGCGATAAACTGATGTCCTGCCGCATTAAAATGCATGCCATCGTCGTGAATAAAACGATTAAAAAGAGCATCATCGACCATCGCAAAAATGTCTACCACATCGATATGCAACGAATGCGCAATGGCCACACCCGCATTGCGATAGTCTGCCACTTTTTCTGGCTGAAAACCCAACTGTTGATATTGCACAGGATATTGATTGACATAAATCACCTTGCACCGCGACTGAAAAAACGTCACTATCTCCTGCACATTTGTTTTGTGCTTTTCCAACCCCACACGGCGCTCGGGGCGCGAATCTGGGAAACGGGGCACATCGTTAATGCCCAATGTCACAATGGCGATATCGGTTTGGGGCACATCTGCCAAAGCATCCAAACGACTCACCATTTGCGTGGTATTCTCTCCGCCAATGCCAAAATTCTCTGCTTTCCCAAGCTGTTCATCTATCAAGCGCTTACCAATACGCCCAATAAACCCACCTCCCACATCATCTTTTGCACCCTGCGCGGTACTGGCACCAAAACTAAAAATACGCATTTTAAATCTCCTACACTTCGACCCGTGATGGGGATGAACCTTTGCGGTGTTTCTTTTTGGGTTTTGCAGGTGTCGGTGTCGATGTGGCCTTTGCCTTTTTCCGCTTTTTACCCACACCAGCAGGCGGACGCGGTGTTTTTTCTAAGCGTGCAATTTTGAGCTGTTGGCCAGCCACCCATACCTTTTTTAACTCTTTCAACAGCTGACGCGACATACCCTCTGGTAAATCGACCGTGCTGTGATCTTCAAAAATTTCAATACGCCCAATATATTTGCTGTCTAAACCGGCTTCATTGGCAATGGCACCCACAATATTGCCAGCTTGTACCCCATGGTTGTGCCCCACTTCAATGCGAAAACGTTCCATACCAATATCAGAGCGCTTTTGCTTGCGTTGTTTCTCGCGTGGGCTGGTGTCTTTTTCTTTCAGAACATCCTGATGCATGGGTATTTGTGGTTTGTTTTTTTCAGCCAACAACAAAGGCTCATCGCCCTGCACCATGCGAGCCAATGCCGCCGCAATTTCTACTGCAGGTATGTTGTGCTCTTGTCGATATTGTTCCACAATTTGATAATAAAAACCCAACTCTTCTACAGATAATGTTTCTGTAATGCGATCTTTAAAACGCGCAATGCGTTTGTCATTTATCGACTCTGCTGTGGGCAATTCCATTATTTCAATTTTTTGGCGTGTGGCTTTTTCAATCTCATTCAACATCCGCCTTTCACGCGGTGCCACAAACAAAATGGCCTGGCCTTCTTTGCCCATTCTCCCCGTGCGCCCAATGCGGTGCACATACGATTCTGTATCGTTGGGAATATCGTAATTGACCACATGGCTAATACGATCCACATCCAAACCTCGTGCAGCCACATCGGTGGCCACCAATATATCCAATTTACCTGCCTTAAAACGTTCTACCGTGCGCTCGCGTTGTCGTTGTGGCACATCCCCATTTAATGGGGCCGAAGCAAAACCACGTGCTTCTAACTTTTCAGACAACTCTACAGTTGCCACTTTGGTGCGCACAAAAACCAATAACCCATCAAATTGTTCGGCTTCTAAAATGCGCGTCAATGCATCCAATTTATGTACGCGACTCACCATCCAGTATCGCTGATGAATGGTCTCTGCGGTGGTCGTCTTAACCTTAATGGTCACTTCTTCAGGATCTCTCAAATGCCGTCTGGCAATGCTTCGAATCGCACTGGGCATGGTGGCCGAAAAAAGCGCGATTTGCCGCTCAGATGGCGTTTGTGTCAATACCCATTCCACATCATCAATAAACCCCATGCGCAACATCTCATCGGCTTCATCGAGCACCAAACATTCCAAATTGCTCAAATTAAGCGTTCCACGGCGCATATGATCCATCACACGCCCAGGTGTGCCCACCACCACATGCACCCCACGTTTGAGCGGGCGCAACTGCACGTTGTAATCTTGTCCACCATATACAGGCAACACATGGAACCCTTTCATATGCGCCGCATATCCCTGAAAGGCTTCTGAGACCTGAATGGCCAACTCGCGCGTGGGCGTAAGCACCAACACCTGCGGATTTTGCTTTTTTAAATTGATTCGCGACAACAAGGGCAACGCAAATGCCGCCGTTTTACCCGTGCCGGTTTGGGCTTGCCCCACCACATCGCGCCCAGACAAAACAAAAGGAATCACAGCCGCCTGAATAGGCGATGGTGTTTCATATCCAATGCTCTTAATGGCACTCAATACACTTGGGCTTAACTTTAAATCATCAAATGACGTCGGTCCTGCATCCATAATAAACACCTATTAAAAAGGGTGAGCACACAACGGCCTCACCCCAAAAAGATCAGATCGTGACCATATATGGCCTATGCACTTCACGCAAGTTTGAAAAACACAAACAACCGAGCAACCAGAAATATCACAGTTTTACTTAAATATTGCAACAAAAAGAATTAGAATCCTTGATGTTTAATATTTATCAACCTCTTCCATGAGGTGCATCAAAACCCAAATCAACTGGCCCAACAGGCACAAAGCGTGTGGGATTTATATCTGGATGGGTGATGTAATAGTGTCTTTTAATATGATCGAGGTTCACTGTTTCTGCAATACCCTCCACCTGATACAAATCGCGCAAATATCCCCACAGATGGGGATAATCAACAATGCGGCGCATATTGCATTTAAAATGCACATAATATACCGCATCAAATCGAATTAAGGTGCAAAACAAACGCAAATCGGCTTCTGTAATAAAATCACCGAAGAGATAACGTCTATCTGCCAAACGGTTCTCCAACATATCCAATGTTTCAAAAACCCCACGCACCGCCCTTTCATAAACCGCCTGCGCACCCGCAAACCCAGCCCGATACACACCATTGTTCACCTTTTCATAAATCAGATTGCTGAGTTCCGATTGTTCATCAGCCACATTTTGGGGAAACAGATCCCATTTATGATTAGAAAATGATACAAACGCCTTATGAAACATCAAACAAATATCATCTTCCGAATTGTTCACAATTTGACGGGTCTTCTTGTCCCACAACACATGCACCGTCACACGCCCATGCCAATTGGGATCAGAGATGTGATATGCTTCTTGCAAAAAGTGAAACCCATTAATGGGATCTTCTGTAAAACCATCTCCTGTGCCAAATCGCCACCCTCTGTCATCTCGAACAGGATCCACAACCGTGGCCCCCACCACATGATCTAACCCCATCAATGTACGCACAATCAAAGTGCGATGCGCCCAGGGGCAAGCCAAAGAAACATATAAATGATAACGATCCTTTTCAGAAGCATATAGAGAAGAACCATCGACCGTTACCCAATTGCGAAATGCATCTTCTTGGCGCTTAAATTCCCCCTTACTTTGAGCATCTTTTATATTCATATCCAATCACCTTTCACTTAAACCAATCCTCTCAATAATGTTCACATACCTTTCATAAGCTACCAAAACCACGTCATTTTTCAACCAATAGGCATAAAAAAAACAGCCACTTTTTTAAAGTGGCTGTTTGATAATCCATCCATCAACCAATCAATCACCGTTCTTTGCTCGCGCCATAGCCCGATTAATCTTCTCGGGATCCATTTTCTTGAGATCAAAAGCCAACCCTATTTTCCCAGAAAGCCACACCACCCACTTGCCAGGGTCAAAGTCATACCATCTGGTACCCGTGCGAAAATCACTGGGAAATGTGTGATGAAAATTGTGATCCATTTCACCCCAGGTAATAAAGGAGAGCCACCAACTGCCACGTGCTGTGTGTTGTGTTGAATACTTTTGGCTGCCCCAATAATGAGCCACAGAATTTACACAAAATGTCATATGCCACTGAATAACCAAACGCACCAAACCCACCATAAAAAATGCACCCAATGCTTCACCCCACATCGCCCCAATAAGTG
>JAYODI010000025.1:14372-29743 GCA_038279365.1 Candidatus Latescibacterota bacterium | reverse complement strand
GGGGATCACAAAACTGGTCAACAGGGCAATGATATAATAATATTTAAACTGCCATTGCATCAGTGGGCTTTTTTGTAAGTCTTTCACACGGTCATAGTTGGGGTTGGTCTGTCGAACCACCCACCCCATGTGCGCAAACCAAAACCCCATATGAATATTATAAGGGTCTTTGGGTTGATCCACATAGGTGTGATGATCGCGATGCTGTGCCGACCATTGTAATGCCGATCCTTGAAAAGCCGCAGCACCAGTAATCAGGTAGAACAATTCTAAAGGCCATTTGGCCCGATAAGCCGCATGAGAAAAAAGACGGTGATAACCTGCTGTAATGGCCGTAGAAGAAACAACAAACCAACCAACAGCAAGCGCAACCGAGGGCCAACTTACAACAAAATAATCCAAGGCCCACAAAACACTACCAGCAACCAAAAGCAGATGCACCAACCACACAAAAGCAAACTTTCTAAACTCATAAGGGGGACGCACGAGCGCTTCATGATCAACAGACTTCGTATTCATTGTTTGCATCGGTGTATCCATTAAACCAACTCCTCATTTACAAAATGTAAAACGATCTTCTCGATGGAACCTAAGCTTTTTTTTAAAAAAAAGCAACGCTTTGTATTTTCATCTCTTAGCCCCACAACATCCCCAACCTTTGGAGCGAGACATCTGTCTTCTGACAGGTATCAAAATAAGGAGATACAAAAAATTAGTCAACGCATGTTTTCACCCCACACGGGTTTCATTGCCAGTTGCCGCAGAGGCATAAACCGCCCTGACAACGGCCAAAGACCGCCTGCCCTCTGCCCCATTGACCTGCGGTTGGCCATCATTTTGAATAGATGTAATAAAATCATCCATTTGTCGCCGATGCCCTTCGCCTCCTTCTTCCAATACGGCATGTGCACCAGAAACGTGTACTTCCCGCCTTTCTACATCCCGTTTTCCCCCATCAAACGTCTCCCAGTGAGAAACCCACGTTTCTTCAGTCCCTTCCAAAACAATTGTACCCTTTGTCCCATGTAGTTCGATGCGCTGTTGAAAATCAGGATGTATCGAAGTGGTTGCCTGAATAACACCCAAAGCGCCATTGGCATATTTGACACAAGCCACACAGGTATCTTCTACCTCAATATTTTCATGGGCTAAAATGGCCGTATATGCTTTTACAGAAGCCACATCACCTGCCAAGTGCAGCAACAAATCCAAACCATGAATCCCCTGATTGATCAAGGCCCCACCCCCATCTAAGGCCACAGTGCCTTTCCAACGGGAGTTGTCATAATATTCCTGAGGCCGATAAAATTTCATATAACAATCAGCCATCACCAACTTGCCAATCACCCCCCTCTCCACTGCCTCTTTCACTTCACGCGACCCATCCAAAAATCGCAACTGAAAGATCACACCCAATTTGACACCGTGGTCCTGGCAGGCTTGAATCAGTGCATCGGCTTTTTCCAACGATATCTCAATTGGTTTTTCAACCAACACATGTTTGCCCGCTTGTGCTGCAGGAATACCAAACAAGGCGTGTTCGCCACTGGCAGTACAAATCGAAACCGCATCAATATCCTCACGCGCAATCATCGCCTCAAAATTTACGGTGGGTTCACCCCCATATTGATCCGTCAGCGCTTTTGCCCGTTCCAAATCGCGAGAACACACAGCCACCAACTCTGCATCCGCCATTTCAGAAATAACCCGCGCATGCAACTGCCCAATCATGCCAGCTCCTACCAACGCAAACCGAATTTTTGCCATACCAACTCCTATCCAATACCCATGCCCAAATCAACGCTCAATTTTCACTTTTTTATTTTTGCATTTCACTTCTATATTGCAAAACCACACCGACACGTTTCCAAAGAGGTCACAATGCCCACACACAACATTGCCGTTATTGGCACAGGCTATATTGGTGGTGAACATATGAAAGCCATTGCCAGCCATCCACGTGCCCAGTTACATACCATTTGCAGCACCCCCCGTAGCCAACCCATTGCTCAAAACTTGCAGACCACTTATCATGCGCAATACATCACAACAGATTATCATGATGTTATCACCAATGATGCCATAGACATTGTTTACTTGTGCACGCCCAATTCACAACACGTGACCCAGGCCCTTGCCGCTCTTGAAAATGGCAAACACCTTTTTGTCGAAAAACCTTTGGCAGTCACCGTTGCAGACTGTCAAAAGATTGTCGATGCGTCCAAAGCATCCGATAAAAAGGTCATGGTCGGGCAAAGCGCGCGTTTTAGTGCTTTATTTGAAACCATTCACCACCTTGTGCAATCAGGTACATTGGGCGAAGCGTGTTTTGTTGAAGGCGATTATGTCCACAATCTCAAACCCTTCTTGCCCCTTCCAGGACATGAGTGGTGGATGGACGCCAAACAAGAAGGACAATTGCCCATTGTGGGTGGGGCTTGCCACCCATTAGACCTTATGCGTTGGATTGTTGGCGAAATAATCGAAGTCAGTGCCTATGGCACCAACAAAAACATTCCCAATGCACCGTGGTACGATACCGTCATTGCCAGCCTCAAATTCCAATCGGGTGCTGTGGGCAAATGTCTGGTTTCTTGTGGGGCCGAAATTCCGTATAATCTCAACTTTGGTTATCATGGCACAAAGGGTAGTGTGATTAAAAACAAACTTTTTGTGGGTGGCATACCTCACGTGGACGACTTTTCAGAATTGCCCATTCCCATTCAACCCGAAGATCACCCATGCCCCCAAGTGCTCGACCATTTTCTCACATGCATCGAAACAGATCAAACACCCCTGATCAACGCCACAGATGGTGCCCGATCTGTAGCTGTATGTTGTGCCATAATCGAATCCATCGAAACGGGCAAACCCGCCCAGGTCTTTCTCGACTTTTAACATGGAGCCATCATTCCCTATGAGCACCCCCACACGCATTTTACTCGTTGGTTGTGGTCGTATGAACCTCAGCCATGTGCAAGGACTAAAAAACTTACCCAATCTTGCAACCATCGTCGCTGGCGTTGACCCGTCGGAAACCGCCCGAAAAAACATTGAAAATGAACACGGTATCGCCCCTACCTTTGCCGATTTAGATACCGCACTCAATCAAGTTACAGCCGATGCCGCAATCATTGCAGTGCCCAACAACCTGCATGCAAAATACACCCAAGCCTGCCTTCAAAAAGGGTTGCACGTGCTCATAGAAAAGCCCATGGCCCTCACATTAAAAGACGTTGATGCCATGATTGCCACAGCCGAAGCCCACAACCTTTTGCTTATGTCTGGGCAGAGTTTGCGTTTTTCAAATGCCATTCGTTATGTCAAACACTTACTCGATGAAAACACCATAGGCAACATCCGCCACATCATGCACAGACGTTTAGGTTCTGGCAGGGGCGGTGATGAAAACAGTTGGTTTGCCAAACAGGCGCTCTCAGGTGGCATTTTGCCCGGCATTGGCACCCACTCCCTCGATGTATTGCTTTGGTGGCTCAATGACAAAGCCACATCCGTTTCGGCCATTGTTAAAAACATTGATCCACACCCTGCCATCGACATCGAAGACGAAGTCTCTCTTATTGCCCATACAGAAAAAGGAACCATTCTCAATTGTGCCTTGTCGTTTCATCATGCAGCAGGTGTAGATTGGACGGTTATGGGCGATAATGGTGTCATTCATCTTAATGGCAACAATGGCCCCCTGTTGATCAATGGCAAAGAACACCCCATTCCCGAATCGGTCACTCTCGATGGTGAGGCACAAATTCACCGCGAATTTCTCACCGCCATTGCCACAAAACGCCCCTTGGCTCAGGCCAGCGCACAAGATGTACGCAAAACCATGGCACTTATTTTTGCTGCTATGGAATCGGGACAAACGGGCAAAACAGTTGCCGTACAATAAATCACTATTTTATTTGTTTCAATGCCTTGTTTAAAGACTGCCAAGAATGGCGAATGGCATCTAAACTGCCATTGGGGTGCGTGCCTGCTGTTTTGAGCGAGACAACCCCATCATATCCACCATCGGACAAGGCCTGATAACAGGCAACCTGATCAATCATGCCTTCATCAAATGAAACGGCTTGCCAGGGTTGAAACTGACCATCCCTTTTAAATTGTGCAATGACGTCTTCATCCAATTTGGGCAGCACATTGCCCGCTCGCACCATTTTCGTCAAGCGCCCCAATTCTCGGCAAACAGGTTCGGGGTCTTGATGGCCATAATGCAAATAATTGCCGGGGTCTACACAGGCACCCACATTGTCACGCTCAGACAACAAGGTAAGCCATTTTTGATGCCACCCCAAATACACCAAAAAACAGTGGTTCAAAACGGCCAATTCCACCTGAAAGGTTTTGGCATAGTCGGCCAGTTCTTGAAGCTGAGCCACCAACTCGGGCAACATCTGTTCAAATCTCAGGCCAACAATGGCACTGGGTTTGTTTGTTGGCACGGGTTGCCCATCCACAATAGGCAACGTCATCACGGTTCCACCCAAAATCGCACAGGTTTCTACTTCGGCTTTGAGTTGGGCCATATTCTTTTCTCGTGAGGCATCAATATGCCCCAATCGTGTGCCAGAGCCCATCACAGGCATTGAAATACCCAAATCTTCCGCCAAAGCCTTAAGCCCCTCAGCAGCCTTACACATGTCGCCATCGACATCCCAACCACCCGTATATATTTCCAAACAAAAGATCTCTTCTTTGGCGGCCAGCTTCACAATCTCTTCCATTGACCGCTGATCTTCAGGTAATGCGCCGCGCAAACAATAACTCATCACTGCAGCTTGCATGGGGTTATCCTCTCATTAAGAACCCAATAAAAAACGCCGAGAACACGTCCAACCTAAAAAAAACATGCCCCACTGTCCAGTTAAAGACAATGGGGCATATGTGTTATGGGCATCACCTTAAGCATGTGATGTGGCAACCGACTCTCCCGACCAATCGGCCTGACGATACAAGCTTCTTGCACGCACTTTTAGGTGCTTTAACGCCGACGTTTTAATTTGGCGCACCCGTTCACGGCTCAAATCCAATTCGCGGCCTATCTCGGCCAAATTATCGCCACCCAGCCCATCCAAACCATAATACTTGCGCACCACATCGGCTTCGCGTTGTGTTAAAGACGACAGCAACAAATCTACTTCCTCAGTTTGGCCGATTTGTTCTACCGGTTCCAGCATATCTTCTGCACCAGGATCGGGTATTTTATCCAACAAGCTGCAATCTTGCTCACTCCCCATATCATCATACGAACAAACATCGCGGTTGCTTTCCAATGCCAATTGCACCTGAGTAACCGATTCTTCCATTTGTTCTGCAATCTCGATGGGTGTGGGCACACGCTCTAATTGCTGTTGCAGATCTCGTGCAACGCGTTGCACCTTGCTCAAAAGATCAACCATATGCCCAGGCAAATGGATCAAATGTTGTTCACCCGAAAGCGCTTTAAGAATGTATCGCCGAATCCACCAAACGGCATAGGTGATAAAACGCACCCCGTTTTGCCCATCAAATCGTTTTGCCGCTTCGATAAGGCCAAAATTTGCCGCACTAACAAGATCATCCAATGGCAAACCACGCCCCTGATACCGTTTGGCCACATCTAAGGCAAAGCGCAAATTTGCAGTTACCAATTGATTTCGGGCCTTTAAATTGCCATTTTTGATGCGGGCAGAAAGCATCTGCTCTTCTTCGCGACTTAATGGATGTGTTTTGCGCACATCTTGAAAATAAACATTTAAGTCACCACCCGTTGCCTGTTTCCCTTGTATCATTTTGATCACCTTTCGCAATCCAATGCACCCTGATCCAACCCATAGAAAAACACGCTACTCATATCTCAAACAACACTTCAACTGCCCACATACACCTACCAATTTTGAAAGATTCTGCGAAGTTGTCTGCGATTGCGCAATTTGCGAAGGCACCGTTTGAGGTTTTTCAATAAAACTTGAACAACACAGTTCGCGCCCACAAGACCCACACCCGCCCATCATCTGTGCCTCAACACGCGGACTTATTTGCCTCAATTCAATACGGCGATGATACACATGGGCAAGATCTCTGACCAAAGCCCTAAAATCGACACGTTTATGGGCCGTAAAATAAAACGTGATGGTATTGCCTTGCATATCCCAAGCAACACCTACAGGTTTCATGGGCAAATCGTGCTCTTCTATTTTTTCTAAGAACAAGTCAAATGCAGCCCGTTCCTTCTGCTTGATATCCAAAGCCAAATCATCATCAAAAGTCGATGCGGGTCGAATGGCCTCATCATCGCTGGGTGTGCTTTGAGGATCGTCGATTTGCCCTTTCCAAACCACAGTCCCCACTTCCCCTTGTTTCTCTAACACCACATGATCGCCAATCGACAATCCTTTTGTGCAACCTTTACAAAATTTGGTGCGGCAGGGCCGTTTATATTGAATTTCGTAGAGCTGATCCATTGAGAATCCTTTAGCCTACTCTGCGCCTTTAAGACGGAATCGGATCGGTTGCGTCATGCGTACACTCACGGGTTTGTCATTTTGCATGGCAGGTTTAAATACAAATTGAAAAACGGCAGCCAGTGCAGCATCGTGGAAAATGGTGGGCCCACGCACAACACGTGCACCTTTGACAAGCCCGTCTTTGCCCACTGTAAATTCCACAAAAACGGTACCTGTCAAACCCGCTTTACGCGCCACTTCAGGATACTCTGGCGCCACCTGTTTTACGGGTTCTGGTACTTGTTCAACAGCCCAAAATTCAACGATCTCTTCTTCTACTTCTTCATCGGCACTGCCAGGAGGAGGTGGCGGTGGCAAATCTACTTGCGCATCATCAAAGTCGAGATCCGTTGATTCTATGGTCACATCATCGGGAACATCCGTACTTTCGGTCTCAATTGGAACAGCAGGTCTTGGTGGCGGAGGAGGCCGTTTCATTTGTTGTGTTTCGGGTAAGTTTTCTACCTCAATCACATGCTGCACCTTCTTAATTTCTCTTCTGTCAGATACAAATGTTGGAAAAGCCACCGCAACAGCAGTGTGCAAAACAAAAGTGATGCTCACACAAATGCCCATCACTTTTCGGTAGGTCTGACGCAAATCAGCAAAAGGCTGCTTCTCTCGAACCACGTCCTGAGTAATCCATATCTTTGACGAAACATCATTTGAATGTGCACCGTGGCTTTCAGCCCCTCTATCCTCTGACGAATGTCCTTTTGACAATTCGTCCATCTCAGGTTGTTTTACAGTTTCCAGTACCATGAGACCCTCCTTCACATCATAATATGACCACCTCGGACACCCATAACCAACGCAACCCCTGTGCCAAACAAAAATCACGCCACCCAAAACAATTAAAATGTTATTTTTTAATACCTTATAAAAATTATCACATTTCCAATCATTGATCATCCTGTGACGGTGTTGTCCCACAAAAAATCAATCTTGGTCACAATAACAAAAAAACCGCCAAAGCATGATGCTTCGGCGGTTTTATAATCAGGATATGTTGAAACTACATCTTATACGTATTGAGCGCCCGCATATAGTTGGCACGTTCATAAGCGCTGGGGTCGCCACAAGATTTTTGGCTCATACTCCCTTGTAATTGAGCCACAGAAACATATTCTCGTTCACCCATCCATGTTCTCAAATCTTCCAATACACGCCACGCATGTCCGATGCCATTGCGCAACAAAGCCGAGCACATCATCGTTACATTTGCCCCAGCCATCAACATCTTAAGCACATCTTCCGCGTTGTGTACCCCACTGGTGGCAGCCAAATCGGCAGAAATACGTCCGTGTAAAATTGCAATCCATCGCAAGGGCAATCGCGCGGCTATTGGCGTGCTCAAAATCACATTCGAAACCACATCCAAGTTTTCCAAATCAAAGTCAGGCTGATAAAATCGGTTAAACAAAACCAAAGCATCAGCGCCTGCCAAATCCAACTGACGAGCCATAGCTGCCATCGCACTAAAATAGGGGCTTAATTTGATCGCCACCGGAATAGATACCTGACTTTTGACATCTGTCAAAACATTTAAGTACATTTGTTCAACTTGTGCCGCCCCCACCGTAGGATCGGTGGGAATATGATACACATTGAGCTCCAAGGCATCGGCACCGGCCTCTTCCATCAATTGGGCATATCGCGTCCACCCCCCCGATGACGTACCGTTTAAACTGGCAATAACAGGGATATCCACCGCATCCTTTAATCGTCGAATATGATCCAAGTATTCATCTGGGCCACGATGATAAATATCGGGTTCGGGGAAATAATCCAAGGCTTCGGCAAAACTCTCTGTACCATAACTCAAGTAATGGTCTACTTCTGCCGTTTCGTGAGCAATTTGCTCTTCAAAGAGCGAATACATCACCACCCCCGCAATGCCAGCATCTTCCATAGCACGCACATTTGAAACTTCACGCGACAACGGCGATGCCGATGCCACAAGCGGGTTTTTAAGTGTCATGCCCATATATGTTGTGGTTAAGTCCATACATCACTCCTCTAAAAGTCATAATAGGTGCAATTTCAAAGCGTAAACCCCTCACCCAAGAATATCACCATGATTTACCGTAGTTGTTGGGGTTCATCACCAGCGCCAACAACCACGAGTAAACAATCTGCCCTAAGCCTTCTCGGATGGTGTTTTTCCATTTTCGCCAAAATGCATGCTCGCCATTTGCTCATAATATCGCCAGCGCGTATCCACATCACGTTGAGCCAACACCATTAACGCCTCAGATGCATCAGGTTTGCTACGCGCCAACATGTGATAGCGCGCTTCACTTAAGGCATATTCTTTAAACTTCATTTTGGGCGCTTTCGAATCCAGTAGCAATGGGTTTTCGCCCGCCATTGCCCGCTCAGGATTGTATCGCATCAACACCCAATGCCCAGAATCAACCGCAGCTTTTTGTTGATCAGTACCCGTGCTCATATTAATCCCGTGGGCAATACATTGCGAATAGGCGATGACCAACGAGGGCCCATCATAGGCTTCGGCTTCTAAGAGCGCACGCACAGTTTGCATATCATTTGCACCCATTGCCACACGTGCCACATACACATTGCCATAACTCATCGCCATCAGTGCCAAATCTTTCTTTGGCGTGGGCTTGCCACCAGCCGCAAACTTGGCCACGGCAGCACGTGGGGTCGATTTTGACATTTGACCGCCCGTGTTGGAATACACTTCGGTGTCTAACACCAAGATGTTCACATTGCGCCCAGATGCCATAACATGGTCTAATCCGCCATAACCAATGTCATATGCCCACCCATCTCCGCCCACAATCCACACACTTTTTTTGACCAACGCATCGGCCACATCTAATAGCTCACGTGCATCATCACTTGCTACACCAGCCAATTTTTCTTTAACCGCTTCCACACGTTGGCGTTGTTCAAAAATATCGGCTTCGTCCTTTTGTAGCGCATGTAACAAACCATCAACCAACTGAGCCCCCAAGACATCGGCCAATCGATGCACCAATTCTTGGGCATATTCCATACGTTTGTCCAGTGTTAAACGATATCCCAAACCAAACTCGGCATTGTCTTCAAACAAGGAGTTTGCCCAAGCAGGTCCTCGGCCTTTGCCATCAGTAGCCCAAGGTGTGGTGGGTAAATTGCCACCATAAATGGAAGAACATCCCGTTGCGTTGGCCACCATGGCTCGGTCACCAAAAAATTGACTGACCAATTTGAGATAAGGTGTTTCCCCACACCCTGCACAAGCCCCCGAATATTCAAACAAAGGTTGCAACAGTTGTGAGTCGCGCACCGTATTCATCTTCACTTGCCGGCGATCTAACTCAGGCAAATTGAGAAAGAATTGATAATTTTTTCGTTCCGTATCACGGATCGGTTCTTGGGCAGACATATTAATCGCCTTGAGGCTTGTTTGTGACTTGTTCTTTGCTGGACAAAAATGAACACACAAACCACACCCCGTACAATCTTCAACCGCAACCTGCAACGTATATTTCATGCCTTTAAATTCACGCGATTTGGCATCCACCGACTTAAACGTATCGGGGGCATTTTCCAAATGTGCTTCGTCATAAATTTTAGGACGAATGCATGCATGGGGGCATATCAAAGCACATTTGTTGCATTGAATACACGCATCCATATCCCAAACCGGTACTTCAAGTGCGATGTTGCGTTTTTCCCATTGTGATGTGGCCGTAGGAAATGTGCCATCTATAGACATCGCACTGACCGGCAAATCATCTCCCAAACCCGCAATAACAGGCGCGGTAAAACGTTGCACAAAGTCTGGTGCATTTGCAGGCACCGGGGGCAACATTTCAATCACGCTGCTGATTTGGCTGGGTACCTGAACGGCATGCAAGTTTTCAACGGACTTTTCAACAGCTTCAAAATTCATTTCCACTATTTTTTCGCCTTTTTTGCCATATGTTTTGCGAATGGCGTCTTGAATGTATCCAATGGCCTCATCTTGAGGCAACACCCCACTAATGGCAAAAAAGCACGTTTGCATTACCGTATTAATGCGCTGTCCCATACCCGTTTGTCGGGCCACTTCATAGGCATCAACCACAAATAATTTTAAATCCTTTTCAACAATTTGCTCTTGAACCTTGCGTGGCAAATGATGCCATACTTCATCTGGACCATAGGGGCTGTTTAATAAAAAAGTCCCACCATTCCTCGCATATCTGAGCATATCGTATTTTTCTAAAAACACAAATTGATGGCACGCCACAAAATCAGCCTGATCGATCAAATACGCCGAACGAATGGGCTTTTTGCCAAACCGCAGATGTGAGGTCGTAATCGATCCCGACTTTTTGGAATCGTAAACAAAATAACCCTGCGCAAAATTGTTGGTATACTCACCTATAATTTTGATCGAGTTTTTATTTGCCCCCACCGTACCATCTGCTCCCAACCCAAAAAACATGCCCCGAAACACATCGGATCCTTCAATCGAAAAAGAACGATCATAGTCAATATGCGTATGTGTTACATCGTCTGTAATACCCACCGTAAAATGATTTTTAGGCTTCGGTTTTGCCAACTCATCAAACACGCCCTTAATCATGGCGGGGGTAAATTCTTTGGATGACAAACCATATCGCCCACCCACCACTTTGGGTTTGCTTTCCAATACATCCGACTCTTGAATAGCTGACACCACATCCAAATACATAGGTTCGCCAATGCCGCCAGGTTCCTTGGTGCGATCCAATACGGCAATAGATTTTACGCTTTTCGGCAAAGCATCTATAAAATGTGAGATCGAAAATGGCCGATATAGCCGCACCTTCAAAATCCCTACTTTTTCACCCCGTTCTACCAAATAATCCACCGTTTCATGGGCAGTTTCTGCACCAGAACCCATCAGCACAATGACCCGCTCGGCATCGGGTGCCCCAACATAATCAAACAAGTGATATTGCCGACCTACCAATGTGGCAAATTTGTCCATCGTTTTTTGCACAATATCAGGCAAATTCAAATAGAATGTATTTGATGCTTCTCGCCCTTGAAAATACACATCGGGGTTTTGTGCCGTTCCACGAATCACGGGGTGATCGGGTGATAATCCTCTGTTTCGGTGGGCACGAACAAAATTATCATCAATCATGGCCCGAATGTCTTCGGTATTCAACTGCTCCACTTTCATCACCTCATGAGAGGTGCGAAACCCATCAAAAAAATGTAAAAATGGTACGCGCGATTCTAAGGTTGCCGCTTGTGAGATCAATGAAAAATCCATGGATTCTTGCACAGAGTTAGAAGCCAACAGCGCAAAACCTGTTTGCCGTGTGGCCATTACATCGCTGTGATCGCCAAAAATAGACAGGGCTTGAGTGGCCAATGATCGTGCCGCCACATGAAAAACCGTGGGGGTTAGTTCCCCGGCAATTTTATACATATTGGGAATCATCAACAACAACCCTTGTGACGCCGTAAAAGTTGTCGTTAAAGACCCTGTTTGCAAAGCACCATGCACCGCTCCTGCAGCCCCACCTTCGCTTTGCATTTCCATTACCAAAGGCACCGTGCCCCAAATATTGGTTTTTCCACCAGCTGCATACGCATCGGCCAACTCACCCATCGGCGAAGAAGGCGTAATTGGATAAATAGCAATCACATCATTCACTTGATGTGCCACGTATGCTGCTGCCTCATTGGCGTCTATTGTGACCATGGGACGTTCCATGAGACCTCCAAGAAAAAAGTTCATACCCTAACGATCACAAAATCATAAAAGCAACCCCTATGCCAAATTTTAACCAGCCTAATATCCTTAAAACAAATGGATTTATTTATATCTCCCTCACTTAAAGTGAGACACTCGCGTCTCTATACGAATTTACATGTCACAAAAAAAGCAGGCACAACCATCACTTGTGCCTGCCCCATGTCTATTGTATTACTCACCAACCTACATTTAAGTCTTTTTTCGCAATGC
This sequence comes from Candidatus Latescibacterota bacterium, assembly GCA_038279365.1. Taxonomy (GTDB): domain Bacteria; phylum Latescibacterota; class UBA2968; order UBA2968; family UBA2968; genus JABIFK01. The sequence goes on along the minus strand of JAYODI010000025.1, from coordinate 17,278 downwards.
TTTGTAAAGCGTTTCTGAGTGTAATACGTCTATCATAGATGCATAATCAAGCCGCGCAGAAACCACAAATTCAGTCACCAAACGACAAATGTGATCCAACAAGCTTTCCACATCCCAGGGTTTCTCAATATACATATCAATATTAGATTCGTTAATAGCTCGAATTGTGTCACGGTGTGTAGCCAACCCCGTCAACAGCATTTTGCGCGTGTGTAAAAAACGGTCGTCCGTGGCCACTTCAGACAAAAAATCGACCCCATTCTTATCGGGCATCACCTGGTCACATACAATCAGAGCCACAAATTCGCCAGAGGCATCCAAATCTTCCATCACTTCCCAAGCCTCTTCTGCCGACTCGCACCCTTCTACCACAAAAGGCAAAACAGACAAGTCATTTTGTAAGGCCGCCAAAACTTCTCGCTGGTCATCCACACAAATAATGTGCAGCGTCATGATTTACTCCCAATTGGAATATGCACACAAAATGAAGTGCGCCCAGGACAACTCTCAACAGCAATATCGCCATTGAGTTGGTGAACCAATCTTTGCACAATCGTCAACCCCAACCCCAATCCAAAAGACAAACCATCGATCTTTGTGGTCACATTGGGTTGAAAAATATGTGGCAAAACGTCAGGTGAAATCCCAATTCCACAATCTTCAATCGTAATCTCGACAACATTGGCCACACACTGACTCATAACAGACAACTTAGGGTGCGCAACAGTCACCATGCTTTCACAGGCATTCTTGATGAGATTAAGCCAAATTTGCACCAACTCACCCGCATTTGCAAACACGGGAGGCAACGCTTCAAAATCCAATGCAACATCCACACCCTCCAACAAAGGTTTGGACAATGCCAACGCATCTTGAAGGGTGCCATTGATATCAACGCCAGAAATGCGTTCGGTCGATGCCATGCCCAAAACTTTCATGGATCGCACCACATGCGCTGCTTGTTTGGAGGCCACCAAAACATCATGCAACGCAGAACCCATTTTCCAAGCCTTATGATATTTTAAAAGTTGATCATCTGACTTTTGATTGGTGTCATTCTCTAATCCCAATTCCACAAGACACACTGCTTTTTGAGCATCTACCTGCCATCTCTTTTCTAAAGCACGGCGTTGCTGCCGCCGTTCCTTGCTTGACAACCGATATCCTTCATCAAGACCTTTCTGATAAAATGCCGAAGCATCTGAATGGTCAAAAATATCGTGTATGGCCTGGCTTAACCATTCACTGTTGCGCTCCAATACAGCGATGGCATTGTTCAACTCATGAGCCACACCAGCTGCCAATTGCCCCAACGACGCAACCTTTTCTGTTTCGAGCAATTTTTGAAAAGCCTTTTCTCTTGCAATGGTCAACTCTTGTGTTTGGCGATAACGATTAACCAACTCGGTGACCACAACCGGCATAAACCGTTCAAAAAGAGGATCTCCTTTTTTGCGCAAATCGAAAAAACGATTTCGGTCAAGGTAGGCCAAAACACAATCTGCGTCTGCTACCAATGTCATCACACTCAAATAGGTCGCCGAAAAAAAACTGTAAACCCCCACAAAACGATGTGATGTGGCTTGAAAAATCTCTGTGGTATACCCACTTTCACCTTGTTGTTCGGCACGCAAACAACCACTGAGCAAAACGTAAAGCCGATCGTTGGGTTCTCCCTGATGAAGCAATACCTCGCCAGCTTTGAGAGACACCTGATATTGGGGGTCTGAAAAATAAGTGGTCAACAAAGCATCGACATAATCACTGTTTTGTTCTGCACCTGGGTTCACAAATCACCTCACCTACCAAAAATCAATGCCCGTCAAAACAAACATCAACACATAAGACAACATTAGGCCAGCAATACCAATCACAATGCCACATCGAAACATTTGATCGGTTTTGATCACACCCGTTGCATGAGCCATGGCATTGGGTGGGGTGCTTACTGGCAATGCCATCGCCAAAGAGCAAGACATGGTCACCACAACAATCAGCATCGCACTGCCGCCCATCACGTCCAAACCCTTTAGACTGGCTCCCAAAACAGCAATCATGGGCAACAGCAAATTGGCAGTAGCCGTATTGGACATCAATGTGGCCATCAGCACAGCAACCCCAGTAGCAAGACCAACCACCCAAAGCGGTGAAAAATTTTCAAATGGTATTTGCGACACCAAACGCGCAGCCAACCCACTTTGCTCTAACCCTTGCCCTAAGGCAATGCCACCGGCCACCAACCACAAAACATCCCAACTGATCAGCTTCAAATCTTCGGAGGTAATAATCTGTGTGGCAGAAAAAACCGCCACAGGAATCATGGCCACCACATAAGCATTCATGCCATGCAAAAAGTCGGTCAACCAAAGTACAATGGTCAACAGCGAAGTCACATAGACCACCCAAGCGCGTTTGTGTTTTAAAAACCGCCCTTTCATATCCACTTCAAGTGTGGGGCATTTACAAGGAAACATCACAGACAACAATATCCATGCAAAGACCAACATCACAAACACATAAGGCAGGGCAAAACTCATCCACTTTCCAAAACTGATTGCGCCCCCCAAATATTTCATGGCCACCGCATTGGGCGGTGTTCCAATGGGTGTTCCAATACCGCCAATATTTGCAGCAAAAGGAATACCCAATGCAAATGCCACTTTTCCAGAATCATCAGCCTCAAAAGCTTTTAAAACAGGCATCAAAATGGCCAACATCATCGCTGTGGTGGCGGTATTGCTCATAAACATTGAAAATACCGCTGTAATCACCATAAGCCCCAATAAAATAAACTTGGGGTTTGATCCAAAAGGTTTCAGCAAAACACGCGCTAAATTTTGATCCAAGCGATATTTGGTGGCCGCCATCGCCAAGAAAAAGCCACCCAAAAACAGCATAATAATGGG
>JAYODI010000025.1:0-14362 GCA_038279365.1 Candidatus Latescibacterota bacterium | reverse complement strand
CGCAGCAAAGGTGCCCAAAATATCGCGATAGCTTAACAGTGATGCAGGATCAATACCTGCAATTGCGTAAACAAACCCCTTATCAGAAACCAACACCAATTCGCACACCACAATCAACAATGACGTCGCAAAAACAGGTATAGGTTCTAACACCCAAAACAAAGCCGCCATCACAAAAATGGCCAACAACCGCTGTTCAACAACCGTCATGCCTTCTAAGGGCAACATATGAACAGGCGCAAACCATACCATCAAAGGCAAAATCACCGCCACCCACAACTTCCCGTCTTTATGCATTTATGTATCCACCCGTTCAAACAATGAACGCAAAGAAACCCGACGCATTTTACGACCATCGGCTTGCATTTGCAACATGGCCAACCGCCCTTCATAAGGCCCAATCTCCCAGCACTGATCTGCAGGCAAAATTTCTATCGGTTCCTCCGTTTCATTAAGTGAACAAATATCTCGAAACTCCACCATCTGCGCATCAACCTCGTCTAACCACCGCAATGGAAGCCCTTGCGTACGACAAACATAAGGTCGATATGCATAAATACGGCATACACCAAAGGTATTTAAAAAAGCGCAAGCACCCACAGGATGAGGGGATTCTTGTAGCACCTGAGCACAATTTTTGACTATGTGGTTTGCTTCTATTTCAAATACGGTCATGTCATCCACACAGCAATCAGAGCACCCTTTTTTACATTGGAGTCGGTCTTTGTGGTGGTTCTCATAGGGCACAACATCGGCTTCTAAATCGTTATAAAACGAGATCAACAGGTCATTATTATCCACCACATCCCTCCATAAAATGACACCTTCCCTTTCTTTTCTGCCATAATATACACACTCGGCTCAAATACCCAAAAACTTCGCAGATCAAAAAAAGGCGTGTCGCATCTTTGGGTGCCATTCCTAACACACAAAGATCTCTTAACTGCCACCCACCACACAAAAAAGCACACCCCGTAGAAAAATAGGGTGTGCTTTTTTGTGTGCGCCATTCATCTACATCACGACAGATTTTTCCACCCCCAGAATCACCGATTCCACATGCCCAATCATGCCCTTCAAAACTTCAATGGGCGAACGATTGGCATCCACTTTGTGAATTAAGTCGGGCGGATAATGTTGCAACACTGGCGCTGTTTCGGTGTGGTAAGCCCTAAACCGATTGCGAATCACTGATTCGTTGGCATCATCCAATCGGTTTTCGTGCAAAGCCCTGCGCTTTATGCGCCGAATAAGGGCCTCTTCATCAGTTGCTTCCAAATACAACAACATCACCACATCAATATAATCGTCCATCATTTCTGCTTGCAAACGATTGCGAGGAATACCATCCAATACCAAAATATCTGCTTCTGGACAAAATTGATGGGTATCGACCAACCGCTTGATATGCTCTAACCACAACTTCACAGTAAATGAATCGGGCACCAATTTGCCATTGCTCGAATATTCTAAAAACACACGCCCCAACTCGCTGTTTGGGTTGAGTGTGCGAAACACATCACCACACGACAAATGAAAAAAACCAGGTAAGTCACCCAACACCTTCCCTTGTGTGCCTTTGCCACACCCAGGCTCACCAAACATCAATATCGTACGGTATTTGCCCAACATGTCCCCTCCCTGTTTAAAGCGGATTTGGACGGCTAATAATCTGTAATGCGTTGTCTTCTATGTCTGCAACAAAACCAACTTTTACGCCCCCACTCGCTTCGCGAATACCAGTCACTTCAATGCCTTTGCCTGCAAGTGCGGCCACAGCGGCATCGAAATTATCTACAGAAATTGCAAAGTGGCTCAACCCAGGATCGGCGTTTTCGCGTGGCACACGCTCAGTATCACCAGCAGGGATCAGTTCAAGCAAACTTTGACCTAACTTCACAAAAAATGTGGGAGGTTCTTTTTGGTTTTGGTATGCAATTGAAAAACCAAATGTTTCACAATACCATTTTGCCAATGCGGTCGTATCATTTGCCGCAATGGCTGTGTGCTCTATGCCAGTATACATCATGACCATCCTCCTCTTTCGCGTTACATTAAAATCATTTCTCCCCCAGAACATAGGGGACCACACAAGTTAAAGATATCACAACAAATGGATCGACTCAACATAAAGTTAAACCAACAAAGGTGCCAAAACCAACGCCACCACAGACATCAATTTGACCAAAATATTCATAGAAGGCCCAGATGTATCCTTTAAAGGATCTCCCACCGTATCCCCCACAACAGCGGCCTTATGTGCCCCAGATCCCTTACCGCCTAAATGGCCTTCTTCAATCCATTTTTTCCCATTGTCTAAAGCACCACCACTGTTTGACATCATTAATGCCAACAACACCCCAGAAAGTGTTGCTCCAGCTAAAAACCCACCTAATGCTTCCGCCCCCAAAGCAAATCCGACCACAACGGGAGAGCTAACCGCGAGCAACCCTGGTGCAACCATTTCTTTAAGCGCCGCTATGGTACTGATATCCACACATCGGCGCGTATCAGGTTTTGCCGTACCTTCCATAAGACCTGGAATTTCTCTAAATTGGCGACGTACTTCCTCAACCATCTTAAAGGCCGCATTTCCAACACTGGTCATGGTTTGTGCCGCAACCAAAAATGGAATCACGCCACCAATGAACAGCCCAATGACCACCATTGGGTTGGTCAAATCAATCGAATCCAACCCCACTGCCGCCGTATATGCCGAAAACAAAGCCAGCGCTGTTAAGGCCGCAGAACCAATGGCAAATCCTTTGCCAATGGCCGCAGTTGTATTGCCCAAAGAATCCAAGCTATCTGTAATCTTACGCGTTTCGACACCCAGACCAGCCATTTCAGAAACGCCCCCGGCATTATCTGCAATAGGGCCATATGCATCAACGGCCATAGTCACACCAACCGTGGAAAGCATTCCCACAGCGGCGATTCCAATGCCATATAGCCCTGCAAAATGAAAAGATATACCTATGGCAGCACAAATTCCCATAACTGGCAAAGCGGCACTTTCCATCCCCACGGCCAAACCTGCAATGATATTGGTTGCTGGCCCAGTTTCAGACGCTTTTGCAATGCGCAGTACGGGGCCTGCCCCCGTATAGTATTCGGTTAACAAACCAATAACGATTCCTGCCACACATCCGGCAAGAATGGCATGGAATATATTTTGAGAAAGCCCAACTTTTCCAACAACAACATAGGTGCCGACCAACATGATCACGGCCGCAATATAGGTGGCATATCGCAAGGCGGATTCGGGGCTGAGCGATTGCAATATGCGAATAGACGCCACACCAACAAGGGAGGCAACCAATCCAATCATCACAACAAACAAAGGCAATTGCATCGCGACCAATCTTACCGCCATCTCATCGGCCACAACCCCGCCATTTAATTTTTCGAGCAAAGAAACACCCGCTGTGGCAGCAATCGCAATCGTCGCCACAATAGACCCTACATACGATTCAAAAATATCGGCTCCCATACCCGCAACATCCCCCACATTGTCACCCACATTATCTGCAATTGTCGCCGGATTCCGGGGGTCATCTTCGGGGATACCCGCCTCTACTTTGCCCACCAAATCTGCACCCACATCAGCAGTTTTGGTATAAATCCCACCACCTACGCGCGCAAACAACGCAATAGAACTGGCCCCCATAGCAAATCCATTAATAACGTGCGCTTGGCTGGGGCTACCAAAAAAGTGAAACAAAACCCCGGGCGCGGGGGGGGCCGGGGGGGCCCCGGGGCGGCGGGGGGCGCTACCAAAAAAGTGAAACAAAGCCCCCACCCCAAACAACCCCAAACTGGCCACAGCAAGGCCCATAACAGCCCCCCCCGAAAACGCAATATTTAGTGCTTTTCCTTGCCCTTCTTGATTGGCGGCAAATGTGGTTCGCACATTGGCGTGCGTGGCCGCTTGCATGCCAATATACCCTGCAAAAACAGAGCAAATAGCGCCCCCTACAAATGAAATGGCCGTCATCAAACCAATGCCCCATCCTAACAGGGCACCCACCACCACCACAAATACAGACAAAACAGAATACTCACGCTTCAAAAAGGCCATTGCACCTTCATGAATTGCATCTCCAATCTCTTGCATACGCGTTGTACCACTCGGTTGAGATATCACATAACGATACGTTAACCCGGCAAACAGCAAACCAACAATGCCCAATCCTGGTGCAAATAAGGGTTGCATCTTGCCCTCCTGTCATAAATGGATAAATGGAATCAAACACAACGACTTGTATATCTTGCTGCGGTGTGTTTTTAAAAACCATCTCCAAAATTTGGGGCCGTTTTTTAATCTTGATTGAAGCTAAAAAAAAACGCACCCAAACCTGCTTGGATGCGACACGTATATCCGCTTAAAAACACGAACCCATTTTTATTATTTTGTCTTTTAACTTACAATGGGATTTCGCATTTCCCGTTTGGTGTCAAACGTTGACACACGTGCCCCACCCAAAAACTCACTCATCTTCCTGATCATCGGTCATAAATGAAAACGACAAATGGTAACTGCCGTCTGCCATATGGCTTTCTATTTTACCTGGTGCACATTGATGAAACACATGCATCATTGCTGTATTTTGCATGAGCACATCGGCCGTAAAACCACTGACACCATATTGGCGTGCCACTTCAATAAGACGCTTGACCAGATAACGACCAATACCTTGATCTTGCCAATCGTCACGCACCATAAAAGCACAATCGGCATAATTGGTTGCCGGATCCAAATGGTAACGCCCCACACCTACAATCACTTCGCGTTCGGCCTCATGAACAGTGGCCGCCAATGCCAAATGCTGCCGGTTATCCACATCCACAAACAACTGCGCTTGTTTGTGCGGCAACGACTTGAGAGACGAAAAAAAACGCATATAAATTGTCTGCTCAGAAGATCGGTAAAACATATCTTGTATCAGTTGTTCATCGGTTGGCGTAATGGGTCTGACCAAAATAACATCTCCATTTGCCCCTTCAAATCGCGTCTCTAACGCTTCAAATTCTGCCAAGCCAACTTCTTCCACAACGATTTGATCGGCATAAACCAAATGGCGATCCCGAGCTTCACGCATCAAATCTTCGCGAAAATCGGGATGTGCAATATGAATAAGCGCCAATGCGCGTTCTCGAATAGACAACCCATGCAAATCCACCGAACCGTATTCGGTCACCACATAATGAACGTCACCGCGTGATGTCACCACACCTGCACCTGGCTTGAGCATAGACGTAATGCGCGACTCTCGCTTGCCATCAACCCAAACCGTAGAAGGCAATGCAATAATGGGCTTGCCACCTTGAGACCGAGCAGCGCCCCGAATAAAATCAACTTGCCCACCAATGCCACTGTAAAAATACTGCCCCAAAGAATCGGAACATACCTGCCCTGACAGATCCACTTCTAAGGCAGAATTGATGGCCACCATTTTGGCATTTTGTGCAATCACAAAAGGATCATTGCTGTATTCATTGGGGTAAAATTCAAACATTGGATTGTCGTGAATAAACTCATAGAGCTTACGTGACCCCAGTGCAAAACTTGCCACAACCTTGCCGCGATGAATGGTTTTTCGCGATCCTGTAACCACACCTTTTTCGATAAGTTGCATAATGCCATCAGAAAACATTTCTGAATGTACACCTAAGTTTTTGCGATCGGTCAGCTCATATAACACCGAATCGGGAATGGTGCCAATACCCATTTGCAAGGTCGATCCATCTTCAACCAATTCGGCAATATGGTGCCCCACTCTGCGAGCCGTTTCATCTGGAGTATGGCCTTCCAATTCCAAAATGGGCGTGTCATTTTCGATTAACAAATTGAGTTTATTGACATGGATGAATGAATCGCCCAAAGTGCGAGGCATTTGTGGATTTACTTCGGCAAAAACCATGCGGGCCGATTCAGCAGCCGACTTCACAATATCTACAGACACACCATAACTGCAATAACCATGTGCATCGGGCGGTGTCACTTGAATCAATGCCACATCAATTGGGGCCTTTCCCGACCGAAAAAGTGCAGGTACTTCGGAAAGAAAAATGGGTGTATAATCGGCCATACCATCTGCAACCGCAGAACGCACACTGTCACCAATAAAAAACGTATTGTATCGAAATTTGTCTGAAAACTTTGATTCGGTATAAGGTGCAATGCCCAAACTGCGAATATGAATCAACTGATTGTCGGCCAAATCGGCCCCACGATCTGCCAAAGCCGCAACCAAAGCTTGTGGTTCTGCAGCACCAGACCCAATAAAAACCCGTTGTCCACGCTTGATATGCGCCACGGCTTCTGAGGCTGTCACCATTTTGGAACTGTAAATCGATTGCCAACTCATGGTGTTGCTCGTTTCAAAATAATACGTGCATCGGCCACGCAAGCCCCATTGGCATAGGTAACCAGCGGGTTGATATCGAGTTCTTTAATAATGGGAAACTCGATCACCAACTGCGACAACCGCTCTAAACAGGCTTGCAAACTGTCCAAATCTACTGGGGCTTCCCCACGAATGCCTTCCAAAATGCGACGCCCTCTGATTTCGGATAACATATTCCTGGCACTTAAACATCGCAGGGGCGCCAAACGGAACGTCACATCTTTCAGTGCTTCGGTATATATACCGCCCAAACCAAACATAATAAGAGGGCCAAACGTTTGATCGCGCGTCATTCCCAAAATGACTTCTCTGCCCTTTTGGGCCATCTCTTGAATGGCAACACCCCATACATTTGCATCGGGGCGATGTGATTTTGCTCGCGCACTCAGCGTTTCAAATGCCTCGCGCACACCCGCTTCATCTTTCACCCCCACCATAACCCCACCCACATCGGTTTTATGCAAAATATCGGGGGAGGCTATTTTCATCACCACCGGAAAACCCATTTCTTTTGCAAAAGTGACGGCTTCATCTGTTGTTTTTGCCAGTTCGGTCTTTAACACAGGAAAACCATATGCCTTGAGTACTGCCATAGCCTCCACCTCTGGCAACGCATCGCGACCATCTGCCACCACTTGTTTAAAAATGCGTTGTACTTGGCCACGATCAACTTCAAAAATACGCTCGGTGGTGCGTGGTCGTGAAACCCAACGCTGATATTTGTGCATGGCTCCCAAAACACGTGCCGCCCCCTCAGGAAACGGATAATGCGGCACACCGTGTTGGCGTAACATCTCTACCCCAGCAGAAACATCGACCAACCCCATAAAAGATGCCAAAATCGGTTTGCTTGAAGACTGGGATGCTTCAACAATAATCCCAGCCACATTTTCGATATCCGTCATGGTTTGCGGGGTTAAAATTACAATGGCGCCATCGACTTGATCATCTTTTAAAACCCGGTCTAAAGCAGCGGCATAACGATCGTGGCGTGCATCGCCAATCACATCCACAGGGTTTTTAACACTTGCCGCAGAAGGCAATATCTCTTTGAGACTTTGTTGTGTTTGATCTGATAATTTGGCCAACTTTAAACCATAGCGCACACACGCATCGGTGGTCATGATGCCCGGCCCACCTGCATTGGTCACAATGGCCACCCGATTGGAATGGGGCAAGGGTTGGTTGCCAAAAGCCATGGCATAATCAAAAAGCTCTTGCACCGTATCAACGCGCAAAACTCCCGCTTGTGCCATCACGGCATCATAGACTTCATCTGTGCCAGCCAAGGACCCCGTATGCGATGCTGCAGCACTGGCCCCTTCGGGAGTTCGCCCTGTTTTGATTGCCAGAATGGGCTTGCCCGTGTTTTCTGTTATCTCACGCGCCACTTGCATAAACAAGGCCCCATCGCTCAAATCTTCGAGATACATCAAAATGGCTTTGGTCTGTTTGTCTTCAGCCAAATAACCGAGCAAATCGGTTTCGGTCACATCGGCCTTGTTGCCAAAACTGATAAACTTTGAAAAACCAATGTGATTGCCTGCTGCATAATCCAAAATAGACGTACACAAAGCACCCGACTGAGACATAAAAGCCAATGACCCTGGAATGGCCATACGCCGAGCAAAACTGGCATTCATGGATACTTTTGGATCGGTATTGATAATACCCAAACAGTTGGGCCCCAAAAGGGCAATACCCGAAGCTTGGGCCACTTCCCGAATCTGTGTTTCAAGTGCTGCGCCTTCTGCCCCCACTTCTTTAAAACCTGCCGAAATAACGATTGCGCCTTTGACCCCTTTGCTTGCACATTCACGCAAAAGCTCAGGAATTCCCACTGCAGGAATGGCAATCACGGCCAAATCGATGTCCATATCCACAGCCGACAAAGTAGGATAACACCGCACCCCCATAATGCTTTCGTATTTGGGATTTACAGGAAACAACATGCCCAAATAACCATTCATCAACAAATTGCGGAAAATGGCCCATCCCACACTGCCCTCATTTGGACTGGCTCCAATTACAGCAATATGTTTGGGTTCAAACAATGCTTGGAGCAAACGCACTTTCTTTGATCGCTTTTGTGCATTCTCCAAGGATTTCAATTTGAATACTGGGCTCAAATCCATTGTATCTTCTTGACCGATTGAGGGCATAATAACACCCCTATGATTTTGTCATACAACAAGCAACGCCAAATAGGCAATTGCCCACACCACCAAAGAAATTACGATAAGCGTAAGCCACCAAGGCATTCTGCGCACAGATTGGCCCGGATGTCGCAAATTTTCTTTGCTCATAACAGCACTCCCATGCAGATCGTTTTTTATGCATTATTGCAAACACCATACCACCAAAACAATCGCACACAAAACCAAAGCAAATTGCTGTTTTTTTTCATTTTGGGCGCAACCCAACAACGCACCCCTCAATTCAAGATCATATTTATGAGGAATCACTGCCCCATGAGAGACACCATTGTCTCAACAAAAACCCCCTCGGAAAAATGTTTTTCCGAGGGGGTTATAAAGAAAACAAAAGGATTAGCCACTAAATGAACGGGCATCTATATGGTGCTTAACCAATAAACGGTGCAAAGACCGACGATCTATGCCACTGTGTTGGGCCGCTTTTGAAATATTGCCATTGTGTGCTTGAAGCAAGTTTTCGACATAGGCCCTTTCAAATTCTTCAATGACATTTTCTTTGGCATCTTTAAAGGGTTGATCAAAATGTTGTAACCGCAACCCCACACTGCGCGACATGCCCAAGTTATCTGGCAAATCTTCGACTAAAATTTCGTCTTGAGAGGCCAATGTAACAGCCCGTTCCATTGCGTGTTGTAACTCACGAACATTGCCTGGCCAAGTATGCTGTTCTAAACGCGCCATTGCTTTGTCAGAAATGGCACTTGGGCCTTGGTCACTTCGCTGTGCGGCATAATGTGCCAAAAAGTGATTGGCCAAAATGGGCACATCCCCCACGCGCTCACGCAGGGGGGGCAAATGGATGACAAATGTGTTGATGCGATAAAACAAATCTTCGCGAAAACCGCCCTCTGCAACCAAATTTTCTAAATTTTGATTGGTGGCCGAAACCAAGCGAATATCCAAATCGATCTCTCGGTTGCTTCCCAAACGGCGAATGCGACGCTCTTCTAAGACACGCAAAAACTTCACCTGCAAATGCATGGGCAACTCGCCAATCTCATCCAATAAAAAGGTGCCCGCATGCGCATGCTCCATCAAACCAGAGCGTGCCGCATTGGCCCCCGTAAAAGCCCCTTTTTCGTGTCCAAACAATTCACTCTCAACCAAATGTTCGGGCAACCCACCACAATTTAAGGCCACAAAAGGTTTCCCTTTGCGACTGCTGTTTGCGTGAATACTGCGTGCAATAAGCTCTTTACCCGTGCCACTCTCACCCGTAATGAGCACATTGGCCTGTGTGTTGGCGATTTTACTGACCAAATCAAAAACACGGCGCATGGCAGGGCTTTGGCCAATAATATTGCTAAACGTAAACTTGGTCTCAAGTTGTTCTTTTAAGGCCTTGTTTTCAGATGTCAATTCTTTCTCTTTTAAAGCCTTCCTCACCACATCTAACCAACGCTCGGGTTTGTCATTTTTTTGTAAAAAATAATATGCCCCTGCATCCATCGCCCGCACCGCATCTTCAATGGTGCCATATCCTGTTAACACAATGACCAAGGCATCTGCTTGCTTTTTTTTAATTTCTTGTAATAAAGTAAACCCATCCATGCCAGGCATACGGAGGTCTGTAATAACCAAATCGGGTTGTAAGTCCTCAAATTTGCTCAATCCATCATTGCCGTTTTGGGCCGTTTCAACGGCATAAGAACGCCCCAAAAATCTTTTCCAACTGCTCAACATATCGGGTTCATCATCAACCACCAAAACTGTACATTGAGACATGTACCCATCCTTTCGTCATATCAAAACGGCTGGCAATTCAATTCTAAATTCACTCCAATGACCATATTCGCTCTCAACAGAAAGCGTGCCTCCATGTTCTTGAATAAGCCCATAACTGATCGACAACCCCAAGCCCGTACCTTTCCCCACTTCCTTGGTCGTAAAAAAAGGGTCAAACAAGCGATTTAAGTGCTCTGTCTGTATCCCCTCCCCAGTGTCGCGCACCCGTACCCGCACCCAAAATTCCCCCATTTCGGTTTCAAATTTCTCTGTGGTAACCATCAACTCACCGCCAGTGGGCATGGCATCCATGGCATTGTTAAACAAGTTTAACAAAACTTGTTCAATACGCGTGGTATCTAAAGATACCAAAGGCAAATCATCTGCCAAGGATGGGCGATAGACAATGCCTTTGTTGCGCATCACATTTTCGACCAACCCAATGGCATTGGCAACCACTTGATTGAGGTTTGTTTCTCGGGGTGAGTACGGTGTTTGTCGGGCAAAAGCCAAAAGCCCCGACGTAATTTGCGCCACTTTATTGGCTTGCCGATCAATAACTTCTAAATCTTCAAGCAAATCTTCAGACAAACCACTTTCTTTGGCATCGGGGCGCAAGCTCGCCAGACGCATAATAATAATACCAATAGGGGTATTCACCTCATGTGCAATCCCCCCGACCAACTCGCCCAATGCCGCAAGCTTTGAGGCTTGAACCAGTTGAGATTGTGACTGCTCCAATGCCTGCGTACGTTCTTGAACCCGTTCTTCAAGCGTGGCATAAGAAGCCTCCAATTGATCGGCCATACGGTTAAACTCTATGGCCAATTCACCCACTTCATCATTGGAATAAACCGATACGCGTTCTTGAATTTGCCCAGCGCCAATTCGCCGAATAGCGGCCAAAAAACCATCTAAGGGTCGAATAACCACCCGAATGGCAACACAAATGGCACACCCTGTTACCAACACAATACCCAACCCAATAAAAAATAACGCCCGTCGGTTGTTTTTTTGCCGTAGGGACAAAGAAGTTAACGGAGCTTGTAAGCTAAACGCCCCTCTTAATGCACCTTCTGACATACCTTCTTTGGGATACCCAAAAACATCGGGTTCGCCTTTGGGAAAACCATGACAGGTCAAACAATCTTGGGTCAGTCGCATGGGAACCGCATATTGCACCATCTGCACCCCATCAGACATTACCTCTTCGCTATATTCATTTAAACTTGTGTCTTTTTCAAAAGCCAACAATGCCCGCCGTTCAAATGGCGTAGGTGTATTTTTTATTGAACGAGGGGTTAATGACGGCGTTCTAAAAACATACTCTTGTTTATCGGCATATTTTTGGGCAGTCAACCAAGCCGCAATAACGGGCACATGATTCAAATTGTGGTAGGTTGAATCTCTGTGGATCTCTACGGGGTTTTCGGCCATAAATTCTCGCACAGCTTTGGCATACCCCGTAATGGTACCCAACTCACGTTTAAAATCTTCTCGGGCTTGCCGATCTTCTCGGGTGAGCACCACCCAAAACCCTGCAGACAAGGCCATTACCAATGTCACGCCCGCAGCAACGATCAATTTACCCACCAATCCAAGCCGCATATATTTACCTCATTCATTTTCCTACTTGACACCCGAAACACTGTTTCGCATTTTAAGTGGCGAATTTTCACTATTTGTGGGAGGGAACCCTATTGGCTCGCATACTTATTATGGATGATGATGCCTCGGTGCGAACAGCACTCAAAAATTTATTGCAACAAGAAGGACATGAAATTACGGAAGCACCCAATGCTTTAGAAGGTGCCAAAATTTACAGCACGTCTGCACCAGATCTTATTATCACAGACCTGTTGATGCCCGAAAGAGATGGTGTGGAAGCCCTCTTAGAATTGCGATCACAATATCCCACCATTAAAACCATTGTGATTTCTGGAGATGCTCCAGAATTTTTACCCATCGTAGAAGATCTCGGCGCCAACCGTACACTTTCTAAACCCTTTAAAAATCAAGATGTACTTGCTGCGGTTCAAGAGTTGTTGGCTTAATATCCTTGTCCCACATTTCGTTAGACGCCCTGCGCCTATTCTTCGCATCAGCCGCTGTCTAATTTATAGACTCTAAAATACGCCCTATTGGGTGTATTTTTTTTTGATTCTCTCCCCCAACACATCACCAAAATACCCGTATCTGCCGTCATGCCCTGGTGTGTTGATGTAACATCGTTTAAATAGATACCCTCTTGTGCAATGGCCCTATCCAATTCTGTAAATTGTATATTTGTCCGGTCCGAAGACCGATGTACGATGGCGCGCTCCGATTGGTCTTTGTTGGTTGGAATGGTATAAAATATGTGTAATATACCTCGCTCTTCATCCAAAGTAACAATAGGACGTGTACCCCGCTCCGTGCTTTTAGATAGGGTATATCCCGCCCACCCTCCTCGGCTTGACCGCACATACAACATCAACAACGGTGCATCCATATCTTTGGGTTTTAAATCGTCCAAACTTGTTTTGGTTACCAAATAAATCTGCCCATCACGGGCAACAGCCGTATTGAGATGGTCATCTGCCAATGCTTGACCCGACGCTATTTCTTCAATGGGTGACCACTGAGTTGGTGCATCTCCGTCTTTGTGATAACGCATCACCAACCGACTCACCCCTGCCGAATCGCGGTGTGTGGATTTGTTGGCCGATTGTTGCGACCAAATAGCACCTATATATCCCGTGCCTCCAATTACAAAACGGCACAAAGTGGCAATATCATCAGGGGCAACATTGGTGCCCAACCGCACACCCTTAAGATGCCAATCTAAGCCATCATCGGACCACAAGGCCCACACACTCCCGCGTTTATCCCCTTTGGCTTCACCTTCAAAAACAACCCAAAACCGCCCCTGTCCATCACGCCGAAGCGACATGGTTTCCACCCCAACCACCGGCAAAGGTGCCAACGTAACGGGAAAACCCTCTTGCAAAAAATATTGCCCTTGAGCCTGGTTAAAAAAGAACGATAAAAAATGCGTTTCATTTGGGTGAAACACCAACACAAACAAATTGTCACCTTCTGCCCACACATCGGCTTGCACTTCTTCGCGCACATCAACCCCATCCCCTATGCATTGCCAGACATCACCGTGCAGTTGGTAAAAGCGCAACGCTGTTTCACCTTGCTCTGTGCCAGGTAACAAGCACCACCAAAATCCATTGTGAAACCACACCTTAGATTGAGGTTTTTCACCTGTTTTGCCATTGCCCATAAAAAAGGCCGGTGTACCTTGGCCACACACAGGTACATCCGACCCAATTATGATCAATAGCAATATCAACCATACAAAACGCATCATCCAATCCTATTGTGATGTGTTTGTGGTATCCGACATGGGTATCACTGGTCCCAAACGACGCTTTTTTGCCCAAAAAGCACGCAAAGATTCCCGCGCCATAGTCTCTTCGTCAAAAGGAACCGTTAACACCGACGTCAATTGAGCAGATAAAGTAGACTCATCAAAAACGACACGCTTAAACTGGTCTTTGCTTTGCAATTGGGCTTGATCGGCAAAATGGGGTGAATCAGCATCTTCACTGCTACCAAAAGCAGACACACTCCATGACTGCATCGGTTCTGTAAGTGACACAACCATCACAAAAGCCGACCCACCTGTGATCTTTAAATTTCCTTCGGGGGATGTTTCCGTCCAAGTTTGATGGATGGCCGTTAGACCGGGTGCGGCACCGCTCATAGGAAACAAGTGATCACCCCGTTTGAGCAGATGTACATCTTGCCAAGCAACATCCAAACGCCCATAGGTATTCATCATAGAAGCAATGGCCGTGCGCAAAGCCTCAAATGCCAATTTTTCTTGCACCAACAGATCACGCTGCTTGATATCGGGCAATTGAGCAACCAATTCATCATAACGTTGCTTCCAAAGCCAAAACAACAGCGCCCCCTTACTGTCTCGATCTAGGCGATTATCCCAAGCACGCAACAAATGTA
>JAYODI010000024.1:5145-64076 GCA_038279365.1 Candidatus Latescibacterota bacterium | reverse complement strand
GCACTTAGGCGAAAAAGTGCCCACCTATGTACAGACGCAAAATAAGAAACAAAAAACCAAGTTATACAAGCATATAGTCTTATAGAACCCTCAGCCTAACATCAACAACATTCATTTCATGTACCATAGGATCCAGGCAACCCGCTTTCGCCCACTACGGCTCTTGCCATCCCACAAGAATTTGCATCTACTAAATATCGGAAAAATATAACCATAAAAACAAAAATGCCTCTAAAATAGGCACCAACATCAAGCAACCCGTTAAAAAACAATTTTTTATTGTATTTTTTTCGCTATTATAATAAAATTCCAAGCCTCGCTTTCAACACAATGTAATCGATCCAAAAACAAAGCACCCAATTGGATCACCAAAAACCACACACGAACAATGGGTCTAAACACGTGCCGATCAAACCGCGCCAAATAATAACAAAACCGAGCCCCCGCCGTCACCCAAAACCCTGCCAATGCCGCAACAGCCACAATTTCAAATCCTGCTTTTTCCGCCAAATACCTCAAACCATAAGGCGTAAAACGAAAATAGTCGTGCGGCACTTCGTGCAATTCCCAAATATGAGGCGCCGTTAAAATCAAATGTCCACCAGCATTAAGCACACGGGCGGCCTCCGTTATGGCCATTTGCGGTTCGGGCACATGTTCCAAAACCTGGTTGCTCAATACCGTGTCAAAAACACCATCAGCAAAAGGCAAACGCAATGCATCGCCCCAAACATCAACATTTTTATATCGATTGCGCCCCTGCTCCAATCCAGTATAAGAAGATATCCGATCCCTAAAAATAATTTGATACGGGCGATCTCCGCATCCCACATCCAAAAGGCGACCATCGACATATTTTGCCGCATCCACCATAGTTTGTCGCATCAACCGATGAATCAACCAATTCTTCTCAAACAACCCCGCCAATCGGCCATCCACACCATCGCCTTCCATATCCACGCGTGACAAAAAAGCCCCTGTTGCCAACGCCCCCACTAAGCCAACAACCAATCCCAACCACCAAGTTACCATTTGATGCGCAACAGCATATCCCAACCCACCCAACACAACGCCTCCCACCCAAATCATACCCACAGCCACAGGCACCGAACGCCCCCACTGTTCCAACCGATGAGCCACATGATCTCGACTGGATTTTGAAATAGGTCGCCCTTTAGCAAAACGCATCACACTAATAAAGGCGGCTTCAAAAGTAGGCAATCCTAAAATAATAAACGCACCCACCCCACCCGATACAGCACGCTCATTGGCAATCAATATGGCCGTTGCGCTCAATAAAAACCCAAACATTAAGCTGCCCGCATCCCCCATATACAACCGAGAAGGATACACATTATGTACCAAAAACCCCAACAACACCCCCACAACCAACAACATCCAATCCCCACCCCCAATACACCACAACCCCAATGCCGCAATAACAGCACCACCAGCCGACAAACCATCTTCCATATCCAACACATTAAATGCATGGCACAACCAAATCATCCCCATAACCGTCAAAACACCATCCACAAACACAATCCCAACAACATCCAAACGAGTCCCCAACACCACAGCCACCACTGCCACCAACACCGTTAAACTCAACTTAAGGCGTGGTGACAATGGGCTTTGGTCATCAACAAATCCCACCAAGGCCATGCCCACAATCCCAACAACCAACCCCAGTGGCAACACCATTGGAAATAAAAAATACGTACAAAAAAAGGCGGCCAGCATAGCTGGACCGCCATAAGTAGAGACCGGTGCATCAGATTTACCAAATGTTTCTGTACGCTTTGCAAACCAACGAGCCAACATTGAAAACACTGCCGAAAACAGAGCAGCTGTCAAAACCCAGCTTAAAAAAATCACAACGCAACGGATCCATTGGGCTTAAATTCTGTCACGGCACCTATCACCTGTTGCACATTGTCTTCGGTCATACTGGGAAACAATGGCAAGGTTAGCAATTGTGGCCACACCGCATCCGTTACAGGCAATACACGACGATAAGGTTCATACACATTAAATAAATGGCAGGGTTTGTAATGCACACCCGCATCAATTTCTCGATCTGCCAAGTGTGCAATCAACCCGTCTCGATCAGGAACCCGCGCCACATAAGCATGCATGCCACTGCGCACATCCTCTCGAATTACAGGAGCCTGAAACCATTCCAAATCAGCAAATGCATGGCCATATTGCAAAAAAATTTCTCGCCGCTGTGCATTGGCGGCTTCTATCTTACTGAGTTGAGCCAAACCAATAGCAGCATTCAAGTCGTTCATGTAACACTTATATCCAACTTCGTCGATTTCATATTCCCAACGTCGTTCTAAGCCATTTTTTCGAAAGCGATCATATGTCCCTTTCGAAATACCCATCCAACGCAGTCGCTTCACACGTTTGGTCAGTTCCTCATCATTCGTGGTCAGCATCCCCCCATCACATGTAGACAAATTTTTGCGTGCATCAAAGCTAAAACAGGTGATATGACTGATGCCACCAATCATTCTGCCCTTATATCGGGCCCCCACCGCATGAGCCGCATCTTCCACAATGGGCAATCCGTGCTTTTGGGCTATCGCGCCAATGGCATCCATATCACACGGGTGCCCAGCAAAGTGCACCACCAAAATGGCTTTGGTCTTTGGCGTAATATTGGCTTCAATTGTTTTGGGGTCAATATTGAGTGTTTCGGGGTCTATATCGCAAAAAACGGGCGTGGCATCATTTTGTAAAATGGCATGATTGCTGGCAACAAAGGTCAAAGGTGTGGTCAACACTTCACCACCTTCAACATTGAGCGCTTTAAATGCCAAAAACAAAGCCGCAGAACACGAATTTAAAGACACGGCATATTTGGCATCTACAAATTCGGCAAAGCGTCGCTCAAATTCTTCCACTTTTTTTCCAGGCCCTACCCATCCCGACAACAACACCTCACGCACAGCCTCAACTTCTTCCTCCCCAAACCAAGGGCGAAAGATGGGAATCATACCGCCTCCTTCGCAACCCCACCCGTCAAAATCATAAAATAGGCCCGCAAACGTGCACGCGCCTCAACCCGACGTTTAGGTTGCAACAAAAAAACCACACTCCACAGCAACGAGCGCAGTACCATCTCAATAGGGCGCAAACAAACCAATAGTGAAGCCCAACGCCCCAAATGTTTGCGAATCACATAACCATAAGACGCTTCACTGACCACCAACATACGCGTAAGCGCCTGTTTTGAACTTTCCCCACCCACATGCATGCCCATCACATCGGGCAAATACCACACCTGCCACCCCAAAGCTTTTACACGAAGACAAAAATCGACATCTTCATAATACATAAAGATGGCTTCATCCAAACCACCCAAAGATGTAAAAACATCGCGTCGCACAGCAAAACACGCCCCAGTTACCCAATCTACTTTTTTGGCTACCACAGGGCGCGTACGTCGAAATTTAAACAATGGAAATACCAGATGCAATAAGAATTTACGACAAATCTCATCCACCAACCGAGGCGCAAAACCACAAGATGCATGAATTTGCCCATCGGCATCTTTCAAACACGGGCCCACAATCCCAATCTCAGAGTGTACATCTAAAAAATGGCCCAAACCATACAAAGCCTCTTTTTCCAATACCACATCGGGATTTAAGACAACCACATAGGGGGTTTCGCAAACCGCCACACCTCTGTTTACGCCGCGCCCAAAACCCAAATTCCCCCCCGTTTGTACAATCCGCACCCGCTCTCCCAGTGTGGCCAACCCTGCCAAACTACCATCCGAAGACGCATTGTCAACCACCACCACATCAACATCCACCTTCTGTTGATCCAATAAAGAACGCACACACCTGATTAAGTGTTCACCTGCATTCCAATTCACAACAACCGCACTTACCTGCATAAACACCTCAAGCAACTTGATGTTTGGGGTGGTATTCCATATCCAACTTTGCCAAAATACCCAAAAATGTGGCATGAATGAAAATCAAACGATTCACAAACAAAGTGGCATCCCCAATGCCAAACACCAATAAAGCAGCATAGACAGCCATAAAAACCATACAAAATAATCTAACACGCTCTTCTTTTGTATACAAAAAAAGTTGATAAGCACGCCACAACCCCGCACAAAACACCCACAAAAAAATACCCACACCCACAATGCCCATACGCATTGCAATGGTTAAATACACACTGTCTACGCCACCTACAGTCATCAAAGTCGGCGTGGCTTCTTCCGTTGACATAACCTGTATGGCAACACCATGCCCCCCGCCCAAAATGGGGCGTTTTCGAATTTCTTCTAAAGCAATCCCATAAACCAAAAGACGGCCCACAATAGAATGGTCTTGTTCATAATTTTCGGCAACCCTCGTAATACGCCTGATGGCAACATCTCCCACACCAGAATGCGTCTGTTTTTGGAAAAAAAATGCAACAACAAGCAAGACCAACGGAATAAATAACACCGTGGTCAAACGCACCCAGCGCCTGTGACGCCCCATTGGGTCAACCCACACCAAATAACTCAAAACCCCAAGCCCCGCAAAAAGGGCAATCCACATCCCCCGCCCAACAGTCAACAACAAAGCAAGCCCAATGGGCAACAAGGCCAAACCAATCAATAAGCGGCGATAAAGCCTGCGTTCCATAAGCAAAATGGCCGCAACACTTAATATGCTTACAGGAAACAACACACCTTCTAAACGCGCCACTCGAAAAAAAGAACCCGAAATGGCCAAATTGACCATAGCCAAAAATTCAATCAAATATTCAATCCCCACAATAACCGCCGCCCCAATCACCATATAAAGAAAGGTTTGAGATTTTCGATGATCAAAAAACCAAGTCACCACAAAAAACATACCATAACACAATGGGTATCTCACATCTCTTAGCATTTGGGAAACAGATTGCCCATAAAACAATCCGAGCCCCATTGAAAAAACGAGCATTCCAATTAAAACAATAACAGGTCGATCCAACCGTGTCCGATATGACCAGTTTAAACGCCCTTGGAGCATCCAAATCACAACACTTGTACCCAATATGAAAGCAAATATGCCTTCATAAAACTTAAAATCCATGGGGAGTAACAATATTTCATCATACACCCAGGTCGGAATAACAGCAGCAATAAAACACAGATATAACACAGATAAAGTGATAGAGCCGATCAAACCCACAACCGAAATAATCGTCAAAATCAAAATAACAGATAAAAATTCACTAAAATAAAAAGGCACAGAAATCAGTAAGACTTGTGCCAAACATACAAGCATTAACAAAAGCAGGTTTCGATTATTTAAGCTGTTTATGTCACTACGCATCATCATATAGCACTGGCCTTTAGACTTACAACAAACATTTCAAACACGCACGCATATCCTGATTTACTTATGACAAAAAAAGACGGGCTCTTCACACATTAAGGCATGTTTGGCAACCAAAGTGCTGCCCAGTTCTTGCCAATAAAAATCAACCTCAACAGAAAAACCAACTTGTTCCAACCGCTCTTTATAATCCAAACCATATTGCCTCACATGATCTCTTTGACCAAAAAGCGCTATACGTTGTTGATCTGTAAGCAGTGCAGGATCATCCACTTCAATCGTTTCATTCCTTTCAAGATCGACAGGGACTTGCAATATGGCCCATCCCCCCAACTTCATCACGCGATATAACTCTTTTATGGCCTGTCGGTCATCCAATACATGCTCCAAAACATGATTGCATAAAATTACATCAAATGATTCATCATCAAAAGGCAAATGCATCACATCTAATCTCATTTGCGCAAGTGGAGAATTCAAGTCAACAGGCAAATAATCATGTGATAACAATTGGAAGCGACGCAAAAAAACGGTTGGTGGAGCCACGTGTAAAACACGCAAAGGTTTTTGAAAAAAATGGGTTCTGTTTTTTAAAAAAAGCCACAGCAATCTCTGTCGTTCCAAGGCACCACAATAAGGGCATAATGCCTGATGTCGTTTGGGTGAACCATATGGCCGAAAACTTCTAAACTGTCGATCACAACAAGGGCATACCACCCGATGCCCCCAATACCAAAAACACAACGCCCCCCGATAGAATTTGCGAAGTAGGGGGCGAATCTGCTTAGGAAGTATTTTTCGAACAACAATGGCAATATTCATAATGTTCTCAGTAAAAATTCACATCCAAAGTCGCCAACCATTCATGCCCTATGGTATTGCCCCGTGTGCCACCCAAAACCTGCACATGATGGTTTTGAATACGACGATACACCGCTCTTATGGCCCAATCACGCATGGGTTCAAAATTCATCTGTAAGCCCAAACGCGTACGGATTTCAACATCTCCGGCCATAAAATCTCGCACAGGTAAATCGGTTGGGCGTCGCCCCAATTGGGCATTGCCGCCCACATTCACAACAGAGCCATCCACGTTCACAGGATTTTCACCTTGTCGTTCACGCTCAAATAAAACAGACACCGTCATCCAGGTCAAAAAGCGACGTGTGACCTGGATGTGCCACAAGTCGGCATTGGGGCCAATGCGATGCCCCAACAATGTTTCGTAATGCTCATAGGTATTGATATCAAAGTTGTGCGAATAAACAAACGGCTCCAAACGCACGTATTCGGCTCGAATATCGGTATCTTGAATGCGAAATGGATCGACCCAAAACAAACCGGCCTGTAAACCAAATTTATTTGAAAATGCACTGGGACTCAACTTTGCCAAATCGTCAAAAAACCAGGCCGCATAAAGTTCAAACCCGTTATGCGGTCGCCAAGAAACATCAATCCCCATTGCCAAATTATCGCGATTTTCCAAATGATTTTGTACTGCTACAAAAAAAGATACGGGCATCACATACAACGCTTCAAACCCTCGGTCACCATAGACAACAGACTCGTGAATCCCAACCGTGACATTTGAAAAATCCACTTCCAAACGATGTGCAGCCAACCGTTTCTTTCGCAAAAAAATTCGCACATGGTCATTGTCAATCACACGGCGCGTCGTATCAAACAAGCCTGCTCGCGCTTGCAGCGACCCTGCCAGGTGTGTGTAACGCACATTTTTATATTCGGCTAGTACGCGAAACAAACCATAAGTGGGGGCATCATTGCCCAACAACAAATTTCCCGTTTTTCCAGGGCCCCAATCAACAGCACCTTTTCCAGCATCTAAGCGCAACCAACCATTTCCCCAAGCCAGTTGAAACACACCCTCTCGAAAATCAACCGACTGTCCCTTTAACTGCACCGACTCAACAGGATATGCCAACACATCATCGGGGCGCAACCGAGGTGCGGTGCTCCATTCACGTGCTTCATAATGACGCAACCGAAATCCCAAACCATGAAACTGACCGCGCAAAATCCCCCCCACATAGGTCTGAGAAACCGTTTCATGAACAAAACCCGTTCCGCGATGGGCAATCATTTGTTGTCGAAACAACGGAGAAATCGCCACGGAGGCAACCGAATCGCGCCAAGCCCACAAAATACCACCAGAAGATTGTTTGCCCGCTACATCCCGCCCCAAAGCTTCCAGTTCCCACGCAAAAGCCTTCTCATACCGATGCAATAACCGACGCTCTGTTTGACTGAGTTCATTTTCAGGTGCCAGTATTTGACCAAGCATTTGAGCCACTTGTATTCGGCTCAAAGGACGCATATTGGGCATCCGAATTTGTCCACGCGCCGCACAACGATCCAATAAGGCATACACCGGATGCACCACAGGTACATCTGGTGAGCCATCGGCCCAAACATGTCTACTCCCCACCAAAATGAACAAGCACACAATTATAAAATATGATTTTTTCACAGAGGTATTTATTTTAAAGGACATAGTACCCATTCAAAAACAAGAAATTGGACAAACCTCCTGAATTTGCTTGAAACCTCTCCGTATGTCAAGCTGCATAGCATTTTTCGCCACGTACGCCCCACCTTGAAAAACCTTGACTTACCGCATACAATCGGCTATTTTTCGCTCCTTAACACCCCTTAGTGAATGCCCATTTTTGTCAATCTTAAATATATTGAGACCCAACTGAGAATCTCTTTGGGTATATTTGATCAGGGCTTCTATGCTTCCCATTCTTAAAACAACTTCGGCATGCACCGATTGTGGCCTTTGTCCAAACGGTCACTGTGGCGATGATCTCGATCCCATTGTGCAAGAAATTGTACGTCGCGTTCGTGGGCAAAATGGCCATGAAATTCCCATTCCAGTGGGTGTATCGGCTCGCCATGCACACGTGAGCCAAGAAGCTCTCGAAATACTCTTTGGCAAAGGCTATGCCCTCACACCCTATCGCGAACTTTACCAACCTGGTGCATTTGCTGCTGAAGAACTCATTTCTGTGGTTGGGCCTCGTTTGCGGGCCATCGAGCGCGTACGCATTTTAGGCCCCTGTCGCGATTACAACCAAGTCGAATTGGCCCGTACCGACGCCATTTATCTTGGTGTAGACCCACCCATGCGCGATTCGGGCGATTTGGAAGGTGCATCCCAAGTCACGTTTATTGGTCCCAAAGGATCCGTCACCGTCAATGGAGCCATACGCGCAGCCAGACACATTCACTTGCGCCCATCCGATGTCACCGAAATGGGTCTCAGTGGTCAAGAATCACTCCGGGTGCGTGTGGGCGGTGAAAAAGGTCTCATTTACGAAAATGTGCGCCTCAAGATAGACGCCAGTTATTTACCCGAAATCCATCTCGACACAGATGATGCCAATGCCGCAGACCTCACCTGTGGCAACACCGCCTACATCTTAAAGTAAATTCATCTTGAGTCTTAGACCAAAAGACACAAGACACATATACCCTACCATCAACTGAGTTCTTATATGCCATCCGCTATTGGAATGATCGAAACACTCGGTTTTATCGGCACCACCGAAGCCGCCGATGCCATGACCAAAACCGCTGCCGTGACCATAGAAAAGTATGAAACCATTGGCAATGGATACACCACCACCATTGTGCGCGGCGATGTCGGAGCCGTAACCGCCGCCATAGAAGCAGGCCAAGCCGCTGCCGAGCGTGTGGGTGAAAAAATAATTGCGGTTCATATTATCCCCAATTTAGACCCCGAAGTAGACAGAATCATATTTAACAAATCAACCTGAACCACAGATTCGTGATGCGTCGAATTGTCAATTTGTCAATTCGTGTTTTTAACTTTAGGAGGAAGTAAAGATGGGTGAAGCCCTCGGATTAATCGAAACAAAAGGCCTCGTGGCCATGATTGAAGCAGCCGATGCCATGGTCAAAGCGGCCAATGTCCAATTTGTCAGTTGGGAAAAAATTGGTGCCGGGTATGTCACCGCTGTTGTTCGTGGCGATGTAGCCGCCGTTAAAGCCGCCACCGAAGCCGGTGCTGCCGCTGCTGGCAAGGTGGGTGAACTCGTATCCGTACATGTCATTCCACGCCCACACAACAGCCTCGAAGATGTACTGCCCATTGGCAAATCATCCTAAACCCATTTAAAATCATATGACATTGGGCAAAGTGGTGGGTACGGTTGTAGCCACCCAAAAAGATCAAGGTCTGGCCGGATACAAGCTCCAGATCGTACAAACCTTAGACCTGCCATCTATGCAACCCAAACAAAGCTTTGTGGTGGCCATAGATGCCGTTGGCGCAGGAGATGGCGAAGTGGTGCTCTGTTGCAGTGGCAGTTCTGCGCGTATGACCAGCACCACCGAAAACCGTCCAGTCGATGCGGTTATTGTTGCCATTATCGACACCGCCGAAATCGAAGGCAAAGCCGTATATAAAAAAAGCGATACCTAAATATACAGGTTCGCCAATGCATATACGACCCATGTTCACTTTTTTCCAAACCGAGAGACACAAGCAACACCATCGCCCTCGCATTAAGAGGGCATGACCTTTGTTTGCCAGCGTGTCTTCCGTCTTAAAATTTTCTATGAATCTCGACAAAGCCCAAATCCAGTCCGTCGTAGAGCAAGTGGTCAGAAGCATTGTTGCCGACCAAAACAACACGGCACCGGCCCTCATTTCACCACCTGCCCGCTATGAGGGCAAAGGAGATCATGGCCTTTTTGACACACTCGAAGATGCCGTTCAAGCTGCGTCTGAAGCACAACGGGCCTTAGAAGCACTATCTTTAGAACAGCGTCGAGCCATTATTTCTGCCATTCGCACCGAAGCAATGGCCCATGCCAAGGGCATTGCACAAAAAACCCTTGAAGAAACAGGAATGGGGCGTGTTGCCCACAAAATCCGCAAATTTGAAGTGGTCGTGCAGCATACCCCCGGTGTGGAAGACCTCCAACCTGTGGCCTGGACAGGAGATCATGGTCTCACCGTTGTTGAAATGGCACCCTTTGGTGTTATTGGCGCGGTCACACCCTCCACACATCCCGTGCCCACCATGGTCAACAATGCCATCAGTTTTATCGCAGGAGGGAACAGCGCCGTTTTTGCGCCACATCCGGGTGCAAAAAACATTTCGGCCATTGGTTTGCAAATGCTCAACCGCGCCATTGTAGGTGCCGGAGGGCCACCCAATCTGCTCACCGCAGTACGCGAACCCAGCATTCAAACGGCTCAAGCACTTTTTGTACACCCCCAAGTATCGCTCATTTTGGTGACAGGAGGTGGCGGTGTGGTCAAGGCCGCTATGCAAGCCCCCAAACGCGTCATTGCCGCCGGCCCAGGAAACCCACCCGTTGTGGTCGATGAAACCGCCGATATTCAAAATGCGGCCAAAAGCATTGTAGCAGGCGCAGCATTTGACAACAATATTTTATGTATCGGCGAAAAAGAAGTCTTTGTTGTCCAGTCAGTCGCCGATGAACTCAAGCGCAATTTGTTGTCCAATAAATGTGTCGAACTCGACCGTGCCCAAATAGATGCCCTTGCCAAAGTGGCCTTCCCTCGCGATGCCAAGGGCGATTGGTCCATCAATCGGGAACTTGTCGGTCGCAACCCACACGTCTTAGCCGCTCAAATAGGCCTCAACATTGCACCCGATACCGAACTGCTTATTGGCGAAGTCGAAGCCAGTCACGATTTTGTACAACACGAGCAAATGATGCCATTTTTACCCATTGTGCGCACACCCGATGTACACACCGCCATAGAATGGGGCGTGCAGGCCGAACAAGGGTATCACCACACCGCCATTATGCACTCCAAAAATGTCGAATACATGACCAAAATGGCACGTTTATGCCGATGTACCATCTTTGTCAAAAATGGCCCATCATCTGCAGGGTTGGGCGCAGGCGGAGAGGGCTACACATCTTTCTCCATTGCCACACCCACTGGCGAAGGCTGTACATCTGCTCGCACCTTCACCCGTCAACGCCGATGCGCCCTCATCGACTATTTCCGGATTGTATGATGATGCGTTTGCCTTTTGCCTTTTGCCTTTTGCCTTTTGTCAAAAAGGTGTTCTAAATGTTCCTCGGACGTGTCATTGGCAAAATTTGGGCAACCCGCAAAGACCCATCGCTCACAGGCATTCGCCTCCTTGTTGTAGAGCCTTTAGACCACCACTGCAACAATGCAGGTGATCCATTTGTTGCAGTGGATGTGGTCAATGCCAGCGACGGCGAAACCGTCTATTGGGTCGGTTCACGCGAAGCACCCAATGCCTTACCCAACAAATATGGCCCCATAGATGCCGCCGTTGTCGGCATTGCCGACCGCATCGATCTCTAAAAATTGCTTTCATGTGGCTGTAGCTGACCGCTGAAAGCCGACCGATGAAAGCCCTTAATCATGTTCTTAGCACGCGTGCTGGGTAGCATCGTCTCCACCATCAAGCACTCCGATTACAACAAAACAAAACTGATGATTGTGCAACCCATCACACCCAATGGTGATGATGATGGGCCATCTGCAGTGGCAGTCGATTCGGTCGGCGTAGGCAAAGGTGAAACCGTACTCGTTTTGCGCCAAGGTGCTGCTGCCGCACTTGTACTCAATGTCAAATTGCCTGCGGTGCGCTCTGTCATTGTGGGCGTCGTCGATCACATAGATATCACCACCCCAATTGCTCATCCCAAACCGATATGATTTTTTAATTTTGCATTTTTAATTTTACTTCAAAGGCCTGCCCATGAACCTCCATCAAGCCAAAATTGACATCGTTGAAGCAGGACGTCGCGTTTTCAACCAAGGTTACGTGGCCTCCAACGACGGCAACATTTCTTGCCGGTTTGAAGAAGACCGCATATTGACCACGCCCACAGGCATGTCCAAAGGATTTCTCAAAATAGAAGACCTTTGCATTGTCGATATGGATGGCAAGCTCGTCAGTGGTCAAAAACGCCCTTCCTCCGAAATAGGCATGCACATCTTCCTCTACCGAGAACGCCCCGATATGCGTGCGGTTGTTCACGCCCACCCACCCACTGCAACTGGTTTTGCCGTTGCAGGCATTCCACTATCGGCCTGTGTTTTACCCGAAGTAATCATCACCTTAGGCTCCATTCCCATTGTGGGATATGGCACACCCGGCGGCCCAGAAATTTCAGAACCCATCAAACAATACGTTAAAGATTATGATGCCTATTTGCTCGAAAACCATGGCGCCACCACCATTGGCACCGATGTGATGAATGCCTATTACAAAATGGAAACCATGGAACACTTTGCCAAAATTCTCTTTGTGGCCAAACAACTCGGCGGTTTTAACGAACTCAACAGCGAACAGGTTTCCAAACTCATCGCCATTCGCGACCGCATGGGTCTTCGAGGCCCCGAACCTGCTTGTGACATACCCGATGCCCCACGCACCACGCCAGCCACAAACGGGGGCATTCCAACTTTGCGCACCAAAAGTGCTGGCGGATCAAGTACATCATCCCCCAGCCAATCCACAGACGACTTGGTCGCAGAAATCACCCGTCGGGTTTTAGCCGAATTGAAAAAATAATGCCTCGAAAGTTACGAGAACTGATACAAGATCTAAAAAATTCTGGTGCTGTAACCTTAAGCGGGCAATTAGGCAGTGATGCCAAACCCTACCAAGAAAAACAGGTTCAAAGAGCAATTGAGGAAATTAAAAATGAAGCCAATTGACCAGTATCACAAATGGGTCGAATGGAGTGAGGAAGATCAGGCATATATAGGCAAATGCCCAGACTTAATCACTGGTATTCATGGCGACAATCCCATTCAAGTTTATCATGATTTGTGCGAAGTAATTACAGATGTCCTCCATCATTTTGAATCGGAGGGACGACGCTTACCCAAACCGCGCATTCGTCCCATGCAAGAAGTTTTGTAAACACAACCAATAACCACAAAAAGGGAGACCGGAAAAAACGGCCTCCCTTTTTTATTGACATCAACCAAAAACTTCAATCATGTTTTATTATGTTCACCCATACCGTTAAACTCAACAAACAGAGCCATTCATGAAAATCCTTGTCGCAAACGTCGGTTCTACATCCTTTAAATATCGCCTGTTCGACATGGGCAATGCATCTGTGCTTGCCGAAGGTCGCTTGGAACGCATTGGCGATGTGCAATCTCCTGTAACCCACCATATTGGCCCGCATCAATATGTATCAAACCAAGCACTACCCGATTATCCCTCTGCCATTCGCGATGTGATCACGCGCCTTACCGATCCCCAAACAGGGGTGCTATCTGACCTGTCGGAACTCAGTGCCGTCGGTTTTAAAACGGTTCACATGCGTGGTCAATCGGGCACATACCGCCTCACAGAAGACATACTCCAACGCATGGCCGACTACAACGATTTGGCCCCCGCACACAACCCACCCTACATTCAAGCCATTCGCATCTTTGCAAAGCTTTATCCCAACCTTCCCCTCATCGGCCTATTTGAACCAGCATTTCACACCACCATACCCGACTATGCCTACATCTACGGCATACCTTACGAATGGTACGAAAAATATGGCATTCGCAAATACGGCTTTCATGGCGCATCCCATCGTTATGTTGCCCAAAGAGTGCCCCAACTGCTTCATCGTGATCCTAAAAACTTACGCATCATTTCCTGTCATTTGGGCGGAAGCGCATCTATGTGTGCCATCCAAAATGGTCAGTCCATCGACACCACAATGGGGTTTTCACCACAAGAAGGGTTGCTCAACAGCACACGCAACGGCTCCCTAGACCCATTCATCATTCCATTTATGATGGATCGTGAAAACCTCAGCACCCAAGACATTCGCCACATCTTATCCACCAACGGCGGGTTGTTGGGCATTTCAGGCATCAGTGGTGATGTGCGCGACCTCGAAATGGCAATCGAACAAGGCCATGACCGAGCAAGACTCGCCTTAGACGCTTTTTGTTATGGCATCAAAAAAGAAATCGGTGCTTTTACCGCCGCCATGGGTGGGCTCGATGCCATTGCATTTGCAGGAGGCATCGGAGAAAGAGGCGCTGGTGTACGCAAACGCATTTGTGAAGGGCTTGGTTTTTTAGGTGTGGACATTGATCCCTCTCTAAACGAAAATGCACCCGAAGAAGGCCTCATTTCCCGCCCAGCAAGTTCGGTCAAAATACTGATCATCAAAACCGATGAAGAACGCATTGTTGCACAAGCAACCGTTGAGTATCTCAAAAACCAGTAACTTTGCTTTAAGACGAGCATCTTTTTTATAATGAGTTTTATATGTTTAGACTCGCAGTCACAGTTGCTATTTGCCTTTTCACACAAACCGCCGTGCCCGGTTATGATCGTGATCTTTGGACCAACTATCCAAGCATGAACTATGTGACAGGCTTAGCCGAAAGCAACGAAGTCATTTATGTGGCCACAACAGGAGGTATCCGGCGCTATGACCGTTTTGCTCAAAAATGGCTCCCTCCACTTACCCAACTCGATGGGTTGCCCCATAATCAAGTACAACGCATCATATTTGATCCCCATTCAAGAGAGTTGTGGTTTGATACCCCCGCTGGCAATGGGCGCTGGTTAGAAGGGCTACAAACAATTTTACAAGGTGGGGCCGCACCCTATCAGCCCGCTCAACCCCACACGCAGTTTCGCCTGTCATCCATTGTGCCCCCTTTTGGTTATTATTTAGACCAAAACCGCATCATTGGACCACGCCAAAACTTTGCCATTACCCAAACCCTTATAGACAGTTGGAAAAACCTCTGGATCGCCACCTGGGGGCTTGGGGTAGGCATGGCAAACCTAAATGACAGTCAACTGCATTTTAACACCTACGGCCCCATCGAAGAAAACGTCACAGCCTTGGCAACAGATGGCAACACCATTTGGATGGGGGGAGAAGACACATATCTATCACCAGCGCGGGGTATTTCACGCTATCATCGCAAAACCCAAGAATGGGAATATTTTGAGGCCAAAAACACCATCGGCCTTGAAAATGCTCAAATCATGACCATTTTACCAGACAGTACCACCGTTTGGTTTGGAACCCATGCTGGCCTGATGCGATACAACAAACCTTCCAAACGATGGCTCACATACCGCGACACAGAATATTGGGGAAAAGTTTACGCCTTAACAAAAGACAAACACAACCTATGGATAGGTTCAGAGCGCGGGTTGGCTCTTTTGAATACACGAAATGACTCACTCGACCGGGTTTCTGGCAGTGAACAAGCCACCATTTATGCCCTGACCACGGGGCCAACCACAGTTTGGGCAGGCACAGAAGTGGGTTTATACAAATGTGCACGTGGCAGCAAAACATGGCGCGCAGTTTCCGATGAACAAAATTTTACCAAACGCCCAATTCGCGCATTAGCCATACATGACAGCACCCTTTGGGTCGCAACAGAAAGTCCATCTTCCTTGCTCAGCTATCATATCGGCCATAACACATGGCAAGAATATGCCTTAGCAGACATTGGAGGAAGCCGCCACATCAATATTGTTGCCAACGACAAATATGCGTGGGTATCAACTGATCAGGGGGCCTTTCTGCTCGATATTTCTCGCCATCTATGGACGCGTTACCACACCATCGATGGTCTCATCCATGGCCGTGTACAAGCAGTTTTACAAGATCAGGATCACATCTGGTTTGGCACCGCAGGGGGCCTCAGTCGCTTTCACTGGACACGTGCTTTTTTAGAATAAGAACAATTAAAGTATACAAAATATGAATCATGTGCCTTTATGAGGCGTCATGTATTAAATCCTTTAAAACCATGTATATATGATTCATTAGGTATGCTTTTCGATATAAAAAAAAACGTGACAGCGAACCTTGTTTTTGTTATTTTTGAATGCCATAAGGTTTCCATTTCACAAGACTTTCGAGTAGATCGGCACAGCCTGCAATGAACACACATATGCAAAATGCTTGTTCTACACAATTGATGCATACAGAACCAAACACTTATTGACATAAGCGGTTGATCTAAAAACCATGGGGTTTTAAAGATCACCGCTTTCCTTTTGCCCATTGGATACTATGAATTCAGCACTCGGGCTCATAGAAATGATCGGTTTTGTTGGAGTCGCAGAAGCCGCCGATGCTGCCGTAAAATCAGCAGCCGTTGAATTAGCAGCCATAGAAAAAATTGATGGGGGTATGATTTCCATTCGTTTGCTGGGTGATGTAGGAGCCGTTCAGGCCGCCGTTGAAGCAGGAAGTCGGGCCGCACAACAAGTAGGCACCCTCGTTGCTTCTCACGTCATACCCAATCCACACGAAGATGTGGTGCGCCTTTTTAATCTCAATGGCAACCATTTACAGACATCTTCACAAAATTTAGAAGATCTATCGGTTCATCGTCTGCGTCAAATTGCCCGCGAAACACCTGGTTTGTCTATCCAAGGACGCGAAATATCTCGTGCCAACCGCGAACAACTCTTACAAGAATTGCGTCGCGCACAAAACGACTCGGAGTAAACGATGGAAACAGAAACACTTTGGGAAAAAGTAAAAAAAAGTCTGCGAGACGGTGCAGCCACAGCCGCTGAAAAAGCCGAACATTATGGCAAATTGAGTCGTGCCAAATTAGACATTGCGCGTACACGCCATGCCATTCATGACACATTTACAGAGCTTGGTGGGCAAGTATATAACTTATTAGAGCACAATCCCAGCGCCATCGTTGGCCAAGATGACGAAGTTAAAGATCATGTTCAAACCATAAAAGATCTTGAGGCACAGCTTCAAGAACAAGAAGATGAATTTGCCGCTTTACAAGGCAGCAACACCACACCAGATGCACCAGAAAGCAATATTGAGTAATCGCTCAGTGTTGCATCTTTGGTGCATTTTTTGGTAGTGTTATAACAAAACAATGATGAAGTAATCCATACAAGTTACCCACTGTGCATTTTTCAGCCGACGCACATGGAACAGGAGGTTATTATGTAGTCTTCCCCACAAGCAGCAACGTCGTAAAACTGAAACAACCCCATAATCCGTTCGTCCATATCCTTTTGTGGATTAACCACAAATCACCCGCACTGAAACTCCCCAGTGTGAACAAGGAGAGGCTGACGAGTGTCAAGACTAGCTAAAAGACCTTACGCACGCGAAGATGAGTCGTTAGATCAATATCTTCAAGAAATTGGTGAAGTAAACCTGCTTACTGCAGAAGAGGAAGTTGCGCTGGCCAAACGCATAAAAAAGGGCGACCATGATGCCCTCGAAAAGTTGACCAAAGCCAACCTGCGTTTTGTAGTGAGTGTCGCCAAACAGTATCAAAATCAGGGCCTATCTATGGGTGACCTGATCAACGAAGGCAATCTCGGGCTCATCAAAGCGGCCAAACGTTTTGACGAAACCAAAGGGTTTAAATTTATTTCTTACGCTGTGTGGTGGATTCGGCAAGCCATTTTACAGGCATTGGCCGAACAATCGCGCATCGTACGATTGCCCCTCAATCGCGTAGGTGCCTTGCACAAAATTGGCAAAGCATCCAGTGGTTTGGAGCAAGAATACGGTCGCGAACCCAGTCCCAGTGAAATCGCCGATGAGTTGGATATGAGCGATTTTGAAGTCCGGGACACACTCAAAATTTCCAGCCGTCACCTGTCACTCGACGCCCCATTTAATGAAGGCGAAGACAACAGCCTGCTCGACGTGTTGGAAGACGGCATGCAACAGCCGCCTGACGAAACACTCTTAGACGACTCGTTGCGCCGAGAAATTGAAAAGGCATTGGCCACGCTCACACCACGTGAAGCCGAAGTCATTACCTTATATTTTGGCATCAATCGTGAGCAACCCTTAACGCTTGAAGAAATTGGCGAGCGTTTTGGCCTCACCCGCGAAAGAGTACGACAGATTAAGGAAAAAGCACTCAGACGATTGCGTCATACATCGCGCAGTCGCCCGCTCAAATCTTATCTGCTTTAAATTTTGCATCTGAAAGATCAATAGGCCACAAATGGGAACTCCCTTTGTGGCCTATTTTTTTAAAAAAATTCAGCAAAACAACAAATGACAAATGGCAAACACAACACAAAAAATCAGATACGAACACCAAATGGGGTAATTGGGTTGGATCATTTACCCCTTCATATTTGCCATTTCCCCATCTGCCTTTTTTTCAAGATGTTGCGCTTGACTGCCCCTTTTAAAACCGTTACATTATAAGCCTTATTTTTAACACACTCACGTTCACCCTCAGGAGGTCTCCATGTCCAATACGCGCTTGACCAACCTGCTTATGGGCATCGTCGCCATTTTGCTGTTGGCCAATTTGGTTCGCCCCATATTTGAACCCGCCACCGCCTTTGCCGATGACAAAGAGAATAAAGAAGAAGTGGCCATTGCCAGTGCAGGTGCCAATGCTTGGGTTCTCAAAGGCAATAAAGTGTATTATCTCAAGTTTGAAACACAATACGAATCCATTCGCATTTATGGCCCAGAAGAACTCGAACGATAAATGATGCACCAAAGGTTAAATTGTGTTTGAATATTGTGGTGTCATTCATGTTCATTCTACCTATTCTGACGGGTCGGGCTCCATCCCAACCATTTTGAATGCAGCCCATCAGACAGAACTCGACTTTCTCATCTTAACCGACCACAATTCATTGCGGGCGCGTTCAGAAGGCTGGGAGGGATGGCATGGAAATACATTGCTCATTATTGGTGATGAGGTATCGGGTAGACGCGGGCACTGTCTTGCAATAGGCACCCAACAGCGTGTCAATCATCGCCAAGATCATCAGGGCATTCTCGATGACATACACCGCCAAAATGGGCTCTCGTTTATCGCACATCCTCACGGCACCTATCGCCCATTGTTTACAGAAAAAAACCATTCGTGGGAAAACTGGGCAGCCAACAACAGCACAGGGCTAGAACTCTGGTCGTATATGTTCGACTGGATCAAAGATTTTAAATATTATCGCTTCTGGAATCACTACAAATACCCCCATCGACATATCACCGGCCCAGATATAAAAACCCTACAAAAATGGGATCAACTGTGCCAAAAACGACGCAGTGTTGCCATTGGTGGCATTGATGCACACGCACGAAAATACCCCCTATTGCCTTTTGTTGTGTTTCCATATGAAGATGCCTTTCGAACCCTACATACACGCATTTACCTCAAAAGCCCACTCACAGGAAACAAACAAGAAGACATTGGAGCAATTTTAAAAGCCTTGCAACAAGGACATTGTTATATCTCATACGATGGTCTTATGCCTGGTGCGGGTGTTCAGTTTCACACGGCCGACGAACAATTCATGATGGGTGACGAAACCCTTTTCCAATCGCCCACAAAAATGGATGTTCACCTGCCCCAACACGCAACCCTCAACGTCATTTGCAACGGCCAAACCATTGCACAACACCAAACGCAACATCACACCTTTTTGGCAGAAAAACCAGGTGTTTACAGAATAGAAGCCCGCATACAAGATTCCCCTTGGATTTATACCAACCCCATTTATTTGAGGGCACAATGAACGACTTTGCACAACGCAACCGTTTGGTTGCTACGCTGGTGACAGCCGTAACCAGCATCGTGTATTTATCTACACTTGCACCCACCGTCGCCTTTTGGGATTGTGGTGAATTTATTACCACATCTTACAGGTTTGGCGTACCCCATCCACCCGGTGCCCCACTCTATACCCTATTGGGCCGGATTTTTTCAATGTTGCCCTTTGGCGAAATTGCCTTTCGCGTCAATCTACTTTCTGCGGCTTCGGGCATTGCCACCGTTTTGCTCATCTATTTGTGTACGGTGCGCCTTTTAAACAATTGGTTTGATCGCACCAATCCCCAGCACCAAGTGGCCATCTTTACAGGTGCTGCCGTTGCAGCACTCTCCACAGCCTTTTCTTTCTCTTTTTGGAACAACGCCATTGAAGCCGAAGTGTATGGCCTTTCTATGTGCATCACGCTTTTGGCCGTGTGGTTGGGCCTTCGCTGGGATGATGCCCATAAAGACCATCACAGTGATCGCAACTTGCTCTTCATTGCGTATCTCTTTGGTTTGGGAGCCGGTGTCCACTTGCAGTGTTTGCTCACCGTTCCTGGTATACTCATACTCATCTTTACAGATTTGCTTGAAGACCGACCACGCAAAACCCAAATGCTCATTGTAATTGGGCTTATTTTTTACCCATTCCTTTCTATAGCGCTTCCCCAGTTAGCGGCCATACTCATGACGGGAGCCATCGTTATTGGTCTATTGAGCTTGCGCCCAGCTTGGCGTAACCCACAATTCTGGATTTGGGCAATTCTCTTGGGCGTGCTCGGTTTTTCAACCTACATCACACTCTATTTGCGATCTGGCCTCAATCCCATCATTGACATGAATGACCCCGAAACTTGGGACAACTTCAAAGCCTTCTTAAGTCGGCAACAATACGGCACCCATTTTCTCTTTCCACGCCGTGGTGAACCTTGGGCTTACCAACTCAATATTCACATCAAATACTTTTTACAACAATTCCCTTTTTTTGATGGCATCCCCATGAGTTTTCGGCGTGCGGTGGATGTTTTTAGTAGCAATTACGAAATCATTCAAACATCCCTGATTACCACAGCATTGGGTATTGGTGGGGCTGTTTATCACTACAAAAAAGATTGGCAACGGTTTTCATCTATCTTTTCCATGTTTGCCATTATGGGTGTAGGATTGGTATTCTACCTCAATATGCCCGACCCAGAACCCAGAGAACGCGAATATATTTTTGTGGGTGCCTACACCTTTTTTGGTATTTGGATGGGCATAGGCGCAGCTGGGCTCGTTGCCTGGATACAAGAAAATATCAAGCCCATTGCCATCATCGCGCCCGTCATCCTCTTGCTTATTCCAACAGGCATCCTATATCAAAACTATCACGTGCATGACCGCACGGGTGATTTTGTGGCCTATGATTATGCCTACAACATATTGCAAACCTGCGAAGAAAATGCCATCCTCTTTACCAATGGAGACAACGACACATATCCACTTTGGTTCCTTCAAGGAGTGGAGGGCATTCGCACAGACGTCCACATAGTCAATCTCAGCCTCATCAAAACCAATTGGTATGTGAAACAAATACGCGATGCGGGCATTCCGCTTGATCTATCAGATGCCTGGATAGACAACAATATGCTTGCCCAACCCTGGGACAAAGACAAAGGTATGGAACTGCCAGGGATCAAACTTGAAGCTCAAGATATTCCAAAAGCCGAATACTTTCTGGGTGACGGCCCCCAAACCATTTCAGTGGTTGAACCCCAAACTTGGATGATCTGGCGCATTGTGCAAAAATTAAATTGGACGCGCCCAATCTATTTTGCAGTCACCGTACCCAACAGCAATATGGCCGGTTTACGTCCCTTTTTATCTATGGAAGGCATGGCTTATAAACTGGTGAAAGAACGCGGTATGGGGCAATTTGATACCCAACGCACCACCGAAAATCTTTTGGAGAATTATCGATATACTGGTGTTGCCGATAGCACAATCCACAAAGACCCAGTTTCCCGACGCTTGCTAAGCAATTATCTCGTTATTTTTGCAGGTCTCACACAAGCGTATATTCAATTAGACATGCCCAAAGAAGCATTTAAAGTTTTAACAGAACTCGAAAGACGTCTGCCCCCACACGCTTTAGATGTACCCGAAGCGTGGCATCATGCAGGTCAACACTATCGGGAGCTTGCTGTTCAATTTGCCGAAGATGGTGAAATCGACTTGGCATTGGCCTCACTCGAAAATCTGTTGCGATTAGGTCCCGAAATTCAAAACCCAGAAGAAATCAAAAACGTCATCGAAAGATGGCGGCTTGAAAAAGCAAAACTTCAACAAGGTGACAGTGTCATCGTTCCCTAAATGACACATCAGATCACGCATCCTAACTGCAGGTTATGCAATCTTTAAAAAACAGTACCACATAAAAAAGGGCGATTCTGATTAAGAATCGCCCTTTTTGCTTTTTCTCACCATATTTATGAACGATCCCAAGAATCGAACACTTCCACATACGCTTTTTTTTG
Source organism: Candidatus Latescibacterota bacterium (assembly GCA_038279365.1). GTDB lineage: Bacteria > Latescibacterota > UBA2968 > UBA2968 > UBA2968 > JABIFK01. The sequence continues at coordinate 41,643 of JAYODI010000024.1, read as the reverse complement.
TCGATGACGCATCAGCACATAACCCATCACAAAACCTGCAATATGTGCATACCACGCCACGCCACCCACAGCATCTGATGCGTTCATCAATTGAACCACAAACCAAACACCCAAAACAATCAGTGCAGGAATACGCAAGAAAAAGTAAAAGAACAACACCAAAATACGCGAATTTGGAAACAGTGCCATATAGGCACCCAATACACCCGCAATCGCCCCACTGGCTCCCACCATAGGTACCATGCTATCGGGCTCAGAAACAACATGGGCAAGCGTAGCAATCACGCCGCATAACACATAAAACCCAACAAAATAAAAATGCCCTAAGGTATCTTCGATGTTGTTACCAAAAATCCACAGGTAAAGCATATTGCCGCCCAAATGCATCCATCCCCCATGCATAAACATAGATGTGATTAATGTTAAATAGAGCGGTATAGGTGTTGGAGAAATCGCATCTGTTGCATGTATCAGTTCAAATGGGATCGCACCAAATCGAGATGTAAACATATGATATCCCACATCGCCCAACAATGTGGCATATACAAATACAACAACATTCACAAAAATAATTGCCACAACAAATACGGGGGCTGTGTATGTCGGATTGTCATCTTTAAGGGGAATCATCATACCGCAAAACCTCGGGCAATAGTTGCACCAACCATTCCATATATTTAATGGCGTTCATCAACCACACGTCTTCTACTCAACGACCACCATGTGCACCTGCCGCGTTTCATTGCCACAAATATCTCGCACGATCATTTCAACCTGATGGGTACCAACGGTCAATGGGATACGAGGTTGCGCAAACATCATATCTTCCTCTGGATCATATTCAACAATCAGCTTTTGGCCATCTATTCGCATCTCATAGTCTTCTTCTCGCCAAATCCCAGAAGACACATCGCGAACCTTTGCCCATATTTTGGGCTGCCTTTCGCGCACCACGTGATGATTAGCAGGGTGAAATTCTAAAATTTCTGGTGGTACATCATCAATCAAAAGCGCAAAAATACCCAAATGTTTCACTTCACCATTAACCGCATACATATCCGTATCACGCCCAATATCGACAAATATCCAGCCTTTTGAAACATCCCAAGCATAAAGCCCTATCTTGCTGGTATCTGCCACACCTTGCGGATACTTTAAGATCACTTCAGCCTTTTCAAACGCCACATCGTCTGGCATCATGCGATATGCCATACCCACCATACGAGCATCTGCCATCGCAGTATCAGCAACAACATGCCCAAACAAGGTTTCGTATACACCATCTCGCTCAAAACGAACAATGGCCATATGATCATCCGAAACAAGCACCCCACCGCCACTTGGGGTAATGGGCGTTTGCTTCAAAACAACAGATGTGGTTTTGCCATCACCTTGCACTTCAAAAACGATACCTTTTTCAGCACGCACATCAAATGCCACAACGGCCTCATAGGTCATGAGCCCCGTTTGTCTGACCTCTATGTTTTTCTCTTGCCCACTTGCATCGTGCACGCTTGCCAATGGCAACTGAGACATGGATCGATTGGCTTGGATTTTTACCACCGAAAATGTAGGGAAATATTCAGCCACACATTCTAATTGTGGCAACTCTTGAACAGGTTCAGAAAACGTCACAAACACCTTTTGCCCAAAGCCATCTTCGCCATCCAACCGATAAATCGCACGGCGCACACGCTTCAATGTGCGTTTCACATCATTTTGAACAGACAGCCAAGCACCTAAAGGTTGCCATGTTTTTCCAGAATTTTCAGAAAACGCAAAACGTGCACGTCTAATATGTTGAAGTTGTGCCTGAACTGTCACGGCCTGATCCATCCACGCCACATCAAGTGTCTGAATTTTAGGCATATCCACCACGCGCATCATGACTACTGCTTCAGCCGTATTGCCCTTCACATCTTCGGCAATAACCGTTACCCGATGAACACCTTTGGGCAAAACAAGTCCCGTACGACTTGTGGTATCCCCGGCATGCAAAATACCGTCTCCGATCCGATATGAGCCATAAAAAGGCAGATAATTACCTGCTCCACGATACAAATTGTGAAAACGTCCCAACCCGCGCTGGCTCATCATAAAATTGCGATCCAATTCACCATGATGGGTTACCCCATATCCAAAAACATCGAATGTCGTTGCAAAAGCTTCTTTTTTGTTGACCAACAATCGCAACTTATATGGTGCCAATTTATTTGTTAAAGCCGATGCATCTGCCCGATCATAGACACGCATCCCCATCCCAATTTGGCCAGATACAACAAGGGTATCGGCACAAACAAATTGCTTCTTTTTGCCATGCCAAACCACATCAAAAGCCTGCGGATACGATGTGCCATTGACCAAAGAATGTGCATTGAGCGGCACCACGCCAATCGCAGAAATGGTTGGGGGGGTTGTGTCTTTAATATCAAACCCATGGGTTAATGGATTGAGCGGGCGATGATCACCATCGCGCAACTCAAAGTGCAAATGTGGCACACCAATGCCCGTACTGCCCGAATATCCAACAACATCTCCTTTTTTGACTGGCAGTTGATCGGCGCGAAAATAAAGATTGACACTGTATGTTTCTCGGCGATCTTGCTCTTCTTTTACATATTGTTCAATAACATCTGAAAAACCAGACAAGTGTGCCCATATCGCAAAACGCCCATCCTTTAACTGCACATAAACCGCACGCCCATAGCCCCAAGGCGATGTACGCACACGCCAAACATATCCCTCTTCTACAGCCACAACAGGAAACCCTTCTTTGCCCCATGTTTTTAGATCAATAGCGGCATGTAAACGCCCTCCTCGATATTCTCCAAACGTAGAAGTCAAAGCAGGTTCTGCATCCATTGGCCAATGATAGGTTTCACACCAAGCCATATTCACACTCAGTAACAAAACCCAACAATTAAAAGCCAAATACTTCATAAACAGTCCTTTGCATAAAATAAATCATGTCGTGAATATCGTTGCACCCAATCAACTTATGAATGTCTCACACTTTTGATATTTCTTTGAAATGAAAAACTCTGCCGCCACCAGCATGTACCCCCACCCTTGGGTGATGATTTAAGCCAACTGCCAATCACCAACGGTTCTATCACAGCTTCATTGCTCAGTATAGTGCTTTTACATCCCCTCGTCAAGCAACCCCTAAAAACTGTATTTGTCAATACTTAGCTTAAAAAATGCTTGCCATCAATACAAACTTCAGGTAGATTATACGATCTCAAAAAGTCTGAAATTTGGGATCTCATAATTCATTAGATTTTGGGTGCTATTACTCACTTTGCCTAAGATTCCTTGCCAATATTGTTAGAGGAGTTGGTTCCATGCTTTCTCATATGCGCAGTGCCACTTTTATCAAAGCTATGATGATCATTGTCTCAGTCGCTTTTGTTGGCCTCATGGTCTTCGACTGGGGTGCCGATGTAAGCGGTCGGGGCGCAGCATCCGTTGGCGACACCGTTGGGTTGGTAAATGGCGAAAAAATTTCTCACCAACGCTTCGAAGCAGAACTTCGTTTTGATTTTCAACAAGCCAAAAACAATGGTCAACAGGAACCCGACCTGGGGCAAGTCATTGGCCAAACTTGGGAGCGCGTGATTAGCCAAACATTGGTGGCCCAACAACTCGAAAAATACCAAATTGGTGTTTCAGACAACGAAGTGAATCATTTTAACCGCACACAACCCGCTGAATTTATTCAAAGCCAAGAATTCTTCCAAACCGACGGCAACTTTGACCTTGCCAAATATCACCAATTTTTAGACAGCCCAGGCACATACAGTGACCCACAAATGAAACAATTTGTCTTGGCTGCCGAAGACAATGCCCGTCGTCAATTGCTCTCGCGCAAGCTTGAAACCCGCGTTGCCGGATCCGTCAAGGTTACAGATGCCGAAGTACGCCAAGCCTACATCGATCGAAACGAAAAAGTCAACGTTGCGTATATCGGCATGGACATCTCAGCCATTCCCGATTCACTTGCATTGGTTGGCGATGCTGAAATTCAAGCCTATTACGATAAAAACCGCAAAGACTATCATCAAGAATCTGCTATACGTGCCGCATTTGTTTCTTTGGCCAAAACACCCATGCCACGAGATGAAGCAGACGCCGAAAGAGAAGTCAATCGCGTGCTTGAAGAAGCCAAATCAGGCGAAGACTTTGCCGAACTGGCACGTATTTATTCCGACGGTCCCAGTGGCCCTCGTGGTGGCGATTTAGGTTTTTTTGGCCGTGGTCGTATGGTCAAGCCCTTTGAAGATGCAGCTTTTGCCTTAGAGCCTGGCCAAATTTCAAACCCTGTAAAAACACAATTTGGTTGGCACATTATCAAAGTAGAAGAAAAAAGAGGGGCCGCAGACAGCCTCCAAGTACATGCACGACACATTCTCATAGAGGTCAAGCCAGGGCGTGATACCCTTGACAGTTTACGGGTCGTGGCGCAAGATTTTCAAACCAAGGCAACAGAAATTGGATTTGATGCCGCAGTAAACCAAGCCAATTTACAAAGCCAAGACACGGGCTTTATCACGGCAGGTAGCTTTTTCCCGCTCTTAGGCAACAAAACATCAGGGCTGGTAAATACTTTCCAAGAAGGAAGCCCCGGTGATGTATCAACCGTTTATGAAACAGATCAGGGCATTTATGTTTTTGGCTTGCGTGAAATTCGTCCAGAAGGTCCACAACCAGTAGACGAAGTTGAAAATCAAATTGTTAGCAAACTCAAACAACGCAAAAAAGTAAAAGTAGCAGCCGATAGATTGGTTGAAGTACTGGGTCATATCAAATCAGGCAAATCACTTGAAGAAACCGCCAAATTTTTTAATCTCACCGTGCAAAAACCCGAATCATTCTCACGGGTCGATTTTATACCCAGTGTGGGAAGTCGCAACGCCTTTGTTGGTGCAGCTTTCCGTTTACCAGTCGGACAAGTCAGTGACATTGTCACCACCGACCGAGGCGCCTATATCTTTAAAGTCCTAAACAAAACTCCCATAGATGAAGAAAAGTTAGCTGAAGAGCGCGAAACATTGTCACAACAACTGATCTCTCAAAAACGCCAAGAAGTTATAGCATCTTGGTTTGCTGACCTACGAGAAAAGGCTCAAATTGAAGACAATCGCCATATCTTCTATTCCGAATTTTAGCCTATGATCACAGATCTAAAATCAGCCTAATGAAACAATATAAGGGGGCTGGAGGAACCATACCTCCAGCCCTTTTATTGTAATAGATTTTGAAGTTTAGGAGGCGTTCTTTGACCCGTCAACTCCGCATAGCCATCTCTCAAATCAATGTTACAGTGGGAGATCTGGAAAACAACCAAAACAAAATTATTGCACACATTCAAATGGCGCGTGAGCAAGGGGTACATTTAATCGTTTTTCCAGAACTTGCCATTACCGGTTACCCACCCGAAGATCTGCTTTTTAAACCCAGTTTTTTGCAAGCCAATCGCCGTGTATTGGACAACATTGTCCAATACACGGACAACATCGCCGCCATTATTGGGTTTGTCGATCGTCAAGACGATAACTTTAATGCGGCCGCCATTGTGTGCAATGGCCAATTGGTCGATGTTTATCACAAGACCTATTTGCCAAACTATGGTGTATTTGATGAAGATCGCTACTTCCAATCGGGTACATCTACAAATGTTTATACCCTCAATGACGTCACCTTTGGCGTAACCATTTGTGAAGACATTTGGTATCCCGGAGGGCCTGCTCGTCAGCAGGCACTGGCAGGAGATGCAGAATTACTTGTCAATATTTCATCGTCACCATTTTACGATGGCAAACAGCTCCTTCGAGAGCAAATGATTGCCACACGTGCCACCGACAACAGTGCAGTACTTGCGTTTTGCAACCTCGTTGGTGGGCAAGACGAACTGGTCTTTGATGGTGGAAGCCTTATCATTGATCAAGAAGGTCATGTCATTGCCAGATCACCACGTTTTGAAGAAGATCTGCTCATTGCAGATATTGATGTCGAGTCGATATTCCGCAATCGACTTCACGACCCGAGGCGGCGCAAAGAAAAGCGCGGACTACCCGACTTAAAAAATATTCATTTGCCTAATGTTCATCCCATCCAGATCGCATTGCCACCTGCACCCAAACCAGAATTTCCCAGTCCAGAAAAACGTCTCCCCAATATTTATGAGGCATTGGTTCTGGGTACACGCGACTATGTGCGCAAAAATGGTTTTGAAAAGGTTTTCATTGGGTTATCAGGAGGCATCGATTCAGCACTGGTGACCGCCATTGCACACGATGCTTTAGGTAAAGAAAATGTCATTTGTGTGACCATGCCCACACAGTATTCCTCTGAAGGTACGTTTAATGACGCGCTCAAAATGGCGGGTGAACTTGATATTCGCATTCTATCTTTAAACATTCAAGAAATCTTTGACCAATACCTCAACCTGCTGTCTGACGAATTTAAAAACTTGCCCACCGACACCGCTGAGGAAAACATACAACCCCGTATCCGCGGCACCATTCTCATGGCTTTGGCCAATAAATTTCGCGCATTGGTGCTCGCACCTGGCAATAAAAGCGAAATGAGTATGGGATATGCCACGCTCTATGGCGACATGGCTGGAGGGTTTGCCGTCATTAAAGACATCTACAAGACCTTGGTGTATGACCTGTCCGAATATCGCAACAGCTTATCAAACGTGATACCGCATTCCATCATCGAACGCGCCCCCACCGCAGAGTTACGCGAAAATCAAAAAGACACCGACAGCCTTCCACCTTATGACATCCTCGACCCCATTCTCAAATCTTATGTAGAAGATGATTTAAGCCTACAAGATATTGTTGCCAAAGGTTTTGACAAAGACCTTGTCAGACGCGTCATACGCGCTGTAGACATCAACGAATACAAACGTCGCCAAGCCCCCCCAGGTGTCAAAATTACCCCACGTGCTTTTGGCCGAGATCGGCGCTTGCCCATCACCAATCGGTGTCGCGAATATTAATTGCTTGCATAAGACATATCAAAAATGTAAGCCGTCTGGATTTACATACCAACAACAAGAAAAAAAGCGTTCACCTTAAGGTGAACGCTTTTTGTTTATGAAGGGTATTTACTAACCACTTTTTTTATCAATCGGCCCCGCAAACACGTAAACGCCAAATGGCGCGCGACAATGCGGCTTGCGCCCGATCAAAGTCAATATCACCACGCCCCGATAACCGATTGCGTGCCCGATCACGTGCGGCTCGAGCACGTTCGATATCAATTTCTTCGGCCATCTCTGCCGTTTCGGCCAAAACAGTCATACCATCACGCGACACATTGGCAAAACCACCACCAATGGCCAACTTATGCACGACACCATCGGCTTGCGTAAAAGCCACTTGTCCAATGGCCAACGCCGACAACAGGGGTTGGTGTCGCGACAATACACCAAAACCACCATCAACACCAGGTGCTTGAACCTGCTCAACATCACCAGAATAAATCGTTTTTTCAGGTGTTACAATATCAAGTTGAAACGTTGCCATCTCAAGCCCTTTAACATGGATACTTTAATGGTTCGATGCAATGATATTTTTAAAAAACTGTTGTCTTACCAACCTAAGCTTTTGCACTCATCTTTTGAGCTTTTTCTACAGCCTGCTCAATAGACCCAACCATATAAAATGCTTGTTCTGGTAAATCATCGTGCTTGCCTTCAATCAACTCTTTGAAGCTGCGCACGGTATCCTCAATTTTTACATATTCACCAGGAATCCCCGTGAACACTTCACCCACATGGAAGGGCTGCGTAAGGAAAAACTGAATACGACGCGCACGTGCAACAACCACACGGTCATCGTCTGACAATTCGTCAATCCCCAAAATGGCGATAATTTCGCGCAAATCGCGATAGCGTTGCAAAATCTGCTGCACCTGCAAAGCCACCTGATAATGCTCGTCACCCACCACACGTGGATCGAGAATACGTGAAGAAGAAGCCAATGGATCAACGGCAGGGTATAACACCTGGTCGGCCAAAGCACGATCCAACACAATACGACCATCAAGGTGAGAAAAGGCCGTCACCACACCCGGGTCGGTGTAATCATCGGCAGGCACATAAATGGCCTGCACCGATGTAATAGAACCTTTTTTGGTCGTTGTAATGCGTTCTTGCAAACCACCCATTTCGGTTGCCAAAGTGGGCTGATATCCCACGGCAGAAGGCATACGCCCCAACAAGGCCGATACTTCGGCACCCGCCAAAATGAAGCGGAAAATATTGTCAATAAACAACAACACATCTTGGCCTTGTTCATCACGGAAATTTTCAGCAATCGTCAAACCCGTCAATGCAATACGTTGACGGGCACCAGGCGGTTCGTTCATTTGACCAAAAACCATGGCCGTTTTGTCAATCACACCCGACTCTGACAATTCGAGCATCAAGTCATTGCCTTCGCGGGTGCGTTCTCCCACACCAGCAAACACAGAATACCCACCATGTCCTTGGGCCACATTATTAATCAACTCGGTTAAAATAACGGTCTTGCCTACGCCCGCACCACCAAAAAGACCCAACTTACCACCGCGTGAAAACGGACAGATCAAATCCATCACTTTAATACCCGTTTCCAACACTTGGTCAGATGTCACCTGATCTTCATGGGGCGGTGCACTGCGATGCAATGGCATACGAGGCGTATCGGCAGGCACTGCACCACGCCCATCAATTGTATCGCCAATCACATTGAGCAAACGCCCCAATACATTTTCACCAACAGGCACCATAATGGGTGCGCCCGTATCGACCACCTTTGCACCGCGCACCAAACCATCGGTCGAATCCATGGCCACACAACGCACCATATTTTCACCTAAGTGTTGTTGTACTTCCAACACCAAGCGCGGCTCAACGCCTTTCACATCCAAGGCATTGTAGATGGGTGGCAATTCACCTTCAAAAGCCACATCAATCACAACACCCACTATTTCTTTAATTACGCCCTCGTTCATATCAACCTCTCAAAGCGTCTAAGCAACGGCCTCGGCGCCGCCGATGATGTCCATCAGTTCCAAAGTGATTGAAGCCTGACGTTCTTTGTTCATCTCACGGGTTAAGTCTTCAATTAATTCACCAGCATTTTTCGTTGCATTGTCCATTGCCCGCATACGCGAAGCTTGTTCACCTGCATTAGATTCCAATAACGCACGCCACACTTGAAAATTGACATGACGTGGCACCAGTGTATCTAACAATATTTCCGGTGAGGGTTCAAACAAATACTCTTCACCGCCCCCCCCTTCAACCGCCTTAGGTATAATAGGCAACAATTGTTCAACCACTGGCTGTTGGGTTGCGACCGAAACAAATTCATTATAAACCAAAAACACACGATCTACAGCACCAGACAAAAACTGATTTTTAACATCATCGGCAATCGTAACAGCCTGTGCAAACGACATCTCCCGAAACACATCGACATATACATTTGCCACGGTCACATTGCGATTGTTAAAAAAGTTTCGAGACTTGCGCCCCACAGCAACCACACTGTCGTTGGGCTTGAGGCTACCAAACCCCTTGCGACAGACATTGGTATTAAACCCACCACACAAACCGCGATCTGAAGTGACCACCACATATGTGGTGCGATCACCACCGCGTTCTGCAAAAAGCGGGTGAGTAGAAGGATCTACACTACCACTTAACCTTTGGAGCACGCGATCCAATTGCTGTGCATAAGGTCGTGCAGCCGTAATGGCTTCCTGTGCGCGCCTCATACGAGCCGCCGCCACCAATTGCATGGCGTTTGTGACACGTTGAATATTTTTAATGCTTGCAACGCGTGTTCTGAGCTGTCTTAGATTTGCCAAATCAGTTCCTCAAAGCCACCTGCAAATACCAACAGGCAACTCATCCATTATTAGGCTGAAACTTGAAAACCACTTTTAAAGGCACTAATCACATCTTTGAGTTTTGCAGCATCTTCATCGCTTAAGTTTTGGCTGTCGCGAATGCCTGCCAACAATTCGCTTTGGCTATCGCGCATATGCGTCAACAACTCGCGTTCAAAGCGACGGGTATCCGCAGTGGGCAAATCATCAACCAAGTTTGATGCAACCAAGGCCACAACCTGCTCTTCCAATGGCATGGGTACATATTGCCCTTGTTTCAACACTTCCATCAATTTTTCACCGTGATTTAACATATTACGTGTAGAAGCATCCAAACCTTCTGTACCAAATTGGGCAAATGCTTTTACTTCATTGTAACGCGAGATATCACCCTTAATGGTCTTGGCCACAGCTTTCATAGCCTTGGTTTGTGCCGAACTACCCACACGTGATACGGAGGCCCCAACATCCATAGCAGGACGTTGGCCGGCATAAAACAATTCGGGCTTGAGCAATATTTGACCATCTGTAATCGAAATCACATTGGTCGGCACAAAGGTTGACACATCACCTTCCAAAATTTCGATAACAGGCAATGCCGTAAGTGAACCTGCACCCTTTTCATTGCTCAATTTTGCAGCACGTTCGAGCAAGCGTGAGTGTAGGTAGAACACATCACCCGGATAGGCCTCACGACCTGGCGGACGACGCAACACCAACGACATTTCGCGATAGGCCCAAGCTTGCTTGGATAAATCATCATAAACAATAAGCGCATGCTCACCCTTATCGCGAAAATATTCACCCATGGAACAACCCGCATAAGGGGCCAAAAATTGCATCGGAGCCGAATCACTGGCCGTGGCCGACACCACAATGGTATATTCTAAGGCACCATTGGCTTCCAACTCGGCCACCACTTTGGCCACAGTTGAAGCTTTTTGCCCAATGGCCACATAAATGCATTTGACGCCACTATTTTTTTGGTTAATAATCGCATCCACGCCAATGGCCGTTTTACCCGTTTGGCGATCACCAATAATTAACTCGCGTTGACCGCGACCAATAGGTACGGTGGCATCAATAACTTTGAGCCCCGTCATTAACGATTCTTTAACCGGCTGACGATCCATCACCCCAGGGGCTTTGCGTTCAATGGGCAAAGTCTGGGTGGTATTGATCGGGCCTTTGCCATCAATTGGAATCCCCAAAGGATTCACCACGCGCCCCAAGAGTTCTTCACCAACAGGTACCTCGGCAATGCGTTTTGTGCGTTTGACTTCATCACCCTGACTAATCATGGTGGTATCACCAAACAACACACACCCCACATTGTCTGCTTCGAGGTTAAGTGCCATCCCCATGACCCCGTTTGGAAATTCTACGAGCTCACTGGTTTGCACATTGGCAAGGCCTTGCACACGCGCAACACCATCACCAACCTGTTGCACTGTTCCACTCTCATACACGTCTATATCAGACTTAGAGTCGAGAATTTGTTTTTTGAGCAGTGCCGAAATCTCATCGGGGCGAATCTGTAAATTCGTCGCCATAGTAAATAGCCTACCTTATCTCAATTTTCAGACGCCAGCAACCAACTGTTGTCGCAACCGATTAAGCTGTGTCGCCAGCGTACCGTCAAATACTTGATCACCCAACCGAGCAATAAACCCAGCTTTCAAACCTGCATCAACTGTCGTTTCCAAACGCACCTGCTTGCCAGAATAAACCGAAAGCTTATCGGCCAACTGTTTCTCTTGTTCAGAAGAAAGCGCACTGGCAACCTGAACATAAGCCGTCAGAATACCACGACGCTCTTCTAAAACAGATAAAAAATCGGCCAACAACTCTTCTATCACATGTTCGCGGTGTTTGTCGCAAAGCAACAAGACAAAATTCAGTGTAACCTCTTGAATCTTGCCCGAAAGCAAACTGTTTAAAACCGTTCGCTTCCGCTCCGAACGCATCATAGGATCTGCAACAAATGTCGCAAGCTCTTGAGATTCGCGAAAAAGCCCCAACAGTGCTTGCACATCATCTGCAACACGGTCTAAAACTTGGCGCTCTTGCGCAGCATCAATAAGTGCTTCGATATAACGAACAGAAACGGTAGATTGGCTCACAGATAACCTTTAATTTTGTTGCGCACTTGGTATGCGCGCAATAAAGTCATCGACGATTTTGCGGTTTTTATCAGAATCTAAATTTTCTTCTATGAGTTGGCCCGCAGCCAAAACAACCAATTCAGCCGTTTGCTGACGCAAAGCTTGGAGAGCCTGATTGCGCTCTTGCTGAATGGTTTGACGGGCTTGTTCCAACAACTGTTGTGCTTCGGCTTCGGCACGTGCATGCACTTCACGCGCAACACGCTCAGCATCTTCACGGGCTTTGTTAATTGCAGCCTGTGCTTCTGCCTGTGCCCCAGCCAACGCTTTTTTATTTTCTTCTGCTGCGGTTTGGGCTTCTGCCCGAGCTTTATCTGCAAGCTCCAAGGCTTCTCGAATGCTGGTTTCGCGTTCATCTAACATCGACGTAAGCGGTCCCCAGACAAACTTACCCAACACAAACAACAAGATCACAAATGTGACCAATGTCCAAATAATCAATCCGATATTGGGATCGAGTAGCATCACGCGCCCTTTCGCGTTGTTTTTTCAACAAGCTTATTTAAAGACCAGCAACACGCAAATAACCATACCAAACAGCGCAACACCTTCAATCAACGCTGCTGAGATAATCATTGTCGTTCGAATATCGCCAGTCGCCTCGGGCTGCCGTGCCGTTCCGTCCACAGCACCCTGGCCAATACGTCCAATACCTAAGCCAGCGCCCAATGCGACGAGCCCCGCGCCGATCCCGGCAGACAGGTAACCATAAGCTTCAGCGGCAAGACCTTCCACAACACGCCTCCTTGATAACGTAATAATTAATGCTCTTGATGAATGGCCATACCGATAAACACAGCCGACAAGAGCGTGAATACATATGCCTGAACAAAGGCAACGAAAATTTCCAATAAATAAATGGCCAACGCAAACAAAACCGATGCTGGCGCAATCCAAACAGACTTAAGCACAAAAATCAAACTCAACAGAGAAATAATCACCACATGCCCAGCGGTCATATTGGCAAACAAACGCACGGCAAGTGCAAATGGCTTGGTGAACAAACCCAAAAACTCAAGCGGAATCATAATGGGCATCAACCAAAGGGGCAAACCATGAGGAATTAAACCAACAAAATATCCGATGAAACCGTTGTTGCGAATGCCCCCGGCAACCATTGCAAAAAATGAACAAACTGCCAGTGTTGCAGTCACATTGATATTTGCAGTGGCGGTAGCCCCAAAAGGAATTAAACCCAAAAGATTACAAGCCAGAATAAACAAAAACGCGGTCAATAAAAATGGCAAAAATCGATTTGCGTCCTTTTTACCCATATTGGGCACAACAATGTCATCGCGAATAAAAATTACGATGGCCTCAATAGCATTGGCAAAACCTGAGGGAACCAAACCTCGCCGTTTTGTAGACGAAACCAAAGTCACCAACAAAAACAAAGAAGCAATCCACATCATCACCAAATGCACCGTGATAGACATGTCAATGCCCCAAAACTCTAAATGTGGAAGATGTATATGAAGGGGACCCAGATGAAGCTCGTTACTATCGAGAATGTGGCCCAAGATATCAACACTACCACCCTCATCATGCCCTTCTGTTGCAACGGCCATTACTTATGCTCCGTGGTTTCGACAGAGTCACCAGACGACTGTGTGGCAAAAAATCGAATCTCTAAAAATTGGAACAATATGTAAAACAAAAACAGCGACAGTGTCAAGCTAAAAACGTGAAGTTTTGCTAATTTTACGACACTAAAAAACAAAACAATTACAATAAATACCCGAATCCCCATCCCCCCAAACACGGCCTTCAAAAAAGTCCTCTGATCTTTGCCCCTTGCCCACCAAGCGATTCCCCCTCCAACAAGCGCATTTACAGCACAAATGAGACAACTGACCACAGAAGCAATGAGCAATTCTTGATCGCCCCAAACATACAATGGATAACCGACCAAAATCCAAAAAATCAGCGTGCCAATAACCAACTGCTTCACAAAACCAACATACCCCGTCACGATTCTTTGTCCTCCGGCTTATTCTGCCACCCCAAGACCGTTTTTAGGAAATGATAAAAACCCGATGCAATCCCCAAAAGCCCCCCCACCAGCGTAAAGGCTGGAGCCGTATCATAGCGCCCATCTACCCACTTGCCAATAAATACACAAATAAGAAGTGTTGCCGCAAATTGGATGCCCAAAGTTAAATATGGGCCAGCAACCCGATAAGCTTCACCTATTCCCGATGATTTGCGCTTATTCATGCCATTTCTTGGTTAGAAAGGTAATCAGACAACTTGTTTCACACCCTAAATTAAAAAAGGCCACCAATGGCAGCCTTTTCCTGTATCGATACTTGTATTTTTTAATAATAAAACAACAAATAGACAGCCAAGAACACAACAACAATCGTCACGCTGTTTTGCGTGAGCCAAGTACGACCCCAAACACCTTGTGTGTCGTGCTGTGATTGAACCAAACCAATACAAGAGCGAACCAGTGCTTTGCCACCTTCAAAAAAACCGTCTTTGATTGGCCCACCGATCCGCACAAAACCACGCACAACATTGGGGAACAAACGACGTGACACCCAATCGACATCCAAATTGGTTGATGCCAACTCGGGCGGGTAAATATTCGTGAGCTTCAACACAGTAAATGCCAAGGCCGAAAAGAACAACACCTGTAACTGCAAGACCACATGCGTCGTGGTATACGGTTCGTATTCGACAGGATAAGGCAACAAATCATAAAGAAATGCGGGATAAGAACCAATAAACACACACAACACAGCCGCTATGGTCATGGCAACACGCATATTCAAAGGTGCTTCTTTGCATCGAATGCCCGAATCGTGGGCGTAAAAAGCAAAAAATGGAATTTTAATACCCGCGTGGTGGAACACACCTGCAGAAGCAAAAAGCAATGCCAGCCAAATCACAATATAGCCACCATTAGATGCCGCTTGCATCACCATCGATTTACTCACAAATCCGCTAAACAAAGGAAAGGCCGAAATCGACGATGCACCTATAATACAACACATACATGTCCATGGCATCGACTTGTATAACCCACCCAACTCAGACCCATTCATTTTCCCCGTGCGATACAATACAGCACCCATCGACATAAACAGCAATCCTTTAAAGATCACATCATTAAACGCATGGGCCACAGCACCATTCACACCCATGCCAGGGCCCAATCCTATCCCAACAACCATAAATCCAATTTGATTGATCATGCTATACCCCAACACACGTCGCAGATCATTTTCGATAACGGCAAAGAAAATGGGGAACATCGTCATCACACCGCCAATAAGAATCAACACCTCTTCCCCAGCAAAACCACGAGCAAGCGCATAAATGGCCGCTTTGGTGGTAAACGCACTTAAAAATACAGTACCTGTTGGCGTGGCCTCAGGATAGGCATCAACCAACCACGTGTGAAATAATGGGAAGGCACACTTAATGCCTATGGCCAAAAGAATGAGCCAGGCATAAGAAGAACCCAGACCTATGTGATCAAATGCCAAAGAACCGGTATGCAAGTAATGAAGGGCCGTTCCTGCCAACAACAACAGCCCAGAAGAAATATGCATCAACAAATACCGCGTGCCCGAATCCAAGGCCCGCTGCCCACCCCTTGCCCAAACCTGAAACACAGACGTAACAGCCAACAATTCCCAAAAAATAAACAGCGTCACCAAATCACCAGCAAACACAGCACCAATGGCAGAACCCGCATACATCAAGCCGGTGGTAATTTGCAGGCGATCTTCAAGGTGTAATGAATAAATGGTGGCAATAAATGCAGCCAAGTGAAACAAATAACCAAACAGCAAGCTTAAACGGTCGATGCGCAACACCGTCAACTCAAAACCACCCCACGACACCTGCCACATTGTGCCTTCGGGTATGGCCAACAAATTGACAAAGCTTAAAATGGGAAGCAACAATGCCACCACACGACGTGGTTTTGAGGGCAATAGTGCCAACAAAACGCTTCCTGCCAACAAAATAATTGCTGGATGGATATTACCCATCGTAATAATCCTCCGACCGCATCAAGACTTTACGCATCTGTGTGGCCGCCAACACCAACAACACACAAGCTACAAAACCATAAAAAGCATAAAAACCAAACCAGCCTTCAATGGGCATCACGCCTTCAGCAAAACTGAGATGACGATGAAAAAGCAAATCGGCAATAAGCAAGAGCACACAGCACACAAAAAAACCGCGAATCAATCGTTGTACATTTTTCGGATTATCAAACATATGCTTACGTTCATCGTTTATCACTTCATGTTTGTCATGAGCGTTGTTCATGGCCCAATGCCTCCGATCAATTTCAACAAGTTGATAACCGGATCGGGATAGAGAAACAAAACCAAACAACCCGTTGCCGTAAATAAAAGGGGAACCACACACAAAATGGGGGCTTCATGCAACCCATCGTGGTGATGATCATCTTGGGGCGGCGATGCAAAAAATGCATTAATTGCAATAGGCAGCAAATAGTAAATATTCAACAATGAACTCAACAACAACACACCCACTGCCACATAATGGTGGGCATCCATAGCACCTAAGACCAAATACCATTTACTCCAAGCACCTGCAAAAGGTGGCAATCCTATAATACTCAATGTGCCAATCAAAAATGCAAACATGGTAAACGGCATTTGCCGTCCAATGCCCTTCATATCACTGATCTCAGTTTTATGCAAAGCCACCATAATGGCACCCGCACAGAAAAACAAAGTAATCTTTCCAAATGCGTGCGTCACAATATGCAAACTGCCACCCAACACACCCAAATCGTTGGCCACAGCAGCACCCAACACAATATAAGACAATTGGCTAATGGTTGAATATGCCAACCGCGCCTTCAAGTTGTCTTTGGTCATGGCCACCAACGACGCAATCAAGATGGTGCCACTGGCAACATAAACCAACCAATCACTTAAGCCTGTGTGTGAAAGCACATCTATACCAAATACATACACAACCACTTTCATCACGGTAAACACACCGGCTTTAACAACGGCCACAGCATGAAGCAATGCACTTACTGGTGTGGGTGCAACCATTGCCGAAGGCAACCATTTGTGAAAAGGCATCAATGCCGCTTTGCCCGTACCAAAAGCATAAAGCGCCAACAATACCATCATCACACCATCACTTGCTTGACCCGACAAAATGCCACCTGCTGTAAACTCCAATGTGCCCGTTAAGTGCCACGTCCAAACCATGGCCAAAAGCAAAAAACTCACAGATGTGCTGACCAAAATACCCATATAAATACGCCCACCACGCTTGGCCTCTTCGGTGCGATGATGGGTCACCAACGGATAGGTTGAAAAGGTAAGCACTTCATACATAATAAAAAGCGTAAACATATTGCGGGCAAAAGCCACGCCCAATGCAGCAGAAATGGCAAAAGCAAAAAAAGCAAAAAAACGCGTTTGATTTTCTTCGTGGTGACCGCGCATATAACCAATCGCATAAACCGACGTCACAATCCACAGCCCAGAAGCCACCAAGGCAAACAGCATGCCCAAAGGTTCCACTTTAAATGCCAAAGCCAAGCCAGGTAAAATGGTCGCAACCACCACTTCTGGACGTCCACCGGCCAACACATCGGGCACAATGGTCAGCACCACACCAAATGTAGCAACCGCAATAAGCAAGGTCATGGTTTCGCGCAAATTTGGATTGCGCCCAGTAAGAGCCACCAAAACCATGCCAATCAAAGGCAATATCAAGGCAACAAGAATGGCCATTTCTGTGCTCACGGCGTCCCTCCCAAAAGCCATTCAGCCGCTTGTTGGGCAACACCAGCGGTCAAATCTGTTGAAATGCCAAAATACAATGTTGAAAGTGTTAATACCCACATCGAAATTTGCATCTGCAAGGGTGCCTCTTTAACCTCATCGTTCCCGTCAGGTTTTTGAAAATACGCAACCTCCACCACACGCCACACATACATCACCGCCAACAAAGAGCTCACCAGTGCCAACAACGCCACAGGCCACCACCCCTTTTCAAGGGCCGCCAAAATTAAATACCACTTACTAATAAAACCAGCTGTCAGTGGCACACCAATAAGCCCCAGGCCTCCCAAAACAAATGCCGCCATCGTAATAGGCATGCGCCGCCCCAACCCTTTCCAATCGGCCAACTCGGCAGATCCCACGCGTAGTACCACACACCCAACGGACAAAAATAACGCGCCTTTCATCAGCGCGTGATTAAACATATGAACAATACCACCCGTCAAACCCGTTACAGAAACAAAACCAACACCCAACATCATATAACCAATTTGAGCCACACTCGAATAAGCCAACAACCGCTTCACATTGGTCTGATAAATTGCAGCAATTGATGCCACATAAATCCCAAGAAGCGCCAACGGTATCAGAAAAGCATCGAGATTGAGCGTTTCAAAAACAAACTCGGCACCCCAAACCGTAAACGTGAAACGCAAAAACACATAAATCATAACTTTGGTTGCCGTAGAAGCCAAAAACGCCGTCACAACCGAAGGGGCATAACAATAGGCATTGGGCAACCACATGTGCAGCGGAAACAGTGCCAGCTTAATAAGAACTCCCACTGTCAAGAAGGCAAATGCAACCATTGCCGTACGCGTATCAAACATGGCCGGTAAGCGATCTGCCAAATCAGCCATATTTAACGTGCCCGTCATCATATACATCAGGCCAATTGCAATCACAATAAATGTGGCTCCAATGGCACCCAACATCAAGTATTGATACGATGCCACCAAGGCCCGTCGATCGCGCCCCATTGCAATAAGCGTATAGGAAGACAAGGATGAAATTTCTAAAAATACAAAAACGTTAAATGCATCACCAGTAATGGTAATACCCAACAAGCCCGTTAAGCACAACAAATAGGACGCATAAAACAAATAATGCCGTTCACTAGAAATTTCATTGGCCACACTGGGGGGGGCATAAAACAATACCACAACACCGATAATGCTTACCAAGAGCAATACAAACGCGTTGACCACATCGACCCGATATTCAATGCCAATCGGCGCTGCCCACCCACCTAACGCATAAGAGACCACACCCTCGCTTAACACCTTGATCAGCAACTGCGTGGCAACCCCAAACGCAAACAAGGTCACCAACATTGCAAATGCCCAAGTAATCGTCTTACGCCGTAACAACACACAAATAGGCGCAGCCACCAAAGGCACAATAATTTGCAATATGGGCAAATGAGCATCCATCATAAGGCGCGATCCTGTTCCAAAATTTCATCCTCTTCAATGGTATTGTAGACTTCTTGAATACGCACAACAATGGCCAAACCCAATGCAGAAGTTGCAATGCCCACCACAATAGCGGTTAGAATCAATACATGAGGAATTGGATTGGAATAGATCTGAATGCCCTCACCCAAAATGGGTGCCGTTCCCCCCGTGATCTTTCCCATGCTGATATATAAATAAAACACCGACACTTGGAAAATGCTCAGCCCAATCAACTTTTTGATCAAATTGCTCCGAGCAATCACGGTATAAAGCCCGATCATCATCAGCACAATAGCAACCCAATAGTTATAAAGCCCTGGTTCCATTATTTGTGCCCCCGCCCAGCAAACGAAAAAAAGATGCTCATAATCACTGCGGCTACAGTAATGCCCACACCAAATTCAACAAACAAAATACCCAAGTGCTGGCCATGGGCAGGATGGTGGGCGTCAAACACATTATAATTCAAAAATTCACCCCCCAAAAACAAAGCAACCACACCCGTTCCTGCATAAATCAAGACACCCAATGCCACCAACACCTCAACGGTGGCTGGGCGCACAATTTTTTGGGCCTCATCTAAACCAAAAATCAAGGCATATAAAACCACAGCGGCCGCAAAAATTACGCCCGCCTGAAAACCACCACCAGGACCAAAATCACCATGAAACTGCACATAAAATGCAAACAACATAATCAATGGGATAAAAAATTTGCTCATCACACGAGGAATACTTTGATGTTTCATGACTCATTCTCCTCGCGTCTGACACGCCCAATGAGTGTCAATACACCAATACCTGCAGCAAAAATCACAGTGGTTTCACCCAATGTATCATAACCCCGATAACTGGCCAAAACCGATGTCACAATATTTGGCATACCGATCTCTTCACCTGATTTTTCAATATAATGGGGCGCTACATGTTTATTAACAGGTGCATTGGCATCGCCATACAGTGGCATATCTAATGTGCCATATACCAATGCCGCCCCCGTAATGACCACCACCACCAATGCCAATATATTGTTTTGAGACCCCGCCTTCTCTTCACGCGTTGTTAAACCCAAAGTGCCCAGCATCAAAACCGTTGAAACACCGGCTCCCACTGCCGCTTCGGTAAATGCAACATCCACCGCATCAAGCAGGGTAAACATCGCTGCAGAAAGCAAACTAAACACACCCAATAACATCACAGACATAAACAGATTGCGTAACCGCGATGCAACAACAGCCACAATCACCATCAATGCAAGTAAAATAATATCAATTATTTCAACCACGGCCTTGGCCTCCATCCCCCGTCAAAGGCTCAAGCCCCGATGACCGGGCTGCTTTTGCCAATGCATGTGTAGATGTTGGGCTGGTCAACCACAAACACGCCAAAATGATAACAAGCTTTACAGTGACCATCGACACCCCACCTTGCAACATCAAACCCGTCAAAACAAGCCCAGCCCCCAATGTATCTGTGATGCCTGCTCCGTGCAAACGGCTATAAAAATCGGGAAAACGCAACAAACCCAACCCACCAATGGCGCAAAAAATAGCACCAATGACCAGAAACCCCCAACTCAACATATCTATAATGGAAAGGGTCATTGGATCTTCCCTTCTTCACGTGGTGTCGCACCCAAACTGCCATATTGAACAAATTTTAGCACCGCCAACGTACCAATAAAATTGATCAGCACATAAATCAAAGCCAAATCCAAAAACTCTGGCCGTCCTGTCAAAAATCCAAGAACAGCAATAAACAATACCGCTTTGGTACCAAACATATTCAAAGCCAAAATACGATCATACACCGTTGGCCCCAAAAGTGCCCGGGTCAATGCCAATACCATCGTAACCAAAATACCAATCATGGCCGCAGCAAACATCACATTAAATCTCCAAATGGGTCACACGGCGATCCATATCGCCACTTTGTACATCTTCAGCTGCTTCACGAGTGAGGGCATGTACCAAAATATCATCTCCAACCAAATCTACCGACACCGTTCCAGGGGTCAGCGTAATCGAATTGGCATAAATAACGCGTGTCAAATCTGTTTTTTGCGTTGCCTTAATACGCACCATACAGGGACTAATCGGTAAACTGGGGCTCAACACCCGCTTGGCCACATCAATATTGGCTTTGACAATTGCCCAAACCAACCAAGGAATATAGAGCAACAACTTAACCGCCAAGTGAATCGGATGGCCTTCTTCGTCTACAATATTCATGCGCGTGGCCATATAGACCACAAAAAGACAAGACCCAACACCCAATGCAAAAACCAAGGTGTGATCAAAGGAATAGTGCCCCGACCAAAGCAACCAAACGCCCAACATAACCAGAATCATCATCATCTGTCGCACAGTGCAAGCTCCCTATTAATCCTGTTTAACAACCCTAATATTTATATCCATATGTCAATAAAATCAAGTAAAATATATTCTATGTCTCGCCAAATCATAAAATCGTGGATATATTCTGAAACACCAATTGTTGCATCAAATTAAGAACCATGAACCCAAATAAAGTACATCGAAATCAAAGAATCAACAGTCATTGATCATCCAATGGGCAATAAACACAAAGCAACATACATGAGCAAGGATTACTTGTGGCAACATTGATACTCGCATTTCTATTTACAATGCTCGCATTTGGAGTATTTCTTTATTATTACGTTTGGCAACATCGTTTTGTCACGCAAATTCGTTTGGCAATATACAAGAACGGTGGACGCGTCATAAGCATCAAACGTACATTGCAAAAACAAAAAAACCTCCGAGGAGAAAATCACTCGGAGGTTAGTATCAATCGGGTTGTCTGGATCGTTGTTTACAAAGACCAATTTGAAAACCTACACGAAACGGAGTGCCGTATGATTAACGACCAGCCACATTGGCACCCGCCCCTTCTGTAGCATGTTCACAAGCTTCAAAGTCTTCGTCACAATCTTCATTTTCTTTGCGACGCGGGCAGGTAAAACACGCACTGTCTTCAACTTTTCCTTGTTCATGAGGTTCTAACGCATCGCCACAACAACTTTGTTGCTTTTTTTTATACTCTGCAAAATGTAATGCGCCCCCCATAAAAACAAACGCCACGATTAAAAATGCCACCGCAATCAACACTGTCGCCATCACAGCCCCCTTATTTTCACATATCTAATTCTGATGATAAAAGATCTTTTCAAACGCCGGACTCATTTTTTCCACAAACCCGTTATCGCTTTTAATCAGTAAAAAAACAGGCAAATTTTGTTCTAATGCAAATGCAAAACCCTTGTCGGGGCCCATCACATTAATGGCCGTGGCCAACGCATCGGCATAGGCACAATCACGATGCATTACAGAAACGGACGCCAAACGATGGGTTATCGGTTTTCCCGTTCGTGGATCTATGGTATGTGAATACCGCTTGCCATTTTTTTCAAAATAATTGTGATAATCTCCCGAAGTGGCCATCGCCAAATCTTCGACTTCAACCACCTTTTGCAACCCGCCTTCGGCTGTGGGGGTTGCAATCCCCACACGCCAACGACTGCCATCTGCATGCCGTCCCTTTACCCGTACCTCACCACCAATTTCGACAAAGTAAGCCTGTACACCTAATCCTTCTAAATACACAGCCACTTTATCTACCCCAAACCCTTTGGCTACCGCAGACAAATCACAATACATGTCAGCACGTTGTTTTTGCACAGCTTTTCTATCATCTTGAAGCGTGATCTTCTGATATCCGATAGTCGCCATACGTGCCAGAATCTCATCATCTGAAGGAATGCGCTCTGGCACGGCTTCTGGGCCAAATCCCCATAAATTCACCAATGGTCCCACCGTTACATCAAATGCACCATCAGACCACTCACTTACCTGTTTGGCCACGCCTAAAACATAACCGAAATCTTCCGAAATGCCAACCCAATCCGTTGTCTGTGACTGATTAAATTGCGTAATCTCCGAATCTTTCTGATAGGTAGACATTTGGCGATTCACTTCTTTCAATAAGACCTGAATTTCCGCATCTAATTTCAAACGGTCTACGCCTGTATCGGGTAATTTTACCTGATATGTCGTGCCCATTGTTTGGCCACGAATCACCACCAATGGAGCCTCGTCCCTACCACACCCAATCAAAAAAACAATACAAAAAAAAGAAAGCCAACGCATATCTATTCGCCTTTGATGACATAAGATAAAAAAGTGGCGTTTCAGTTTCCCAAAACGCCACTTTCTAATGCCCAATCTTCCATCAATAATATCTCTTAACCACCAAAATCATCATACAAAATATTTTCGGGTTCTACGCCCAAATCGTCTAACATTTTCATAATGGCAGCATTCATCATGGGAGGTCCACAAATATAATACTCACAATCTTCGGGCGCAGGGTGGTTTTTCAAGTATTCATCATAAAGGACCTGATGAATAAACCCTGTCAAACCATCCCAATTGTCTTCGGGTTGTGGGTCGGACAATGCCACATGCCATTTAAAATTATCAAAATCTCTCTCAATGCCATCAAAATCTTCCACATAAAACATTTCATTCAAACTGCGAGCACCATACCAGAAGGTAACTTTGCGATCGGTACCAATGCGTTTAAACTGATCAAAAATATGTGAACGCATCGGTGCCATACCTGCACCACCACCAATAAAGATCATCTCGGCCTTGGTATCTTTGGCAAAAAATTCGCCATAAGGGCCAGAAATGGTCACTTCGTCTCCGGGTTTTAAATTAAAAATCCAAGAAGACATTTTACCAGGTGGTATGCCCGTGGTACGAGGTGGCGGTGATGCCACACGCACATTCAACATAATAATCCCTTTTTCTTCAGGATAATTGGCCATTGAATAGGCGCGAACCACCGTCTCTTCAACCTTAGAAATATTGTCCCAAACTTTAAAATGATCCCAAGTACCTTTAAAGCGTTCAGTGCCATCGGCAGCTTTGATATCAAAATCGTGGTAATCCACCGTATGAGGCGGGCACTCTATTTGAATATACCCTCCCGCACGGAAACCCACATCTTCACCTTCGGGCAATTCCAAAACGAGTTCTTTAATAAATGTTGCCACATTGTAATTAGAACGAACTTTGCACTTCCATTTTTTAATGCTAAAGACTTCCTCTGGCACTTCGATCTTCATGTCGCCCTTTACCGTCACCTGGCAGGACAACCGACACCCTTCACGGGCTTCACCCCGATTGATGTGCGACCGCTCGGTAGGTAAAATTTCTCCCCCACCTTCTAAAATATGCACTTTACACTGACCACACGTTCCACCACCCCCGCAGGCTGAAGACACAAACAGCTTATTTTCAGCCAATGTATTTAGCAGTTTCCCACCCATCGGCACAGAAATTGTGGCATCAGGATCATTGTTAATCATGATTTTGGCATTTCCTGCTGCCACCAACTGTGACTTTGCCATCAAAATCACAGCCACCAAAACCAACACGATGGTGGTAAACATCCCCACACCCAGTATAATTAAATTAGCTCCGTCCATATCATCTCCGCTATGCGTTCAAAAGAGCGAGGAGAAAGGCATAGTCTGAATTATATAGTTCTATGCCCCACATACTGCACTTTATATTTCTTAAAGCTGGATTCCCGAAAACAACATAAATGCCATGGCCATCAAACCCACAGTCATAAACGTAATGCCCAAACCACGCAAGGGTGCAGGAACATTGGAATACTTCATCTTCTCACGCACACCTGCCAATCCCACAATGGCCAAGGCCCAACCAAAACCACTTCCCACACCAAACACCACACTTTCAGGGAAATTAAAGTCACGTTCTACCATCAACAAAGAACCACCTAAAATGGCACAGTTTACGGTGATAAGTGGCAAAAACACACCCAAAGCATTGTAGAGGCTTGGCACATATTTATCAAGGGCCATTTCCAAAATTTGTACCATCGCAGCAATCACACCGATGTAGGTAATCAAACCCAAAAAGGTCAAATCGACATCAGGCAAACCAGCCCATGCAAGGGCCCCTTCAGCCAACACACTTTTATAAATCAGATTATTAACCGGTACCGTAATCCCTTGCACAACCACCACGGCAATGCCCAAACCAAATGCAGTAGTCACCTCTTTGGACACGGCCAAATAAGTACACATGCCTAAGAAAAACGCCAAGGCCATATTCTCAATAAAAACGGCCTTTACAAACAAACTGATATAATGTTCAAGCATCAATTAATCCTCTTCAACTTGTTCAGGTTTCCACGCACGAACAATCCAGATAAAAAAGCCAATTAAGAAAAATGCACTGGGCGCAAGTAACATCAATCCATTGGGCACATACCAACCACCTTCTGTAACCAATGAAAATACTTCATAGCCAAACAGTTTACCCGCCCCCAACAACTCGCGGAAAAAACCAACAGCAATCAAAACTGTGCTGTACCCAAGCCCGTTGCCAATGCCATCTAAAAAGCTATGTATCGGAGGATTTTTAAGCGCATATGCTTCAGCGCGCCCCATGATAATACAATTCGTAATAATCAGCCCCACAAAAATCGACAACTGCTTGGAGATATCATAGGCATATGCGCGAATAAATTGATCGGCAATAATCACCAACGATGCAATAATGGTCATTTCGACAATGATGCGAATACTCGAAGGAATGAGATTACGAATGGCACTAACCGACAAATTTGAAAACGCAGTCACAAAAGTTACAGCCAAGGACATGACCACAGCCGTTTTCATACCCGTAGTCACTGCCAATGCAGAACAAATACCCAACACCTGTCGCCCAATAGGGTTATTGTCAAATACCGGTGTGAGCAACAACTCTCGAATATCAAGTGGCGGTGCAGAGGGCGCTTCTGGCGCTTTTTCCTCTTTTTCAATAACCTCAGCCACGGGTACCTCCTTGTTTCAACGTCTCTATTAACCGACCATATCCATTGTCGCCCAACCAATAGTGTAGCATATTGTGCACACCACGTGTGGTGATTGTTGCCCCCGACAAGCCATCTACCTGATATTGCGCTTGGGGGCTGTTGGGATCGACAGATCCCTTAATGACAGAAATGGCGACATCACCCGATTCATAAAAAGCCTTTTTACCCTTCCAAAGCCCCATCCAACGCGGGTTCTCTACTTCGCCACCCAAACCTGGTGTTTCACCGTGCTCATAATATGTAATGCCTTGAATCGTTTGCAAATCGCTGCCCAATGAAATAAACCCATAAAGCGTAGACCACAAACCATAACCATAAATAGGTAAAATAACTTTTTGCAAATTGCCGTTTTCGATCACCTCATATACAAAAATATACTTCGGGCGATTCCGAATCTTTGCAATGTCTTCAGATGGATCTACAGAACGGCCCAATGTAGGATCAGAAGCCACTTTTTTGAGATCGTAGTTTTCGGCCTGTATACCTTCGGGATACTGTCCTTCACCTATTATGCGCCCTGTATCCAACTCGACTAACAAAGGTGTCACCTTGTTTTTATACACAGATCGAATATCTTGAGCAGGTTCATATAAACCACCTGCTATCAAAATGTTCTTCATTTTATCCAATCGCTTGTTCTCTTTTTGCACAGAACTCAATGCCACAGCGGCGCCAGAAACAAGCACTGAACAAGCCAAACACACAACCAAGGCAACCAAAACCGTTCTTTGAACACTATCTTTCTGCATAGCGGGCCTGTCTCCTCTTAATATTGCGATTGACAAATACCCGGTCGATAATTGGTGCAAACACATTACCAAACAAAATTGCCAACATAATCCCTTCGGGATAAGCAGGGTTTGCCACGCGAATAAGCACCGTCATTGCACCAATCAAAATACCGTAAATCCACTTTCCACCCGTTGTCATAGCCGCACTCACGGGGTCTGTTGCCATAAATATGGTACCAAATGCAAACCCACCGATCACAAAATGCCAGCTTGGTGTCACGTTAAACATGGGGTTTGTTGTGCTGCCGATGCTGTTAAACAACCACGCCAGCCCCACCATCCCCACCGTCACACCTGCCATAATGCGCCAAGACCCAACCTTTGTTAAAATAAGTATACCCGCACCAAGCAAACATGCCAAGGCCGACGTTTCTCCCATAGAACCGGGTACAAAACCTAAAAAAGCATCCAACCAAGAATAGGTTACGCTCAACTGAGGGCTGGCAAAAGATGCCAATATCGTTGCCTGGCTGTATCCATCAACAGCAACCCACACCGCGTCACCTGAAATTTGTGCCGGATAAGCAAAGTATAAAAATGCACGTCCAGTAAGTGCAGGATTTAAGAAGTTCATCCCCACACCACCAAAAATCTCTTTGCCAATCACCACGCCAAAAATGATCCCAACAGCCACTTGCCACAAAGGAATCAACGGGGGCAATGTGAGTGGAAACAATGTACTCGTGACCAAAAATCCTTCACTAATTTCGTGTTTGCGCAAAATGGCAAAAACGGCCTCACACAAACCACCAGCAGCAATTGTAACAATCTGCACAGGCACAAAATATAATGCACCCAAAACAAAACAACTGATCACATCAGATGGCATAAAAGACACACCCAACAATTGCGCAACCCAAGCCTGCCACGTATTGGCAGTGACAGCACCAAGGGCCTGATAGGCCAAACTGGCTTGCAGGCCTGTATTGTACAATGCCATCAAAATGCAGGGTTGCAATGCAAGTGCCACAGTAATCATCATGCGCTTTTGATCCATCCCATCGCGCACATGCGAATCGGCTTGTGTCACTTCTCCTGGCGTATAGAGAATGGTATCACCAGCTTCATAAAGAGGATATAGCTGTTCGAGCTTTCCACCTTTATGAAACTGCTCGCCTTGTTTGTCTAAAAGATCGCGTAGCGGCTTCACTAACCTTCCTTTTCAAAAATGGTGAGGTTCTCACGCAACAAAGGTCCAAAATCCATTTTGGACGTGCAAGAAAACGTGCACAGTGCCAAATCTTCCTCATCCAGTTCTAAGATACCCAGTTTTTCCGCACCCTCAATATCGTATGTTGCCAAAGCCCGAATTAAGAACGTTGGTAAAATATCCAAAGGGACGACTTCATCGTAATTGCCATGAGGAACCAAGGAGCGCCGACTGCCATTTGTGCTGGTCGTCAGATTAAACTTATTACCAAAAAACAACTTAGATAGTGCCAGGTTTTTAATGGTTACCACATCAAACATAGGGCCCAACCAACCTAAAAGCTCACGTTTTCTACCTTCTTCTAAAACCGTAACCTGTTGATGATAGCGCCCCAAATAACAACGGGCATCGTCACTTTTACGCCCCGACAAAACCGACCCACTCACAATTCGGTTTTCAACATCAACCAATTCACCCTCTACCAAATCGGTCAACGAGGCACCCAATCGTGTTTTCACCAACTGGGGATGTTTCACCGTAGGCCCGGCAATAGAAACAATGCGATCTGTCAGAATATGCCCTGTGGCAAACAAATGCCCCCAAGCAATCACATCTTGTACACCCAAATGCCAAACCACTTTGCCACGAGAAACAGGGTCTAAGAAGTGAATGTGCGTGCCCACCAAACCCGCAGGGTGAGGGCCAGAAAATTCTTCAACCTGAACCCGATCTACATCTATTTGAGGCAATTTTAGATCTGGGTCTTTACAAACAAAAATCACCCCATCCGTTAACTTTGAGACGATTTGCAACCCTCTTAAGAAATTTTGCTCCTGTCCGGCAATCACTTGGGCCATTGCCGGCGCCAACGGATTGGTATCCATAACATTAACAAAAATAGAATGAGGCACCCCCTTAGGGTCAGCGGCTTTGCTAAAAGGCCTTGCTCGCAAAGCCGTCCATTGACCAGAATCGATCAACTGTGTTTTGACAGTCTCGCGATCCAAATTTGCTAAGGCATCATCTGAATGTGCGCCAAATTCTACTTCGTCATTGCCTTCAAGCCGTATAACAAGCGACAAAAATGCGCGCTTGGCACCTCGATTGACGGCCACAACTTCGCCAGACCCTGGTGCTGTATACTTAACACCTTCCATCTTTTTATCAACCAAAACCACATCACCCAACTTTACCTTATCGCCAGGTTGCACCAGCATTGTGGGGCGCATACCAATATAGTCTTCACCCAAAAGGGCAACAGACGTCACATTTTTGGTGTGGATGGTAGATTGGTTGGGCGTGCCAGCAATTGGCAAATCGAAACCTTTTTTAATTCTTGTCAGTCCCATATGATCCTCATCAACCTCACAATGGGTTGGGCATGGATGCTACATCAATAAAAAAAGCAACCCGCGCAACCCCATTGGGTCACAACACAGTTGCATCCATCAAGACATATTTACGAATGACCGCATATTTAAAAAAAGCGGGTTCATTTTCAAAACTTTGTTTAATAGCCGTGAAAAAAGAAATACACGACGTAAGGTCTTAGAAAATAAGCAAATGAAAAGCGCAAAAACCGCCCACAACGCGCTTAATTTATCACAAGCCCTTTTAATTGTCAAGAAAAAGTAAGGCAATAACAACGGACATTCACAAAACATGTGCAAATACCCACAATCTATTGCCCAAATCATCTCCATACAGATTGCCATAAGACACATTTAACAACCCGGTATCGACAAACAACAAAACGCGTCTTCGTTCTTGACAGACATACAAGCCATCAATATTATAGGCCATCATTCAAAATCAGTCTAATACATTATGCAAAAGACCTTCATTCTCCTACCCGTTTATCAGGCAAAACACACGCGTTTACAAACACCACAAAACTTGTGTAGACAACGTTTTGATTCAAAGGATTTGCAATGCCTTCGTGCATTTCAAATGGTTGAAATGCGTGACTTTATTTGCGTGGCATCAATTAAGGGAAAATACTATGTTCAATTGGCTCAAATCATTCCTTTTGCCCTCCCCCCCAATATCTACAGCACCACGTCCTCAACTGGAAATGATTCGCGACCACTTAGAAGATCTGCCCCCCATACATATTCCTGAAGGGTATGCCATACGCACCTATCGCAAAGGAGATGAACCCGCTTGGTGTCGCATCATGGAAGGCCAGGTGGGCGAAAATTGGACCATAGAAAAATGCAGAGAACGCCTCACACACAATGAACGATTCAAACCTGAAAATCTTTTTTTTATCACCTATGCAAACAGCCCCGTTGCCAGCACCTGCGCCTGGACAAGTGACAAGGTAAGCCCAGACACAGGTCTTGTTCATATGGTTGCCGCCCTACCAGAACACCACGGCAAAGGGTTGGGACATCTCCTAAATGCTGTCGTACTTCGCCGCATCAAAGAACTCGGTCATAAAAAAGCCTACTTGCTCACCGACGACTGGCGGTTGGCCGCCATCAAATCTTATTTGCGCGCACAATTTCGCCCACTTAACACACATGAAAGCCATCCCGAACGGTGGGAAAAGATATTTGAAGAATTGGGCATTGAACAATAATTCGGCCCTACCCGTGCGAGGTCTCAGCGAGCAAATCGCTCAAATGGCCCCCGCACGAGATGAAGCATTACCCCAATAACCCTTCATACCGCAAACCCATCACTTCTTTCACCCTCTCCAAAGTCCTTTGTCCCTCAATGCGCGCTTTTGAACATCCTAAATGAAGAATGTCGCGTACCAAATTGGGCTTTTGTTCAAACGCAGCACGACGTTCTCGAAACGGTGCCAAAAAATCATTTAAAACCAGTGCCAAATCCTCCTTACACGTTGTACACCCAATCGCTCCAGCCCGACAGGCATCAGCAACCCGATTGGCTTGTCTCGCATCAAAAACTTCTCGATAATGAAATGCCGAGCACACCTCAGGGCATCCTGAATCTGTAACACGCACACGCCCAGGGTCGGTCATCATTGTCGTCACTTTCATTAAAACACCCGCCTCAGAATCTGTTAAGTCAATGGCATTGTTATAACTCTTGCCCATTTTATGCATCCCATCAGTGCCCTTCAGTCGCTCGCCATACACACCTTCTGGAATGGGAAACACATCGCCATATAAGCGATTAAATCGCTCTGCCACATCTTGCGCCAACTCAATATGTGGCCGCTGATCGGGGCCAACAGGTACATAGCGTGGGCGAAACAACAAAATATCTGCCACTTGTGACACGGGATATCCCACAAACCCATATGTCGCACGGTCGTCTAAACCCATCTTATCCATTTCTTCTTTAATGGTTGGATTACGCAACAATCTGGGCAAAGAAACCAAGTTGCTCAAAATCATTGTCAACTCGGCAAGCTGTGGCACCTGAGATTGCAAAAAACACACACTCTTTTCGGGGTCAAAACCCGCCGCCAAATAATCCAATATCATCTCTCTTACATATGATTCCAACGCTTGTGTATGCTCTTGATGAGTCGTCAATGCTTGGTAATCGGCAATCATAAAAAAACATTGATGATCCTCTTGCATTTCAAATCGGTTCTTCAACGAACCCACATAATGTCCCAAATGCAAACGCCCAGTAGGACGATCTCCTGTCAAAACAATGGTGCGATTCATAACGGATCTCCTTTGGGGAATCTCTCCCATTTTAATTTGCGATGCCACAAAAATTGAAAAATGAACTTGTCTGAACAGAATAAATTAGCTTCGCTTAACCATAAAAAAACGCGCGCCACCTTCCGGTAGCGCGCGGTGCAAACCACATAAATAAACGCTTGATATCCGGTGGTGGACAAACCTTGCCTTTTACCTGCCACCACCATCGACTGATTGTTGCAAATTGTTTTGTATAAAATTTTTGTAACATCATACTCACCTCAAAAACCTGTATCTTAAAAATCTCATCGCCTTAATTGATCGCAAAAAAAATCCGCCGTCGGGCAACCGACGGCGGATTTTTAAACTTTGGTATTTACAATTCCGTTACGGTTGGCCTATAGATATATCACCAGACCACCACCAACCCGTAACAGAGGCAGACACACCCAAAACAACAACATTGCGCACGGCGCAAGTCGTTGCAACATCTGTATGGTGTCTGCTAGAAATCATCGTCAAAATCTCCAAATTCGTTCTCTGGATTCACAAGTCACTAAACAAAACTTAGAGATTCTCTCAAGACGTGTCAAGCCGTTTTTTGTTTTTTCATAAACACCTGCTTACGTGCCTCGGCCTTTGCACAACCTTCTTCAATCACTGCTATCACATCGACCGCACCCACCTCAGGCGCAAAAAGAGAAGAGCCATAACCGTCCAAAATTACTTCATAACACGCACCGCGCTTATCGCGCCCGAGATATTTACGGTCCACCAACTCTCGCCGAATGGTAAACACATCCACACGCAAATCGCGACCAATGGTCATCATCCACCCTTGAATGGCCGCATTGATTTCACGTTCTGTATAGTCTTGTCCCACTTCCAAATAGGCCAACACTATGCTCTTGAGCAAAATGTGTCGATCTTCAAACTTCTTGGGCAAATTCTCCTGCCGACTGCGCACAAACAAATCGACCAATCGTTTTTTAAATTGTTCTACGGTAATCGTCTCATCCATGATACACCTCAATATCTTTCCAAACTCAAAAACCGTTCTTGAATAAAATGTTCCACACGCCACACAGCTTCGCCTAATGGGGTAAACGTGTAAAGCCCCTGATCGCGTGTCATCAACCGATCTCGCCCAGAAACAAGGTGGCGTCGCGTGGTCGAATAATCACCACATACCTTGGCGATGCGACGTGTCAAATCAATCTCTTCATAAACACGCACCTCAGGTAAACATCTCACAGCTGCCACCACCGACCGATGGAGCATTGGATCTGGCCGTGCATCTCCGCGAATCTTTTGCAAACGAGCACGTGTGAGGGCCGATGATTTTGGTCTGTGTCGATATTGATCGCCACCATAAATCGCACGTGCAGCCAATCGCGCAATCTTTTTGTCTGAAGAAGCCGTCATCTCTCGAAGCTTGCGACGCGCATCTTCATTGCCCACATTGCCCAACCCCAAAATGGCAGCCTCTTGTATACCACGATCTGTATGATTGAGCAATGCTTCCATAAGCGGTTGTGCTTCTGGCGCACGCAAATGCCCCAAGGCCTCAATGGTCTTGCGCAAAACCAGTCCTTCACGCGTTTTAGCTGCGTCAATTAAAATTTGAACACACCCGCGATCTCCCAATTCGGCCAGCGTACGCATCGCCGCAACTTGTGTCTCTTGATCTTGAGCAGACAAACAAGTACGCAATTTGACCAAGTGAACACCCAAGGGCAAAGATTTCAAAAGATCAATGGCCCAAATGCGAATGTCTTGTTTGGGATGAGAAACCAAATCAGAAATGCGATTTGTCATTTCGCTTAAAACTTCTCCATCCATTTGATCGGCAAATAACAAACCCTGTGTACGCCGGCCCAACGTTCTTGCCTGCGCAGATTGTGAATCTACCCAAGCTTTATCCAACACACCCGCTACCCCCCCAGCACCCTGAAGCCCCAACCGAATGGTATGAGGGTCTTCACTGCGCAAAAAAGCCAAAATATCTTTTAAAAAACGACTGCCAAAAAACCGTAAAGCACTCAAAAAACCCTCAGCCTTGTGACAAATACCAACATCTGTGATTTCTTGAAAACGTGTCATCAAAACATCAAATGCCGTCGTCTCATAACCACGCAATACACACGCAAAAACCATTCTCACACTGCCGTCTGCGCATTCCAAGAGATCCACCAGCAACGCGACTTGTGCATCCACAGAATGTGCAGATTGCATAACCGCATCCAACACCAAATAAGCCCCAGGCACCATCGGTAACGTGTATGTTTTTTCGGGATTTTTTCCAACCCAAGTATGAATCAAAAATTGCAACACAGCAAAAGCTTTGGCCTTGTCTTGCACATCACCATCAAAATAGCATCCCAAAGTTGCCTCAACAGCAGATTGACCAAAGTGACGTACCAACATCCCCACTTGCTCTACAGTTGCGCCATCTTCCACTTGACAAATCACTTGTCTAAATCGGTCGGGTGAATTTTCTAAAACGATGCTCAATCGCTCCATGGAATCCACATCTTCACCAAAAAGCTTAAGCAATACATCAATTTCAGCATCCACTTCCACCTGTAAATCACGTCCTTCCACATCAACCATATGCATATCCTCACTTTGTTCCATCACATCTTTAAGTGCTCGTTTGGCTCGGCTTAACCGACTCATAACAGTACCGATGGGTATAGATAAAAACCGCGCCATTTCTTCATATGACAACCCTTCCCAATAATGCAAAGCAAGTGCCATACGATGCGGTTCGGACAGCTTTGAAAAATAACCATTTAACGGCATCTTCCTTGACGTATCGTCCAAAGATTTATCTGACCATACATCCAAATATTCACGTTTTTTTTGCCGATGCCACATCCGACACACATTCGATGTCAGTGTGCGCAACCACCCAGCAAAACGCTCGGGTTCGCGCAAACTA
Organism: Candidatus Latescibacterota bacterium; assembly: GCA_038279365.1. Taxonomy (GTDB): domain Bacteria; phylum Latescibacterota; class UBA2968; order UBA2968; family UBA2968; genus JABIFK01. The sequence continues at coordinate 6,883 of JAYODI010000024.1, read as the reverse complement.
TGCAACTTTAAAAATGCTTCAACAAATGCTTCATGTGTCAAGTCTTCGGCATCGACACCCTGTGCCGTCATCCCATAACAAATGCCATACACAAGATCGCGATAGCGCATCACAATACGGCCAAATGCCTCACGATCTCCCACTTGGGCTTTGAGAATGTCGTCAAGTTCGTTCATAGATAAAATCACAGATCACAGGTCACAGGTCACAGGTCACAGGTCACAAATCGCAAGAAAATCTCAAAAGCTTTTGGGAACAAACCGCGACTTAAGACCTGTGACAAATTTCATTATCAAATATAAGATGCAAAAGAGGCGAAATTATTCCATAAAAAAACGCCATCGAATCATCGATAGCGTTTTTTCTTATTTTCATCCTTTTTGCACCAATCACACCGTTTTATTTTGTTCCTCAGTCACAGCCTGACGCGCGCCAAATGACAAATCGCACGCACTGGTATCACAGGTCACACGCCCAGACAAATGGCGATATTTGGCAATAAGCGCATACCCCCCCCGAAAAACCCAATGCAAAATGGGCACACGATATACCCACGCCACAAAATGGAAAGGTGGCAAACGACGATATATTTGATAAACTGCGTCTGCGCCCACATAAATCTCATCATCTGTCACAATCAACCGCATGCCCGTGTTAAAATCCGAATCGGCTAACTTCGGAAATCGCGACTCAATTCCAGGAGCTTGGCGTGGTAAATAGGCAAACTGATCTTGTTTGTCTAACTTTTGGATGCGATTCATGCTCCATGTACAAAACCGACATTCTCCATCATAAACAACCACCGGTTTCATAATCATTGTCTCCTCATTCACCAACAAATCCAAATACGACCTTAAGCAAACATATCCAAAAATGTAGACAACGTCCACCCTGACAACGTAAGACAGATATTCTTCTTGCAGATTTGTTAGAGAAACATATCTTGAGGCCAGACAAGACCAAACAACAAAATCAATGAGGAGAAAAAATGGGTACCAACCAAACCATTGGTGGAGGTGGCTTTCACCACGTGGCCATTCGTGCATATGATTTTGAGGCATCCGTTAAATTTTATACAGAAGCACTCGGCTTTACCCAAAAAATTGCTTGGGGTGAAGGCGACAAACGCGCCATTATGCTCGATGCAGGCGATGGTAATTATATGGAAATATTTGCCAATGGCAAAAATGGCCCCAAACCAGAAGGATCGATTATCCACTTTGCTCTTCGCACAAATGATTGCGACGCAGCATTAGAACGTGCCCGTGCAGCAGGAGCTGAAGTCACCATGGAGCCCAAAAGCTTAGACATACCCAGTAAACCGCACATCACACCCGTGCGCATTGCTTTTTGCAAAGGCCCAGACGGTGAAGTCATCGAATTCTTTCAAAACGAACTCACCTAACGCCATCGACCACCAAGCAGATCAAAGTCGCCAACGAAGTCACGTGGGCGACTTTTTTAGTTCATATCCATTTTTTGAAGCACCACTTGCAAATTGCGCTGCGCTTCGATATGGTGTGGATCAAGTTGTAAGGCACGTTGCAAAACACCAGCGGCATCTTCATATTGCCCCAACGCATGATAGATGACACCCATATTGTTTAAATCATCAACCGTCTCATATCCCATTGACCTTGCCCGTTCATATACCAAGGCCGCCTCTTTATAATATCCAACCATCGCACACACAGCACCCATTTGGGCATAAGACTTACCGTCTGTATCGCGTTCAAAA
>JAYODI010000024.1:0-5045 GCA_038279365.1 Candidatus Latescibacterota bacterium | reverse complement strand
CGCGTTCAAAATTGCCGATCTCTGCACCCAATGACAATGCCTCACGAACCTCGTCGGCAGCTTCTGGATATCGATTTTGCCTCATCAGTGCCACAGCCATAAAAAGACGAACATCCGTGGCCAAAGGGTCTGTGCGAATGGCACGCTCATAATAGGTAATGGCCTTGTCATACTTTTCGCGAAACAGATCGCCATTGCCCAACCAAAAAAGAGTGTCATAAATCAAGCGCTGAGATGCCTTAGGTTTATCCACTGCCACGCCATCGCGCCCCTTAATACGCCAAATTTTAACAACCGGCCCCCCGCGTTCTAAACCGCCAAACTTGCCCAATGGATAATAAAACGCATCTTGTAAATTAAACACGGTCTGTGCCAAATGCTCCTTATCTTCTGCAGGAATAAATGTGGCCCAAAGATCTGCCCGTTTTTCCAAGACGGCCATAAACTCAGGCGCCACGTGAGAATAATGCAAAGGGTGTTCGTGTGTGACCACAACCGCAATATCCTCATTGTCTAACGTCTCAATCACCCCTTGAGAGCGGTTGGATAAATCACGTATTCCAATATAGTGATTGTAAACATAAAAAGGCGGCAACTGATCCTCAAACTGCGTCAAAAAATCCACCAACTCAGGTTCTGGCACATCTCCAAATGCATCAAAATAACGTGACAACCACCAACTCACACCGTGCCGATTTCTGATTTGTACATCGCCATACAACCCACCGACATTGGCAATAAGCTGTCCTTCGGGAATGTGTTCTTCAACCCACTGGCGGGCCAATGCCCGCGTATCTTCTTTGCCAAACATCACATTTAAACGCACACTTGCAAACAACGGCTCGGCCATAAAAATACACACCAAACCCATTCCAACAACACCCACATATCGTTTGGGCATCACATCCAAACCACGCATACGATCTAACAACACCGCACAAAACAAACAACACAAAGGCACAACCGGTAATGCATACCGAAAAAACACCACGCGTCCTTGACCAATCACAATAAAAAACACCACAAACAAACTCAAAACAACCCAATCCACAGACTTTCTACGCACGCCCATAACCACCAAACCACCCACACTGCCCAGCAACACCAACACCCCCAACCCATATCGCAAAGTCACCGTGGGGTGATACATCCAGCCCGAACCCAAATCTTCACCGTGACCATATTCAAATACATGACGCATCTGAAACCCAAAATCGCGCACAAATCCTGCGGCATTGATCACGTGATAGGGCGACATCAACAAAAATGTAAAGACACACACCACCCCCGCCAACCACACCTTGCGTTGCCAAATCCACACAGACAACAAAGGCACACCCTCAGGACGACAACACACATGTGCCACACACAATGGCACCAAACCCAACACCGCACCATATTTTGCCGAAGCGGCCAACCCCACAAACACACCCGCATACACATAATCTTTTAACGCACCACGCTGAGCAATGTGCACACAATACACCAGACCAAACAGCAACAACGCAACAGACGAGATATCTGTCACACCAAAGTGAGAATCGCGCACGTGCAACACACTCACACTCAAAAACCACGCACACGCACCACCTACCCAGCGACCATAAGCCAACTCACCCACGCGATATATGGCCATAATTGTCAACACACCAAACACTGCACTCACAACACGTGCGACCAAAAAGAAAAACGATCCATCTACAAAAAAACCATAGGCCGCATATTGCCACGCATTGTCATACCCTTGTGCGCCCAAACCCAATGCCATGCACACCCGATAAATCAGCACCAAAATGTATTTATACAACGTCGGATAGGTATAATCATGTGGGTCTAAGTTGCCTCCCACCATACCCAAAGATGGCAAAACCACCATGTCTTCATCGGGGCGAAAATGGTTGGGCAAACCAAATCCCAAACTCCAAAAACGCAACACCAGTCCAAACACAGTGGGTGGTAACCAACACACCAACGCGTCACGCCCCAACCACACAGCCTGCATTCGCTTTAAATAATTCACAAAACCCTCAGCCCTATTTGTCATTTTCAAATTGTATGATAACCAATCATCTACGACGAAAACCGCCATACATAGTTGCCTCACAAAATAAACCATTTACCCATATATGAGCAAGCCCTAAGCCAAAGATACTTGCCAGAACACGCTCTGAGCCGTATCTTTGCCCACCTAATAATCCCACTCTTTTCGCAGGAGGAATCATGTACCCCGGCTTACAAACAGGTGATTTGTCAGACGATAATTTAAAATTTGCACGCCAAGTTGGTGTTGAACACATCGTTGCCTCTAATTTGGACGAATTGATTCCCGCAGGACAAAAAAGTTGGACAAAAGATGCGCTACTGAAAATGCGCGAACAAACTGAAAAACACGGTGTCGCCGTAGATGTTGTTGCATTGCCTTTGAGCTCTCATTATATCGAACGCGCCGAAAACCCCAATATTATGCTGGGCACACCCGAACGCGACAAAGAAATTGATGCCATTTGTGAGTGTATTCGCGCCGCAGGAGAAGCGGGCATTCCCTGTCTCAAATACAACCTCACACTCTTGGGTGTTGTCTCCACACATCGCACCGAAGGCCGTGGCGGTGCCATCTATCGCTCCTTCGACATCAACAAATCTGAAAACAAAGATGAACTCACCCCCGCAGGGCGCGTAACTGCAGATATGATGTGGGAACGCATCACTTACTTTTTGGAACGTGTGATTCCCGTTGCCAACGAATACAAAGTAAAAATGGCCTGCCACCAACACGACCCAGCCATGCCGCACGACACGGGCTATCGCGGTATCAACCGTGTACTCGGCACAGTAGACGGCATCAAAAAATTTGTGGATATTGCCGAAAGTCCCTACCACGGTTTAAACTTTTGCCAGGGCACATGTTCAGAAATGCTCAAAGACCCCGGCAAAGAAATTATGGATGTCATTCGTTACTTTGGGCAACGCAAAAAAATCTTTATGGTCCACTTTAGAAACATTCGTGGTGGTTTTCTCAATTTTGATGAAGTCTACATCGATGAGGGTTCTGTAGATATGTGGGAAGCCATGAAGGTATATAAAGAAGTTGGATATGAAGGTGTCTTTTGCCCTGATCACGTTGCGCGTTCAGAACAAGACACCCCCTGGGGACATCGCCAACGGGCATATACAGTGGGATACATTAAAGCCTTGATCAAAGCAGTCAACAACCCATAAAACCAACGTACAAACAAAGCCCAACACTTGCATATAAGGCGTCATTTATCTTACAACCTTTGAATCCTGATCACTGGGGAACCCGTATAGCTATCAAAGCGTTTATACAACATGCTTAATCGCTTTGAAAACTCCACCACAACAGGAAGAGGGCCTGCTCATGAAACGATTGCTTCTCATTTTGTGCATACCATTTTTATTTGTTGGATGTGGTAGCGACAACAATCCCGCAGATGCCGGTGGTCGTCCCATTGCCGATTTAACTTTTTCGCTATCAAGCGGTGCATTTCGCGAATTCCACTTTACACTGGATGCCGATGTCCAGCGAAATGCGTTTTTGCAAGGCTCTATCGAAGTTGAAAATGGCAGCATTGACATTGCCGTCATGGACGAAAACAATTTCCAAATCTGGCAAGCAGGAAATACTCCCGCAGTGCTCTATAGCCCAGGCTTAACACCTCGCGCAACATTTCGTCTGCCCATTGATGCATCAGACACCTATTATTTGGTTTTTAGCAACATCAAAGGTACTGATGCACGTGTTATTAAATCTGAAATATACTTGTTCAGCACCGTTGACGTCGGCGAACTCTAATATCTTTTTTAAAAAGGGCTGTGCTCTGAGGCACAGCCCTTTTTCTATTTTTGCTTATGAACAACCTTTCTCAAACGCTTCCCAAAACCACCCAATTGCTCCAACAAGGCATCCTTGAAGGGTTACACATTGGGGCACAAATCTACGTCTCTCAAAACAATGAACCCATTGTAGACGATGCCTTAGGTGACGCACGCCCCAAAGTACATCTCACATCAGACACGCTCATGCCTTGGTACTCATCTGGCAAACCCCTCACAGTTGCTGTCATTGCCCAATTGTGGGAACAAGGTCATATCGGCTTAGATGACCCCGTTTATTATCACCTACCCGATTTTCAATGGCACGGCAAAGACGCCGTTACCATTCGCCACCTGCTGACACACACTGCGGGTTTTAGAAATGTCTTGGGTGTGCAATGGCACAAAGAACCCTGGGCAGACATTATTTTTAAAACTTGTGGCACCTTCCTCGAACCCGGCTGGACACCCGGTGCCAAAGCAGGCTATCACCCTGCTTCCAGTTGGTTTATCCTGGCCGAAATTGCCTGTCGCCGCAACAACCTTCCCTTTTCTCAAATCGTTCGACAAAATATTCTCGAACCTCTTAATCTCACCGATACTTATCTCGGTTTACCTCCCGAAAAATACCACACTTATGGCAATTGCCTCGGCCACATGTACAACGCCCCCGAAGCGTATGCCTTTTGGGACACAGAAGAAGGCACCTCTCTTTGTCGCCCAGGAGGGGGTGCACGTGGTCCCATTCGCCAATTGGGCCAATTTTATGAAGCCCTCTTAAATGGTGGCAGCCCCATTCTCGAACCCGAAACCGTCTCAGCTTTCACGCGCCGCCAACGCAAAGATATGTTTGACCACACCTTTCAACACACCATCGATTGGGGCCTCGGTTTTATCGTCAATTCCAACCACCACGGCCCCGAAACCGTTCCCTACAACTTTGGCCGCCACGCCTCACCCGAAACATTTGGCCACGGCGGCATGCAATCATCAGCCGCCTTTGCCGATCCCAAACACAACCTCGTTGTAGCCCTTATTTGCAACGGGATGCCCGGCGAAGCCAAACACAACCAACGCGCCCGTGATCTTCACAGTGCCATTTACGAAGACCTCGGTTTGGTTTAGCGCACATACATTACTGTAGAATTCTAATAAAAATTTATCTTTGTAAACTCAAAGATATTAAAGAAATATAAAACAGCAGTTTACAA
>JAYODI010000117.1:0-13417 GCA_038279365.1 Candidatus Latescibacterota bacterium | reverse complement strand
TGATGGCGTTTTTGGCGTGGCGTAAGACAACAGCGAACCCATAGCCTGTTGGTGGTTTATTTGTGAATGAAATGGATGAGCATAAAAAAAGCCCCCGCGATGAGCCATCGCGGGGGCTTTTTCTTGATCTGTTTTAGGCACCATTGCTTGCTGTGTGCAAGGTTGCGGCCAAACTGAGTTGGGTCGCTAAGACGAGGTTTTCGAAGTCTACGTTTTCGGGATGATCTTGTTCGGTGTGATAATGTGGATCGCCATAGGGATATGAACCAATGTTGATGATGGCATGTTTGAAACCGGCATTGATAAATGAGCCGTCGTCGTCACCGGGGCGTGTGCGTTGTTGTTTGCGCTGATGCAGGCCAAGTTGGTAGGTGTCATTCATTTGGGCCATGAGGTCGGCAAAGCGTTCGCCTTCGGGTTCGGTAAAGAGGGTGACATTGGTTTTGCGCCCTGCGGCTTTGTCTTCGGGGGTGCCGCGAGAAAGGCCATCGAGGTTAAAGATGGCGACCAAGTTGTCACCGCGTTTTGCGGCTTGTTCTGCGGCGGTTACACTGGTCCAAGGTCTGTGTTCTTCGTTGCAAAAGAGAAAGCGAATGGTGCGGCTGGGTGTGATGGTGCTGATGACGCGGGCAAGCTCTAATACGGCGGCGGTGCCAACGCCATTGTCGTTGGCACCGGGTGAATCGACCCAGCTTTGTGAGTCTTTGTGTGCCAAGATGAGGATGATTTCTTCTGGATTTGTTGTGCCTGTTTTTTCGGCATAAAGGTTGTAAGCCGTGTACCACGGGTCTTCGGGCATGGGAGGTGAATATTGCTGGGCTTTGGGTTTGGATGTGTCGCACCGAAAAGCTTGTACTTGCACGCCTTCTTTTTGAACGGTGTAACCAAAAGATTCAAGCTGGGATTGCAGGTAGTCGTCGGCTTCATACAAGGAGCATTTGTTTTGACCTGGGCGTGTATAATTGAGTTTGCGAAAAGGGAGTGGGTCTTTGGCCAAATGGTATATGGTGTTCCTCATGTGTTGGCCACTGACTTGTTTGAGCAGGTTTGAAATGTGTTCATCCATGGCTAACTCCGAATGTTAATAGTCCCATCGTGATAATTCCATCCATTGGGTCATGGCTTTTTGGTCGTCGTTGAATCGGGCACGTATATCGGGTGGAAAGTAGAAGTGATGGCAGTTTTTGGGTTCGCGGTTCATGACGTTGTAATGGGCGTGCACATAGTTGTAATAGAGGTTGGTGCGTATGGGTTTGGTGGTTTTGGGAAGGCCGTCGTGAATGGTGGCTTCGGAGAACATAAACACATCACCTGCTTTTCCTGTGACAGGAATTGCACCGGGCATGTCTAATGCTTTGTAATCGCGCCAAGTAAGGTCAAAGCTGCTTTTGTGAGAACCTGGAATAGCAACCACACAACCGTCGTTGGGGCCGTTGTCTGTGAGGAAGAAGACAACATTGAGCATGCGGCTTCGAATGTCGCCATTGCGATAGGAATAATCGGTGGTGGGAATGCCGCGATGCCAGCCACCTTGGGGCGCACCTTGTGATTTGGAGATGGACCATGTGTTGGCAAGCTGTGGCAGGCCCATAAATTCTTTGAGATAGGGAACAATAGTTGGGTGTGCAATGAGCGCATCAAAAATAGGATCTAAGCGAGGCAAGCCATTGAGACGGATTTGATGTTCGCGATCGGTTTCTTTGGTGGGGCGGCCTGGTCCTTTTTCTTTGAGCCAAATGTCTTCGTATTCTTGTTGTTCTAATTTTTGTAATGTGTTGAGATAGGTTTCACATTCTTCAGGTGTAAGCACATTACGCAGGATGAGAAACCCAGATAGATCAAAGTGAAAGCGGTCTTCAATAGAAACAGACATGTTTGTTCCTTCATACAAAATAACCTGCACAAATTATGGCAGGTTATTCGTGATAAATGATGCTGTTTTGGTTTATTTCGATAAATCTATATTTTGAAAATCCTTCGTCAAGAAGGTTGATATTTCTCAAAAATAACTGTGATAATTGCCAGTTCGAAATATTACCCGTTGAAACCAATAAAAGTTTGTATGGACGACCTTGGGTTATGAATGAATTTACAAAATCACTGTCCTTTGTGACAACGATACGAGATTCTTGCAAAGACATTGTATTCATTTCAGCGTCGGTTGTTCTATTGCCTTTGATAAGATCGCGTGTATGTATGACATCGTATCCAATATCAGACAATTGATTTGCCAAACGTTTTGGAAAATGTGCATCAATTAAAAGTTTCATTCAACCAATTGCATTCTTTTAACGCGACTCAGTTGGGCTCCAAATGCCATTGCAGCAAGCAGATCTTCTCGTTCTAAGTCTTCATAATCATCCAATATATCTTGTATAGACATATCTGAACTTAAAAGTTCGAGTAGCATTTCAACAGGATATCTCAAATTACGTATACAAGGTTTTCCATGGCATATTTCATGGTTTATTGTAATACGTTTGAGTAGGTCATTTTTTTGTTCCATTTTGGCTCCGTTTCAGAATTTACTGAAACTTACAGTAGTTTTTGTTCTTTTTCAAGTGCCTAAATGAGTTCCAGTATAAAGTTGGGCATTTTTGTTTGGTTAGGAATTCTGTATCGTACGTTGATGATGTTTTCATCGCGTTCTATTTGAGGCGCGGGTATGTCGGTTTTTATGGTGATGGATAAACCGGGTAGATGCCAGTTGTTTGATTGGAAAGCATCTGTTGATACGGTGTCTGGTATGTTGAATTGAAAGATGAAGTTTTGATGGTTGTCGCCATGTTTTTCAAGCAGGTCGGGTTCGATTTTTCCGGTGATGTTGAGGTGCCCTTTTGTTGCGTGGGCGTTGATGGCACCGATGTGGCGAAGGCGCATCCAAGCTGTTTTTCCGTTGGGCAATTGCCAATGGATGGTGGCTGGATGAAATTGATCGGTGAGTTTGTAAAAGGTGTTTTTGGGATCGCCTTCTAAGGGCGTGGCTTCTGCACCAATCATGATATTGGGGCCCAAATAGGCCGTGACCACGCGGTCGGGTATTTGAGAGATGCGTTTTTCAAATTGACGTTCACCCGAGAAGGTGGTGAAGTGATGTAAGATGTCTTCTGGAATGCGCGTTTCGGAAATGCCAAAACAGGGGCCATAAACAAAATCGGCACAATGGTCGAAGAAACCCGATTCGTTTGGAAATGGGGCTTGGTCGCGACCGATGCCGAGCCAAATGGACATGCCTAAGAGGGCGCCGTAGTTGGGCATGTCCATGCCGTAACTGCGGGTGAATGGGCCACACATGTTTTTGAGGTCGGCGTGATAATATTGGGCCACGTCGCGCCAGAGGATGGTTTCAATTTCGGTGCCCCATTGGGCGAGTTTGTCGGAGTGGGCATAAAGACGCCATAGGGCAAGGGCATAAAAGTTGACACCGTAATAGGTGGGGGAGTTGTATTCGTCGAAGGTGCCGTGTTGGGTGAAGAGGTCGTAGACGGCATGGGCAAAGTCTTCACCTGTTTGCATCCAGTCTGTGCGATTATAACGATGGCCAGCCCATGTCATGAGAGCGGCTTTCATGAGGGCAATGTTGGTGTAACTTGGTGGACATCGGTCTGTGGGTTCACCTTCTATGGCGAGTTGGATGGAGCGGTCGATTTTTTGTGGCAGATCGGGTGAGAGACATTGTGAATATTCTTCGCGGATGATGGCGAGTACGGTGCCAATAAATTGACGCCAGTTGGGGTCAAAGTCTTTCCACGTGGTGGGGTTTTCTGGCGGATGAGGTTCACCCACATAACGATAATAAGTGCCGTGGTAGAGGGTGCCGGGTTCGTCAAATTGCTGATCGATAACGGCGTGGATGATGCGGTTGGCACGGGAGATGTCGTTGTTTTCGTTGCGAAGGAAAAGACCTAAGGCAAACCAGATGGAGTTTCTGACGCTGAGATGGGCGGTTTCTTTATTTGAACCAAGTGCTAAAAGCGCGCCTTCTTCATTCCAGTATTGTTCGGACCAGTTGAGAGAGGCAATGGTGAGGTCGCGGGCATTTGGTGAGAGGTCGGATAGAGATTTTTGTGGCATTGTTTTTCCTTTTGTTGTTGTGGTCATTCCTGAGGCATGGCAGCAATCCATTGTTCAATAAGAGCGAGGCCTTCGGTGTGAACAAGGCGACGACCGAGTTCGGGCATGGCAACATTGGGTTGGGTAGAGGCGATGCGGTAGGTGATGATGGATGCGTCGGGTTTTCCGGGAACGATGTCATAGTCGCGTCCACCGGTGCCTGCACCTGCGGCGGTGGATGTTTTATAGATGCCGATGAGAGATGGATCTGTTTGGCTTGCGGTAAGGTCTATGCCTGCACTCCAGGCACGCCCTTCGGGTGAATGGCAGTGGGCGCAGTTGATTTCGAGATAGGCGCGTGCACGCTCGTTGAGGGTGCCTGTATTTGGGTTGTGCCATTGGGCGAGTTTGGGTGCATTTTGTGGATTGGGTGCATTTTTTAAAATGCCTATACGAGACCAGTAGGTGAGTTGATTTGTGGTAATATGATCGTATGGATAATCTCGGTTGAGATGACGGGCGCGAATGCCGATGGGTTTAAGGGTGCCATGTTGGTCGTGGCATTGTTTGCATTGGTTGACATTGGGGACCAAGTAGGTGTTGGATCGGGTTTGTCCATCGGTGTGTGTCCATCGAACATCTAAGGTTTCACCGGCAATTTCGAGGGTGGCGTCGGTTTGTTGTTCATTCCAAACATAAGGTAAACCAATCCATCCGTTGGGACGGTGGATGAGGAGGCGCGTTTCAAGGAGACGTTGGCCTTTTGAGAGATCGCGCATGTCTTGGGGATATGCAAATGTTTTGGCAATGATGGTGCCTACGGGGAGGTCGAATGTGTCGGTTGCATGGTAGGTAGCAGATGTGTTTTGGGGGATTTTGATGAATCGATATTTGGTGGTGTAATCTGAAAAAAGAGGGGTGTTGATGTCATAGGGGATGACATGGGACATGGGAACTTGGGTGGCACCCGTGTCTTGAAAGAGGCCATATTCAGAGAGTTGGTTTGGGGGTGTCCACTCTTGTTGAGATGGGGCACAGCTTAGGAGGGTGATGAGGCAGAGAAGGCACCCGATGAAATTGTGTGGATATTTGGACATGTTTTATTGAACACCTTCAATCACAATGGGTGTTAGTGCGGGTAATGTGCCATTGTGTGCAGAGAGGTCGGTGGTGATGTTGGGTTTTTTGCCTTGTTTGATGCTGGCAAGGTCAAGGTTGGCAAAAGTGGCATTGGCATTGTTTTGGATGACGATGCCGAGTGTTTCTGGCAGTTTGCCATCGACAAGTTTTTTGGGGTCAATGATGCCATCATAAATAATGTCTGGACCGTTTGTGCCAAAGGTTTGGCGTATGATTTGACCGATTTCACCTTGCGGGTCTTCGCCGCCTCCATTAAAGACATTGTCGTGAATAAAAATGGTTTCGCAATAGGGGTCGTAGGTGGGGTCTTTGATTTTGCGTTTGGTAGATGAATAACTCATGATGGCGATGTTGGTGGTATTGTTGTTGGTAAAGGTGTTGTTGAAAACTTCGACATTGTCATTGGCGATGAGGATGAGGCCGTTGCCGGGAGATAAACCCGAGATAAGCGTGCCTTTTTTGGCGAAGTTGGGATGGTTGTTGGTGGTGACAGCGTTGTTAAAGACGCGGCACGTGTGGCCCTCTTTTTGAGGCAAGTTGGGCAAGGTGAATACGAGAATGCCACTGGTGTTGTTGATGGCGGTGTTGTTGTACACATCGGCACCAATGGTGTTTTCGATTTCGATGCCTGCCACGTTGTTTTTGGCCACGTTGTTGCGCACGATCACGTTTTTGCACTGGCCCACATAAATGCCTGCATCGGAAGCACCAATGGCCACGCAGTTTTCAATGAGTACGTTGGTGCATTTGACGGGATAAAGGCCGTATGCACCATTTTCGGGGCTCGGTTCGCCTGTCCATTCAACACGCATGTTTTTGAAGAAGACACGGTCAACGCCTTCTACTTTGATGGCATCGCCTTTGGTGTCTTCAATGGCGAGGTTTTCAATGGTAAAATTGCCTTTGGTAATGAGGAGGCCTTCACCACCAGAACCTGTTTCTTGGTCTTTGAAGCTGAGAATGGTTTTGCCTTCGCCTTTTCCTCTAAGGGTGATGTTTTCAACATCGAGTGAGAGGGTGTGGGTGAAGGTGTATTGCCCTTCGGCAAATTCGATGATGTCACCGGGTTTGGCTTGGATAAATGCCGTTTGAACGGTCTTTTGAATGTTTGGGCCAAGAGGAATGTGGGTGACGTTTTGTTGGGGTGCACAACTTTGGAGTACGGTGACGGTTAGGATAAATATGGCGCGGTATAACAGATGGATATGGGGCATGTTTTATCCTTTGTGATCAGGTGTTGAGGTCGTCTAAGGTTTGCCAAAAGGCTTTTATGATGGGGAGGTTGCGTTTGCTTTTTTTTACGCAGAGTCCTACACGAAAGTCGGGTAGGATGGGTTTGACATGGAGGTGTTGGACGTCTGTTTTAATCATGCTTTTTTCGAGTACAAGTTCAGGAATGACGCCCACACCAAACCCCAAGCTGACGAGTGAGATGATTGCTTCGTGCCCTGAGACTTGACCGTAGATGCGTGGGCGAATGCCTTTTTGGCGAAACCATTTTTCGAGATAGGTACGAATAAGACCAGACTCGGGAAAGATCATGGGCACTTGTGACCAGTCGATGCGTTTGCTCACTTGCTCGGTAACGGGGCCTTCTATGGGGGCAATAAAGAGCAATGGTGTGGTGGTGATGATGCGTGTTTCTAAGGTTTGGGGTGTGTGGTCGGGAAGTGCAGCAATGGTAATGTCTACGGAATCGTCGAGCACACGGTCTATGGCTGCTGCGGCATCGCCTGTGGTGAGATTGATTTGTACATCGGGATATTGGGGACGAAATTGTCGCAGGAGTTCGGGCAAAATACTATAACTGGCAGTGACAGAACAATATAAATTGAGTGCGCCCCGCAAGGTTTGTGCGCCTTGATCCAATTCGGCACGTACACGGTGCCAGTTTTTGATCACATCTTGGGCAAAAGCCTGATAGGCCAATCCTGCAGGTGTGATTTTGACATGACGACGGTCGCGTTCAAAAAGAGTGCGCCCCGTGTCTTCTTCGAGGCGTTGTATGATGCGGCTGAGTGTGGACGGGCTGACATGACAGGCACGGCTGGTTTGGCCAAAGTGGAGGGTTTGGCAAAGGTGGAGGAAGATTTTGAGGTCGTCGAAGTGCATAGGATAGGGGAAATGGGAAATGGGAAATGGCAAATGGCAAACGGCAAATGGCAAACGAATTAATCGTGTGATTTAATCGCGTGTTAGGTCTGGTCTTTTGTTTCTTTGATTTTAAAGGTTTTACATTTGGCGTTTCACGTTTGGCGTTTCACTGTTTCTCACGTTTGGCGTTTCATTGGGTTTTTAATTGCATAATATGAAACAAAGTATGCAGATTAATTCAATTTACTGCAACAGTAAATTTTGGTATACTTCTTGACGATTGATGATAAAGATCATTATTGATAGGTCATCACACAATTTAATTTGTGGAACATAATAACAAGAGGAGAAGGTATGAGCCGCGATTTTACAAGTTCGGTTTTTGAAACCGAAACGATTAATTTGTCTGGTACACAAGAGCGCATTGTGCGTGGTGGCAGAAATTTGTTTGATAAATTGCCAGAAGCATTTAAAGGCTTGAAGCAAATTGGTGTGATTGGTTGGGGTTCACAAGGCCCTGCTCAGGCGCAAAATTTGCGTGATTCGCTGGAAGGCACAGGCGTGACAGTGAAGATTGGTTTGCGCCCTGGGTCGTCTTCTGTGGAAGCGGCTGAAGCGGCTGGTTTTACCGAAGGCAATGGCACATTGGGTGAGATGTATCAGGTGGTTGCTGAGTCTGATTTGGTGTTGTTGCTCATTTCGGATGCGGCACAGGCCGAGAATTTTCAGTCGGTATTTGATCGTTTGAAACCCGGTGCCACATTGGGTTTGTCACACGGCTTTTTGTTGGGTCATATGACCACAGCAGGTGCCAAGTGGCCTGACAATGTGAATGTGATTGCGGTGTGCCCCAAAGGAATGGGACCTTCGGTGCGTCGTTTGTATGAACAAGGTAAAGAGGTAAATGGTGCGGGTATTAATGCATCGTTTGCTGTGGAACAAGATGTGGATGGTAAGGCAACCGATATTGCTTTGGGTTGGTCGGTGGCTTTGGGTGCACCCTTTACGTTTCAAACCACAATGGAAGATGAGTATAAGTCTGACATTTATGGTGAGCGCGGTATTTTGTTGGGCGCGGTTCATGGGATTGTGGAGAGTTTGTATCGTCGCTTCACATTTCAGGGTATGAGTGAAGAAGATGCTTTTAATGAGTCTTGTGAGTCGATTACAGGCCCTATTTCGAGCATTATTTCTAAGCAAGGTATTTTGGCGGTTTATGAAGGTTTGGATGAAGCGGGCAAGGCCGAGTTTAAGAAAGCCTATTGTGCGGCGTATCATCCGGCCAAAGAAGTGTTGCTTGAGATTTATGACGAAGTGGCCAGTGGCAATGAGATTCGCAGTGTGGTGATGGCAGGTAAGCGATTTGCCAAATATCCAATGGGCAAAATTGATGGTACGCGCACGTGGGAAGTGGGCAAGGCCGTGCGTGCCAAGCGTGTGGAAGATCAAATTCCTTTAAATGCGTTTACGGCAGGTGTGTATTGCGCAACCATGGTGGCTCAGTGCGATGTGTTGGCCGACAATGGCCACGCGTGGTCTGAAATTGCCAATGAGTCTGTGATTGAAGCGGTGGATTCATTGAACCCTTATATGCATTATCGGGGTGTGTCGTATATGATTGACAATTGCTCAACCACCGCACGTTTGGGTGCGCGTAAGTGGGCGCCTCGTTTTGATTATATGATCACACAAATTGCCTATGTGGCGATTGATAATGGTGACGATTTGGACAATAAGGTGTTTGATGCCTTTTTGACACACGATATTCACCCCGTGTTGAAAACATGTGCTGAGTTGCGTCCTTCGGTGGATATTTCGTTGGGTGGGTAATCGGTTTTAAGTGCCCTATCGAAAGACAAAAAAGCCAGTGTGGTGATATGCCATACTGGCTTTTATTTTTAGCAGGGGGTTGTTAATTGGAATAATTTGGGTATCATGTTGAAGTTTGTTGTCATGCCGGGATCAATTCCATCTGGGAGTCTTTATGAGATTCCTATTAGAGAAGGGTTTACATATGTTTAGAGTGGTTCGGTTGTTTGGTGTGGGAATTTTGTCGGCATTGCTGTTGGCGGGCACCGGGGTTGCAGAAACGTATACCATTGATAAGGGGCACTCTGGTGTTGGGTTTTCTATTCGACATCTTGTGAGTCGTACACCTGGCAAGTTTAATGATTTTGAAGGTGTGATTGTGTATGATCCGGCGCACCCAGAAAAGACATCGGCTGAGGCGACGATTCAGGTAGGGAGTATTGATACGGGGAATGAACGCCGAGATGGGCATTTGAAGGGGGCTGATTTTTTTGATGTGGAGAAATATCCGACGATTACGTTTAAGAGCACATCGGCCAAAAAAGAAGGCGATACGATTTTGTTGACGGGTGATTTTACGATGCATGGAACAACAAAACAGATTACATTGCCCGTGACGGTTTTGGGGGTGGGGACTCATCCTCGGAATAAAGCGCCTATGGCGGGTTTTGAGACGGAAACGGTTTTGAAGTGTTCGGATTATGGGGTGAATAGTTGGGCCAATTTTGCCAATATTTTGGGGGATGAGGTGAAGGTGACGATTACATTGGAGACGATTGGACCGAAGCCAGAGTAGATGCCTTCGGCGACTTACTTTTTGTCAACAGCAACAAAAAGTAAGCAAAAAATGCCGTCCCTCAGATGCCGGGAAGGCTGCACAGCGCAAATACCGTTTGTGGGTTCATGGAGGATTGTGGCCTACAGAGGCAGCGTTTTTTAGGCAGGTTGTAGAATGGGAATAGCGCGCTGTGCCTGATGGATGGACTGATTTGTTGATGTGATGGAAATAGCCCGATCTCTTGTGAGATCGGGCTATTTTTTTGTTATGCGTAACGGTGGGGATTAGTAGTCGGTGATGGTGATTTTTCCGCGTAGTTTTGGGAGGTCGATTTTGCCTGTGGCGTATTCGTTGAGGTGTTTGGTTTAAAGACGATTGGATTGCGCAAAAAGTTTTAATTGTGGAGAAGAAAAATTGTGGTTAAATAAAGAGTATTCAGTTTTCAACAAATGGCTGTTAGTTTGTGACAGATCATTTTCATACATTGTAAGGGGTGATAATTATGATTCATGTGATTGCGACGATTGAGGTGGTGCCGGGGAAGCGAGATGAATTTATTGGTCATTTTAATGATAATGTGCCCAATGTGTTGGCGGAGGATGGCTGTTTGGCTTATGGGCCTACGGTGGACTTGGAGACGGATCTTGCTGTTCAGATTCCTTTGCGTGACAATGTGGTCACGATTGTTGAGCAGTGGGAGTCGTTGGATCATTTGAAGGCGCATATTGTTGCGCCTCATATGGCCACGTATCGAGAAAAAGTGAAGGATATAGTTAAGGGTGCGAGCTTGCAGGTTTTGGAGCCAGCGTAAAGACTGTCACAGATCGCAGGTCTGCAAGTCGCAGGTTAAAATCAAAGATAGTCGCAGGCCAGCAAGTCACTGGTTGCAAGTCAAAAAACGCTTTTTGGGGACTTGTGACCTGAAGACCTGAGAGTTGTGACCTTTTTAGGAGCGAATTTATGTTGCGTTTGGTTCAGGTGAAACATAGGGTGTTGGGGAGACGGGTTGGGGTGATTCAAGGTAAGCAGTGTCGGTTATTGACGCGTTTTCGTTCGTCTTATGCGTTGGTGCAGTGGGCTTTGGCGTCGGGTACGTCATTGGAATCGCTGGTGAGTGCTTATGTAAGTGCCGAAGGGCTCAATTATGATGCGATTTATAATGGGCAATCGGATTGGCAGTTGTTGCCAGCTTTTGATCACCCCGATGAACCGGCGCGGTGTTTGGTGAGTGGCACGGGGTTGACGCATATGGCGAGTGCCAAAAATCGCAATGCGATGCACGAGAAAGATGCGTCGATGCCGATGACCGACAGTATGAAGATGTTTCAGTGGGGTTTGGATGGGGGCAACCCAAAGGCGGGGCAAATTGGTGTGCAACCCGAGTGGTTTTATAAGGGTTCTGGCAGTATTTTGAGGGCACATGGAGATGCGTTGGATGTGCCGTCTTTTGCCGATGACGGGGGCGAAGAACCCGAGCTTGCTGGGGTGTATGTAAATGATGGTGATGGGCAGCCGTGCCGAGTGGGTTTTGTGGTGGGCAATGAGTTTGCCGATCATGTGATGGAGAAGAAGAATTATTTGTATTTGGCTCCGTCTAAGTTGCGCGATGCCGCCATTGGCCCCGAGTTGATTGTGGGGGGCAAGTTTGAACGTGTGTCGGGCACGGTATCTATTGAGCGCAAGGGCAAGGTGGTGTGGTCGCGTGAGATCAAAACGGGCGAGAAGAATATGTCGCATTCGTTGGCCAATTTGGAGCACCATCATTTTAAATATGCGGCTCATCGGCGTGCAGGAGATGTACACATTCATTTTTATGGCGCAGATGCGTTTAGCTTTGGTGAAGGTGTGGCGCTCAAAAATGGCGATGTGATGGTGGTGGAATGGAAAGGGTTTGGACGTCCATTGCGCAATCCGATTCGAATAGACCGGAGTAAAGATCGGTTTGTGGGTATCAAAGTGTTATAGGTGTTGGTGTTGTATCAATCAAAAAAGCGATCCGTTTGGGGTCGCTTTTTATTTTTAGTTCTTGCCCATTATTTTGAGTTTTGTATGACTGATCAAAAACAAGCGTATCTCTATGGCCTTTTGACGGTGTTGCTTTGGTCTACGGTGGCAACGGCTTTTAAATTGGCCTTGAAATATCTCGATCCGATTCAGTTGTTGCTGTATGCATCATTAACATCAACATTGGTTTTGGGTCTTGTTGTTGTGCTTCAGGGCAATCTGAAACAGGTGTTTTTGTGTTCTCGACGTGAATATATGTTGTCGTTGATTTTGGGATTGTTGAACCCATGCTTTTATTATTTGGTGTTGTTTAAAGCCTATGATTTGTTGCCCGCACAAGAAGCACAACCGTTGAATTATACGTGGGCGATTACATTGGCGTTGTTGTCGATTCCGTTGTTGAAGCAGAAGATTTCGCGGTGGGATATTTTAGGTGGTTTGGTTGCTTATGCGGGTGTATTTGTGATCTCAACACACGGAGATGTTTTAGGTTTTACGTTTTCAGATCCGTGGGGTGTGGTACTGGCGTTGTTTAGTACTTTGTTGTGGGCGTTGTATTGGATTTTTAATACGCAAGATACACGTGATCCTGTGGTGGGTTTGTTTTTGGGGTTTGTATTTGCGTTGCCATTTGTGTTTGTGATTTGTGTGGTGTTTTCAGATGTGTGGGTGATGGATGTACGCGGTCTTTACGGCGCTGTGTATGTGGGGGTGATTGAGATGGGCATTACGTTTGTGTTGTGGTTGTCGGCGTTAAAAAAGGCAGACAATACGGCACAGGTTGGCAATTTGATTTTTTTGTCACCGTTTTTGTCTTTGGTGTTCATTCATTTTTTATTGGGTGAACATGTTTTGCCATCGACGTTTGTGGGGTTGGTGTTGATTGTGATGGGGTTGGTGGTGCAACAATTTAAAAAAAGAGAGACGGCAGATGGCAAACGGCAAACGGCAAATGGTGTCTCGTAGGGGCGCGGTTTCCGCGCCCAGTTTATATTTTCCGCGCCCATTTATTTTTTATATTTTGATCGTCAGATGATTTTGCAATCGTTGATGTAATACGAAAAGGTGTATGATGACACAAAAAGAGTTGGATGGTGTGACGGCATATTTGCACGATCATATTCCATTGACGGCGCATATGGGTGTTTTGGTGATTGGATATGATGAACAGTCTGTGCGTTTGTCGGCACCGTTGGAACCGAATCTGAATCACCGCAATACGGCGTTTGGTGGGAGTTTGTCTACGTTGGGTATTTTGGCGGGATGGACACTTTTGCATTTGCGCTTACAAGAAGCAGGCATTGCCAATCGGTTGGTGATTCAAAAGAGCGAGATGCAGTTTAAACGGCCAGCGATGAACACATTGGAGGCGGTGTGCTCACAAACAGATGTAGCGGAGTGGGATCGGTTTAAGCAGATGATTGTGGAAAAGGAGAAGCGTCGGATGACGTTGGTGTCGGAAATTTATTCGGATGGAGAATTGGTTGCGGTGAATGAAGGGGTTTTTGTGTCGCTTAAAATGTAAATGATTGCATCAAA
>JAYODI010000023.1:0-64766 GCA_038279365.1 Candidatus Latescibacterota bacterium | reverse complement strand
TGTTTTTGTATCTGTAAAGAGAAGCATTTATAAAAAGAGATGCATGTCCATTTAAAAAATGCGATGCATACTTATTCCGCCCGTCATATGATTGATGGGCGGTTTATTTTTGCATTTCGATTTGTGTGATAGATTGTATATTGGCAGGGCAAAGTTAAGGATTAAGAAAGGACGAGGCGATGAAAATAATAGATTTAAAATGTGCCGTAATCGGCAAAAATCCAATTGTGCGTATTGTGACAGATGAAGGCATTGATGGATATGCTCAAGTAGAACCATCTAAAGACTATCTCAAGCCCCATATTTTGTTTTACAAAGATCATATTGTGGGGGAAGATCCAACACTTGTGGCACGGGTCTTAATGAAAATTCGTCGTATGGGGAGTTTCAAACCGTGGGGGAGTGCCGTTAGTGCCATAGAGATGGCCTTGTGGGATATTGCAGGTAAGGCAGCAGGGTTACCTGTGCATAAATTATTGGGTGGAAAGGTACGTGACACCGTACAGGTGTATAATGGTGCAGTGCGCTTTCCATTAGAAGGGTATGAACCCGAGCACTATGCAGAAAATGTCAAAAAGATGAAAAATTCACCTGAAAACTTTTCCATCATCAAGCAAGGAATAGCGTTTCATGGACCTATGGCGGCCAAGGTGTCAGATTTTGCTTATGGCGAATTGCACGGTGCCGGACATCGTGTGAATCGGTCATTGATGACAGAAAGAGGGATGAAGCACACAATCGCATGTGTTGAGGCAATGAAAGATGTGTTGGGAGATGAGGTGGGTTTGGCATTGGATTGTGGGCCAGGTTTTATGGTGCCCGATGCCATCCGTTTGGCAAAGGCCGTAGAACCCCTCAATGTGATGTGGTTGGAAGATCTGCTCACGGGGGATTATGTGCCGTGGGTGGCACCCGATCAATATCGCGAAGTGACACGGGCAACCACCACCCCCATTCATACGGGCGAGCAAATATATTTGCGTGAAAACTTTAAAGACCTGATCGAGCAAAAGGCCGTGAACATTATTGGCCCAGATCCGTGCGATGTGGGAGGGATTGCAGAGTTGAAATGGATTGCCGAATATGCCGACTTACACGGTATTTTGATGGCCCCTCATGGCACTGGGGATGGGCTGCTTGGATTGGCGGCCTTGGTGCAGGTGGCGGCTACCATGCCCCAGAATTATATTGCATTTGAATATCCAACAGGCAGCCCCAGTTGGTGGTATGACATTGTGGATGGTTTGCCCAACCCTATTGTGGTCAATAGCCACATTGAGGTGTGGGACCGACCAGGTATGGGCGTGAATTTGATTCCAGAGGCAGCCAAACCATATTTAAAAGATGAAGATGTCACTTTTTTTGACTAATCACGAAGGAGTGGGTTGTGCGCATTTGGATCGGCGGTGCGTACAACGGTGTGGAATATTCGGCACAATGGTGAGAAGGTACAAGCCGCACCTGAAAAATGGCCACAGGTGAATGTGATTGGTGTGGCGGGTTATGAAGCACAAAAAACAAAAGATGGGATTTGGATAGAGCCATTGGAAGAGGGTGTGATGCCTATTGATTTGTATGAGGCACAATTTGAAAGACGAAAAAAAATAGAAAACAAAAAGTGAGCATTTCGGAAAGGTGGCGCAAAGAGATATGGGTTTTTTGTATTGTTTGAACACCAGCACCATTCGCAATGAAAACACATCGGTGATGGATGCGATTGATATTGCCGCCGATGCGGGGTATGATGGTATAGAGCCATGGGTAAAAGAGATAGATGCGTGGGTGGCCAACGGTGGCACATTGGCCGATTTACAAAAAAAAGCGTCTGATAGAGGCATTCAAATTGTCAACTTGATCGCTTTTCCTGAGTGGGCGGTTCCGGAAGATGATCGGCGGGTTTTGGGTTTTGCAGAAGCACGCCGGTGTTTTGAAATGGCCGATGCGTTAAATTGCACGTATGTTGCAGCGCCCCCTTTTGGTATTCATACGCGCGAGGTGAATCTGTTTTCAGTGGCAAAGCGTTATGGCCAGCTTGTGGATGAGGTGGCTGCATTTCGGGCCAAACCCATTTTGGAATTTTGGGGCATTGCCAAAACGTTGGGCACGTTGGGTGAAGCGTTGATGGTAGCGGCCGAATGTGGCCGCCCCAATACAGTGCTTTTGGCCGATGTGTATCATATGTATAAGGGCAGTGGTCATTTTTGTGGGTTGGAACATTTGGGACCAAATAAATTGGGGCTTGTTCATGTAAACGATTACCCAGAAACGCCAGGGCGAGACACCGTTACGGATGCAGATCGTGTATATCCTGGTGATGGGTTGGCCAATTGGTCCGAACTTGTTGTGGCGCTTAAGCGGGTGGGATATGAGGGGATGTTGTCGCTTGAATTGTTTAATGAAAGCTATTGGGCAAAGGGCTCGGTGGCAGTGGCCAAAGAAGGTTTGGAAAAATTGAGGTCTTGTGTGGCGTAATTGCCGTAGAGATGGTCATTTTTGATTTTATTCACGATGGTTTTTGAAAGGGTAGGACATGATTAAAATTGGTGTTGTGGGCAGTGGCGGTATTATTAAAAAACATCTTGGACATTTGGCTGATCGTGCCGATGCTGGTATTGTGGCCTTGTGTGATGTAAATCCTGAAAATATTCAGGCGGCGCAAGATGCGTTTTTTAAAGACAAACCGGTTCATGGTTATTCAGATCCACAAAAAATGTATGATGCTGAAAATTTGGATGCGGTGATTATTGCAACGCCACATACCTTGCACTATGGGCAGGCCGTGCAAGCATTAGAGGCAGGATGCCATGTGTTTTTGGAAAAACCAATGACCACGTCATCTAAAGAAGCGTATTTGTTGGCCGAAAAAGCAGAAGCACTTGGCAAAGTGGTGGCTGTGGGATATAACACCGCCAGCAAACAAGTCTTTCAATATTTGAGAGCACAAATTCGGAACCAGACCTTTGGGCCATTGGAAATGGTGACGGGTTTTATTTCGCAAAATTGGATGAAAGGCACGGCTGGCAAATGGCGCCAAGACCCTGCGTTATCGGGTGGTGGACAGGCTTATGACAGCGGGGCACACATTTTAAACAGCTTGTTGTGGAGTGTGGAATCAGAACCTGAAACGGTGTTTGCTTTTACAGACAACAAAGGTTGCGCTGTGGATATTAACAGTGTGATGAGCATTCGTTTTGCCAATGGGGTGCTGGCCAATATTACAATTAGTGGGAACTGTGCATCGAGTGGGCGACATATGGCCTTTATTTTTGAAAATGGCTTGGTTGAAATTGATGGGTGGGGTGGCAGTTGGATTCGGGTATATGCCAAAGATGTGCCAGAAAACCCAGAGATTGATATTCCCGAAGTGCATCCGATTAACAATTTTGTGGATACCATTTTGGGCAATGCCGAAGTGGCCGCTGGAACAAAAAATGGCATCAATCACAGTTTGTTGATGGATGGTATCTACGAATCGGCTCGCTTGGGCCAACCTGTAAACCCGGCATCATTGGCGGGTTAAATTTGAATGCCCGCCACATCATATGGGGATGTGGCGGGTTTTTATCGATCAAAGCATCATAAAAATTGAGAGTGTGATATGGCGATTCAAGAATCTTGGTCAGAGAGTCAGCCCAAAGTGGCATTGCAAGGTGTGACAATACGATCCCTGATATTGGGTTTGGGATTGGCTTTGTTGACAATTATTTGGAACACCTATGTGGAGTATATAGCACATACGGGGCGTATCAATATCACACACTTTCCGATATCGATTTTTGCGCCTTATGCAACGCTTGCGCTTGTGAATGGCATTTTGCGACGCTATCAGGTGTCTTGGGCATTGTCGGCACCCGAGTTGTTGGCGATGCTGGCAATGGGGCTTGTGGG
Source organism: Candidatus Latescibacterota bacterium (assembly GCA_038279365.1). GTDB lineage: Bacteria > Latescibacterota > UBA2968 > UBA2968 > UBA2968 > JABIFK01. The sequence continues at coordinate 60,878 of JAYODI010000023.1, read as the reverse complement.
GGCTGCCATTCCGGCCTATGGGCTTACCAGTTACTTTTTGGGTCTCATTGCAATTCCCTACTATTTGGCCACACCCGAAAATCAATGGGCCTCTTATTTTCATCAGTATTTGCCCACGTGGTTGATCCCGTCCAATGAGGGGGGGGCCATGCAGTATTTGTTTGAAGGATTGCCCAATGCCGATATGCCCATCCCTTGGGCGATGTGGGTCGGGCCGTTGATGGGGTGGATGTTGTTTATTGGTGCGATTGCGTTGGGTTCTATTTGTTTGTCTGTGATGTTGCGACGGCAGTGGTCGGAGTATGAGCGGTTGGCCTATCCTATTTTGCAACCGGCCATGGATTTGGCGCAGACAGAAGACAAAGTTTCATTGTTTAAGAATCATTTGTTTTGGTTTGGTGTGGCCATTCCTTTTTTCATTTTTTCGTTTAATATGATCAGCTATTTTTCGCCGGGGTTTCCACGCATTTCGCTTTATCGTGGGTGGATGCCCATGGGGACTTATTTCCCACATATTCATATTTCGCTCAATCTTTATACGATGGGATTTGCTTATTTTGCAAACTTAGATGTGCTGTTCTCTATTTGGGTGTTTTATTTGTTTTATTGCACCCAGATTTCAATTTATCGCCGATTGGGCATCAACTTAAGCAGTCGGGGCGATACCAAAAGTGATGCAACGGCGTCATTACAAGCGGGAGGGGCGTTTTTGATGCTGGTGCTGTGGGGGTTGTGGATGGCGCGGCATCATTTGCGCGATGTGTTTCGAAAAGCATTTAATCCTTCGTATGATGTAGATGACAGCGATGAGATGTTGTCGTATCGGTTTTGTACTTTTGGGTTTCTTTTTAGTTTGGTGTTTATGATTGCATGGTTACATGCTATTGGCATTACGTGGATGGTATCGTTTGTGCTTACATTGGGTTTGTTTATGTCTTACCTTGGTGTGGCGCGGGTGATTGCCGAAACGGGGGTGGTGTATTACAGCATGTCGATGAGTGGGCCTGGCATTTTGCCCTTTTTGTTTGGTGGACCCAATTCATTTGAGCCACCCACCCAGACTGCCTTGACGATTGTGAATGCCATTTCGGCTCAGGGCAAAGGCATCTTTTTGCCTCCCTTGGTTCATGCTGCAAAAATTGGGGAGATGGTACAATCCCATCGCAAACGTTTGACGTTGGGAATTATATTGACCATTGTGGTGGGTATTGGTGTGGCTGTTGTGTATACGCTTTATTTGGGGTATACATATGGGGCTTATAATTTTAACGATTATCCGTTTACCCGATATCCGCCAGGGGCATATGACGGTTTGGTGAAGGCACTTCGATCGGAAGTCGCATGGGAAACGGAACGATATTATTTTTTACTTTTGGGTGCACTCACGTTTGCGGCTGTTAGTTTTATGCGATATCGGTTTGCGTGGTGGCCACTTTCGCCCATTGGTATGGTGGTGCCTTTAACACATGCGATTCATTCGATTTTTACTATCTTTTTGTCGTGGGGCATTAAGCTGATTATTTTGCGTATTGGTGGGGTTGCTTTTTACCGTCGTACTCGGCCGTTTTTCTTAGGTTTGGTTGTTGGGTATGCATTGGGCATTTTGGTTTCATTTTTTGTAGATCAAATTTGGTTTCCCGGACAAGGTCATGGCACCCATTCTTGGTAAGTGAAAATAGGTGAGGTTTATATGGCAGATCAACTGAATTTGTTAAGTGATGAACAGGTTCAGCAGTTTATTGTGGATGGTTATTTGACCGTTCAGGCCGACTATCCAAAGCCGTTTCATGAAGATGTGTATGGACAAATTGAAACGGTTTTTGAAGAAGAAGGGAATTTGGGCAATAATATTTTGCCCCGTATTCCCAAGATTGGGCAAGTGTATGAACACCCCAATGTGAAGGGCGCATTGACCAGTTTGTTGGGGCCTGGATATATCATGAATCCACATCGACATTGTCATTTAAATCCGCCGGGACGAAAAGGACAAAGTTGGCACAAAGACTGTTATGTGTACGATCATAATTTGCGTCATCCAAGGTTTTATTGGATTTTGGGATTTTATTATCCACAAGATACAACGGAAGATATGGGACCTACGGGTATTTTACCTAACAAGCATATGTATAAACAAATCAGTGACCCCAATCCGGCAAACACAAAAGAAACCGAGTTGAAGTTGTGTGGGCCAGCAGGAACAGTGGCACTGGTTCACTTTGATATTTGGCACAGAGCAACGGAAAATGTGAGTGATAAAAAAAGGTATATGCTCAAGTTTCAGTTTGCGCGTATGCAAGAACCCGTGGCACCTGCGTGGCACCATCAAAAACGCATGTGGTCATTGCGGGTGGCAGATGCCCACCCCGATGTTTCGCGTGATGTATGGGATTGGCTGTGTGGGGATAAAAAGCAGGTGGGGGAAAATGGGGATGATGCTCGGGTTTTGGATTTGATTACCCAACTTACTGAGGGATCGGAAACATTTCGGTTGCAGGTTGCGTATCAACTTGCCGAAATAGGAATGCCTGCGGTGCCCGCTTTGATGGATGCGATGCGTGCAGAAACTTTGGCAACACTTGAAGAAACGGAGGCCAAAACGGCCGATAACGCACATGGTACCAATCCGACGATTGGCATTGCCGCACATGCACTGTCGGTAATGGGGCAGGTGGCTGTGCCTGCGTTGGTCCAGGTATTGGATGATGAACATTGGTGGTTACGGGCTGTGGGGGCCAATGTATTGGGGCGTATGGGCAAAGATGCTTTGGGGGCAGAATCGGCATTGTTACGGGCTGTGCATGATGAACATTGGTGGGTGCGTCGCAATGCTGTTGAGGCATTGAGCATGATAGGTATAACTTCCGATGCATTTGTAAACGTGTTGGTAGACCTTGTTGGCGATGAAGATTATCGGGTGCGCCGCAATGCGGCCTTGGCCTTGGCTAAAATGGGGGCTGTCGGCGCACTTGCGATACCTAATTTGGTAACCATGTTGGATGACGAAAACCGTTACAACAGGTTTTATGCGACATTGGCTCTGCGTCGCATTGGCACCCCGGAGGCACGAGAGGTTTTGCTGGATCAGTTGTTTGTTTCGCGCTGGTGCCCGATTACGACAAAGAACAATACTTTTTAACGATTTTAGCTGGCATAATTGGACTTGTTGGAGGAAGAAATGGAAGATTATTCACACATTCAAAAACCCCAGTTTCATTATCGGTATGAGTTTGGCACTGATGAGTTGGAAGGGGCGCAACATTGTATGAACACACACGGCTTTGCAATTATTAAAGATGTGTTGCCCGACGATATTGTGGCTGGTTTGCGTAAGGCTGTCATTGATGGAACCGATCCAAATGGTGAACTGGGTCCAGGCGAGAGCCGCACGCGACATGCATGGGTAGAATCGGGGCCTGGGGCGTGGTCCTTGATGGACTATGAACCTTTTATGCGTATCCATCGGTTTTTGATTGGCACAGATGATTTAACGATTCATCGTTCGGCGGCCATTATGCGCAAGCACGGTTCAGCACCAGTGACATGGCACACCGATTGGTGTGGGTTTGATAAGGGCCCACCTAAAAACTCGGGCGATGTGCTCAACCGAGGTTTGTGGCCCTCTGGTAAGTGGTTTTATTTGGGGGGATCACGACCCACTCATGGTGGGTTGTGTGTCATTGAAGATTCGCATGTAGAAAATTGGGAAGGGCCTGAAGGTTTTGAGTTGATGGAGAATCGAAAGTCTTTTTACCCAAAAGGAACGGAAGCACGCCCCTATAATGGATTTGATATTCCTGGTTTGGTGCCATTGTTTACGAACCCTGGTGATATGATTTTGTTTGCACACCGAACGTATCACGGTGCGTTTCCCAATGCCGAAGAACAGGTGCGCCTTTCTTGTGCCATTGGGTTTCGAGATCGCAATCACAAGATTGATGTGCCGTGGGAAATCCCTGAGGTGGGAAAGAAGTTTTTACGTGACTTGCCAGAACGCTTTCAAAAGTATACGGATGGATATACAAGCATTAATTTGGAGTGGAAGGGTTAGGTAATATGGTGTCAGGCCAGGATGTTGTTGTGGATGTGGTTTATTGGGTGCTGAGTGTATGTGTTTTTGTTGTCGTTGTGGGCTTCGGTTTTGTCGATTGTTTTGCACAATCACCCAAATTTCCAGAAAAGACGTGGGAACACCGCAGGCCCATTGAACAAGGTTTGCAGAGTGTTGTGTTGGATAAACTGGCCCAAAATTTGGGAGGGCGTGGGTGTGTGATTAAAGATGGGTATGTCGTAAAAGAGTGGGGCGACATTTCCGAATTGGGTGATTGGATGTCTTCGGTGAAACCATTGTTTGGTACGTTGTTGTTTTTTGCGATGGAAGAAGGTTTGGTTAAGGGCGTAGATGACCGTATTGCAGATTTGGGATGGGATTTAAAGCCCAAAGATCAAGACATGACCTTTTTACATTTGATGAACATGACCAGTGGATATGCACGCCCTGAAAAACCTGGCCAGGCTTGGGCATATAATGATTTTGCCATTCAATTGTATCAAAAAAGTTTGTTTGAAAAAGTCTTTCAAGAAAATGCTACGGCGGTTTTGAGATCCCGTTTGGGCAATTTGAAATTTGAAGATGAGATTCATTTTCGCGAAGACAAACCTCGGCTCAAAGCTTCGGTAAGAGACTTTGCGCGGGTGAGTTGGTTTTGGCTTCAAAAGGGTAATTGGCAAGGCAAACAAATTTTGCCTCAGGTATATTTTGACACCTATATGTGTCCATTAACATCTCAAGATTTGCCTCTGTCTGAGGGTGAGGATACGGGCGACTATTTGAATATTGAAAGTTTTGGGGGTGGTTCTGCACATTTTACAAAGTTTGGTGCGGGGATTTATGGATGCAATTGGTGGTTTAACAATACGGGTTTGTTACATCCCGACCAGTTAACGTGGCCTGATGCGCCGAAAGATACGGTGATGAGCATTGGTGCAGGAGGCAATAATGCGGTAATGATTCCAAGCCTAAATTTGGTTTTGGTAAGTGCCAAAGGAGATTGGGGTAAGTTGGATGCGGGAAATGCAACCAGTCTTTTTAATCAGCATATCAAAATGCTTGTGGATGCCATTATAGACGATTAGGAGACAGGTCTTGTGAAAGTGGCCCGCTTTGATGTTCACGATTTTAAATTACAATGTGTATATACCACCCAAATCCTTTAGAGGTTCAACTTTCAATCACGTTTACTCATGAGGTGGGCGCAAAGATAAAAGTGGCAGGTTTTTATGATGGCAATGGTATTTGGATCGTTCGGTTTTGTCCAACGCTTGAAGGTATGTGGCGAGGTGTGGCGACATCTGATGATGCAATATTAAATGTATTTGCTGATTGTGTTGTCGATTGTGTGCCTCAAAAAAAATACCCGCACCATGGTCGTGTTCAGGTGGATCGCGAAGCACGGCTACCATCTTAACGGCTACTTGGATGGATATTTGGACAGGTGAACATGTAGATTGCGAGGTGAGTGATTTGAAGTTAACGAGCGATTTGAAAAAACCACTTGCCCAATGGGATGCCCCTTGTGCGATTTACTTACGTTAAAAAGGATGAGATGATGTTAAGCGAACGGTTTTCTTTTGAAAAGTTAAATGATATCTTGGTGGCTGAGTGGCACCCCTTTCCCACGGCAAATGAACGTGATAAATGGGAGGATTTGCCCCAAGGTATTCGGAGTGCATACATTGCGCGTGGAGAAAAAGCACTTGATTTTAATTGGCCTTCATTGACGGCAATATCCTTTTTGGATCATGTCAGAACGGGAAATCGCACGCGGTATCAGGCAGCGCGCAATGACAGACGCAATGCGTTGGCTCATTTGGTGATGGCCGAATGTGTGGAAGGTAAAGGGCGATTTTGGGATCAAATTGCCAACGGTATTTGGGTCACTTGTGAAGAAACATATTGGGGGGTGCCAGCTCATTTGAGGTTGCAAGCAGCAGGCAAAGGTTTGCCCGATGTGACGGAACCCACAGTTGATTTATTTGCTGCAGAAACATCTGCGTTGTTGTCTTGGACATCGTATTTGTTGGGTTCTCAAATGAACACGGTATCCTCTCTGATTTGTCCTCGTATAGCTGTTGAAGTGGAACGAAGAATTTTGACGCCGTTGCTACAACGAGAAGACTTTGGCTGGATGGGGTTGAGCAAAAGTGCACGTAGGGTGAACAATTGGAACCCGTGGATCAATTCCAATTGGTTGCAATCGGCATTGTTGATAGAAAAAGATCGCGGTCGTTTGGTGCAAAGCGTAGCAAAGTCTATGCGTTCTTTGGATCAATTTATAGAACCGTATCCCAAAGATGGTGGATGCGACGAAGGCCCTGGGTATTGGGGGCGTGCGGCGGCGTCTTTGTATGATTGTTTGGAAATTTTAGAGTCTGCAACAAATAGTGGCATTGATTTATACGATATGCCCTTGTTAAAAAATATGGGCAGTTTTATTTATAAACTACATATTCACGAAGATTACTATGTGAACTTTGCAGATGCAGCACCTTTGGTTTCACCTGCTGCTTCTATTATATATCGGTATGGCAAGCGCGTGGGGGATCAGGAGATGACGGCCTTTGGCTCTTGGTTGGCACACAAGCAGCAGGTAGCTGAAGAAGGGTTTGGAGACAGTGTGGCGCGTCAGTTACCAGCCTTGTTCTGTGTAAACGATTTGTTGGCCACCAAGGGAAAACAACCACTGCCACGGGATGCTTGGTTTCCTGATATTCAGGTAATGGCCACACGCAGCAAAGCGGGTTTTGCCGATGGGTTTTTTGTGGCGGCCAAAGGTGGGTCAAATTTTGAGAGCCACAACCACAACGATGTGGGAAACTTTGTGGTGTTTGTAGACGGCAAACCTTTGCTTATTGATACGGGTGTGGAGCCATATACCGCCAAAAATGCCAGTCCACAGCGTTATGATATATGGACGATGTCTTCAGACTATCACAATGTGCCGCAAATTAATGGACAGTCTCAGCAAGATGGCGAAGTTTTTGTGGCAAAAGATGTGGTTTATGATGCCAATGACAATGGGGTTAGGTATCAACTCAACATTGCCAAAGCTTATGCCGCGGAGGCGGGCGTAAAATCTTGGATGCGCACCATTGGTTTTGAACGTGGCAAAGGTGTACAGATTGATGATGTGTATGAATTGACAAAAGCAGATGCTTTGACGTTGCATTTGATGACGGCCAGTGATGTGGTTGTGGGCAAGGGTGTTTTGGATTTCAAGGAAGTGTCACTTGCCGATGGACGTGTTTCTGGTGTGGGTAAAATTCATTTTGATGCAGATATTTTTGATGTGACAACCGAAGAGATATCGCTGATGGATGGTGAGAAATTGCATAAGATTTGGGGGTCACGTGTTGTGCGAATTGTTATGCAGGTTAAAAACTTGCAAAAACAAGGTCAGTGGACTTTGCGTCTGACAAAATAGAAGGAGCATATATGGATACTGCTTGCTTAGACCATGTGATGACGGAGGCCGAAAAGCTTGCTTTTGAGCGCGATGGGTATTTGATTGTTGATAACGCGTTGACAGAAGATGAGGTTGTCAACATCGAAGATGCTATGGATCGTGCCGATATGGTCTATCGACCTCGTATGGGATTGGGGCCACACGATTTGTTGCACGTTCGCGATTTTGCAGGCAAAGATCCTCGGTTTTTGGAATTGCTCACTTGGAAAAGAACATTTCCTAAGGTGTGGGGGGCATTGGGGTGGCACATTCAGTTGTATTTGTCACATCTTAACGTGACGCCCACAGAAGACCCCCGAAAAGGGAGAGACGAAGGCCGATTAAAATGGCACCAAGACAGCGGGCGGTTGAACCAAGACTTTGAGACGGACCCACGCCCGCGTGTATCGGTGAAGATGGCGTTTTTTATTTCGGATACAACACGAGATGATTGTGGCAATTTTTATGTAATTCCGGGCAGTCATTTAAAGAACAAACTCGATTTGCCAGAAGATAAAAGCGTGGAGCACCCCGATGCCCTGTGTATTCAGGTTCCGCGCGGGACGGCAGTTTTGTTTGACCGACGCATTTGGCATTCTCGCAGTTTGAACTATGCGCCCTTTCCGCGCAAGGCTTTGTTTTTTGGTTATTCCTATCGATGGTTGCGCCCGCGCGATGATCATGATGTGGCGCATATTATTGATCAGTGCACGCCCATTCAAAAGCAACTGTTTGGTGTCAGTTATTCAGGAGGGCATGGTTATACCACACCGCGCGATGAGGATGTGCCTTTGAAGGTGTGGCTTCAAGAACATTTGGGCAAAGAAGCGGTATAAGGCGCAGTCGTTTCGGAGACCTATTTTTTATGTGGATGTTTTTAATTTTATGGTTGGGAATGATTTTGAAAGGAGTGGGGGTTGTGTCTGCAGAAAACTATATTCAGCCGTATCGAGAGAATACATTTTATTGGCAATTAAAAGGTGAGCCTGTGCTGTTGTTGGGAGGCACGGTTGAAGACAATGTGTATCAGATTGCCGATTTGGAAGCGCATTTGGATTTATTGGCATCGGTGGGTGGCAATTATGTACGATGCACCATGTCGTGCCGAGATGAGGGAGATGCTTGGTGGTTCGAAAAAGATACACAGACAGGTTTATACGATTTGAACAAACCAGGCACTGACCATTGGGCGCGGTTTGATCGTTTTATGAAGTTGACGTCGGAGCGGGGCATTGTGGCACAATTTGAGATGTGGGATCGGTTCGATTTTGCGCGAGATAATTGGGAAGTAAACCCGTATAACCCAAAGAACAATGTCAATTATTCGGGTGAAGAATCGGGGTTGGCCGAAGCGTATGAATTGCACCCAGGTCGCAAGGAGAATCCGTTTTTTAGATCGGTGCCTGCATTGGAAAACAATGAATTGCTGTTGGCATATCAGCAAAAACAAGTGGACCGTATGCTGTCTGTCACATTGATGTATGAGCACGTGCTGTATTGTATGGACAATGAAACCAATGAATCGCCAGAATGGGGCAAGTATTGGTCGAATTATATTAAGGCCAAAGCCCAAGAGGCCGGTGTGACGGTGATGACCACCGAAATGTGGGATGCGCACAATTTGTTGGCTGATGAACATAAGGCCACATTTGACCACCCAGAGACCTATGATTTTGTAGATGTATCACAAAACAATCATCAGGTGGGCAAAGTGCATTGGGACAACCCATTGGCCGTACGGCAATATATTATCGACTCTGGCCACATTCGACCAATGAATACGGTAAAAATTTATGGTGCCAATACTGGGCGCTATGGCACAACGCGCGATGCGCAAGAGCGGTTTTGGCGCAATATTTTGGTGGGCATGGCCGGCACGCGGTTTCATCGCCCCCCCTCGGGGTTGGGTTTGAGCGAGATTGCACAGGCGCATATTCAGTCGATGCGAATGGCGTTGACGGAGCACAATATTTTTAAAAGTGAGCCGCGTTTGGATTTGATTGGTGAACGCAGTGTGAATGAGGCGTATTGTTCAGCGCATTTGGGCGAGTCGTATTTGGTATTTTTTCCCGATGGGGGCAATATATCTTTGGATGTGTCTGCTTTGGGCGATCAACCTTTGACCATTCAATGGCTCGATATTCGCAATTGTATGTGGGCCGAAGATGAGGTGGATATTTTGGCAAAAGATGGAAAAATCCGATTGGTCACCCCCGACGAAGAAGGCTATTGGGCGGCAGTGGTGAAGGGCAATTAGTGGATGTATCGGGCGTGTCATTTTAACCCTGCTATAGGAGTGTGATATGTACGAGATTCCAAAAGTAAAACTCGGCAATTCGGATATTGAAGTGACACGCCTGATCAGTGGCGGTAATCCTTTGTGTGGCAACTCGCACTTTACGCCCGACATGAGCAAAGATATGCGCGAATATTTTACGGCCGAAGAGGTGGTGAAATATTTGCACAAGTTGCAAGCTTCGGGCATTGATACCCTTCAGGCGCGGGGTGACTTTCATCGCATTTTGTATTGGCGAGAGTTGTTTATGCGTGAAGGTGGGCAGTTGCAGTTTATTACACAAACGGCTTCTGAAATGCACGATGTGTTTTCAAATATTCGCGTGATTGCAGCGACGGGTGCAGAAGGGATTTATTTGCATGGCACCAAGGTTAACAACTGGTGGCTCGATGGTGAGATTGATAAGGCCGAAGATTATTTGAAATGTATGCGCGATTGCGGTGTGCAAGTAGGCATTGGCTCACATATTCCTGAAGTGTTCGATTATGTGGAAGAGAAGGGGTGGGATGTCGATTTTTATATGACGTGTTTTTATAATTTACAACGCCAAAAACGCGAAAGTGCTTTGGTTGATCCTTTTAATAAAGGGGCATTGGAAGAATTTCACGAAGACGACCCGCCTAAAATGATTCGCGTGATTCAACAGACCGATAAAATGTGTTTGGCGTTTAAGATTTTGGCCGCGAGTAGGCGGTGTCAAACCCAAGAAGATGTGCGTGCGGCATTTGAATATGCTTTTGCCAATATCAAAGCCAAAGATGCTGTTGTGGTGGGCATGTTTCCTAAGTATGAAGATCAGATTCGTTTGAATATTGAACATACTTTACATGCGATTCAAGCGACTACGGGTGAGTCGGTGGCTGCAGATTAACGGGATCCCTACCTTTTAAAGGTAGGGATTTTTATGATGATCTATTTCGGTAAGGAATGATGATGAGTGATTGGAAAGCGGTTGAACCCGATTTAAAGACGGCCTTGGCCAAATACAAAAATCCGATTCAAACCTTGGCTGATGCCGAAGTGCCAGCCTTTATTATTCGCAATGCGTATGATCCCGCACATTGTAAGGGGTTGATTCAACGGTTTACAGATATGGGATTGATGCGCGATGGCAAGGCCTTACATGCTTCTGCCGATAAACGGGTACGCATTGATATTGGCACGAGCTTGGGTAACCGAGGCAGTGACAAAAAGCGGTTTTTGGAACATGCCAAAACCACACATTTTTTGTTCGACTTTTTGTTTCAGGGCTTTGATAATCCTGTGGACTTGATTTATGATTCTTTGGCCAAGTTGTGTCCTCAAAATGAAGTAAAGGTTGCCCACGAGCCAGATGGGCAAAAGTATGGGCCTGCAATTTTTCGAGTGCATTATGATGGGCAACGCTATAAACCTCATATCGATCATGTGGTTTTGCGTGAAGGACGCACAGATTATACGGTGTATCGTTACAAGCATCAGTTTGCGGGTGTGTTGTGTTTGCAAAATGCCGATGCCAGTGGACCGGGAGTGCAATCGCGTTTGCACCGTTATTTGTGGCAACCCGAAGTACAACCCCATATTGAAGCCGAGACTTTTGATGCATTTGCAAAAGAGAGGGGTATTGAACATTGTCAGGTGGAATTGGAACCGGGTGATTTATACTTCTTTAACACACGATGCATTCATGAGGTGCCCGAAGTAAAAGGCGATGCACCCCGCATTGTGTTGGCGGTTTTTATTGGGTATTCGGAAGATGAAAATGAAGTGATGGTTTGGTCGTAGGCCACGCATTTGGTGGAGGTGCTGATGCGGCAATTAGAAGTTTCAAAAACCAAAGATTATTTGCTGCGAAATGGAAAGCCATTTTTTTATTTGGCCGATACGGTTTGGGCGGCGTTTGCCAATTTGCCTTTGGATCGTTGGGGACCCTATTTGCGATATCGCAAAATGCAGGGGTTTAATGCCATTCAGATCAGCATTTTGCCTGTGGCGCACGATGCGAGCTCTTCCGTGACCAATGTGGACCCTTTCTGGCGCGACCAGCATGGGAAATGGGATGTGTCGCGGTTAAATGATGGGTATTTTGACCGAGCCGAAGAAATGGTGCAAATGGCTGTGGACGCGGGTTTTGTGCCCGTGCTGGGTGTGCTTTGGAAATGTTATGTGCCCAAAACTAGGGCGTGTGAACGAAGTCCTGAAAATACGGGTATGTCTTTGGAGGATATGCGGGCTTATGTGGCTTATGCCGTTCGTCGGTTTAAAAAATATGATCCGATTTTTTTTATCAGTGGCGATACCGAGTGGAACCACGATGAAGAAGTGACGTATTATTTGGAGGCGTTGGAGATTACAAAGCGCGAATGCCCCGATGCGTTGTTGTCGATGCATTTGGCTACGGGGCGAGACTTGCCTTTGATATTTGAAGAGCGGGTCGATTTTTATATGTATCAATCGGGGCATGGGCTGGAGCAGAAAACGCCTTATTTGTCGGCACAGAAGCATTATAACAGCACCATCAAGCGACCTGTGGTAAACAGTGAACCGTGTTATGAAGGCCACGGCAAAGTTAACGCCCCTTCTCGAATGCGGTTTGATGCGTTTGATATGCGCAAGGCCACGTGGCAAAGTTTGTTGTCTGGTGCGAAGATGGGCATGGCCTATGGTGCTCATGGGGTGTGGTCGTGCCATTTTGATGGTATGGGGTTTGTGAACCCTTCGCGCAAATTTGTGCCTTATGATTGGGAAGTTGGGGTGCGTTTGGATGGGGCGTGGGATGTGGCCTATGCGAAGTGGATTTGGGAGCAATATGGTTTGTTGGATGTTGAACCCTCAGACTGTGTGGTAGGTGACGATGATGCGGTGCGTTTGTCTGTGAATGCCGATGTTTCTAAAGTGGTGCTTTACACACCGTGTGCTTACGATATTGACGTGGCGATGGATTTGAGTGGATATGATTGCACGTTGATTGATTTGACGAATAAACGTTATACTGTGCCTGTTGTCGTGACGGGTGAGGTGTCGCAAATTGGCATGAATATGTTTCAGGGTGATGCGTTGTTTATTGCGGTGAAGGAGTGATTGAATGGATGTGATGCACGTTGAGGTTTATCGTGAAAAAGGACGGTTTGCGGGGTGGCCCGCCAATTATGGCATTTGGGGGTGGGGTGATGAAATTGTGTTGGGATTTACGGTGGGTTATACCGACCCCGAGGGTGGCTTTCATGCACGTGATAAAACGCGACCGTTTGTCAATATGCAGGCGCGTAGTGTCAATGGTGGCGAAAGTTGGGATGTGGTTCCCATGCCTTGCAAGACACCTGGTGGACGGGGTTTGTCGGCAGATGAGCACATGAATGAAGGATTGTGGGTCGGCGAGGTGTTAGATGGTGAAAATGGCCCCGTAGATTGTTTGGGTGGGGTTCATTTTTCACACCCCGATTTTGCTCTGATGTGCGCCAAAACAGGTCTTCGGCCGGGTGTGCGCTCTTTTTGGTATTATTCGATGGATCGGTGTCAGTCTTGGGAAGGGCCATTTTGGTTGCCCACCTGGGGGCAAACAGGCATTGCTGCGCGTACGGATTATATTGTGGACAGTGCCAATGTGGCGACGTTGTTTTTGACGGCCAATAAAAAGAATGGTCACGAGGGACGTGTGTTTTGTGCACGCAGCGTAGATGGTGGGCGCAAGTTTGGGTTTGTGTCGTGGCTAAGCAAGGAACCGGAAGGTTTTCAAATTATGCCCGCCAGCTTGCGGTTGGATGACAAACGCATTTTGGTGGCGGTAAGGTGTAGCGATAAGGGCGTATTTACAGAGGTGAAGCACTGGATTGACACGTATATGACCCAGGACAATGGCCTTACGTGGTCACTTGTGGGCCAACCCGTTCCGGCATCGGGCATGGGGGGCAACCCGCCAACGCTCACGCGATTGGCAGATGGGCGTATCGTGCTGGTTTATGGCTATCGGGCCGCACCATTTGGTATTCGTGCCAAAATCAGTGAAGATGAAGGGGTAACTTGGAGCGAAGACATTGTGTTGCGCAAAGACGGTGGCAATCCAGACATTGGCTATCCACGTACTGTGTTGAGGGCCGATGGCGCTATTGTGACGGCTTATTATTACAACAATACGGCAGAAGGGGATCGTTATATTGGTGCCACGATTTGGAAGCCGTAATGGGTATTTAAGAATGAGACCTTGTGTCTCATTCTTTTTGGCTGAAAGTATCCTTACGAAAACAGTTTCTTGTTAAAATTAATAACTGATTGAAATATATGAAATTGTCTATTTGAAATAATCTCGTTTTTTTGCTAATGCACCGTCTTGGTTCCACACGCTGCCAAAGGGTGGTTCACGGTGTCGTTTGGGCAGTTGAATGACGTTGGGTTCGCAACGCACGTGTTCTTTATATTGACCACACATGAGCAAACCCGTGTCTTCCCAAATGTTGTCGGCCAATTGATAGGCGTCGTCGGCGCGATATTGGAAGACAATGCCCCGACGGGGTTTGCCCGATTGGTTCACTTCTGAACCGTGTAGTGAGAGGCAGTGGTGAATGCTGATGCCTCCAGCTTTGGGGGTGATGTAGGTGATTTTTTCTTTGTCTGCCCAAAGCTCAGGTTCTTGGCATCCGCCCGTAAAGATTCCGTCTTTGATGTGGTTGCGAAGCCCTAATTTGTAACTGCCTTTGACCATTTGCATACAGCCATTTTCGGGGGTGGCGTCATCAAGCATGACCATAACAGCTACCAAGTCTGTGTTGGTATGCGGAAAGAAGGCAAAGTCTTGGTGCCACGCAAAGGGGCCTTTGCCTTTGGTTGGGGGTTTGGTGGTGAGTTTGGAATGTTGCAACTGAATGTCTGGGCCAATGAAGGGTTTGATGCGGTTGATGATGCGCGGATCTTTGGCCAGCGCCAGAAACGCAGGGTGGCGTGCGGCAAGGCTTAAGAGGTGAACGGTTGTGTTTTCAAAGTCGCGCTTTTTTATTTCTTCTACAATGGCTGGGTCTTGTGTTGCTTGGCGTAAGGCTTCGACTTCTTCGGGTGAGAAGACATTGTCAATAACAAGAAATCCATCTTCTTGAAATTGTGCGATTTCGGATTGGGATAGTTCCGCGTTCTGTGATTCTATGCGTGTTGCCATAATTGTCTCACGATGTTTGGCGTGTTATTTGAGGGGTAATTAATAATGTTATTTAGGCAAGTGATCCGTTGAAGCGATGTCGATTGTTTTGCGATCAGCGGTCAGTCGTTTACCGTTTTCCGTCTGTCTGTTGCACGCATACTACCCGACCCGATTGCCTTCCAAAAACACTGCCTTGACACGGCTACACGCACCAATGTCTTTTGTTGGATCACCATCAAGGGCCACAATGTCGGCCACCTTGCCGACTTCCAATGTGCCCATTTGATCGGCCAGTCCAATAGCTTCTGCGGAAGTTTTTGTGGCCGATATGAGGGCTTCGGCAGGTGTGAAGCCTATTTGGGTTAAGATTTGGAGGTCGTAGTCTAGGTGTCCAAACGCGAAGTTTTGCACGCCAGAATCGGTGCCAGGAACAATGCGGTCTTTCATGCCAAAGTCGAGCATTTGGCGCATGATGTCTAAGCGGGATGCCATTCGGGTTTCTAAGTGGGCAAGTTCTGCTTCTTCTGAGGGCGATAAGGTAGATGTTTCTCGTAGGCTGCGAAGGTGCACAATGCGATAATAACGCGTCCACGCTTGTAGGGTGGGGCTGATCCATATTTGGGATTCGGCCATTTTTTTTGCCAAGTCGGGATCAAAGCGGATGATGTCGTCGGGGTCTAAAAATTCGGCGTGTTCCATGAGATCTATGCCTGCATCAATGGCGCGCACCATCGACTCTTTGGCACGACAATGGGCAGCGGTGAGCTTATGAAAATGATGGGCTTCGTGAACGGCTGCATGAAGTTCTTCTGTGGTGTAACTGGCGCGTCCTGGAAGGGTGCCTAATGTGCCACCTCCTGATGCCATAATTTTGATATAGTCGGCACCTTCGTGAACGAGCCGGCGAACGGAGCGACGAATTTCGTCGGGGCCATCGGCTACTTCATTACAAAAATGAAAATGCCCGCCCGTGCAAGTAATGGGGCGGCCACTTACGAGCATACGCGGGCTTGGAAAGTAGCCTCTTTTTACGCCTTCTTTTAAAACAAAACCGAGTTTGTTGCGCGCACCGTGTTCGCGTACCGATGTAATGCCTGCTTTTAAATGGATTTGTAGGTTCATAACACCCGTAAGGGCCATCATTTCATCGGTTTCAGAAAACATTTCTTCATAGGTGTGGCTGTCACCCGGCAAGGTAACGTGGGTGTGGCTGTCAATGAGGCCTGGAGCCAAGCAGATATTACCCAAGTCGATCATTTCTGTGTCGGGAGGTAATTCTTTTTGTAGGGCTTGTTTGTGATCTATTGCAACAATACGGCCATTGGCAATGTGTATGGCTTGGTCTTTGCATATGTTGCCATCAACACCGTCAAACAAGTGGTCTGCTGTGATGAGTTTATTCATGAGGGCTCTATGTGGGAATTTTACCTGCAATGGCGTCGTTGTGGTGGTGTGTGTCTTCTCCGCGCACCAAGATAGGGCGCACGTGGTCAAAGCGTTTAAAGACTTCTTCGGTGTCAAAGACCACTTCGGGGGTGGTGTAACGAATGGAGCAGGCCACACGTGGGGTGTTGCTGATGTTGGTGGTGGAACTGTGCAAGGTGGCTTCTGAAAAAAAGATGACGTCACCTGGGTTCATTTCAAGGTCAATGGCCTGTGATTCATCTACTTGATCGGCAGACAAACCACGACCAAATTGGGCACCACTGTCGAGGTCTTGGTAATGGTCATCGAGCCATTTTTTATGAGAACCAGGAATGATGCGCAAGCAACCATTTTCTTTAAAGGTGGGGCTTAAGGCCACCCACGCGGTCATGTTGATGCGCGGTTGCATGGGCCAATAAACGGCATCTTGGTGCCACGGAATGTATTTGGTATTGTGGGGTTCCTTATACCAAAAATACATGGCCCAGCACATGAGATTGGGGCCCAACACTTCTTCAATATGGTTGAGAAGGATGGGGTGGGTGGCAATGTCGTGTGCCCATCGGTGTTTGAGGTTGAAACCTGAAACCGAAGATTTGGCAGGGCCTGGTTTTTTTTCATCTTGACCAATGGCATTAAAAAAAGCTTGGCGGTAAATGGCCGCTTGTTCTGGGCTGAGGAGCGATATGGGACCCGTATAACCTTCTTCGGTGTATTGTTTGGCTGAGAATGGGGGCATAGACATTAGACCGCGCCAACAAGTGATTGGGTTTTTTGTGCTTCGGCCCACGCCTTAAGTGGCACGTCTTCGGCATCTTTGATGAGCCAATAACGCGATGAGGGTTGAAAGTCGGGGGCATCGCCTAAGGGGTGATGACCTTCTGCTACTTCACCTAATAATTGGCGGCGAATGGGTGAACAACGGGCAATCAGAGCAGGGTCTTGATGGGTGTAATCGGTGGGGCGCAACCAGCGATAATGATACCCGATGTGCATAATTTTGCGCGTTTTATCCGATGTGTTTGGGCCCACACAATGCCATGTTGCCGTGCGCCACAAAACAGCAGATCCAGGGCGCAATTTGAGTTCCACAGCTTCTTCGGGGTTCACATCTCGGCCCATTTCTTTCAGCTCTTGTGGTGTGCGGTTGTGACTGCCAGGAACGAGCCACAAGTTACCCGAGTTGGATTCACTCAGGTCGGAAAGCACGTAGAAGACTTTGATTTCCATAAAGGGCAACCGTCCATCTAGTGAGGGGGCTTGGAAAAGGTAATCGCCTGCCAAATCGGGGTGCCAAGCAAGGTTGCGATATCCTGCGCTTTGATCATCACCTTTGCCCACGCCTACTTTACCTGCTTGCAGGTCTTTGGGATATGGTGGGCGATAATCTAAGTGAGAGGTGCGAATTTGAATGTTCCAGCCAATGGCATCTACCACCAAGGGTAAAATTCTGGGGTTGTCTATGAGGTCGAGAAAAGCATCGTGTTGGGCCAGTACATTGCGCACCTGAAAAGGATCTGTTGGGCCAAGGCCTTGTGCTTTTTGTACGCGGTCGGCCACTTCGTCTATGGCACCCAATATGCGGTCTAATTCTTCGGGTGTTAAAAAGTCTTCTAAGATGATGAATCCCTTGTTTTCAAAGTCGTGTTTTTGCTGTGGCGTCATTGCAAGTGACATAGTCTGACCTCTATTGAAAGTTTTTGGGTTGTCTTATTCTTGGATTAAGATAACGATGCAATTTTGAGATCAAAAATAAAAAATCACCTCCCTCTTAAGAGAAAGGTGATTGAAAATGGCGGTCAGTGGTTTTTGTGGTCTATGTGAGCAAATCAAGGCTGCGCAACCAACAAAGGCAAAGGTTGGGCCAACTCGATGGCAGTTTGTCATTTTGACGCACACCAAAGTCGTGTTCACCTGATGTATAGGCATGTAATTCGGTGGGGATGCCCGCTCGGTGAAGCGCGAGATACATGATCACACTGTGATCTACTTCCGATATGCTGTCGTCACTGGCGTGTGTTAAGAAGACTGGAGGCGTGTTGGGATGAATGTGCAGGTCGGGCCAAATGGCATCGGATTCACGATGTTTGAGAAAACCTGAGTAACACAAGATTGCAAAATCTGGGCGACAACTCACGGTGTCGATGCTGTCCTGGGCATCATATGTGCGTGTGTTAAATTGTGTGGCGGTTGCAAGAGCCAAGTGCCCTCCTGCAGAGAAACCGACCATGCCAATGCGCTTGTGATCAATGCCCCACTCTGTGGCGTGGTGGCGCACCATACTCACCGCACGCTGGGCGTCTAACTGGGGGCCAACTGGAGGCACACGCTTTTCTTCACCAGGTCTGCGAGGCACGCGGTATTTGAGAATGATACCTGCAATGCCTTGTTCCAGCAACCACGCGACCACTTCTTCGCCCTCCAATTCCCAAAAGAGATCCCAATATCCACCACCAGGGCAAATGATCATGGCTGTGCCTGTGTTTTTTTCTGGAGGTGGTAAGTATACGGTGATCGAGGGACGCGTGACATTGGTGATCAGTGTTGTTGTGCTGACCAACTTGGAGTCGTAGATTCGCGTTTTTTCTTCGCCTTCAATACCAATGTCTTTGGGCACGGGGCCTGGCCATAATTCCAAAATGATGGGGGCGGTTTTTTGTGGTGTATGATTCATCGGTATTCCCTTGTTGTCAATGGTTTGGCTATTTCACATTAAAAAGGTAATGCCCGAAACGTCCTACGGTTTCAAATTCTTATCCAAAAAAGCAATCGTCTTTTCCCAAGCATCTTCCGATTGTTGTGGTCGGTAACGATCTACATTGGTGTGGTCTTGAAAGCCATGTCCTGCTCCGTCGTAGCGATGAAACGCATACTCTATGTTGGCATTTTTAAGAGCCATTTCATAGCCATTGACCAATTCTGGTGATGGATTTTGGTCGTCATTGCCAAATATACCTAATACGGGGCATTGAATCTTTTCTGTAAGTTCAATAGGTGCTGGCCCACCATCGGCAAAGGCAACATTCACACGCCCGCCATAAAACACACCACACGCTTTGAGTTTGGGGTTGTTACACGCGCCCAACCAGGCCACACGCCCACCCCAGCAGTGACCCAATATGCCAATGTTGTGTTCATCTACATTTTTCAAGCCTGCCAAATATTGAAATGTGACATCCAAGTCGGCCACCGTCCAATCATCTCGAAAACCTTCGCGTTTTACGGTCACATCTTCATCTTCTGGCCACCAGTGAAAAATGAACGGGATGGCACACACATACCCCGCGGCAGCATAGCGTTTTCCAATATCAATGGTGAAGGGGTCTTTTTCTAAGCCCGCATGTGCAACGGGCAAGTGTTGCGCAATGATGAGGCCTGGGTGGGGGCCATTGCCTTCGGGTTCAAAAATGAGGGTGTTCATGGGATTGTTTTGAACGGTAAGGGTTTCAGAACGGTACATAATTTTTCCCTCAGTGTGTGGTGGTGGAATGAAATTTTAATATCCATCATTGTTTTATGAGGTGGTATCGTTTTGATTGCGCACTTGTCCACCCAAAACCAAGCCTGCACCAATCAGAACGAGGTTCTTAACAATATACTGCCCTTCTAACGTGAGTCCATAAGGAAAAACAGTCCACACCACATCGGGTAAAATGATGAGCGGAAGTGCGGTTCCTGGCATTTGTAAAAAAAGCAATAAGATCGTGAGACGCATGAATTTGTTGGTGATGAGGCCAATGCCAATTAAGGTTTCCCAAACGGCTAATATGGGCAAGAAGATATCGGGATTCATAAAATAAACGGTGTTGCGCACCAGCCCTTCGGCAGGGCTTAAGTTGGGAAAAAATTTAAGCAGACCAAACCAGAAAAAAACAATGCCCAATCCAATACGCAAAACAATGACACCTGTATGATTCATCCAAGTGGAAATCTGTTGATCCAGTTGATCAAAGTATTTGTTGGCAATTCTGTCTTCAACAGTTTGCATATCCATCTCCTTATCGGAAATTTTTCACCGATGTATGATGTGGCGTTATGGCTTGCGCTTCTTGCGGGATATGTGTTTTATACCTTTTCAAACTTTACAGAAGATGTGGTGTGTCGTCAATGGCGAATGGGGCGATTTTGGAAGGTTAATGCGCAGGTGTAATTTTTCTAATACGTGAGTTTGTGAAAGGTGGATGTGTTATGGATTTGGAGCAAGAATTAAACAGTACACAGCCCGATTATGTTGTGTATGTGCCGAAGCAGTTGGATGACCCCAAAGGTGATTCGGGCAATGAGCACTTTTTGGTATTCGATGGGCCTGATGGATCTTTGATGGCTGTGTGGACACAAAGCACATTTGAAGGCATGGCCGATCAGCACATTGTGTTTTCTCGCAGTGATGATGAAGGCATATCTTGGTCAGACCCCGTGGTCATTGCGGCAGAAGATCCTCGCACAGGCAAAGGAATGGCCAGTTGGGCTTTTCCAATGGTGTCACATTCTGGGCGTATTTATGTGCTCTACAGCAGACATATTGGTATCAATGATTATGGCACACACACAACGGGGTGGATGGCGGGGATTTATAGTGACGATTGTGGAAAGACGTGGTCGCAGGAGCAATGGGTGCCTATGCGACGCAGTGTGTGGGATAATCCTGATCCAGAAATACCAGCCAATTGGATTGTCTGGCAAAAGCCGCTGCGTTTGTCAGAAGGGAAATATTATGCTGGGTTTACGCGTTGGGTGAGTCCTGCGGTTAGAGCCCAAAACCCTTATGGACGGTGGACGGGTGATGCGTCGGTAACAGAGTTTATGCGGTTTGAGAATATAGATGACGACCCCGAGGTGGGGGCCATTGTGTTGCAGTTTTTTATGAAAGATCACGATGCTTTACAAGTTCCATTGCCCGATCACCCTGAAGTGAGTGTGGTACACGAACCCACAATTGTTCCGTTACCCGATGGACGATTGTTTTGTGTGGTGCGCACGATGACGGGGCACCCTTATTGGACAGTGTCTGATGATGAAGGCATGACGTGGCAATCTCCCGAACCTTTGCGCCAATTTGATGGCGGGCCAATATTTAAACATCCTTTGAGCCCTTGCCCCATGTATTGTGTGGATGAAGGCGAATATTTCTTTTTGTTTCATAACCACGACGGTCACTTTGAAGAATGGACACCTCAAGATACGTCTTGGCATCGCAGACCTATTTATGTGGCACATGGTCAATTTCGATCAGGGGCACACCAACCCATTTGGTTTGCCGAACCCGTTTTTATGATGGACAATACGGGCAATAAAGTAGGGTATGGTCGTGGTCGAACCGATTTGGCAATGTATGACAGCGTAACCATTCGCAATGGGATGCCCGTGTTGTGGTATCCTGAACGAAAGTTTTTTTTGTTGGGCAAAAAGATGCCTCTCGACTGGTTGGCAAAGATGATTGTGCCACAGATTGGCGATGTGTGATCTGCTTGGTTAATATAAAAAAGCGAGCATGTTCAAGTGAACATGCTCGCTTTTTTTATGTATGAAATTCTGAGTCCCGTAGGGACTTTTTTATCATAGTACCGGAATTTATTCTGGTGCTATCTGGTTTATGAATCTTCGTTGTGAAACTTAATGCTGCAACCGAGGGCTTTGGTTTTGGCGGCGGGAATGGCTTCGCCAGCAATGACCGCATTGAGTGCATTTTTCAAATAGGGCACTTCAACGGCTTTGGCATCTGAGGCGTTGTCATCAATGGCACCGTGATAGACCAGCTTGCCTTTGGCATCAAAGAGAAAGGCTTCGGGGGTGCGTGTGGCACCAAATGCACGGGCCACTTCGGAGGTGGCATCTACAACATAAGGAAAACCAAAAGCTTTGGCTTTGGTGCGTGCAACCATTTCTTCAAAGCCGTCTTCGGCTACTTTGGCAGGATCATTGGAATTGATCATGATCACGCCAATGCCTTTTTGCTGATATTCGTTGCCAATGCTGCTGATGCGATCTTCCCATTTTTTGACCCAGGGGCAGGCATTGCACGAAAACAAAACGAGTGTGCCTTTTTCACCTGCAACACCTTGGATGGTGTGCCAAGCCCCGTCAACACCTTTCATTTTGACGTCGGCTTTGGGTGCTTTGGCATTGAGGTCTAATGCATTGCCAGCTTCAACGCTGTTTCCCATCGAAAAACCGATGCCAACCGCCAAAGCCAGCGCGATGAAACCCATTGTTAGTTTGTTCTTCATGCGACATTCTCCTCTATATGTTTCCCGGCTGTTGTTTGTTGAATTGCGTGAACAGCTACTCCATTGCATCTAATATGGCTTTTTCAAAATGCACGTGGTCTTTTTTGCCTTCCCAAAAGTGGCGTTTGTTGCCACTTGCATCATAAATCCAAGTAGCGGGCAATGCACCCGACCA
The DNA here is from genome assembly GCA_038279365.1 of Candidatus Latescibacterota bacterium. GTDB lineage: Bacteria > Latescibacterota > UBA2968 > UBA2968 > UBA2968 > JABIFK01. The sequence continues at coordinate 38,146 of JAYODI010000023.1, read as the reverse complement.
ACGTTCGTCTAAAGTGTTGATAAAGGCCATGTCTTTGCCCGATTTTTGATAGGTGGCAAAGTCTACGCCTTGTTTTTGAAGAAAGGCTTTTGCAACTTCGGTTTGGTTTTCGAAGTCAGCAGAAACAAAAATAATTTTCAAGCCACGGTCTTTGTATTTTTTGTGGAGTGCCATGATGTCTGGAAATTCTTCTACACAAGGTTGGCACCACGTTGCCCACAAGTTGACCAATACCACATTGCCTTTGGCATTTTCTATTGCACCAAGCACTTGTTCGGCGGTTGCAGGGCGAATGCTTAGGCCATTTTCTTTGGGCAAGTCTTTGGCTGGGTTGCCACATCCCCACAAAGATATCAAGCAGAAAAAAAGAATTGGGTAATATTTGATGTTCATATGCATAAGTTTAACGGAATTATGCCAATCGTCAATAGGCTGTGAGATGTCCTATGTACTGGGGCAATGGCAATAGGAGGTGCTTTGGGTTCGTTAAATGAAGAAACCGACATAAATTTAGACGATAGACCAAAAGACAAGGTTCCCAGTCTGGGGTTTGGGAATGGGTGATTGTAGCAAGTTTGAAAAAACACCTGATCTTGTGATCAGATCAAATGGTTGTTTTCACTGTGCCTACAGACAATCTGAGGCGTTGGCGGATGCGCTGTGATAGGGTGTCAATGCCCATATTGAGCAATGACGTTACAAAGATTAATAGAATGACGCGGTCCATTTTTTGTTCAGAAATGGCACTGTCAATAAAGAAACCGAGGGTATAAATACCCAAGATGCCTAAAATGGCCGATTCGCGCATCATAACTTCCCAGCGATAAAAGAGGAAGGCCAGGAATTGGTTGTAAATACGGGGTAAAATTTCAAAGAGATACCGGTTGATGCGCATTTTGGGGGCGTCCAAGCGGAGGTGCATGTGATTGGCGCTTTGCCCTGAAAGGAAGGCCAGTATGGCCCCATTGTGTAGCGCAATGGCTGCAATGGCAGGCAACATGGATGGCCCCCAAAGCTGTAAAAAGAGATAGGCCAGCATATATTCGGGTGTTGTGCGAATGACAATGAGCACGATGTGTCCGATGCGGGTGGCGAGGCGAGAAAAAAAATGGTGACTGATGATGGGAAATGCAATGAGTGCAAAAAGGCCCGTGCCAACAAGCACAATTTGTGTGAGAATAACGGTGTTCCAAATGCCCGGTAGAATGGCATTCACGAGGCGTTCAGTAAACCAAATATAGGTTTCGTGTAAGGGCAGTGCGAGGTCATTGTTGCCACTTAAGAAGCCTTCACGACGCATTGGCCAAGGAAAAATTTCGTAGGTGAGAATTCGGGTGAGGTTGTCCAATGAAAAATGGATGGTTTTGGGAATCACGGCAAAAGAAAATAAGACATAGAGAGACACGAGCTTGGGTTTGACCCAATATTTGAGTGAGGCGATGAGGAGATAAAAGGCATAAAGAAGTACGGCCGCTTCGGCATAAAGGCTTTCGCGAAAGGCCGTTTCAAGGTGAAAACCAATGGTGGGCAAACCAATAAAACCAAGCACAGCACTCGAGCGCAGAGCACATTCAAAACGATAAGCCGTGTAGTGTTTGATGTTTGCCCAGGCAAGAGGCAACTGACCGTAGAGAAATTGGCTCAAGGGATGGGTTTGGTGGGGCAACCCTTGTAAGGGCTGGCGGTCTGTTTCTTGCAAAATTTCGGCATAAACTTTGGCAAAGATGCCGGCATAAGGAATGGCAATGGCCAAGACGCCACAAATAGGGTTCAGGCCAACAAGGGGCAAAAAGAGAAAGGCCCAAAAGATTTCGTGTATGGCGCGAATAAAAGCGCAAAAAAGGCGCACACTTGTAAGGTGAAAAAAGAAGGCGAGGATGCTGCCACCGATAATGCTGAGTGAGAGGCCACAAAATGCAAAGGTGAAGGTGTTGAGCAATGCGGTGCGAAAGCTGTAGAGTGCAGACACATTGGGAGTCAGTGCACCCAAGGCCATGCGCTGTAGTTCGCCCCAAGGATCAAGGGTGGTGATTTCGATGTCGGCCAAGAGCACACACAACAACGCAATGCCGAGAAAGGAGAGACTTGTTCTAAGCACGGTTAAAAAGCTCGGAGAGATGGGTGTCTGTCACTTGATTGCGCAGTAGATTAAATGCGACACGCCCCTTGCGCAAACCAACGATGCGATCAAAGTGGCGCAAGGCCAGTTCCACATCGTGCATGGCTAAGACAAGCGTATTGGCGTGTTGTTTGAGCAAGTGGAGTACGGTATCTGATTGTTGGGGGTCTATGGCCGAAACGGGTTCGTCACCCAAAATAATTTTGGCATTGCGATACAATGCGCGCCCTACAGCCACGCGCTGTTGTTGCCCACCCGAAAGTTCACTGATGCGTTCATTTTGTTTTTCTGTTAGGCCAAGGGCATCGAGTATGGGCGCAATTTCGTCGCGTTCTCTCTTTTGTGGGCGAATAAGAGTGAGGGCGTTGTAAAATATATTGTGTTGGTCCAATTGGCCCATGTAAACGTTGTGAAAGGTGGATAGTTGAGGCACGAGTGCATAATCTTGATGGATGAAGGCTGCTTGATGTTTTTGTAGGTCATAGAGTTTGCGCAACAGGGTTGATTTCCCGGCACCACTTGGTCCAATGAATACAACCTTATCTCCTTCATCTATGTGAAGAGAGATATTGTGCAAAACGGGTTCATCGTCGTAGGCAACAGAGATATTGGTCAGATGGAACATGGACGATCGCTTCAAATAGAATAGGGGTTCATAAACTTGGTGAGATCATGAAATGAACAACAGGCGAGATGCACGTTGTCCGTTTTGTACAATGGTGCATCTTAATCTTCAATGATGCCAATTTCAATGGCAGTTTTCAATATGGGGTCATACATACTGTTGTCTGCTTTGATAAATTTGGTGCGGGGGAATGAATTGAGCAATTCGGGGTCATCCATGTCTATCAATGCTTTTTGTACTTTGGCAATAAAGTCTGGGCCAAAGGTTGTGTTCACATCTCCTCGAATGCTCCAGTTGTAGTCGGGGTAGGTGGGGGTTTGCCATATGACACGAATTTTTGCAGTGTCAATGGTGCCTGCGTCGAGTTCATTTTCCCACACTTTGTAGTTGGTTGCCCCAATTTCATAACTGCCCGATTGCACAAGGGCAATGGTTTTGGAGTGGTCGCCACTAAATCCAACACGTGAGAAAATGTCTTCGGGTGATTTTTTTAAGTACTGGCGAATATAAAATTCGGGCATGAGACGACCCGATGTGGAGCCTTTGGAGCCAAAGGTGAAGGTGTGGCCCTTGATGGCCGTTGGAAATGCTTTTGTGGCATGAATCCCTGTGCTTTTGTTGGCGATGAAGTAGGTAATAAACTGGGTGTCTTCTTCGCCTTGTGCTATCGCTTGGGCACCCGGTACGGCACGCCGAGCTTGTACACCTGAAAGCCCACCAAACCAAGCCAGCTGAACTTCATTATTTTTAAATGCCGCAACAGATGCCGCATAGGATTTAACGGGCACATATTCGACTTCTACGCCAAGCTGCTTTGAGAGGTAGACCGCCACTTTGTCAAAACGTTCTTTAAGCCGTGCGGTGTTTTCGTCTGGTATGGCGGTAAAGCGCAATGTTTCGGCTCGTGTGGTGACGGAGATTGTCAGGGTGATGAATAAGGCAAATAAAAGTGCTTTCATCTTGTCATCCTTTATGTGTGAATTGAGGTCGAAGTCTTTAGGTCGAAACTAAAAATCCCGCCTTGTAGACCTGTGCCGTGTGACCTGCGACTTGTGTGTCGGTGTGCGAACTAAAAATAAAATGTTGCATGCAAATCGCCCCGATTGGCTTTGCCTTCTGCAAGACCATTGTATTCGGTTTTCCAATAGAGGTATTCTGCCGCAATTTGGAATGCACGCACTGGGCGATATGGGCAAACATCATAAAAAAGGGCGACTGCCACACAGCAGTCGCCCTTTTTTTACAAATGCGTTTATCCATTACATGGTCTCATCCTTTATAGAGACTTGTAGACGCGCGTGTACAAGGGTGTGCCGTGTTGGCATACGATGAACCTGACCCAGGCTGCAAAATGACTGGCCTCAAGAGGGTACGAGCGCCCGCGATATATGATTGGATTTGATGTTCATTGTTTTCGTAGGGGCACGGTCTCCGTGCCCAGCCTTTTATTTTTATGCGTCAAATGAAATGAGATACAAATAAAAAAGGGGCAGAACCTATCTCGGTTCTACCCCTTTAAATATGCCGAAGAACAACTTAATCTGCGGCCTCGCCATGATCCATAGTACAAAATGCTTGGTAGTCAATCAGCTCGGTGATGGTGGGATTGTTTCCACAGACCGGGCAATTGGGATCACGACGCACCTTAAAGGTGTTGAAGCTTGTGCTCAAGGCATCATACATCAGCAACCTGCCAACGAGTGATGTACCTTGACCGAGAATCATTTTTACTGTCTCTGTGGCCTGGACCAGGCCAACTGTGCCGGGCAAAACGCCCAAGACACCTGCTTCGTCTCAAGAAGGTGCCAGATCAGCCGGTGGCGGCGATGGGTAGAGGCAACGATAACAGGGCCCCTCCTTATCGCACGAGTACACCGTAACCTGGCCCTCGAATCTGAAGATACTGCCATCTACAATGGGTTTGTTCAAGAACACACACGCATCGTTTACCAAATAGCGTGTGGGGAAGTTGTCACAGCCATTGACCACAATGTCGTAATGTGGCAAAATGTCCATCACGTTGGCAGATGTGAGATATTCTGTGTGGGGAACCACATTGCAACCTGGGTTGATTTCTTTGAGCGTTTCATAGGCCGAAACGGCTTTTAAACGGCCCACGTCCGATGTTCCGTGTAACACTTGGCGTTGCAAATTGGTCACATCGACCACATCGGCATCCACAATGCCGAGGGTGCCCACACCTGCTGCCGCCAAATAGAGGGCGGTTGGACTGCCTAAGCCTCCTGCACCAATGAGCAATACCTTGGCGTCGAGCAATTTGCCTTGGCCTTTTTCACCCACTTCGGGAATGAGCAAGTGGCGAGAAAAACGTTGTACTTCGGCTTTGCTCAATGGACGGTCGCGTTCGGTTTCATAACCGGCAACAATCCAAGCGTCGTAATCACCTTTGATATACGATACATTTTGATATCCCATATCTTGCAGTGCTCGTGCTGCCAAAGGCCCTTGGCCTGGTGCCCCATAAACGATGATGTTGGCATTGCGGCTGTTTTCAATGCCTTCAATGCGAAGTTCAAGGAATCCGCGGGGTACATTTTGTGCCCCCGAGATATATCCCTTCGAATAACCTTCGCGCTCGCGCACGTCCAAAAGCAGAACCGTGTCACCACTTTGAAGCTTTTGTTGGGCTTCTTTGGGGGTTAACCCAGTGGTCGTCGATTCGGCTTGGGCAACGAGTGTTTCAAATCCCATTGCGGTTGCCTTTCGGTTGATCGTGAAAAACACTGAACAATTGATTTCAGAGTTTGTTGATAACAAATGTAAGGAATTTGGTTTTTGTTCGCAAGTGTTGGATTATACAATGGTGATCTCTGGCATTCCTTGTGCCGTTTCACCTAACATGTTTTTGAGTGTTTGCGCCATGTCTGCAAATGCACGTGCGGGTTCATTATCGCCCAAGGCAATGGGTTGTCCTTCGTCGCCACCGATGCGTATTTCGGGTTGGATGGGAATTTGCCCCAATAGGGGCAGGCGAAATGTATCGGCAATGCGTAAGCCACCACCATCGCCAAAGAGCGGGGTGCGGTCTCCACAACATGGGCATAAAAAATAACTCATGTTTTCTACAACCCCCAAGATGGGCACATTGACTTTGCGAAACATTTCAATGCCTCGATGCACATCTTCAAGAGCCACGTTTTGTGGCGTGGTCACGATGACTGCGCCCGATAAGGGCACCGTTTGCGCCAAAGTGAGTTGGGCATCACCTGTGCCCGGAGGCAGATCCACAATAAGGAAGTCCAGTTCTCCCCAAAGGACGTCAATCATAAATTGCTGAATGACTTTGCCCACAATGGGCCCACGCCAAATAATGGGTGTGTTTTCATCTGTAATAAGGCCCAACGACATGAGTTTGATGTTGTGGGCTTCTAAGGGGATGATTTTTTCACCATCGGTGTCAGGCTGACGTTTGGCACCAAGCATCATGGGCACGTTTGGACCATAAATATCGGCATCAAGCAACCCGACGGTAGCACCTGTTTTGGCCAGTGCAATGGATAGGTTTACACTCACCGTGGTTTTGCCCACGCCACCTTTGCCACTGGATACGGCAATAATATGCTTCACACCTGGCAGGAGACGTGGCGCTTGAGGTTGTTTGGGGGCTTGCATGAATACTCCAAAGAATAGGTCGCAAGTCACAGGTCTGCAAATCGCAGGTCAAAATCTAAAGACCAGTGACCTGGTGACCTGCGACTTGTGACTGATTTTTATTTATAATTCGGCGAAATCTCTCGTAATCGGTTTACTTCTTCGATGACGCGGTTGGTGGTGTGGTCGATTTCTTCTTCTGTGTTAAATCGGCCAATGCCAAAACGGATGCTGCTTTGGGCCAGGTCGGGTGATACGCCAATGGCTCTTAGCACATAAGAAGGTTCAAGAGACGCCGATGTGCAAGCAGAACCTGATGAGAGGGCAATGTCGCGCAAACCCATTAATAAGCTTTCACCATCCACTGCCGAAAAGCTGATGTTCAGGTTGCCATCTAAGCGGTGTTCGGGGTGGCCATTGAGTTGAATGCGGTCGAGTGATTCAAAGAGTTTGTGCTGGAGGCGATCGCGTAAATGTTTGATACGCGTCGATTCAGATGCCATTTCTTTTTGAGCAATGGCACAGGCTTCTCCCAAGCCAACAATGCCAGGTACATTGAGCGTGCCAGAGCGCATGCTTTTTTCGTGCCCACCACCGTCCATTTGGCCAATGAGACGCACCCGAGGGCGGCTGCGTACATATAATGCGCCCACACCTTTTGGGCCATACATTTTGTGGGCAGAAATGGAGAGCAGATCAATGTGCATGGCTTCGACATCAATGGGGCATTTGCCAATGGCTTGGGCGGCGTCTGTGTGAAAGTAGATGTTGTTTTTGCGGCACAGTTTGCCAATTTCGGTGAGCGGCTGAAGGGTGCCAATTTCGTTGTTGGCCATCATGACAGATACGAGCGCTGTGTTGTCTTTTATCGCGTTTTGAATGTGATCTGGGTTGATTTGCCCATGTTGGTCAACGGGTAAGACTGTGATTTCAACGCCTTGTCGCTCGAGTGCTTTACAAGGGTCGAGCACGGCATGATGTTCTGTGGTTTGGGTGATGATGTGGCAGGGTTTTTCTGAGGCAGCTGCCACACCCTTTATGGCGAGGTTATCCGATTCTGTGGCACCGCTGGTAAAGATGATGTCTTTGGGTTGTGCGTTGATGAGTTTGGCTATTTGTTCACGCGCCCGATCAACGGCATCCTCTGCTTCCCATCCAAATGTATGTGTGCGACTGGCCGCATTGCCAAAGTGGTCCTTAAAATAAGGCAACATAGCCTCTAACACCCGTTCGTCAACTGGGGTTGTGGCATGATGGTCGAGATAAATGGGTGTTTTCATAGACATCGGTTATGTTTTAAAATTTTCAAATTGAGTTGCGTAGAAGATTTGGGCGCACAGGTTCGGCTACTGTTGTTGCTTGCCCAAAATGCAGGGTGCCACGCAGATGAGAGGTGATGTAACTTTGATCATTTTAGATCCGAATGGGCTGCGAAGCAAGGTTCAATATACTTGATTTTATGGGTGCGTCAATGTTCAACAGGTGTTGCAAATACAATGCGGTTCTTAATGGTGTATGTTCTTGTTTTTAATGCGTAGCGCTTCGTTATAAGGGCATTGGAATGATCGAACTTTTTTAAATAAATCGGCACGGGTTGGGTTTTTGACCTTAAGTCCGTAGGACTTTTCCTCTCGTAGCGTTGAAATTTATTTTAGCGCAGTTGATCGGACGATTACCGACGCCCGTCTTCACTTTTTCGGCGCGGTTCGCAGGGCAGTGTTCGATGTCATTTCCGATCTACAGCAGGCCGAATGGGGTATTATTTTTCAAACAATGCCCGTACAAAGTTTTCGGGCACAAAATCTTCCAAGTCATCGGGGCCTTCACCCAAGCCCACAAAGCGCACTGGCAAGTCTAAGTCGGCGGCAATGGCAATGACCACACCGCCTTTGGCCGTGCCATCAAGTTTGGCCAATATGAGGCCCGTGAGTTCGCAACTTTGATGAAATTGACGGGCCTGATTCACGGCGTTTTGGCCTGTGGTGGCGTCCAATACAAGCAGGGTTTCGTGGGGGGCACCGGGTAAGGCTTTGTCAACAACTCTGCGAATTTTTTTGACCTCTTCCATGAGGTTGACTTTGGTGTGCAAACGCCCTGCCGTGTCAATGATTACCACGTCTGTCTGACGGGCTTTGGCGGCCTGTATGGCGTCAAAGGCAACCGAGGCCGCATCGGCACCGGGTTTGTGTTTGACAATGTCGGCATCGGTGCGGTCGGCCCAAATGTCTAACTGTTCAATGGCAGCGGCTCTAAATGTGTCGCCAGCAGCCAAAAGGACTTTTTTACCTTCGCGATTAAATTTGCGTGCAAGCTTGCCAATGCTTGTGGTTTTGCCCACGCCGTTGACACCTACGATAAGAATGACATGTGGCTTGTGTGTAAGGGTGAGTGTAGGGGCGGTATTTTCCGGCTGGAGTATTTTTCGTATTTCATCTTCTAAAAATTGTTGTACCATGTTTTCAGGGTCTTCTACCTTTTCTCCCGATGCCACACGTTCACGCAAGTTGTCAATGATGCGCATGGTTGGGTCTATACCCACATCTGCTTGAATGAGTATTTCTTCAATTTCTTCCAAGGTTTCTTCATCAAGTTTGGGCCGCAAGCGAATCACTTCGCGTATTTTTTGCACCATGCCCTCACGGGTTTTGGCAAGGCCCTTTTTGAACTTGTCAATGAGTCTGCTGAGCATGTGGTTCTCCTAATTATGCCAACTTATGAAGTGCGGTCATATTATTAAAACAGATACTTTTTCGAATCGGGCTATGAAGATACACAAAACGCGGTTTTTTGACAAAATAAAGGAAGTTTAAAAATGGCACCATTTGAAAATGAATGCCTGTTGCTTTATCATGCGAATGATATGGCCGGGCTGTATAAAAAAGATGATTCGCTACTGGCTTATGAATGATTTTAATGGGTGGTCAAAGAGATGGTTGGCTTTTTGTCATTGTTAAAAGACGTAAGGTCTTGTAGCATTTGTAAAGCACATTTGCCCCTTGGACCCCGGCCCGTTTTACAGGTGCATCCCAAGGCACAAATTCTAATTGCGGGGCAAGCACCTGGGCGCAGGGTGCATGAGTCGGGTGTGTCATTTAACGACCCCAGTGGAGATCGTTTGCGTCAGTGGCTGGGGATTTCGCCAGACGTTTTTTACGATGCTGAAAAAATAGCGCTTATGGCGATGGGATTTTGTTATCCCGGAACAGGCAAATCGGGTGATTTACCCCCTCGCCCCGAGTGTACACCTGCTTGGCGAGAACAATTGCTTGGTCATCTGAGCAATGTGCAAATGACACTGGTGCTTGGGCAATATGCACAGGCTTATCATTTTGGTAAATCGCGCTTGTCCTTAACAGAACGGGTGTTGCGGTGGCGAGATACTTGGCCTCATGTGGTGCCCTTGCCACATCCCAGCCCAAGAAACAATCTTTGGTTAAAACGAAATCTGTGGTTTGAAAAAGAGTTGTTGCCATCCCTCCAAGAGAAGGTGTCGCAAATACTTAATACATGAAAGGGTGATGATGAATCCTCATCAATATGACAAATGGTCAAAAGTGAGAGAAAAAGGGAAGACCCACTTTGTTTGGTTTAACGGTGTTTTGTTTTGGGGTATTTTAACGGGTATTATGTGGTCTGTGGTCATGATGTATGTGATGCCCAACAAAAACCCTTATGTGACATTTATTATTGCACTGATTTTATTTCCGATAAGTGGGTATTGGGGGAGTAAGTGGACGTGGCATCGGAATGAAAAACAATACGAAGCACACAATCTGGATAACCATGAAGCGCCATGAGATAAAATTTTCGACGTTATTTATGGGAGAGATAAAAATAAACAAGCGATCCAGATTGAGATGGATCGCTTGTTTATTTTTATAATACATTGCTTATTAGGCAACGTGATATTTGGGGTCTTCTATTGTCACTTCAAGAATTGCATCGGCTTTGCTCAACACTTTTCGGCAATCTGGTGACAGGTGCCTTAAGATGACTGTTTTGCCCAAGTCGCGATATTTTTCGCAGAGGTTGTTAATGGCTTCCAATGCCGAATGGTCATATACCTGACAGTTTTTAAATTCGATGACCACCTGGTCTGAATCTTCTGTGGGGGTGAATATTTCTTTAAATGAGGTTATGGCACCAAAGAACAGTGAACCGTTGAGTTCGTAAATGGTAACGCCATTTTCTTGGCGCACTTCGGCATCGATGCGTTGTGATTTTTTCCAAGCAAATACCAAGGCGGATATGATCACCCCCGAAGCAACGGCAATAGCCAAATCAAAAAGTACGGTAATGCCAGATACTGCCACAATAACAAAAAAATCACTTTTGGGAATCTTGTTCCACAGGCGCAAACTGGTCCACTCAAACGTGGCAATGACCACAATAAACATCACGCCAATGAGTGCGGGCACAGGGATCAGACCAATGCAAGACCATAAGGGTGGAAAAACGATAAATGCCAGCAGAAAGAGAGCGGCAGATATGCCTGATAAACGATGGCGTCCACCTGAACGGATATTAATCATGGATTGGCCAATCATGGCACAACCCCCCATGCTTCCAAAAAGACCTGCAACCATATTGGCAACACCCTGTCCAATACATTCGCGGTTGCCGTTGCCATCTGTTTCTGTTAATTCATCAATAAGCGTCAGTGTCATAAGCGATTCGATGAGTCCAATGGCTGCCAGGGTGACACTGAGCCCGAGAATGATCCACAAGCTTTGGAGTGTAAACGGAATACTGGGAATTTGGAAACTGCCTGCTTGACGATCAGATACTGTTTGAGGAATTGGAATGGTGCTGGCTGCGATTTCGTGGCCGCGTTTATCGACTTCGGAATAGAGTAGGTTAGGTTTTTCTAATTCAAAGAGGCGCATTTTTTCAGCTTTTTCTGCCGCCACTGCATTTTGTATCTCAACGGTGTCATTCACTGTCACGGTATCAATGGGCAAAAAGTAAGTCATAAGGGTAACGGTTACAATGGCAACCAATGTGCCCGGAACGGCTTTGGTGATTCTGTGGAAATGGTTAATAATGCCCATGGTTATCAAGATCAGGGCGATTGTTGTCAATAAGTTGTTTCCACTCATCCATTGTGCCGCAATTTCAAACTTGTGAGCTGTTTCGTTAAAGATCACTTGGTGGTTTTCTTTAAGTTGACCAAATTGAGCCAACCCAATCACAATGGCCAATCCATTTACAAAACCCAACATAACGGGGTGTGGCAGGAGACGAATAAATTTGCCAATTTTGCAGACCCCACATAAAATTTGAATGACCCCACATAAAATGACTGCTGCAAACAAATATTCAATGCCATAGAGAATCACAAATGCCGTCATGACCACAGCCATTGCACCAGTTGCCCCCGAGATCATGCCTGGGCGGCCACCTATTAGGGAGGTGATGAAACCAACAAAAAATGCGGCCCAAAGACCAACAGATGGCTCAACACCCGCAACAAAGGCAAAAGCCACGGCTTCTGGTACAAGGGCAAGTGCCACAGTTAAACCTGATAGCAGTTCATTTTTAAAATTTATTTCTCGGTTTATTATCAGATCAATCAAAACCAACCTCGCTTATGGATTGCATTAATATTTATAATATAAACTCATAATTTGCATACAATCATCTCACTATATTTTGTATCCTGTCTTGCCGGTCAAAACAAAGTGGCCAGTAGGTAACCTACTGGCCACACTTTAATATCTTATCGTGGAGACGCTTTTGGCGTAATAGTAAAATATTTTTAGTCGCGAATCAAGTCCAGAACGCGATTTAAATCGTCATCGCTATAAAACTCAATTTCAATTTTGCCTTTTTGTCCTCGGCGATGAATATTGACCGAGGTGCCAAATTGCCGTTGAAGATCTTCTTCTAGAGAGAGGATGTTGGGGTCTTTGTAAGTGTGTGTTTTTTGTGGTTTTTTGGCCGTGCCGTCTTTGTAGGCCTTCACGAGTGATTCAACACGGCGAACCGATAAACCCTGTGCAACTGTTTGTTGGCAAATGGCAATTTGAAGTTCTGGGTCGTCTAATCCCAATAGGGCGCGTGCATGACCTGATGATATTTGGCCTGTTTGCAGGGCATCGAGAATTTCTTTTGGGAGAGCCAATAAACGCAACATGTTGGCGACCGTCGAACGGTCTTTGCCAACGCGTTCGGCCACTTCTTCTTGTGTGAGAAAACATTCGTCAATAAGCATGCGATATGCTTTGGCTTCTTCAACGGGGTTGAGGTCTTCGCGCTGAATGTTTTCAATAAGCGACAGTTCCATCATCTCTTGGTCGGTACCAATGTCCATGACCAGTGCCGGCACAACTTCTAATTCGGCTTGTTTGGCTGCCCTAAAACGACGTTCGCCAGCAATCAGTTGATACCCCGTTCCATATCTGCGCACGCTAATGGGTTGTAAGATGCCTTTTTCGCGAATGGACTGGGCCAGTTCACTAACGGCTTTGGGGTCAAATTCTGTGCGCGGTTGGTGTGGGTTGGGGTCGATGTCTTCAATGGCAATGTCTATCACTTGCCGACCCGATGGGGTTTCTTGTTCTTCTGTGGGCGTGTGGGTGTCGTCATTGGCACCAGGGATGAGTGCACCAAGACCTTTGCCGAGGGCGTTGCGTTTAGCCATTGTTGATGACCTCCCCGGCGAGATTCATATAGCTTTGTGCGCCGGAAGACATGATGTCATAAAGGATAATGGGTTTGCCAAAACTGGGTGCTTCTCCGAGTTTGACATTGCGTCCAATCACGGTTTTATACACTTTGTCGCCAAAGTGTGCTTTGGTTTCTTCTGCCACTTGTCGAGAGAGGTTGAGGCGCCCATCATACATGGTGAGCAACACACCTTCAACTTGAAGTTGTGGGTTGAGGTGGCGTTGTACGAGGCGCAGGGTGTTGAGCAATTTTCCCAAACCCTCAAGGGCATAATATTCACACTGGATGGGAATGAGCACCGAGTCTGCACCCGTTAGTGCATTGAGTGTGAGCAACCCCAATGAGGGTGGGCAATCAATAATGATAAAGTCATATGCATCTCGAATGCTTAACAGAGCTGATTTGAGGCGTTGTTCGCGTGAAATAATAGATACCATTTCAACTTCAGCACCCGTCAGACTAATGTGTGATGGTGCAATGCTTAAAAAAGGCACTTTGGTATCTTTAATGATGCTTTTAAATGGTTTTTCTTGCAATAAAACTTCGTAGATGCTGGATGTATCTTCTTCCATACTCACGCCACAACCGCTGGTTGCATTGGCCTGTGGGTCCATATCAAGTAGCAGGGTTTTTTTCTCTGCTGCCGCCAAACACGCGGATAAATTGACCGCTGTGGTGGTTTTGCCCACACCACCTTTTTGATTGGCTACGGCAATAACTCTTGCTGGCATAAATGTACCGAACTTCCTGTAATTTCGTGAAAAAAGGGATGAATAGATCGGTAAAATATAGGTTAAGGTGGAGGGAAAATCAAGCAGGGGAAGTTGTCTGATGAAACTTAATTGCCCGCTTCCATTATGGAAGCGGGCAATTGTTTTGATGCGCTATCCTCGATTACGAGAAGAGATGTGCATTTGTTTAGCCTTCTAAGGCAGCATGTGCGGCCGCCAAACGTGCAATGGGAACACGGAAGGGTGAGCACGAAACGTAATTCATACCCACATTGTGGCAGAAGTGAACGGAGGCAGGATCGCCACCGTGTTCACCGCAGATACCCACTTTGAGGTTTTTGCGAACTTTGCGGCCCTTTTGGGTGCCCATTTCAACCAATTGGCCCACACCGGTTTGGTCGAGTGTTTGGAAGGGATCGTTTTCGAGAATACCCTTTTCAACATATTCACCCAAGAACACACCGGCATCGTCACGCGAATAACCAAAGGTCATTTGTGTGAGGTCATTGGTACCAAAGGAGAAGAATTGTGCGTGTTCGGCAATTTCATCGGCAGTAAGAGCTGCGCGAGGAATTTCAATCATGGTGCCTACGGTGTAGGTGACTTTTTTGCCTGTTTCTTTGCGCACTTCTTTGGCCACACGGTCCGTCATATCTTTGAGCATGGTAAATTCTGTGACTGTGCCAACCAAGGGGATCATAATTTCTGCAATGGCGTCTTTGCCCACTTTTGCAGCAGCTTCTAAGATGGCGCGTACTTGCATTTCATAAATTTCGGGATAGGTAACACCCAAACGACACCCACGGTGACCCAACATGGGGTTGAATTCGCTGAGCGATTCAACCTTGTCTTGGATTTCTTTGAGTGAGCGTTTCAAGCGTTTGGCCATTTCTTGCTGTTGGTCTGTTTCGTGTGGCAAAAATTCGTGCAAGGGTGGGTCGAGCAAACGCACCGTCACGGGCAAGCCTTTCATGGCTTTAAAGATGCCTTCGAAATCTCCGCGTTGGATGGGCAAGAGTTTCTTGAGGGCTTTGCGACGACCGGCTTCGTCATTGGCCAGAATCATTTCACGCACGATGTTGATGCGGTCACCTTCAAAGAACATATGCTCAGTGCGACACAAGCCAATGCCTTCGGCACCAAACTTACGCGCAACAGCGGCATCGTGTGGTGTGTCGGCATTGGTGCGCACGTTGAGGGTGCGAATTTTATCGGCCCAGCTCATCAGTGTGCCAAAGTCACCCGATAGTTTGGGTTCTTGTGTGGGCACTTGGCCGAGCATCACTTCACCCGTTGAACCATCAATGGAAATCCAATCACCAGCTTTGACGGTGGTTTTGCCAATAGAGAATAAATCTTTTTGATAGTCGATAGACAGGGCACCACAACCTGCTACACAGCACTTACCCATACCACGAGCCACCACTGCTGCGTGTGAGGTCATACCTCCACGTGCGGTGAGAATACCTTGAGCAGCGTTCATACCACCAATGTCTTCAGGTGAGGTTTCCAAACGCACGAGAATGACTTTTTCACCCTTAGCGGCTGCGGCTTCGGCATCTTCTGCGGTAAAGACCACGGTGCCAGAAGCAGCACCTGGAGAAGCGGGCAAGCCTTTGGCCAAAACGTTCTTTTCAGCTTTGGGGTCAAAGGTGGGGTGCAAGAGTTGGTCGAGTTGGCCGGGTTCAACGCGTTGAACGGCTTCTTTTTGTGTGATCAGTTTTTCTTTGACCATATCCACGGCAATTTTGACGGCTGCGGCAGCGGTGCGTTTGCCATTGCGTGTTTGCAACATCCACAGTTTGTTTTGTTGTACTGTGAATTCGATGTCTTGCATGTCGCGATAGTGTTTTTCGAGTTTTTTGTAAATGGTTTCAAGCGTTTTGTAGGCTTCGGGCATTTTGCGTTTCATTTTGGAAACGGGTTCGGGTGTGCGTACACCTGCTACCACGTCTTCGCCTTGGGCGTTAACGAGGTATTCGCCGTAGAACTTGTTTTGCCCCGTGGAAGGGTTGCGTGTAAATGCAACACCTGTGGCACAGTCGTTGCCCATGTTGCCATAGACCATAGATTGTACATTGACGGCGGTGCCCCAACTTGCGGGAATATTGTTTAAGCGACGATATGTTATCGCACGTGCGGCTTGCCAAGAGCCAAAAACAGCACCAATGCCACCCCAGAGTTGTTCGAGTGGGTCGGTTGGGAAGTTTTTCCCGGTGCGTTTTTTAACAATCTTTTTGAACATATCGACCAAGAGCTTGAGGTCATCAATGGAAAGGTCGAGGTCGTCTTCGATGCCGCGTTTGTGTTTGATTTCGTCAATGGCGGCTTCAAATGGGTCAATTTCGCGGCCTTCGGCGGCCACACCCATGACCACATCGCCGTAGGTTTGAATAAAGCGGCGATAAGAATCCCACCCAAAACGTTCGTTGCCCGTTTTGGCAATAATGCCTTGGGTGATTTCGTCATTGAGACCCAAGTTGAGCACCGTTTCCATCATACCAGGCATGGAAACACGGGCACCCGAGCGAACGGAGAGGAGCAAAGGGTTGGATGCATCTCCAAATTTGCCACCCATTGCTTTTTCAAGCTTGGCGACGTTTTCTAAGACCTCTTTTTCAAGAGTGGCAGGATATTTTTTGCCGTGGTCGTAGTAATAGGTGCACACTTCGGTGGTAATGGTAAATCCTGCTGGAACAGGAATGCCAATGCCAGACATTTCTGCAAGGTTGGCACCTTTGCCACCCAACAAGTTTTTCATGTCGGCTTTGCCTTCGGCCTTACCATCGCCAAAGAAATACACGTACTTTTTGCCACTCGTGCGGGTGGCTTTTTTTGCCATTGCCATTTGATCCTCCTGAATGTCCTTCTTGGCAGAAACGATTAGCGCAGTTCATTTTACAGACTGCCAAATATAATGGTAGGTAGTGTTTCGAGCAAGGGTTTTATATACAAAACATAAGGCGAACGCATGGTGCATTCGCCTTTGCTTTATTAGGTTGACTTGTTTAGTCTATGGGCTTTGCAGTGAATCAGCAGTTGGTGTGGTTGATTTTTTTTGTAAGATGGCACCAGAACTGGATTCTACGGCTTCTGGGTTTTCGAGGCTAAGGAGTGTTTGTAAGATGCTGCGTCGCCCCACAATTATGCGTAAGTCAGCTGTAGAACCATAGCGCAATGGAATGGGGGTTTTTTTAACGGCCACTTCTAACCCAAAGGTTCTTAGGTTATTTTCATGTAGGGCATAGCCATAAATTTCTGCAACTTCCCCTTCACCTACAAAACCCTCGCGGTCTGTAAAAAGGTTGCTCAAAATTTCTACCGGATGGCCTACCTGCACCTTCCAGGCATTGGTTTCTGGCATCCAAGCCCCAATCACAGTGCCTTCTTCAAGACCTGCAACAATTAATACGATGCCACCTTGGCTTGCCTGCATGCCTGGGTATAAATCTTGGCGTGCCACAATGCCATCTACGGGTGAGCGCAATGTGGCCAATTCCAATGCTTCGCGTGCGGCGTGGAGATGTTGCTGGGCTTTTTCGAGCGCAGCTTCTGTTTGTTGTACTGTGGCCTCGGCTTTTTGCAATTCTGCTGGAGATGGACCTCGTTTTACCAAGTTGAGGCTCTCAATGGCCACCTGTAAGTTGGCATGTGCCAAATCGTAATTTGTTTGTGCCCGTTCAAAGTCTTCTTGGCTCCAAAGCCGTTCTCCAAAAAAGAGTTGTTTGGCGCGTTTGAGTTCTTGTTCGCGTGCTGTTAAGCTGATGCGGGCTTGTTGTACACGTGATTCGGCAATTTTTCTTTCTTCGATGGGGTTTTCTTGCAAGAGTGCCAATTGGGCATTGGCAGCAGCTAAGTTTGCCATTTCTCGTTTAACTTCTTTTTCTGCAGCAGCAACGGCTGCCCGCAAGTCTCCGTCGTAGAGTTGGGCTACGGGTTGATGGGCTCGTACCGTGTCGCCTGGAAGAGCATAAATACGGTGCACTACGCGACTCATAGGAGAATCGATATATATTTTTTGACCAGGTTCAACAATACCTTGTGCAATGATGATATCGTCAATTTCTATGAGGCCAAGAGCCACAATAGTGAGGGTTAAAATGCCTGTTATCCAGAGTAACCATTTAACAACTTTGCCACGTTGGCGTTTGCGCATCATAATTTTTAGCGTCCTTTTGCTTGACAGAAAAAGCGAGAGTGGCTATATTGGTTGCTCCGCATTAAACAATGCAAAGCCCTGTATGGGCCCGTAGCTCAGTGGTAGAGCAGTGGCCTTTTAAGCCATTGGTCGAAGGTTCAAATCCTTCCGGGCTCATTTTTATAAGTTCAATAATTACAGTATAAAATAATGGCCCTGTGTCCAAATGGATACGGGGCTTTTGTTTTGTTGTTTTGCATGGTATTGCTCATTGTCATTTAAGGTCTGGCAGAGCAACTAATTTATAACAGTCTTTTTATATGGTCAAGGTAATTATAAACTAAGATTATGCTTTTTTTGTTGTTTTTGACTGGGTTGACAGTGCTTCATTGTTTGTATATATTGTGAATCAAGTAACTCAAGAATTCGCGGGCATATTTTAATCATGAGGTTTTTTGTGGCTTTAGATCGCACAACAATAAAGCATCAATCGGATGCGTTTGAAAATGCACCTTTAGAAGAAATATTGCAATGGGCGTGGAATGCTTTGGGGCCACGTGTTGCTTTTGGTACAGCATTTGGCGCAAGCGGTATGGTTTTGTTAGATGTGATACAAAAATATGTGCCTGAAATTCCTATTTTTACCATTGATACAGGTTTTCTTTTTCAAGAAACACTCGATTTAAAAGCGCGTGTAGAAGAAAAGTATGGCATTGAGATAGAATCGGTTTTGCCCCGCTTGACCATTGAAGAGCAAAATCATGATTATGGTGCTGAGCTTTATCGCTCAGATTCTGATCGTTGTTGTTGGATTCGCAAAGTTGAGCCACTCCAACGCAAATTAGGCGAATTGGATGGGTGGATTAACAGTCGCCGTCGCGATCAAGGCACCACCCGCAAAGACATTCCTATACTGGAATATTACGAGACCGATAGTCGGGCATTGCTGAAGCTCAATCCTATGGCTACCTGGACGCGTAAAAAAACTTGGGATTATATTCTTGAGCACCAAATTCCTTACAACCCATTGATGGACCAAGGATATCCCAGTGTGGGGTGCTGGCCCTGTACAATGCCTGCTGGTGCCGATGCCGATGAACGGGCTGGGCGTTGGGAAGGGCAGGCCAAAACAGAGTGTGGTATTCACACATTTTTACAACCCATTGCACCTTCAGAGGGTGTTGTTGTTGATGCTGAATAATGTCTGATCACAAGATTCTTGATTTTATCGCTCAAGAATCTTATTTTAATCTGTCTGTGATCGGGCCCCCAAGGCCACTTATGGTGTCCCTTCGGGGGCCTTCGTTTTTATTTGGATGCTTATGAATACCGTTTCTCAAACGCAGATGATTCGCAAAACAATTTTAGATGAAATTGGCAACACACCCATTTTGCGTATTCGCAAACTGACAGATCATCTGAAGCCCAATGTGGAAGTGTGGGCAAAATTAGAGATGTTTAATCCCGGTGGGTCCGTAAAAGATCGCCCGGCGTTACAGATGATTTTGGATGCGGAAGAATCGGGTTTGCTTACCCCAGGAAAGGTGATTCTTGATTCTACTTCTGGTAATACGGGCATTGCCTATGCCATGATTGGGGCTGTTAAAGGATACCGCGTTGAATTGGTGATGCCTTCAAGTGTGAGCATTGAACGAAGGTATGTCATTCAGGCTTATGGTGCTGAACTGATTTTGAGTGATCCATTAGAAGGCTCTGATGGGGCTATTGTGATGTGCCGAGAGGTGTTGGCCAAAGATCCAGAACGTTATTACAAACCCGATCAGTATAACAATCCTTCAAACCCTAAGGCCCATTATTTACATACGGCTCCTGAGATTTGGATGCAAACACAAGGGCGAGTGACACATTTTGTGGCCACATTGGGCACCAGTGGAACCCTTATTGGTACTGGCCGACGGCTGAAAGAATTAAACCCCAATATCCAAGTGGTTGCTGTGGAACCTCCCGAGTTTCATGGCATTGAAGGATTAAAAAATATGGATGTTTCAATTATCCCTGGCATTTATGATACGTCGGTGTGGGATCAAAAAGTGCAGGTTGATACAGAAGAAGCATATGATGCTGCCCGTCGTTTGACACATCAGTTGGGGTTGTTGGTGGGGCAATCGTGTGGTGCGGCGATGGTTGGGGCTTTAAAAGTAGCTGAGACATTAGATGAGGGTGTGGTGGTGACATTGTTTCCCGATAGTGGTGAAAAGTATATGAGTACGCCTCTTTGGCGCTTGGATAAGCGGGGGTA
Source organism: Candidatus Latescibacterota bacterium (assembly GCA_038279365.1). Lineage (GTDB taxonomy): Bacteria > Latescibacterota > UBA2968 > UBA2968 > UBA2968 > JABIFK01. The sequence goes on along the minus strand of JAYODI010000023.1, from coordinate 17,992 downwards.
AAGATGTTTGGTGAAGAGATATGGAATGAAATGTTTGCACATGCCAAAGCAGATTATCCAGCAGAGTGTTGCGGTATTATTACAAACGTACAAGGCAACCTGACGGTTCATCGATGTGAAAATATTCAAGACAAACTTCATGCTGCAGATCCTCAAACCCATCCACGCACCTCTAAACTGGCCTATCGCATGGATGACATGCAAGTGATGCGTATTCAAAGGGAAGCAGAAAGTAAAGAGGGGCAAATGGTTGCGATCTATCATTCACATATTGATGTGGATGCTTATTTTTCTGAAGAAGATCAAAATGCAGCCATGTTTTTTGGTGAACCGGCATATCCTGGTGTGGTTTATCCTGTGATACCAGTTAAAGATGGTCGCGTTGATGAAGCAGGTCGTAAAGTATTTCAGTGGTGTGATCAGACATCGACATTTGAGCAGATCCCCTAAAAGGATACATTTTTCTGGATCGTTTTGATTTGATTGTGGTGGGCTGTGGCCCTGCGGGTGCAACGGCTGCGCGCGTGGCTGCTGATCGTGGCTTATCTGTCATGATCATTGATCGTCGTCGCTCGGTTGGCACACCACCCCGCTGTGCTGGGTATGTGCCTGCATGGGTTCGCACGCGAACAGATGTTGATGACAGTGCCATTATTCAGCTTGTAAATGGTTTCCGAGTTATTGATAGGCAGGGGCGTATGCGTGAAATTGTGGCCCCTGGTTGTATTTTAGATCGTACGCGTTTTGATAAAAATTTGGCCATTCATGCTTTAGAAGCTGGCGCCGATTTGGCCCAAGCCTTGGTATTGAGGCGCGATGGAACAGGGGTAATAGGGCGACGAAACGGGTTGGAAGCTTCTTTTGGCGCACAGTTTTTATTAGGAGCAGATGGGCCGTCTTCGATTATCGGACGTTCACTGGGGTTGGCCAACCGCCGTTTTTATGCTTCATTGCAATATGAAGTGGGTATTAAAAGCGCACAAGAGTGGCTGACCTATTATGTCACCGATGATTTGCCAGGTATTGCTTGGTTTGTACCCTGTGGTCAGACGGCGCGCATTGGGGTGGGACTGTTGCGTGCGCATGCACGCCATCTCAAGTATTGGCTCAATCACTTTATGGGGCGTTTAATTGCCAATGGGCAGGTGTATGACGGTATTTTGGGCGCCACGGGTGGTTTGTTGCCAGTAAATGGACCGCTCAAAAAAATGCAAGATGATGGTGTGTTGCTTGTGGGGGATGCTGGAGGATTGTCGGAGCCTTTTTGTGGTGGTGGTGTTGCTTTGGCGATTGTGAGTGGTGAATATGCTGGTGCTTTAATATCAGATGCACATCACCGTAGGGTGCCAGATGTGCTTACGGAATATGATGACTTGATGCGCAAGAATTTGCCTCAAGTGCCCGCATTTGCATTAGATGTCCCTGAACTCTTGGTTGATCGGCTGTTGTGTATGGCACAGTGGCAACCACCAGAACCGTTTTATATTGAAAGATAACTTTGAATATTATTTTAAGGAGGTTTCACATGGCCGTTACTGTTCGAATTCCAACACCTTTGCGCAAATTTACCAATGATCAGGCCGAAGTGGCTATTGAAGGTGCTACTGTGGGAGAGGTTATTGACAATTTAGAAGCAAAACACAGTGGCATTAAAGAAAAAATTGCAGATGAATCGGGTGCTATTCGACGTTTTGTGAATATTTATGTCAATGAAGAAGATATTCGGTTTCTCGATGGCCCAGATTCTGCGCTGAAAGATGGCGATCAGATGACAATAGTACCTGCAATTGCAGGTGGGTGTTAAGAGAAGGAAGATGAAAGAAGGCAGAAGCGTGGTGAATGCTGTTTCTTCAATCCTCTTTTTTCACTCCTTTCTGATTTTATGAGGTTTGCATGCATATTTCTGCCAAAGGCAATTATGGGCTGCGCGCAGTTTTTGATTTGGCGTTGCATTATGGGCATGGTTCCATTTTGAGTGCCGATATTGCGACACGTCAACAAATTCCCGAAGCTTATTTGGTTCAGTTGCTCAATTTATTGGGTAAAGCTGGAGTGGTACGCAGTGTAAGAGGGCCTAAAGGTGGGCACCAACTTGTTAAGCGACCCGAGGAAGTTTCTGTTGGGGATGTGTTGGCCGCATTGGAAGGGCCTGTAGATTTGGTTGGTAAAAGTGAGGCACGTATTCCAGATGGTGCCGAAGTAGATGTTTTGAGAGATGTTTGGTTGGCGGTTGAAAACGCCATTAATGATGTTTTATTTGCTGTGACATTTGCTGATTTATGTAAAAAGCAGCAGATGCAACAGGCAAATTTTATGTTCCGGATTTGATATGGATAACTTGAGAACTGGGCAGACGATCTTAGATCTTATTGGTGCCACCCCAATGGTGCGCTTAAATCGCGTTGGGCCATTGAACGGAGCCCAAATTTGGGCTAAGTTAGAATTTTTTAATCCTGCTGGAAGTGTTAAAGATCGCACTGCTTTGGCAATGGTTGAGGCCGCAGAAAACCAAGGGCTTTTAAAACCTGGTATGACCATTATTGAGTCGACAAGTGGCAACACGGGTATTGGTCTTGCGATGGTGGCGGCTGTAAAAGGATATCGGCTGGTCATCACAATGCCAGAGGGCGTGAGTGATGAGCGCACCAAGTTGCTCAAAGCTTTTGGTGCAGAAGTGGTTTTAACATCGGCCTATGAAGGTATGCGGGGAACCATTGAAAAAGCCCAAAACTTGAAAGACGAGTATGGGGCTTGTTTTATGCCCAAACAGTTTGAGAACCAAGCCAATCCAGAGATTCACCGACAGACAACGGCCAAAGAGATCATGAAACAAATGGATGGTGTACCAGATGCATTTGTTGCGGGAGTGGGTACTGGGGGAACGGTCACTGGGGTTGGAGAGGTGCTTAAAGGTGCAAATCCAGAAGTGATAATCGTTGGTGTTGAACCACAAGATTCTGCCGTATTGTCTGGTGGTGCACCAGGACCTACGGAGATAGATGGTTTGGGTGCCGGCATGATTCCACCCATTTTAAATCAAGAAATTTTGGATCGTGTGATTGCAGTGTCTAATGCAGAGGCTCGGCAGATGGCGCGGCGGTTGGCCAAAGAGGAAGGTGTGTTGGCGGGCATATCGTCGGGGGCAAATGTGCATGCAGCCGTGGAAGTGGCCAAAGAGATGAAACCCAATCAAAAGGTTGTTACTGTGTTATGCGATACGGGTGAGCGGTATTTGGGCACGTTTTTGTTTGGATAAACGAGGGTGTGGACATAAAAAAAACCCGGTGTGCAACACCGGGTTTTTTTTATGCTTGAAGGGCACCTACATAGCGTGTGATTTTTGATTTATACCGTGCAGCAGCGTTGCTATGAATGACGCCTTTTTTCAATGTCTTGTCGATCGTAGATTGTGCGGGGCCTAATAGGGCTTCTGCTTCTGTTTTGGATGTTGTGGCCATTACTTTTTTAATTGTAGAACGCAACAATGTGCGCACACCCTTGTTACGAACTCGGGCCTTTTCTGCCTGACGCAGACGTTTTTTAGATGAGGGCAATTTGGGCAAGCTGTTCACCTCCTTACACGCTTTGGATATTGTGAATTCTGTACTGAGACCGTATAATTTATCAAGCTACAGGCATTTGCACAACCAATTTCTTAAAATGTCTTTCGTACAAAAGATTTTACCAAAGTTTTTTTTAAATGCGCCGATAAGTAAGAATAAGGATATACATGGCGGATGTCTATTGAATTGTGAGGTTAGTTATGGGATTTTGGATCATTCCTTTTTTGGGCGTTTCTTTGGTGGTGTTGGGTATTTTATCGATGATTGTGGTTGAATATCAAGATCAAAAATCGCGTCGATTTGAGGCTTTGCGTCAATTGCGATAGGTAATGTGTTGATATTTTATGATTTACGAAGCGGGTGTGCGTCAAGCACATCCGCTTTTATTTTAGTGTTCGGCGATAGTAATTTTCACTGGTTGCAATTCGTTCTTTGGCAAATTGTGCAAATTTGGGGTCACCTTGCCAGTGATCCACAAAAACCTGATAATTGTGTTTTGCATCGGCATATTGGCTTAAAGAGAAGTATAAATTGGCCAAACTAAAACGTGCTTGGTGGTGTTGGGGATCAATTTCAAGGGCCTGTTGATAAGCGAGAAGCGCATCCTTGGGGTATTTGTTGGCCTCCAAAGCCAACCCCAAACCCCATAAAATATGTGCTTGGTTTGGGTGTAATTGTGCGGCCATTTGGGCATGATGAAGGGCTTCTTCGGGGTGTTTCATTTTCAAATATAGGTCAGCAATGTTAAAATGGGCTTGCACGAGCGTTGAATCGGTTTGAAGAGCCATTTGATAAGCAACCAATGCGCTATCGGTTTGGCCTATGGCTTTGTAAAAATTACCCATATTGTTGTTTGCACCAGCATGCTCTGGGTTTGTGGCTAATATTTGTCGATATTCCATTTCGGCTTCTCGAAGTTTGCCCATGCTTTTGTAAAGTGCTCCCAAATTGGTGCGAATCCCGACACTGTTTGGATTGTTTTGGCCCGGGAAGTAATGCAGCGCTTCGTTATAATGCATCAATGCTTGGTCATAATTGTTTTGACGTTTAAAGACAATGCCCAACCCATTATGTGCATGCCAACTATATGGCGATAAGGTGAGTGCTCGTGTGTAGGCTTTTTGTGCCATGTCATATTGTTGTTTGTTCTCGGCCATGCGACCGGCAATAATCCACATATGAGATCGAAATTCACCATAAGACAACCCTGTTTGAGTTGCAATTTCGACGGTTTGCCAATCGTCTTGGTCTTCTGCGATGAGTGCATTGAAATATTCATGGTCGAAAAGGACATAACGATAGCACAGTGCTGAAGCACCTAAAGCATGAAGTGCAAAGACGATGGCCAAACACGAACCCCATTTATGAGACAAGGGTGTGTGTGGCAACCCGCCTATGGCAATGCCACACAGGGCATAGAGTAACATGGCAGATTGTGGGTGTTCTTTGGGAAAGCTAAAAAACGAATGTCCCAATATGGCCAATATGGCTATGGCGAACAATGATGTTTGCAAAATCTGAGAGGGGATAATGCTTTGTCGATATAGCGAAATGAAGACCAGGGTTAAAAATGAAATATAGAAGATGAAGCCAACAAGGCCAGATTCTGACGCAATCCATAGGTAATCGTTGTGTGGACGAACGGGAGATGAATTTTGGCGAATCATGGCACCATTGTCGTAGTGGGGATAAATACGTTTCCATCCACCTATGCCAACACCGAAAAATGGGTAATCGGTGATTAATTCAAGTGTATTTGCCCACATTTGCAATCGCCCACGATCTCCCCCAACTTGAAATACGGATGTTACGGCAGTGGTAATGTCCGATTTTTTTTCGTCAAAACGTTGTATGCCCGTGTCACTAAATTGTGGTGAAAGTGGGGCAAATATTGCAATGGCACATACCCCCCCCAAGAGAAGATAATTTTGGTGCGAAGTTTGTGAGGCAGATAATGTTTCTTTCCACAAAAGACGAAACTTAGGATGTATCAGCAGTATGCCGATGATGAGTAAACACGCGACTCCCAACCCACCCCAAGCACCTCTGGTGCGGGTATACATGAGAAAAATGAGCATGGTTGAAAGCGCACATATAGATAAGGTTTGGCTTGTTATGGTGCGGCTTTTCAAAAAGATAAAACATGCAAGAGGGATGGCACCAATGAGGTACATGGCTGCAAAATTGCGAAAGCCAAATGTTGAACTGGGGTGGCCATTGCTGGGTATATCTGTAAATGCCAAATTGTGATATTGCAATATGCCTATGATGGAAACAATCAAACCTGTGAGGGTGATTGTCCATAACAGCGCAAAAATATCCTCTTTGTTGAGTGTGCTGGCCGAAATAAAAAAGAGGTTTACCAGCGCAAGTTGATAGGTGATCTCAAAGAGGCTGTCAAGAGGGTGTGTCGTTTGGTAGAGAGAGGCTATGGCAATGACAGATAGGCCAATCAAACAAGTGATAGCAGGAGAACGAGAAATATGTGGCGATTCATTTTTGAGTATGCGTATGAGCCACCCGATAGAAATGAATATCATGCCTACAAAAAATGCCAATCGTTTGGGAAGCAGTGTAAATGCATAGATTTCCTGAAGGTATACGAGTGGCACAATACCAAATGTGATACAAAGTGTTAGGCGTAAAAAGTCTGTTTTCATGAGCAATGACCTATAAATGTCAGATAGGTTTAAGGTTTCATTTGTTGCAGTTCATTTAAGCGTTTTTGGGCTTGTTCAAGATCTTGAGATGTGCCCTGCCAAAACTGAATGAAGGTTTGATAATAGACGCTGGCCAGTGCGGGTTTGCGATGTCTGTTATAAAGCGTTTCAATCCATTCAAAGTGTGCTTGGGCATGGTTGGGCACAAGTGCAAAGGCTTGTTGTAAAACTTTTTGTGCCTTTTGTGATGCATGTGCCAAAAAAAAGGCCAAGGAGAGATGATAATAAAGATCTAAAGAAGGTTGTTCAATTTGTAAAACATGTGTGTATTGTTTGGCTGCATCTTCAGCATGCCCCGATAGCAATAGAAGCCCAGCCAAATTATATCGTGTGTCTGCGCTGTCAACTATTTGGAGTGCTTTTAAATAGGTTTGGTGAGCCAATTCGTATTGTTGAAGACTTTGGGCTGAAATGGCTAAGCCATTGAGGAGTTGGAGGTCATAAGGTCGTTTTTGTATGGCATATTGATAATGCGACAATGATGTTGTGTAATCACCTAATGTATTGAGTGCATACCCTCGCAAAATAAATGCTTCCGAATGAAATTCACCATAGCTGAGTGCCTTTTCTGTTTGGGTGGCAACGGCTGACCAATTTCCTACGCGCTCTGATTGTGTGGCTTGGAAAAGCCAAGAATCAAATTGAATGACACGCCAAGTTAAGGCGAGTTGTAATGCTGTTATGACCAATAATATTCCCAATATGCCTTTACTCAGTTTGTGGGGAAAAGGTTTTTTAGATGGATGCAAGGCCACAAAAAGAGCGGGGACAAACCAAAAAAAAAGTGTGGGTGTAATGCGTTCATTGGGAAAAGAAAAAAAACTATGTGTGAGAATGGCAATAAAACTGGCAAGCCCTGCAGCTGCCACCCATCGGGTTTGTGAATTTTGGAGTTGGCGAACCCCCAGGCGTATGGTTGCGATACAAAGCCATAAATAAGAGATCAATCCTATGCTGCCCAATTCGGCCCAAATAGATAAAAAGGTGTTATGAGGACGTTCGGGGGCTGAGTTGAATGTGATGTGTGTGCCTTTGTCGTATATGGGATAATGCACTGCCCAATTTCCCAGTCCAATGCCCCATATAGGGTGGGTGGCGATAAGAGGAAGGGTGTTGCGCCAAACGGTTAAACGCCCCCGATCACCACCTGCTTGAGTGGCAGATTGAATGGTTTGACCAATGGTGGTCTTTTTTTCATCAATGCTTTGCGGTCCTTGTTTTTGCATGCCTGACGGGAGGGTTATGAATAAGATAAAAACGACGGACGCTATGCCAATATATTTTTGTTTTTGTCGATTGAGAATGGGTAAGATGTTTGTGGGCGGAAGATAATACCATAATATGGCTGTGGTAAGTGAAGCCACCCCAAAACCCAACCAAGCGCCTCTGCTACGTGTATATACCAAAAAGGCTCCCATAAGAGTGAGCGCCGTGGCGGTTAATGCTACTTTGTGATGTTTTGTTGTGGTTACAAATAAGGCAAAGGCAAACGGGAGCGTTTGTATCATGTACATTGCGGCAATGTTGCGAAACCCCAAAGTGGCACTTGGCAAACCCGCTGATGGTATGCGAAAAGGTCGCCAACCCAAATAATCACACATTCCCAAAAGAGCCACAATAATTCCCGCGCCTATACAAACAGAAAGTATTTTGGGAATATTTTGATGTGTGAGGTGATTGCATAAGATCAAGAAAAATATCAAACCCGATACGACTTTTGACGTTTCGAGATAGGCCACATCGGGATGTGTTGCAAATGGTGATGTGACCAATGTTGTCGCTGTGTAGACCAATGCTGGTATGGCTAACTTGGGCAAATAAAATGAGCCTTCTTTGGCGACAAACCACAAGATGAGGATGCCGAGCAATATTATTTGCCACGTAAAAAGCTTTGGCCCCAGTGTGTGGTCTTTAAGCGTTGGGGAATAGATCAATGGCACAGCAATAAAAATGCTGGCAATAAGCCATGTTTTGATTTGTTGAATGTGGGTCATTGGGTTATTGGGGTAATGTCAATTGGATGATTTTTTTGCGCGCAATTTCTATCATTTGAGGATCACCTTGCCATTTTGATATAAATTGTTGGTAGGCATCAATGGCTCGAGATGTGTCTTTTTGTAAGGTATATAAATCTCCCAAATTATGATAGACGCGTGCATAGTCGGGTTGGCGTTTCAATGCTTCTAAAAATGCGATCTCTGCTTGAGCAAAGTTTTTTTGTGCCATCATCACACTGCCCAAGTTGTTGTAGATGCGTGGATCGGTTGCTTGAAAGGACAGTGCTTCTTGGTAGGATGCCTGTGCTAGTGTATAAGCGCGTTGTATTTGGTGCTGTGTCCCCACTTGCAAAAGTGCGTTGGCCAAGTCGGCTTTTACCTGGGGGGCGTTTGGGTAGAGTGCGTGTTCGATTCGCAAGTGTTTGAGTGCCAGATCGTAATTTTTATTGGCCAAATAAGCTGAGCCTAAGGCGGCATGACCTTCGTTGGGGTGTTGTTGTTGTGCATTTTGGTATGATGCAATGGCTTCTTCAAGCTGACCCAATTGCTGGTGGGCCGCACCTTTTAAGAGGTAAATGCGATAGTTGAGAGGCCCCCATTGGCGCGCTTGGTTGGTTGCCGATAAAAGTTGTTGCCAATTTTGCTGACGCCAAGCACTGTGGGCTTGTAGATAAAATTTGTCAAATTGGATGTGGTGATAAGATAATATGAGACCACAAAACAATAAGGGGATGGCAAGTAGGTAGGCCACACGAAAGGGAAGTGGTCTTTCATTAGGCTTGTAAGCAAGGTTGGCAATAGCACCTATGCCCATCCAAAAAATTAGGGACGGTGCTGGGCGTTCTTGGGGAAAGCTAAAAAAGCTGTGCCCGACAAAAGCAAGCAAACCAACACCAATACCCAGCATCCATAGTGTTGTGATGTCAGTCGGATGCTTTAGTTTTTGCCAAATCATTTGTAAAATGACAAAGAGTAACCACAAAAAAAGTCCCAGCCCAATTACGCCCGTTTCAGACAATATCCAAAGCAAATCGTTGTGTGGTCTTTGGGGAGCTGTGTTGTTGGTGATCCAATCGCCTTTGTCATATTTGGGATATTCATATTGCCAACTGCCTAAACCCACACCCACCAATGGATTGTTGCGAACCATTTCAAGGGTATGTTGCCAAACAATGAGACGGCCTCTGGCATCTGAGGGCGAAAAGGCTGTTGATAATGCCGTTACGGCATCTGTCTTGCGCTCGTCAAATTTGAACTTCCCTGTTTGTTGCATCTGATCTGGTATTAAACCTACCATACAGACCACAGCAAATATGACGACAAGCATTGGCCATTTTACAAATTGAAAAATAGGTTGCTTTATTTGATGACGCATATACAAATAAGTTAATGCTGTTATCGCTATTAAGGTGGCAACCATGAATCCCAACCACGCGCCTCGTGTGCGTGTGTAGGCTAAGAAAATAGCCATTAGCACAGCTGCGATCCCCCAGCCTATTTTTTTATGGGTTTGTTCGGAAAGAGCAAACCCTGTCGTGGCAGGCAATAATACGACCAAATAGCTGGCAGCAAAATTGCGATAGCCAAAAGTAGCGCTGGGGTTACCTACTGTGGGAAGGGTATTAAATGCCCACCCAAAATATTGACAAATGCCAATAATTGAGACAATTGCCCCCGTAAAACAGGCCATGGCATAAATGGATTTGACAGCATTTTGTGATCGTATGGTGCAAAATATGAGCGGAATAAGAGAAAAGATGACAATGCGTTGTGCTTGGATGAGCGATTCAATGGGATTGATTGCCCAAAGTGTAGAAAGCAACGTCCAGGAGGTCCAACAGATCAATGGTCGGTATATTTTTTGTGAGATATGGGGAGGCTTATTGGCGATGGCTAATAAGAAACACCCCAAGAGCAAAAACAGTTGAATCATAAAAAGGCGAGGATGTCGGGCAAAGTCAAAAATGCCTGGCACATAAATAATGGGGACAATGCCTGCCAAAACGCCCAATATGATGGAAATAATTTTTGAGGTCACGGTGTTTGTGTGAGATGGGTTTGGATGGCTTGGAGTTTGGTTTGTGCAATTTGTTTAAATTGTGGATCACCTTGCCAATGTTTTAAGAAATGATTAAAGGCTGCTCTTGCTTGTATGTAGGCATTGGGATCTTGTGATGCGTGTTTGAAGTAGGCTTCACCCAGTTCATAAAACAGAGCAATATCTGAGGGTTGGGATGTGATGAGATTGCGGTAAAGTGCAATGGCTTGTTGGGTACTGTCGGTGGCAACAAAGGCAAGGGCCAAGTTTCGCTGGGTAGTCGGATCGTTTAGGTGCGATGCTTTTTTATATGCTGCAATGGCTTTTGAAAATTCCTGACGTTGTTGATAGATGTTTCCTAAATCGTTGTAGACAGGGGCATAATCAGGATAAATTTCTAATGCTTTATCATATGTTTTTTCTGCTAGATCAAGCTTGTTTTGTAAGGCATAGGCCGTGCCCAATGCCTTGAGAAATTGAACCGAGTAGGGATGATAACGCAACCCTTGCAAATAAGCATTTTCGGCATGGAGAGGTTGGTTGGTGTAGCGGTAACCATTGCCTTGTAAAAAATATATTTGAGGGTTGAAGTTCCCCCACTTTAAGGCTTGGTTAGCCTCCATAATGACACCTTGATATTGATTGCCTTGATGATATTCATACGCGCGTAGATAATGGCGGTCAAATTGAATGTGGCAATACGAAAGCCCTGTACAAAAAAGCAATACCAGTGGGATACTTAAGATACCCCATTTTGTAATTGGATGGTGAATTGGCTTGGCATTTTGGGTGTGTGTTGCTATTTGTGCAATTATGCCAAGGCCAAACCAAAAAATAAAGTTGGTTTCAATTCTCTCTTTGGGAAAGCTGACTTGTCCGTGGCCTAACATGGCCAATAGAGATGCTGAGATTGCAAGTGTGTAGAGTCCGTAAGAGGGGTTTTTTGTATTTTGTAATATACGTACGACCATAAGGGCAATTGTGGTCAAAAACCACATATAGATGAACCAGGCCGGAATGCCCATTTCGGAGGCAATCCATAACCAATCGTTGTGGGGGCGTACGGGGGCAGATTGGGCACCTATCATGTCACCCTGGTCGTATAGCGGATATAGGTATTGCCAATTGTTGAGGCCCACACCGAGTAGCGGATGATCTTGGATCATGGCGATTGTGTGGGTCCACAAAGTACGTCGCCCACGATCTGCTTGCGGGGCAGTGGCAAAAGACAAGGCATTTGCCAGTTCTAATTTCCCTTCATCAATGGCTCTTGAATGTGGAGAGGCGATTTGAGGCGGCAATGTTGCCAAGAATACCAAGAGTATGACGGCAAGCGCAGTTATGGCCTGATTGGTTTTGTTTTTCCAACAGATTGTGAACGCAAACGGTGTTTTCCAGCGCCACTTTGCAAAACTTGCAATGAATAGGGTGATACATATTGCACCCAAAAATCCTACCCAAGCACCTCGGGTGCGGGTATAAATAAGAAATGTTAACATCATGGTTGTTGCGACAATACCGAGCAGAAAGTCGGTATTTTTTTTTGCTTGAATCCACAGCAACAAAGTTAATGGTAAGCTTAATATGAGATAGGCGGCAGCGAAGTTTCGATATTCAAACGTTGCACTGGGCCGTCCATTGGATAAGGGAAACCAGTTGGCATCTATGCCACGTGCTTCTAATATGCCCATGAAAGAGACCACAATGCCTACAGTGGCACAAATTCGTAAGAATTTTGGAAAATTTTCAATCTGAAATGTATGATATGCCAAAATAAAAAGACCAACAAAAGTCAGTTGATGTGCAAGTTCTATGATGGCTGTTGTGCTATTGGTGGCCTGTGTGATAGACACTGTGGCGAATAAAAAATAACAAATGATGGGGAGATATAGGGCACTGTGAAATAAGTGTTTTTTTTGATTTTTAAAATCAAACCACCAGATAAGTGCGATGGTAAATAACCCAAGTTGTAAGAGCATGCGTTTGGGTAGCAAGGCATACTCATAGAGGCTGGGTAACATGAATAAGGGGATGCTGGCACAAAGGATGCAGAATATGGTGCTTGGGATGTTTGTGGTGCTGTTTTTAGAGGGTTGGTTCATCTACGGTATCTCAATTTGTAGGCGAAGTTGTTTCAAATGGTTTTCTATTGTGGTGCGATATGCCTGATCACCTTGCCAATGTTTTAAGAGGTTTTCATAAGCTGTAATGGCATTGGCAATTTGGCCTGTTTGTTCGTAGGCATACGCCAAATTGTTGTAAGCTTGTGCACTTTGCGGTTGTATTTCAAGGGCTTTGCGAAAGGCTTGAATGGCCAGACCAAATTTTTCTTGGCGCAAATAGACCGCGCCAAGGTTGGTATAGGCATCTGCCGAGTTTGGATTGTTTTCCAAAATGTTTTGGAAGACTTTGCTTGCCAAGTCAAACTGGCGTGTTGCAACATAGGCGTTACCCAAATGCAAACTGGCTTGATGGTAATTGGGGCGAATTTCTAAAGCCTGTTGAAAACTATTAATGGCTTGTTTAAGATTGCCACGTGCGGCATATACGCCCCCTAAGTTGTGATACGTATGCGCATAATTGGGGTGTGTTTTGAGTGCTGCTAAATAGGCGGTTGCAGAGGCGTCTAACTTTCCCATCTTTTGGAGGTAGTGGCCTTGTAAAAACTGGGCCCGATGATCAAATACACCTTGCTCGATGGCCTTATGAATGGCTTGCTCTGCTTGTGCCCATTTTTGTTGAGATTCATATGAACGCGCTATTTGATAATGTTGGTCAAATTGGATGTGGCGTATGCACATAAAGGTGGCATACAGGCATATGATGAGGCCCAACAAAGGAATAATAACTTGCCTGTTTTGTTCTTTTATTGGTGGTGTGACGTTGATTAAACCCAAATAAAACCAAAAAAGAAGCGCTGTTGTGGGTTGTTCTTTGGGGAAGCTAAAAAGACTATAAAGTGTGAGGGCGATAAGACCAAAAAGTGCTTGGGTCAATAAAAATGATTGTTGTTTATCTGGTTGTTTAAGGGACTGAAAGACGCGTTGTATGGCCAAAAAGAGCAGGGCCACATAAATGCAGAGACCCACCAAACCAAGCTCTGATGCAATCCAAAGGAAGTCGTTGTGTGGACGAACGGGTTCTGAAGAAAATGTTATTTTTTCACCTTTATCGTACAGTGGATATACGTATTCCCAGTTGTCAAGGCCCACACCTATGAGTGGGTGATCGACAATCATACTGCCCGTATGACGCCACATGGTAAAACGCCCACGATCACCGCCGGGCGTGAGGAGTGATGTGACGGCTGCGGTTGGTGTTGCTTTTTGTTCGTCAAATTGTTGGATAACTTGTTTTGATGTTTGTGCTGACAAGGTCATACCGATGACCATCAGCGAAATGGATAATATTCCTATCCAACGGTTTGAAGGCGTATGCCATAGGTTTAAAATCAATTGCTTTGTTGTATGTCGTAGGTCTTTTGACAAACCCAACAGAAGTGCCAAAACCAAAACAGAACCAAAGAGCGCAACCCAAGCGCCACGCGTTCGGGTATAAAACAAATAGAGCAACATGCTGGAAAGAGAAAGGATGCTGATGTTTTTAGATAGGGTTGTTGGTGAATGGAATAGAGCCAAAAGTCCCAAAGGGATTGCGCCCAACAAATATGCTGCGGCTAAATTGCGAAAAATGAATGTGCTGCTGGGCAAGCCTACTGAAGGAATGGTATCAAAGCCCAAACCTAAGTATTGTGCGATGCCAATTAGAGATACCATCAGACCACCAATAGAGGCCACCAGACTGATGATTTGAATGTGTTGGCGAACGTTGAGTGCGGTGGTGGCTATAAATATGGTGAACACGGCCAAGAGTTGAAGGACTTCAACCCACCCAGAAAAAGCGTTTGTTGCCCAAAAAAGGGAGGCAATGTTCCAAACTACATATACCGCAGCGATTTTGGTGAGATGAGATTGTAGGGATTGTGTTGAAATGTTTGCGTGTTGAACCAGCCATGTCAAACACAATATGGCACAACCCAAATAAAGAAAGAGTCTTTTGGGCAACAAATCTGTAGATGCATAAGAGAGACCAGGATAAAGCAGTGGGATGATGCCAATTAATAAGGCTATGATCCAAACAGATAAATTGTGTTTTGATTGGGTAGACATATTTTTATTGGGTTTGATGGGGTTATATATGCTTGGTTGTGGAGTGGTATTGGTTTTTGATCGAAATGTTTACCTGGGCAAGGAATGATTATCACAGGAGATTGATTTTTAGCATACGGTGGATGGTTATTTGATAGAAGCTTTCAGTTCTTTAAGAATTGTTAGTACTTGTTTTTGGGTATCATCCTCGCGATCCCACAAACTTAAAAATGTTTCGTATGAATCAATTGCACGGTAAATGTCACCTTTTCCAAGATATGCATTGGCTAAGTTGATGTGATTTGCTGGGTTTTCTGGATGGATTTTTAATGATTTTGTGAAGGTTTCAACAGCTTTGGAGTATTGTTTGAGATTTGTATATGTTAAACCCATATTGTTGTAGGCATTGACAAATTGATTGTCGTTCTCGATTGCTTTTTTATAAGCCGATATGGCTTGTTCGGAATTGTCTTGCAAGCGGTAAACATTGCCCAAGTTGTACCAATTCATGGCATTGTCGGGCCAATGCTTGATGGCTGTTTGGTACAATATAAGAGCTTGGTCAAGGTCTCCTTGTTGTTCTGTTTGTACACCCAACCCGCTATAGGCCTCGCTCAATCCTTTTTGGGCTTCAACAAGCCATATTGCGTCTCCTTGCCAGTTGGCAATAAAGGCTTCATAAGCTTGAATAGCCGCTTTAAAATGTTTTTGTTGTGCAAACAAGTTGCCCAAGTTGAAATATGACTCTGGGGTGCTGTTTACGGCACGGATCGCTTTTTCATAATAGAAGCGTGCAGAATCGGGTTGACCTTGTTTGTTAAAAATGCCTGCCAAATTGTGATAGGCTTTGCCAAAGTCACCATTTGTAGCAATGGCTTTGTGATAGGCTGCTTTGGCACTGTCTGGTTGGTCTTTTTTTTCATAGATGATGCCGAGGTTATAAATGGCTTTGTGGTGCGTAGGCATTAATTGAATGGTTTTATGATAGGCTTGGGTGGCGTCTTCTAAGCGCCCCCAATCATCATAAAGGTGGCCAATATTGTTGTAGATATTGGCAAAATAAGGGTGATAATTTAGTGCGCGTTGCAAAGCTTGTTCTGCTTGGACAAATCTTTTTTGTTCCTTTAAGGCACTTCCGTAAATCACAAGAGCTTGATGGTTAAATGGGCCATAACGGAGTGCTTTGCCCGCTTCATCGCTCTCGGTGTTGACATCTGATTGTAAGGAGGCGCGAACGGCGCGAATGTAGTGATAGTCAAATGCAATATTTTTTAGGGTGATGCAAATGGCACCTATGAGCAAGATGGGAAGCAATATGTTGAAACGGGTTGGATAGTGTTTTACTGGCGTGGGGTGGAGGTCTTTGTAACAAACAACGATTATAGACAAGGATAACCAAAATAGAATAACGGGTGGAATTCGTTCATAGGGAAAATTAAAAAAACCATCACCGATCATGGCAAACATCGCAATACCACACATCAAAACCATAAAATGGTTTTGGGGGGCGTTGTTGATTTTCCAAATGCGCACGTTGATGATGAGAACCATAATCAAAATTGAGAGATACGCGAATAGCCCTAAAATACCAACTTCTGATGCAATCCACAAAAGGTCATTATGTGGGCGTCTGGGGGTGGTATCTGGGCTGATTTGCTCTCCTTTGTCATAGCGTGGATATAAAAACTCCCAATTGCCAAGCCCGACACCCCAAGGATTTTCTGCGATCATAGATAGGGTGTGTTGCCACATTTTGGTGCGCCCACGATCACCACCCGTTTTAAATATGGATGTAACCGCCGACGATATGTCGGCTTTTTTTTCGTCAAATCGTTGGGTGTGCTGTTCTTTGAAACTGGCAGGCAGCGGGCCAAGGATGGCGATAAATAAAAGAGATGCGATGACAAATGTAGCCGATTGTCGATTGAAATGGGTTCGGATTGCTTGATAAAAGGTGGCTCTGTGGCATATGAACCATAAAACCAAATTGAGTATTGTTGCACAAAACAGACCTACCCAAGCACCTCGTGTGCGTGTGTAGAGTAAAAAAATGAACATGGTTGAGGCACTGATACAACTGATCCAACGGTGAAGCGATTTTTGGGCGATCAAAAATAACAAACCCGCTAAGGGTAGGTTGACGACGAGATAGTGGGCAGCCAGGTTGCGAAACATAAAAGTACTGCTGGGGCGACCTGTTGAGGGTATCCAGTGGGGAATGATGTTGTGGTATTCCAGAATACCAAATAGAGAGACGCCTGTGCCCGCAAGGGCTGTAACGGTCAGTAGGTTGGGAATATGGTGTTTTTTGATTGTGTTCGACAATATCCAAAAAAAGCAAAAAAATGAGATGTGTTTGGCCAAAAAATGAACACTGCGAAACGGTGTTGTGGCCCAAAAGACAGAGAGTGTCATTATCAATATGTAGATCAGGAGGGAAAAATGGAATGGGGAGGATTGGTGGGGCGCTTTTAAGTGTATCCAAACTAGGGTGATGATTAGGGTCCCCAACTGAAAGAGCAATAGGCGTGGTAGGAGGTCTGGGGCGTCTAAACCAGCAACAAAAACAAAGGGTATAAGCCCTAAAATGGCATAAAGCACATAAGGCAAAAGACGGGGTGGCGGGGGTGTGATCGTTGGGTTTGATAATGGCATTGGGTAGGGAAATACTTGCCGTACGGGAATGTCATTCGTAGGGCTTCGTATATTTTTTATACGTGTAAGTGATTGATTTTTATGGGTCTTGTTGTGTGCGGTTGTGTGTGTGAGGCGCTTTGGTACGTGAATTGCTCAAGAGATTAACGATGTTTTGCGCGTTGTGTTTGAACAATCACTATGATTCACCAGTATGAGGTGCAATGTGTAACATGCCAAGATCCTATCTTGGTGAATGTAAGTGGTTTAAGACATTGGGTCAAGCATCGTTCAGGTTCAACCTAAATAGAATGGTTTATAAGCCATTTTGGGAAATTGCTCAATCTATTGCTTTACAAAGAACCATTTTGCTGTGGAGAAAGGGTTTGCTGCGACTTGGTTTTATAAACATCCCTGCCATAGGTGTGCCTATGATGACGCCATCCCCATGTCCACTTTGGTTAGTGGGCCTGGGGATGGGTGAGAATACACGTCAAGATGTAAAGGTAAAGATTTGTATATACAGAGGATAGGTGTGATGGTTGACGTAAGATTTCCCCCTTTTTTAAAAACAGGTGAACTGTGAGGTCTGCTGTGCCAATGGCACCCTTGGAAGCGTATGCATAAATAGATGTTTGAGCAAGCCAAAGGAGAACGGTTTATCTGTTGTGATTGTGGGATTCGGTACGTTGGCACATTTAAGTACTGCCCTAACGTGTGATCGTTCATATGCGATTCGTTTTCCATAACTCACCCAGTTCTGTGGTGGATGCGTAAACGCTTTATCCTTTCTCCTGCCTATGAAGGGTTTGTAATGCCCCCCATATTTCAAGACAAAAAAGTAAGGGATTTTTGATAGCGTATTAAGCCGCTCTTTTTTTGGTTTGGATGT
>JAYODI010000022.1:0-64790 GCA_038279365.1 Candidatus Latescibacterota bacterium | reverse complement strand
CCGTGATCCACCAATTGCGCGTATTTAGAACCATGCGATTGGTCAGTTATAGAAAGGATTGAAAAATGGCTTTTTACACCCTCGACGACCAACACGTTCGCCAACTATATGATGCGGGTTTGAATCATTTATACGAAGATGTACAGCCCGAAAACAAAAAACCCGATGCGATATAACGCACCGGGTTTTTAAGCTTTAACAAACAAACACTCTAACCTGCATTACCAAATTCTTTTTCAAATTTTTTGCGATACTGATTGTCCCAGGCATCCAATTTGGCGCGAATCGCACCTTGCATTTCTGGATACGCCTTCAGCAAATCTTTCATCTTTTTCGGAAAGGCATCCCCTCCCGTATAACAAGCCCCCTCAATTGTCAATTCTTGCATAAACGGGTGTTTGCTGATCACATCTTGGATTTGAGGTTCTAATTGTGTGCCTTGTTGTACGCGCAATGCCATATAAATGAGATGAGAAAAACCCTTTCGAGCGGCCACATCAGTACCAAATGTTTTGAGCTTAACCGTATGCCCTTCATATTCTTCATTTAACGCAGCAATAACGGCTGTCCACTTGGTTTTAAATTCCTCCAATGTCATAGCCTCACGCCCAGAAAAAGCATCTTCTCGATCTTTGGCCAGTGCGGTTACTGTTTCTACGAGGTCATTATTAAGACGTTTGTTCTTGGCTTCTGCCACCAAAGCGGTTACAGAAATCATTAATAAACACATCAAAGATCGGGTAAGGTACAGCTTAACACTATGCATCCAATAAACCTCCTTAGGCATGGTGACAGGGCTGACTGTCTGAAGAAATAGCTTCTTAAGCACATAAAAAATAATCAAAGACAGATTAAAGGCAAGGGAAAATTAATCTTGCAACTCAGCAACATTAGAAAGACTAAAACCGCCAACAACATCCCACCTTTTCCTCAAAAAACAAAAGTGGTTCAATGTGTTAAAAAACAATACATTGAACCACTTGCATCTTACAATATTATGAGTTAACCTCAACAAAAAAACATGTCACAAAATCTATGAATGGCTTTTTTCTAAAAAAGCCCAAAACAATTATTTCTGAATCTCAGTATAAAAAACGAATCTTTAACACACCTGCCTATCTTTTACTTGCCTCTATTTTAAGCACAGTGCTGTTTCCAATGCCACACCCACCACAACTGCCACATCCTTTTGGGTGTCTAAAAGGCTCGATAAAATCGCGTAATACCACAAATGCGCTCAAAAAAGCAATCACAATGGCAACCCAATCTTGCCAACTGCCCATCTGCTACCCCCATCCAAGAAACATACCAAACTGATACGTCACCAATGATGCAACATAGGCCAAAATGGTCATATAAAAAAAAGTAAACAAAGGCCACCGCCAAGACTGTGTTTCACGCTGAATCACAGCCAACGTCGAAACACACTGCGCGCACAGTGCAAAAAAGACCATTACAGACAAAGCCACAGGAATATTAAACACACGCCGCCCATCTGCCCACACTGCATTTTGCAATGCCTCACGCAACGAAACAGAACCCTCATCCACTTCACCCAAACTATAAATAGTGCCCAAAACTGCCACAATAACTTCTCGTGCAGGAAAAGATGCCAATGTGGCCATGCCGATGCGCCAATCCCAACCCAAAGGGCGTACAACAGGTTCAATGGCTTTTCCCATTGTCCCCAAATAACTCTGAGCAACCAATTCACTGGCCAACTTGGCATCCAATTGGGCCAAAGACGCTTCAGATGCCCCCTGTGACTGCAAGGCAACCCGTTGTTGCTCTTGCTCGGCAAGTAAGACCTCAGGACGTGGAAAATAAGCCAATGCCCACATCACAATTGTAGCAGCCAAAATAAGCGTACCTGCACGCTCCAAAAAATGTCCTGCGCTTTGATAAACGCGCATAACCACTGTTCGCAAATCCGGTACTTTATAAGAGGGTAATTCTAAAATAAACGGCGTGATTTCCCCTTTGAGGAGCAACTTTTTTACGCCCCAGGCAATAGGCACAGCGATGACAATACCCAACCCATACATGACAAACAATGTAATGCCTTGCAAACCAAACCCAGCCCATGTTTTGTCGGGAATAAATGCCGCAATAAATACGGTGTATACGGGCAATCGCGCAGAACAACTCATCAAGGGTGCCACCAGCATGGTTGCAATTCGGTCTTTGCGATCATCAATGGTTCGCGTAGCCATCACACCCGGAACTGCGCAAGCAAAACTTGAAAGCATAGGAATAAAAGACTTACCAGACAAACCACAACGCGTGAGAAGGCGATCCATTAAAAAAGCGGCACGCGCCATATACCCACAGTCTTCTAATATCGAAATAAATAAAAATAAGATACAAATTTGAGGCAAAAAGATGACAACCCCGCCAACCCCCGCGATCACACCATCAACCACCAAACTTTGAAGCGCGCCTTCAGGCATTTGCAAGGCAACCCAATCGCCCAATTGCCCAAAGCTTTCATCTATCAAATCCATGAGCGGTCCAGCCCAAGCAAATATAGATTGAAACACCACACCCATGATACCCGCAAAAATAAGGGTGCCCCACACGCGATGCGTCACCACACGGTCAATTTTATCCGATTGTGTGACCCGCATGGGTTCTGGGTCGCGAAGCGCGCCATCTAAAACACGGTTAACCCAAGCATACCGCAACTCAACTTCACGGTCAGCAACAGAATCTCCCAGGCTTAAATCTGTGCGCAACTGCAACACCACGCGGTCAAATAATGCCCCAAAACGAGCGCTCAATTTTTGTGTCAAAACCCCATCGGTATCGGCCAAGGCACGCACAAATAGACCAGGTGCAACCCCATCCACTTGATCTTCTGCAGTGCGCAACGCATTGCGCCAAGACTCTGGATATAGCGACAAATTCGCTTCTGTCTTTTTATGAGACAAAACACCGGCCAATGACACTTTTAATTCATCTAATCCAATACGCCTATTGGCTTGAATAGGTACAACAGGTCCCCCTAAGCGATGGCTTAAGGCTGAAACATCAATACGAATGCCCCTAACACGTGCCACATCGGACATATTAAGGGCAACCACCAAGGGCAAATTGAGTTCCAACAATTGTGAAACAAGGTAAAGATTGCGCTTTAAATTGCTGGCATCCAATACGGCAATAACGCCCTCTATGGGGGTTTCGTTGGCCAAAAGACCCAACAAAACCTCTACAGCAATCATCTCATCGGGTGATTGCGCGGCCAAGCTATAGGCCCCAGGCAAATCAATTATTTCTCGGTTAGCACCATCTGAAAATACCATGCGCCCAGACTTGCGCTCAACAGTCACACCAGGAAAATTGGCCACCCGCTGAGACATGCCCGTTAAAGCATTAAACAGCGTCGTTTTCCCCGTGTTGGGATTGCCAACCAAAGCAACGGCACCTTTTGCCGTCGATACGCTCTTTTGTTGTTCTAATCCTGCTGCCATTAATTTACGCTGCCCGCCTGCCTCGAATACACCCAGCATCAATGTTTCTTAAACAAAAACGACTGGTACCCACCTGTATAATCAGTGGACACCCCGATCTCAAAACCCGCACAGTCGCACCAGGAACTGCGCCAACTTCTCTTAAGCGCAAAGCCAAACGATGGGAACCTTCGATCATTTCAATAACACCTTCTTCACCGGCCAACCAAGTGGTCAGTGGCAGGATCTGCTTGGATATCATTTGCATCGTGTCCACGCGTTATTTCTCCGATTCAAAAAATGTTTCTACAGATTCCAAAAGGTCGCCAGAAACAATGTCGTCTTCTGAACGCGCCCAAAATTCTGCCAAAAATTGTTGTGCAACAGGATCTGATGAAAACAAAAATTTTACGAAATGTAACAACTGAATACCCGTTTGGGGGCTCAACAAATGTTCCACCTTACATGCGTCAATTTCTGCTTGTTGTTCATCTAACTTTAAAACGTCACACAAAAATTTTCGAACAATCGCCCGATTGCCCAAAATGCCATCCACAATGCCAATACCAACTTCCGATAATTTTAGGAATTTATTATGATCTTCAACCACCAAACCTTTTTCTTTAAGTGTTTTGAGCGTTAAAGAAGCACTGCCTCGGGTAATATCTAGTGCCCGTGCAACATCAGAAACACGTGCATAACCCTGATCACGCATCAATTCATGTATGGCGGCCAAATGGTGCGCGACACTATGAGAGATTTCATTGCTTTCAAATTCTTTCCAAAATTCCGTAGACATCGCGTCTCCCTTTTCATACAGATGTTTTGCTAATAAAACATCTGGTGTGAAGATAAACCAAATTAAGTACATATGTCAAGTGCTTTTTGTCACTTTTCAAGTGACTTGACATCCCTTTTGCATTTTCTTATACCTGAAACCTCCAGAAACATACATTTCACCTTTTATTAGGGACATCATTATGCCTGTACTAAAACAATTTGCAGAGGTTGCCCGATTGCCTTTGCCAAACGACAATGTCGCCATTGCCACCCGCCCCTTAAATGCCGGAACCCAAATCAAACACCATGACAACATCTTCACGCTCTCCCACAATTTGCTGGAAGGACATCGCTTTGCCATTGCGCCCATCACAGAGGGCGATTATTTGCTTTCTTGGGGTTTGCCCTTTGGGGTAGCCACACGCGCCATCCATCCGGGTGACTATGCTTGCAATCCTCAAATTTTGGACGCACTCCGTTTAAGAGACCTTCCCTTTGACCTGCCCAACGAACCCAACTTCAAAGACAGAATTGTACCTTACGAATTGGATCAAGATCATTTTAAATCAGGAACCCAGGTTACGCGTTATGCCAAAATGGGCACATTTCAAGGTTTTAAACGCCCCAACAATCGCGGGGTTGGCACACGAAACGACATTGTAATTATTGGTACATCTTCCCAAACGGCAAGCTTTGCCAAAACACTTTGCCAAAGCCTCTCCCCCAAATTGTCTGCCTATCCCAATATCGATGCCATCGTGCCCATTGCCCACACAGAAGGTGGAGGCACAAACCCGCCCACCAACATTGACTTACTCTTGCGCACCTTAGCAGGTTTTATGGTACACCCCAATGTGGGAGCCGTGTTGGCAGTAGATTATGGCACCGAAGCCATTACCAATCAAATGTTACAAAATTATATGACCCAAAATGGCTATGCCCTAAAAGATGTGCCACATCATTTTCTGACCTTAAAAGACAGTTTTCAAAATGGCCTGGATCAAGGCACCGACATTGTAAATCATTGGCTTGATGAGGTCAATGCCGCAAAACGCTCCGCACAACCCTTGTCTCACCTCAAAATAGCCCTGCAATGCGGTGGTTCCGATGCTTTTTCAGGTATTTCAGGCAACCCCCTTGCATCTTGGGTTGCTCGAGAAGTCATTCGCCACGGAGGTGCAGCCAACTTAGCAGAAACCGATGAACTCATTGGTGCAGAACCTTATGTGTTGCAAAACTGCAAAAGTGCAGATGTGGCACAACGTTTTTTAAACAAAGTAGAAGGCTATAAAACACTGGCCTCTTGGCATGGTACAAGTGCCGAAGGCAACCCATCTGGCGGTAATAAATTTCGCGGGCTTTACAACATTGTGCTCAAATCTATTGGAGCGGCCATGAAACGCCACCCCGATGTGCGCTTAGACGAAGTCATCGATTATGGCGCCCCAATGGACGAACCTGGTTATTATTTTATGGACAGTCCCGGCAATGACTTAGAAAGCATTGCCGGACAAGTGGCCTCTGGATGCAATATGATTTTCTTTGTTACTGGCAATGGGTCGATTACCAACTTTCCATTTGTTCCCACAATCAAAATCGTAACCACCACAGAGCGCTATACCTTGCTCAGCAAAGATATGGATGTCAATGCAGGTGCCTACTTAGATGGCACATCAATGGATGATTTGGGGCAATCGATGTTTGAACTCACCTGTGACATCGCCTCGGGCAAACGCAGCAAAGGCGAAGAAGCAGGCCATGCCCAAGTATCGATTTGGCGGGCTTGGCAACAAACATCCACGGACAACCTCATTCAAATACAATCTACCCAAGAACCCCAAGGCATTCCCATAGTCATCCAAACGCAGCCTATGGAAAAAACCTTAACCTACCAAGCCCTTTCTTCGGGTGGGCGCGCCACCACCAATCGCATTGGACTCATTTTACCTACCAGTCTTTGTTCGGGCCAAATTGCCAACATGGCAGCGGCTCACCTCACTGCCAAAGGCATTGGCAAGACACAAGGCATTTCAAAATTTGTTGGCCTTGCACACACCGAAGGCTGTGGTGTTGCAGGTGAAACCGCAGAGCGTCTCTATACACGCACCATGGTCGGTTACTTAACTCACCCCCTTATTCACAGTGCACTATTGCTCGAACACGGTTGTGAAAAAACGCACAACGATTATCTGCGCCATGCCTTACAAGATCGAGGGCTCTCCACAGATGGATATGGTTGGGCCAGTGTTCAACTTGATGGGGGGATAGATCAAGTGCTCACAAAAGTAACGGCGTGGTTTGAACAAACATTGTCAACAGAACCTGCCCCTCAAGAAATAGCGATGCCACTTTCTAATCTTCGTGTGGCATTACATGCAACAGGCCCTCTTCCAAAGTCTGCAACTGAAAGCTTGGCACAATTTTCCTGCCAAATTGTAGGGGCTGGCGCAACACTTATTGTGCCGGATAACGCAACTTTTTTATCACAATCACCTTATACCACTACCACGTTTGGCAAAACAACCGCCCCGCCCGCATCACTTGCACACGGCCAACAACCCAAACAAGCAGGCTATTATATTATGGAAACCCAAACAGATCATTGGGTTGAAACCCTCACGGGATTGGGTGGCACAGGAGCAGAAATCATCATAGCTTGTACGGGAGAGCATCCCATGCAAGGGCATCCTCTTGTTCCTATGATTCAAATAGCTGCACATGACAACCTCTTTCAAGTATTTAATCTTGACTATGATCTTGCTTTTACGGACAACATTCATCAAAATACCCAAACCCTTCTCGATACACTCATTGCCGTTGCTTCTCGGCAAGTGACACCCAAATCTGCAAACATAGGCAATACAGATTTTCAATTTGCTCGTGGATTACTCGGCGTTTCGATGTAAAAAAAGGGTGTAAAGAGACTTGTACCAAAGTCTCTTTACACCCTTACCCTCATTTAAAACTTTAATCTATTTATCTTCCTCGCGCATCCACTTTTGAAGAGATTCAACAATCATACCTGCTTGATTCAAGCTCGATATATTGAATTTGCTTCGCGGCGAATAATTGCCATCGCGTTTTTGGTATCGCCGTATGGTTATTTTCTTTGGGCCATAGTCTTCATCTTTTTTATTAAAATCCTGATACAAATACATCACAGTAGCCCAAGCCCCTTTGGTCAACACATATTTGTCCAACTCTTTGCACAACAGCACACCGTCTTCTTCGTAGTTTACGGTCAACTCTTCTACAGTCTCTGGCATAACCAACTCCTTATTGCCCCAAGTTCTCAAAGGGGTGAATGAACAAAATAAATAAACAATTTTTACCCCGCAATAATACAGCATTGACAACCAAACAGTCAAGCTTGAATATAAAAAAGCGGCATTGGGCTTTGCCCAACACCGCTTTTTCCATATTGAGACAAACGTCAATTATCCGACTTTTACTTCACGCCCAGTTCTTCCCGATTCAAAAATGGCCGTTATAATTTCTACGGCATGTCGCGCACTTTCCAAGCCAATCATAGGATCGCGATCATTGTTGATGGCCTCAACCAAATCTTCAATAATTTGCGTATGACCATCGGCACTCACAGCCATAGGATCGGCAGAAATACCCGCTTCTTTATTTTCCTTGGGGCCATAAACATCCAACATGCCCTTTTCTTCTTCGGCTTCGTTTTCTCCCTGAACTTTCCAAGCCAATAATTTGGAAGCGTCTTTCATGATAGACCCATTGGCACCATAAATGGTAATAAGCTGATCCAAACCAGGGTAACAACACGTGGTTGTATAAAGCGTGCCCAAAGCACCATTTTTAAACTTCAACAAAGCCACGGTTTGATCTTCTGCTTCAATATCATGTCCAAACACACCAAACATACCCATCACAGAATCCACACCACCTGCCAACCACTGAATCAAATCAACGGTATGTACCCCTTGGTTCATCAAAGACCCACCACCATCGAGATCCCAAGTACCTTTCCAAGAACCATGAGGTCCTTCATAATAACTTTGTTTGCGATACCAAGGCAAGTGACCATGCGCACCTATTAAGCGCCCCATGCGCCCCGAATCAATGGCTTCTTTGATTTTGATATTTAATGGGTTCAAACGCGCCTGAAAAATACACCCGACTTTCACATTGGCATCTTTCACTGCACCAATGAGTTGATCAATGCGCTGAGGAGTAATATCGGCTGGTTTTTCAACAATCATATGTTTGCCCGCATCGGCTGCTTGGATGCCAAACTGCGCATGCTTGCCTGATTCAACAGCAACATTAACAACCTGAATTTCGTCATCTTGAAGCATTTCTTCATAACTTGTATAGGCTTTGCAACCATATTTTTCCACCATGGCTGCCACGCGCTCTTCATCCAAATCACAAACGGCAACCAGTTTTGCACCTTTCGCTTCGCTAATAGAACGACAATGATGCTTCCCCATCCCCAACCCAACAACTGCAAAACCCAATTCATCTGCCATGCAACACCTCCAAGAGTGATAATCAAAACATAGAATTTGTTTTTTAGAGTGAGCGTGCAATGTAACGTTGTGAATTTCTAAGAGCAATAAAAAAAAACACCCTATCACATTGAGACAAAGCTCTTGACAATTGTAAAGATCAGACTATACATATCACAATACATTTTTAGCATCACCCAAAACGACGCCACGTACAAATGCAAGCAAGGAGCTTTAAGATGCAACTGATCGCAGATTACAAATGCCAAACGGGTGAAGGCCCATTGTGGCACCCCGACGAAAAAGTGGTTTATTGGCTCGATATTCCACCGGGTCGCCTTTTTCGATATGATCCCACCACAGAACATCACGAACAATGTTTTGACCTATGCGGCGAATCTATAGGCGGCTTCACCATTCAAACCGATGGTTCGCTGTTGCTCTTTATGGCCAAAGGTGCCATTAAGGTTTGGAAAAATGGCCAATTAAAAACCATTGTCGAAAGCATTCCTGGAGAAGAAAACAGCCGCTTCAACGACGTGGTGGCCGATCCAGCAGGGCGTGTATTTTGTGGCACAATGCCCTCACCAAACAAATTAGGCAAACTTTATCGCCTCGATCACGACGGCAGCATCACAGAAATTTTAGACGAAATTCATTGTTCAAATGGTATGGGGTTTACACCCGACCGCAAACAAATGTATTACACCGATTCGGGCGCACGCACCATTTATCTTTTTGATTACGACAAAACCACCAGTGCCCTCACCAATCAACGCATATTTCTCAAAACTCCCGAAGATGAAGGCATTCCCGATGGCATGACGGTAGACGCCGAAGGGTATATTTGGACGGCCAAATGGGATGGCTATATGCTTGTGCGCTATGCGCCCGACGGAACCGAAGAACGCCGTATTCCTTTTCCGACCAAAAAGGTGTCTTGTGTCACATTTGGTGGCACAGATTATACCGACATGTATGTCACCACAGCAGGCGGCAACAACAAAGCTGAAAACGGTGAACATGCAGGTGCATTGTACCGCCTTAACTTGGGCATCAAGGGCGTGCCTGAATTTCGTTCCAATATTTCAATTTAGGACTCCCTATGTGTGGACGTTTTGCCTTTGCTGCATCTGAAGATGAAAATCAACGCGCTTTTCCCGGATTCGAATTTCCAAAAGACATGCCCAAACGCTACAATATTGCCCCAGGACAACCCATTATTGCTTTGGCAAACAACGCACACAAACAAGCCGTTGCTTTTAAATGGGGCCTCATTCCGTCTTGGAGCAAAGATCCCAAAATAGGCAACAAACTCATCAATGCCCGTGCCGAGACCCTTTCTGAAAAACCTTCTTTTAGAAATGCATTGAAAAGGCGCAGATGCCTTATTCCAACAACAGGTTTCTACGAATGGCAAAAACAACCCGACGGCAAAACCAAAATCCCTATGCTGATCACCTTAACCTCTCGGCAACCCTTTGCATTTGCAGGATTATGGGAACACTGGGGATCCCCAGAAGGTGATGAAATCGAAACATGTACCATTATCACCACAAAACCCAACCCACTTATGGCAAACATCCACAACCGCATGCCTGTGATTTTGCCCGCCCAATCATATGCACATTGGCTTGATCCAACAGAAAAAAGGCCAGAAGAATTACAAGCACTGCTTACACCTTATCCCGCTAAAGACATGACTGCACATCCCGTTTCATCATTCGTCAACAACCCGAGAATAGACACCGCAGATTGCATCACCCCCATCCAACAACCCGAGCAACGCACATTGTTTTAACCATCAGGAGCACCAAGCCCCATGATCATTGTTGATACCCATTGCCACATTGGCTTGCACAAATATGAACCCGTTGAATCCCTTCTGTATCACATGAATAATACTGGCGTGGACAAAGCTGTTTTTATCCAATATGCAGGCAATTCAAACAACCAATATATGATCGACAGCATGATCGCCTACCCAAAGCTTTTTCAAGCGGCCATGATTGTGCCCCCAACAGATAACGGTACGTACATGCGCCAATGGGCAGAAAAGGGTATTGTGGGTATTCGTTTGCCCATTGCCAGCCAAGCAGAAGGCCCGGATTCACTCATCCAATGGCGCACCGCTGCAGAATTGGGTCTCATTGTCAGTGCGCCCAGCAACCCAAAATCGCTTTTGAGTGATCACTTTGTGTCTGTTTTGAAAGCCTGTCCAAACCTCAGTATTGTTATTGAACATCTGGGCGGTATTGGTTTTGATCAAACGGCACCCTATGAAACATTCAAACAAATACTCAAACTTGCCCAATACCCCAACCTGACCATCAAAATGCCGGGTTTTGGTGAATTTTGTCGCGTGCCTCTCCCATTTGACCCCATTCCCCCACTTGTGGATATGACACTTGAAGCCTTTGGCCCACAACGCGTGATGTGGGGAAGCGATTACCCCCCGGTCAGTTCGCGAGAAGGCTATGAAAATTCACTTCGGGTACCCATAAATTATCTATCGAAACTCACCGAAGATGAACGCGCTTGGATTTTTGGAAAAACTGCTTTACGCGTATGGCAATTTGCCCCATAAAACCCTTTGAATTTGACAAAAAAATGTGCAACACCTTTTATTTGGCATTGCACATTAAAATTGAAAATTATTCACATATCAGATCTGGCCATTCACATCCACAGCTCTTAGGCTCTGTACTTTTTTTGAAAATGAGGCAAGGAACCATCGTCTTCAGGCTCAAAACCCAACAGGTTTTTGGCATTGGTCAAATCCCATTTCTCCTCGCCCCCATTGGATATGCCATAAAAAATCCCCCAATCCAATTCCTCTGTCTCAATGCACCGCCAAGTCATTTGAGCAATATCTCTTGGGCTAAACCAGCGCGATTGCCCCGGCTCATATAACCTACCAGGCTCATCTTTGCCATTAAAATTGGCAATGCGCAAACAAAACACCCGCATCTGATGCTGATCCACATACAAGCGGCCCAGTGCCTCTCCAAACGCTTTGCCAGCACCATAAATGCTATCGGGGCGAACAGGATCATCGGGAAAAGACTTGATCCCTTTTTTTTCATTCATGCCAGTCACGTGATTTGTGCTTGCAAAAACCACCGTCTTGACCCCATTGATGCGTGCTGCTTCATAAATATTGTAAGTACCTTTCATATCCACATCAAAGGTCAATTGTGCCAACTGTGACCGTGTCATGCCTTTCCAACGATTAAAGATGGCCAAATGTGCGATGGCATCTACCCCTGCACAAGCTTCAACCATTGCTTCAAAGTTGGATATATCAGAAACAACCAATTCGTCAGAGGCATCCATATCATCAGGAATGGTAGAGTGACATAACAGTCGAAAGTCATACCGGTCTTTTAAATGCTTACGCAAAGACGTCCCAATGGTTCCTGCGGCTCCTGTCAGTAAAATCCTTTTTCTTTTGCCCATCATAATCTCCCAAACCTCATCAATTGCGCAGAACACACCTTTTATTTATTATTGCTCCAACAATTAATAATATACTTCTCTCCAAAACACAACAGAGATGTTTTCGCCTATCTTTATCAATTCGTTCACAAGGAACTTAAATGCACGACATAGACATCACCTGGCTTCTCAATACCACAGAACAAGCCTCCCAAATTGCACTCAAACACTTTGGTAACACCAAAGGCACCCTTAAGCCTGATAACTCGTGGGTCACACAGGCAGACATTGATGTGGAAAAATATCTCCGCCAAGAATTAGAGAAAAAACGTCCACAAGACGATATTTTAGGCGAAGAAGGTGACGACCCCCCCCCCACATCAGACATTGTATGGGCCATCGACCCCATTGATGGCACCCGTGTTTTTAATCATGGTCTTCCAGTATGGGGCATCTCTATTGGCGCAATGGTCCAAGGCATACCAACAGTGGGAGTCATTGCTTTACCAGCTTTGGGTGATGTCTATTATACCAGTGGCACCACCGCCCATTGCAATGACCACCAACTCACCCCCCCAACCCCCATCATCGACTCTAACGCGCTCCTTCTTGTGAGTGAAGGTGCATTTTCGTCAACAGACATCACATTTGAAGGCAAACACATTCACTTGGGCTCTGCGGCTGCCAATTTGTGTTATGTGGCCAAAGGGTCTGCTGTGGGTGCCATCGACCAAGCCAATATTTGGGATTATGCCGCTGGTGCGGCCATCTTACGCGTTTTAGATGTACCCTTTAAATATGCTTCTGGAAAAAACGTTGATTTCACAGCCCTCTACACCGACCACGCCGTCCCCGAACCCACATTGATTTGTCCGGCAAACCACTTTGACACCCTTCAAAAAGGCCTCAAAGTGTTGCGCTAAATGTAGCACTCCATAAAAAAAGGGGAATATCCAAGTGGATATTCCCCTTTTTGCTTTACGAAAACACCCTATTCTTCATACTCAGGAAAAGCGGGTGCCAGCATAAACGCACAATCTTCGTGGCATTTGCCACAATATGGCACCAAATTTCGAAACTGTTTATTGGCTTCTTTTATATTGCCACCTTTGGCCGCAGATGCCAATGCCATAGCAACAGTCTGTGCTTCTTTGTTATATGCTGTATACTTTTCTTTGTGTTCTACTGGGTAGAGCTCAACCACAGCTTTTAATGCATTTTGGATTTTTTCGGCATCTTCGGCAACACCACTGAGGGATTCATTTTTTAAAGACACCATAATCTTATCTGTGCTAAGCTTTACTTCTCGCATTTTTGCTCTGCGAGTTGGCAAATTATTGTCTGCCATTTGCTCTTCACCGCCCCCACAGGCGATCACTAGAGAGAGCCCCATCACAACAAACCCCAAAGTCAATATATTAAACTTACGCATCCATACCCTCCTCGAAAAAAAACAGGCCATTTGAAATTCGCCCTATGATAAGCCTTCTCCCTTTGACTGTCAAGCCCTCAAGTCGTTTTCTCTTTTGTCACTTGCTTCATACCCGCTGCTAACTTTTCCTTCAAAATTCGATCTTTCTTTTCTTTTAACCACCGATTCAGAGGCGGATAAACATACATCAAAAGCCCAGTTATACAAATTGCAAGCGTTATAATTGACACCGTATCGGTAAAAATATAATATCGAAAGCCCAATCCAAACCCCGTGCCCGTATGCAACCCCAACATAAACGAGCGCAACCCATCGGAACGAACCATCACCAAAGAAGTAACCGCCATCAAAGTCAGCAACACCATTGCAGCGACGCCTCCCCAATAGTGTATTTTTCGGTTGTATTTAAAAACCGTATTAATGGCCGTTCGATCACCAATCAAATACTCGACAGACGACAACTGTTTCATTTGCGCTTCCAAAACCTCGTTGCGTTTTGCCAATTCATCTTTGCGCAAAATCAAATCCAACAAATCGGAAATTTGATCCACCAACTCCTGCAAAAAAGCTTCATCTTCTTGTGTAAAATAACCCGGGTCACCCTTTTTATTGAGCAATTGAAAAACACCAATGGCTTTTTTGCGACGGTTTTTTAATGGATAGGTAAGCAATGTTTTGGTCACATAACCCGTTTTTTTATCTGCTTCACCTGTAAATAGAGGTTCTTGCGAAACATCCTGCACATTTTTGGTTTCGCCACTTTGAAAAACATGCCCAGCAATGCCTGCATTGCTCGAAATTCGAATATGTTGCCCCTTATCCAATCCCGTTGCCAAGTGCGTGTATAATTCATCTGTTAAACGATCATAAAAGAAAATAGAACACCGATCTGCTTTGATATATTCTGCCACTTCTTTGGCAATATTGGTAATCAATGTTTCTTGATTGGTCGTCGCATTCATCATGCGACTGATTTTCAGTAAAATTTCTAACCGATGGATGCGGTGCTCTAATTCTTTATTCGCCAGTTCTGCCATAATAAATCGATTTCCTTTGCAACGCGTTTATAACCCATCTGTCTTCACCAAACCCCATCAAAAACGATGAACGACCCAAAACTAAGTGATTGTCAGCCACAACGCAAATGCTTATATCGGTGGGGTGTGCAACGCATGCCCCTGCCCCATAAAAAAGACCATGTCCAAAACAAAAGAGATCAAAACCGCTACCGAATACCCCAAAAGTAACCCCACAAAAAATATGCGAGACCGATTGTATAACATCATCCCCCCCACACGAATGATGATCAATTTGCACAACCAAGTGACAAAAATACAAAAAAAGGATGCGCGTGTGGGATATTGATAAGACACAGTAAAACCAACAGGATGCAATGGCCACCAGGGTACACGATGGTTTAATACAATGAGACAAGCTGTCAAGAGACCGCCGACAATGCCCCAAATGGGACCCCACCAAGAGCGCACGTCGGCACCCTTATTTTTAATTGCTGTAACCGTATAACTGTAACTGTGCCGATTCCCATTGGTAAAGTCGTAAGACCCAAAATTTTCAGCACCAGTTCCAAAATATCCCAACCAAAGTGTCATGCCTATACAGGCGAATAAAGATAAAATAGCCCCCACCAATACAGCTCCCCCCAATGATTTCCCACCTCCGGCCTGCTCGCCTGCTTTTGTCGCATTAGCAGCCCCTGGCATACAAAACCCTTTGGCCCAAGAATACATGGCCAACATAAGATCTGTGGCCGCAATAGATCGATCACTCATGTTCCAGGTGCCAATCACCCCTTTGGTAATGCCCGTGGTATCAGACCCTCGCAACGAAACCAGCCCACTCAATGCCACAATTTTTGCCATACCAACATACAAAACCAAAGACGCAAACAAATACATCAAGGCCGTTCCTGGGCCCATGCCAATGCGTAACAACCATAAAAAAATAAACACCCCACCAATTCCAATACCCAACACACAAACCCGATACGACACCAACTCCATCGAATCATCAATATGGGGTGCTTTTCCAATGGCTTTGTGCCAAACATCTTTAAAATGTGATCTTGCAAGCCACAACCCCCAAACCACAAACACTGCCAAACCATAATTGTTCATAGACGTCACGCCAGAAGGCATGCCAATTCGATTGGCCGCCCCCACTTGCAACATCGCCAACAAATGAAAAAACCACATCGACAACAACACGTCTAACGACGTAAAATAGGCAAAACAGATCACATAAAAATCGAACCGAATAAACAAATCGGGAAACCCTCTGCCCAAGGGCAATGGGTTGTTTTGGTTCATAAATGCAAAAATAGGCATACCAGGAAAAAAATGCCCCAACACATTCCACAACAAAACCACAGCCCCCACACCAAACCCAATCCAAAACAAACGCTCACCAAAAAAGCTGGGTAAAACATGTCCTTGTTTGGGTTCTTCAACCAACAACATACTCACCTGCACCAACGGAAAAGACAAACGCTCGCGCTCTGACCATTGTTTGCGCAACACCACTCCCATACAAAAACACACAACAACAATGGCAACAATAAGCCCTAACCACCAAAACAAAGGTCCTACCCAAACCGCCCAAGGAAACCCCACATGCGGTTCCGCCCCCCGATAAAACATGCCGATGGCATCACCGGCATTGCTGGGCAACAACCACGAAGGCAAATTGGGCAAAGTGTAAGTTGGCCATTCATTTTCGGGCGATGCAAAATAGTCTGACGCCGAAATAACCGCCAAAAAACGCCCCACCATTGTGGGCATGGACGTTCCCAAAAAACCAATGGACAAAACCGTAGCCAAATCGGTTTGCGTAAGATGATAACCCAGCCGAACCAGGATGGGCCGAACAACATAGGCCAAAACCATGAGTCCCACCAACAAAGCAAATGGCATATGGCTGTTGGAAATGGATGAAGAATGTATCACATACCGCGAAATGGGATCAAAGGCGTTGATCCCAACCGTTAATGCAATGCCCAAAACCAAAACTGGCCATCGGGATCGGTTTTGGGAAATTGGATGTGGGGTAGATGCTGGCAATACAGACATATTTCTTCTTCTCAAATTTGATCGCTTAGGTGCCCAGTGCCGCTTCTGTTGTATAAACCATTTGTTGTTCCGCTGACTCATAAGCACCAAAAACAAGTTCCAGGGTTTTTAAATTATCAAAACCCGAGGTTTCCATTTCTTTTCCATCCTTTAAGCATTGCACAAAGTGTTGTTCAATGGCCAAAACCCCTTCTTGAATGGCCACACCTGGCCCCGATGCCCAAACAGGTGGTTGCGGAGGAACAAGATGGGTTTCAACCTCGCCATCAACAACAAGCGTCAAATTGTAATCGGCACCCAATATGACCGAACCTTTTGTGCCTTCTAAGTGAATCAATGTCTGCGGAAAAATATCTCGTGCCAAATGCGAATAATAACACGCCTCTACCACACAGGTCGCCCCACTTTGCATAACCAAAGTCATTGTAGCCGTATCTTCGCCCAGAACGTGCGGATTCACACTTTGTGTATGGCAAAACAGACGCGAAACATCTCCCATTAAGAAACGCGCCATGTCGAGCAAGTGAATTCCCAAATCATAAATAATAAAACGCTCATCCTTTGCCAAATAAGGCTGATTGGTAAAAATGTCGTGGTCGTTTCGAAAAACCACACGCCCAAAAAACAGATCGCCTATGTTTTTTGATGCTTCTTTTACTGCTCGAATGGGGCGTTGCCAACGAAAGTTTTCATGCACCATTAATTGCACACCTGCCTGCTTGCAAGCAATCACCATAGCCCGCGCATCTTCCATTGTGGGTGCAAATGGTTTTTGACAAATGACATGTACACCGTGAGAAGCGACCAATTCTACCAATGTCCGATGAGCAGGCGCCTGTGTGACCACATCAACAAAATCTAAGTGTTCATTTTGTAACATTGTGTTTGCATCGGTATACACTTTTTTTATCCCAAATTTCTCTGCCGTTTTTTGGGCGCGTTCTATGTCTTGATCACACACTGCAATCACTTCTGCCCCAATGACATCATGCCAAGCATTGAGGTGATTGTTTGAAAAATAGCCACACCCAATGAGCCCACCTTTTAATATTTGTTCTTGCGCCATACCAACCCCTATTTGTGGTTGCCACATTAAAATTGAAAGATAGTCATGATTTTCTATAAAAACCAATCGCTTTTTTTAAAAAGACGCCATTAACGCTTTTAATATCATACGCTCACGCCTATTGGGCCATCTGTTAACGTTCATACTTAATAGATCACCCTCGTCTTCAACAACAAAAAAAGCCCTCGGCAACACCGAAGGCTCAAAATATAATGGCTTGTTACTTTTTGGATCGTTTCATTACAACATAAATGGGCTCAGTTCCCCACATGTGATCGGGTTGCCAACCATCAACAGCTTTTGCATTGAGCAGTCTAGCAAGTTCATTGGCCAACCGTTCGTGATTGGGTCGGTTGTCAGTCAAACCTGAGGGGGGCGGCGCGTGAACAATCAACACATCGTATATCCACTCTGGGGATGGTCTATTATTCTGGGCATGTGCAACAACAAAAAAGCAAACGACCAACAATAAAAACCCCAATGAAATCCACCTTTTCGATGGTGTCATTCTTACCCCACTAAAATGATCAATTGCCTTCCTTACTTTACCAATTCGGCCGTTCCCCACAAACTGGGGTCATATGATACGGGCAACATTTCATCTGCAGTCCAAAATTGTCTACCGAGCGTCTTGTCCTTTAACACATAAGCAAAACCCAAACGATTGTTTTCTTCTGGATCAAACCCAGTGAGTGCATCGGAAGGAATATGCACCTCCATTTGGTATCCATCTCCCACATGTTGCGACGCCACTGAAAACCGCCCAGCATCTTGAAGCCGGGCTTGCGCCCGTGCCCGACGCAAGCGAAATTGTCGGCCACCAGCGGCAACACCATCGGCTTGTGGCCAAAAACAAAAATGGTGACAATAACGACTGCCCCGATGGGCATTGCGCACATCACGTGTATCTACCCACACCTGTAAACCATCCCCCCGCAAAGGTCTGCGCTCATCAACCGCACACATGGCCTTACCTTTTACATCTAAGGCAAAATAAAGCCCCCCTTCATTCCAGGCCATATAGACGTTTGCAAAAGCCTCTTTGCCATCTAACCCTCCCAAATCGGGCACCAAAAACGTTTCATCCCAATCTTCTAAATGGCCGTCTATCTTTGGCGCATTGGCATGATACATACACGGGAAAGCCACTTGAAAAAAGGCGCGGGTTGGAATTCCCATATTCATATTTCATTCCCTTAAGACAATAAAAAACGCGAGCCTCGAAACAAAAGACTCGCGTGGGGGAGAAACATGCGACGCTCAATCTTTTTCGAGGCAGAATAAATATTCTTCAACACGATTGGCTTTGTAAATACGGTTGTCACGATCTTGGTCGGCACGAAACCGCGTGTGATCGTGACTCACCACTTCTACATGGCCATATTGAGAAAGGGTATCTAAAATATCATTTTTAGACATAATCCCTTCGCTGTTATAACTCAAAAATACATACCGTGCCAATGTCTCACGCACCATAGCATCTAATGTGGGCAATGCATGATTTTTACGACAAAAATCTGATTTTTGATCGTCGTGAGGCCGCAAGCCCGTTACCCCATATACTTTGGGTCGGTCATAGCGAGCAATGGTTTCCAACACATGGTAATTGGTGCAATATTGACGCTGATTGTAAGGTGGATCCATATACAACACATCACAATGAACACGACCAATTAAATCGGCCCCATTTTCATTAAACGCTTTGTGTTTGTATTGACTCCACACCAAAGGAATCGGGTTCAACTGCAAAGGTTTGCGTGCTGTTTGTTTAAATTGCTTTAAATAAGCCGCATACACCGAAGCCGTATTGGCCACACGATCCATACCATCAATTAAGGTGGCCAAGAGATAGAAATACTCACCTTCTGAAAGCAACCCTTCTTCCCACCAGGTTTCTATTTCTGTGCGGATGGCATCACAACGCAAACCGTTTACGTTGGTAAAATACATACGCCCTTCGGCACCGTCTGGGCAATAGTTTTTAAACACAAACCCTTCAATACCAGGTAAGCGATTTAGGTGCACCAAAACCGATTCCAAACGAGAATCGCTTCCTTGGCGTTTAAGCGGTAATTCTGCAAAACGAGGTGTTGCATTTAAGCCTAAATAGGCTCGGTTCAAACAATATGCATAATACTGAATATCGTTTGCGACGACACGGAACCCCTGTTGTTTGAAATGCTTGCCAACGACACCTGTGCCAGCAAACACATCAAAGAACACGCGACAATCGGGGGAGATCCGCCGCCGCATCTCATTTCCGAGGAAATCGAGAAGCGAAAACTTGCGGCCGATGTAATTCACGCAGATTGTTCTTCCTATATGAGGTTGGGGAGTGAGGGAGAATCCCCAAGCCTTGGCATAACCAAAGCATGAGGGATTAACTAATAGGCATGAACCCAAAATTGGTCAAGACCTTTTCCCAACATTTATAGAAAGATTAACAGACTTTAAACCACCCCGACGGGTAAATTTGGCCGTTTTTTAAACCATCCCGTGATACTTAATCGTTCACGGGATGCAGGACGAACCTCGTGATAGAATTGATCGCTCATAAAACACACCAATCGCCCAGCCTGTGGCAACACATCGTGGTGACCGTGGGCCAAAAACAACCGCAACGCCCCACCATCTGTTGTAAGCCACCGATCACTGAGATACAACACACAAGACACGGTTCGCAACCCAACCTCTTGAAATTGATCTAAATGGCGTTTATAATGCGTGCCCGCTGGAAAGCTTGCAAAATGGGCTTCATAATCGAACAACCCCAAATACAAAGCCTGGTTAAATGCCATCCTCAAAGGTTCGAATTGATTCCAATAAATTTGTTGTGCTTCAGATAAGGCATCAGGTTTTAACCAACAAATGCGATCTTGGCGAATCTCTGAGTGTAACATACGCCCACCGCCACGGCCCACTTGAGCAGGTTGAAACGCACCTACAACAATGCCATCATGAGCTTCCGCAGCCAACTGAGCCACCACATCGGGCGCTAAAAAACCATCCCCTACCGCCCAACCATTGTGCATAAAATTATTAATTAACGAATCTGAAAAAACGTGCTCATTTTGTTCAACATTCACCTTATACCAAAACCGATTCTGCAAACACCTCTTGCAAAAATCGCCCGGTATGGGACCCCTCTACCAACATGACCGCTTCTGGTGTCCCTTGTGCAACCACTTGCCCACCTTCTTCACCACCTTCTGGACCCAAATCGATCACCCAATCGGCAGTCTTAACCACATCTAAGTTGTGCTCAATCACAATCACCGTATTGCCAGCATCTACCAATCGGTTCAAAACCACGAGCAACTTTTGTATATCAGCAAAATGCAACCCCGTTGTGGGTTCGTCTAAAATATATACCGTTTTTCCCGTATTGGGACGGGCCAATTCGCGGGCCAACTTCACACGTTGAGCCTCTCCCCCAGAAAGCGTTGTAGATGCCTGCCCCATTTTGATATATCCCAAGCCCACATCAAATAGCGTTTGCAATGATCGGCGAATAGACGGCACGTTTTCAAAGTGTGCCAACGCTTCGGCAACCGTCATTGTCAGCACATCGGCAATAGATGCCCCCTTGTAAGTAATATCCACCACGTCGCGGTTATAACGCTTCCCCACACACGTTTCACAGGTGACCCATACATCGGGCAAAAAGTGCATCTCAATACAACGCGCACCCAACCCCCGACAAGCATCACAACGCCCACGTTTGTGATTGAAACTAAAATGCCCCGGTTTAAACCCACGCACTTGTGCATCGGGCAAATTGGAATACAAGGTGCGAACCGCATCAAAAACCTTTACATAAGTTGCGGGATTGCTTCTCGGTGAAAAACCAATGGGCGTTTGATCGATGTTGATGACTTTATCGACCAACTCCAAACCCAACACATCATCGTGCTCACCCCATGCTTTTTGTGCGCCATTTACACGGGCGGCAAGTGCGCCATAAAGCACATCATTGACCAAAGAACTCTTCCCCGAGCCAGACACGCCCGTCACACAGGTCATAAGCCCTAAGGGAAATGCCACATCCACCTGTTTCAAATTATTATGCCGAGCCCCAACCACCTTTAATTCCCCCCGCTCAGAACACCGTCGTTTGGCAGGAATCTCAATGCGCATTTTGTCCTTAAGGTACTGCGCCGTCAGTGATCCTTTTCCCAATGCCAAACGCTTAGGAACACCAGCTGCTACCAATTGCCCCCCTTCGGTGCCTGCACCTGGGCCAAAGTCCAAGATATAATCTGCAGCTTCTAAGGTGTCTCGGTCGTGCTCGACAACCAACAATGAATTGCCCAAATCGCGCAACCGTTCCAAAGCCGCCAACAAACGTCTGTTGTCGCGCTGATGCAAACCGATGGTGGGTTCATCCAATACATATAACACACCCGTAAGCCCCGAACCAATTTGACTGGCCAATCGGATGCGCTGGGCTTCACCACCAGACAAAGTCGGTGCCTTGCGAGACAAATCGATATACCCCAATCCCACTTCGTCCAAAAACCGCAAACGACTGTGAATTTCGGCCAAAACCTCTCCAGCGGCCTCGTGTTCTTGACCTTTTAAGCTTAACCCTTCAAACCAAATACGCACATCTCGAATGGGCAACTTGACCACATCGGGCAGCGTTTTGCCACGCAAACGCACAGCCGCACTCACCGGATTGATGCGATGCCCCCGACACGACGGGCAGGGCACATCTTGAATAAACTCGCCCATCTGCCGACGAAACCGTGGTGCTTGCCGAACCAATGTTTCAATGGCTGGAAACAATCCTTTAAATTGAAATTTTAAACCACCCGCCACAACCAACCAGCGATTTCCCAAGCCATACAAAATGGCTTGCTGTGCCTGCTCGGTCATTTGGGCAAAAGGGGTATCCAAATCAAATTTCATGGCCTCACCAATGGCCATAACCATTTGCCCCATTTGCGTATCGGGCAAAACATTGCCCCAGGGCAACACCGCACCTTCTGCCAAAGTTTTACGCGGATCGGGAATCAGCGTATGCACCCCCATTCCACGTTGTGTTCCCAGACCTTCACAAGACAAACACCAGCCCTCAGGGCTATTAAAAGACAACCTTTGCGGGGTAACGGGTTCAAAACTTTTGCCACATTCATTGCAAGACAAGTGCTGACTAAATCGCGTTTCTTCCAAATCATCGGGTGATGCCACAATCAAAATCCCCCCCGACAAAGCCAAGGCTTTCTCGGCAGAATCGGCAATGCGTTTGGCGTTTTTCTTTGAGGCTGTAACCCGATCGACCAATACCTCCAAACGGTGCGTTTGGCGATAATCAATTTCGGGTGCTTTATCCAAATTGAAAACGTCGCCATCAATGCGCCCACGCAAATAGCCCCCTCTTTGGGCCCGTTCAATCAGCGTGTTATAATCTTCCCCTCGCCCGGGTTCTATGGGTGCCAAGAGAAACAACCGCCTTCCCTCTGGCATTTTAAGCACCCGTTTCACAATTTCACTCACCGTTTGACTGCCTGCAGGAATCTGACAATCGGGGCAATACACCTCACCCAACAACCCAAAAAGCGCCCGCACATAATCATAAATTTCGGTGACAGTGCCCACTGTAGAGCGTGGATTTTTGCTTGCCGCCTTTTGCTCAATGGCAATGGCAGGAGAAAGCCCCACCACACGGTCTACTTTGGGTTTGGGCATTTGCCCTAAAAACTGGCGTGCATAAGCCGATAAGGATTCGACATAACGGCGCTGTCCTTCAGCAAAAATGGTGTCTAAGGCCAATGATGACTTACCCGAACCAGACACACCCGAAATCACCGTCATTTTTTCACGTGGAATAGACACATTGACGTCTTGCAAATTGTTTTCTTTAGCCCCCCAAACTTCTATCGCTTTTACCTGTGCATTTTTTGTTTTGCCATTTTTGCGCCCATTGCCCACAGCCAACAAATGTGCCCCAGAAATAACATCTTTAAGGGCCTTACCCGTATGCGATCCGTCTACAACCATCAAATCGTCAGGGGTGCCAACAGCCGTCAGATACCCACCTTCTTCGCCTCCTTCAGGGCCCAACTCAATCACCCAATCGGCGGTTTTGACCACATCCATGTTGTGCTCAATGACCACCACAGAATTGCCCAAATCGACCAATCGATGCAACACGTTCAAAAGGTTTTGAATATCGGAAAAGTGTAAACCCGTGGTGGGCTCGTCTAGAATATAGAGCGTTTTCCCTGTGCTGGTTCGGCACAACTCTTTGGACAATTTCACCCGCTGTGCTTCCCCCCCCGACAAAGTAGGTGCTGGTTGCCCCAAACGCACATACCCCATGCCAACATCCACAAGGGTTTGTAAAACACGGTGAATAATGGGCACATTGCTAAAAAAAGCACACGCCTCTTCGACTTCCATTTCGAGTACATCGGCAATGGATTTGCCCTTAAACACAATATCCAAAGTCTCCCGATTAAAACGCTTACCTTCACAAACCGGACAGGTGACCCACACATCGGCCAAAAAGTCCATCTCCACCAAATTTGCCCCA
The DNA here is from genome assembly GCA_038279365.1 of Candidatus Latescibacterota bacterium. Taxonomy (GTDB): domain Bacteria; phylum Latescibacterota; class UBA2968; order UBA2968; family UBA2968; genus JABIFK01. The sequence continues at coordinate 40,526 of JAYODI010000022.1, read as the reverse complement.
TTGCCCTGACAAGCCTCGCAACGCCCTCCCTTCACATTAAAACTAAACCGCCCGGGTTTATAACCGCGCACCTTTGACTCGGGCAATTCGGAAAACAGCTTGCGAATAGGGTCAAATGCACCCGTATACGTTGCAGGATTGCTCCGCGGCGTGCGCCCAATGGGTTGCTGGTCAATCTCGATTACCTTATCCAGCTGGTCCATACCCTCAATGCGCCGATGGACACCGGGTTCTGACTCTGCCCCATTGAGATCGCGTGCCAAGGCCGGATACAAAATGTCTATGATTAAAGAACTCTTGCCAGAACCCGACACCCCCGTGACGCAGGTAAACACCCCCAATGGAATCTTGACGTCAATGCCTTTGAGATTATTTTGTCGCGCACCTCGAATCCAAATCCCTGCTTGCCGTTTGGCAACTGGCCGCCTTTCTGGCACTTCAATTTTGCGCTTGCCCGACAAATAAGCACCCGTAATAGAACGCCCCGAGCGTGCCACCTGTTTCCAAGTCCCTTGGGCCACCACCTCACCCCCCAAGTGCCCCGGCCCGGGTCCAAAATCGATCACCCGATCTGAACGCATCATGGTTTCTTCGTCGTGCTCGACAACAATGACCGTATTGCCCACATCGCGCAAGCGACAAAGTGCGTCTAATAGCCGTAAATTATCGCGGTGGTGTAAACCAATTGAAGGCTCATCCAAAACATAGGTAACCCCCACCAAACCCGACCCTATTTGGCTGGCCAGTCGAATACGCTGTGCTTCACCACCCGACAACGTGGGTGCTGTGCGTTCTAAGGTTAAATAGTTTAGCCCCACATCCAACAAAAACGTCAACCGCCCACGAATTTCTTTGAGGGCATCTTCGGCAATTTTGTTTTGCGTTTCAGTGAGGTTCAATTGATCAAAAAAGCGATGGGCCTGATCAATGGTCATTTGGGTCACATCGGGCAGCGATTGGCCATTGATGCGCACGCGCAATGCCTCTGCCTTTAAACGTGCCCCTTCACAGGTTGGACACACCCCTACGCGCATAAAGGGTGCCAACCGTTTGCGTGTTACAGGATTAGCACTTTCGGCAAAACGACGTTCTAAGGGCGTTAGAATGCCCTCAAACGTGTCGCGATGTTTTTTAACGGTGCCATTGCGACGACGCCATTCAAACTGAATCCGTCCTTCCACACCATAGAGCAACTCTTTTTGGCCTTTTTGGGGTATATTTTTCCAAGGGGTTTTCAAATCGGCCTTATGGCGCGCGAGCACCCCTTCGTAATAGTGATTTTTCCATCGGTTTTTAGAAATACCCAATGGGGCGATTGCGCCTTCTGAAACGGACAACGATTCATCAGGTATCACCCGCTTCAAATCCATGGCCACGCGGGTACCCAATCCGTGACAATCACCACACATGCCTTGTGGGCTGTTAAAAGAAAACAGTTGTGGGGTGGGCTCTTGCGCACTGCGACCACATTGCGGGCAAGAAAAATTGGTGCTCATCAAAATGTCATCGCCACCTTCAGGGCTTACAATAATGGCATTGTTGCCCATTTGTAAACCCGCGTCAACAGCCTCACCTATGCGTGCGCGCATATCGGCTTTGACTTCCAAACGATCTATCACCACTTCAATATCGTGGCGTTTATAACGCTCTAATTTGGGCACCTGTGTGAGGGTAATAATTTGACCATCTACACGCGCACGGATATAACCCTCTTTTTGCAAGTCTTCAAACAAGTCTAAATATTCGCCTTTACGCCCTTGAACCAAAGATGCCAATACGTGAAACCGTTTTCCTTGTCCCAAGGCCATAATTTGATCGACAATGCCATCTCGCGTTTGTGCCCCAATGGGCGTGTCGTCGTGAATACAATGCGGCGTGCCAATACGCGCAAACAACACGCGTAAATAATCGTAGATTTCGGTCATTGTCCCCACAGTTGAGCGCGGGTTGCGCCCAGCCGTTTTTTGCTCTATTGAAACAGTCGGTGACAAACCCGTGATTTGATCGACGTCGGGTTTTTCCATTTGACCCAAAAACTGGCGGGCATAAGCGGACAAAGATTCGACATAACGCCGTTGACCTTCTGCATAAATGGTATCAAAAGCCAAAGAAGATTTGCCCGACCCCGATACCCCCGTAAAACAGATCAATTCATTTCGTGGCAATTCCAAACTGACATTTTGCAAATTGTGAACCCGTGCGCCTTTGATACTCAGATGTCGCGTTTCCATCTCATCCCCTTGAGATCCGATATCTTAAAAAACATAGATGATAAATGTGCTAACCCAACACTTCTCCTTAACACAGTACGGCGAAACCAATATACTACACAGACGTTCACCCAACAAGCCCCAATTCGGTAAACATTTGCGACACAGGTCACTAGAACCCACAAAAAATGGTAAAACTTCTTGTCAATGCACCTTTTTGGCTTTATAATTCAATGAATTAGCATCTATTTCCTTCCTAGGATTTTACATGGCCACCACTTCTAAAACAAAAAAAATCCTGACCATCGACGATGAGCAAGCCATTGTAGATCTCATTGTTGATATCCTGGAAGCCAACAACTATTCTGCCATCAGCGCAACCAAGTGGACAGAAGCAGTTGACGCGCTCAATCATGAAAATCCTGACCTGATTTTGCTCGATTTGAAAATGCCCACCATTCACGGCACCTCTATGCTCGACTTTATTGTACGCGAAGGGTTTGATGTTCCCGTGATTGTGGTATCGGGTTTTGTAACCGATCAAGTTGCTCAAGAACTCCGCAATCAAGGCGTGAAAGGTATTGTTAGAAAACCGTTTAAAGCACGAATCTTATTGGATGAAATTGAAAAAAACCTAAAGCAAAACGGTTCGGCAACGACCCTGTCGCAAGATTCTGGGGCATTTTTATATAACAGCCCTGCAACGCCCGACACCCAATCGAACGCATCCATTGATTCGCTTTATGGCACATCAAAGGAAGAATCAAAACCAAATCCAAACCCAACCACTCCTCCTGCAAACGACATTCTTCAAGCACTCAAGAGAAATGCGGCCAAATCAGACTCCCCAAAAGAGCCAACTTCCTCTTCTGCACCAAATGAGTTATTAGAAGCACTTAAAAAACAAGCTGATAAATCAAAACAAACAACAACGCCTCAGTTATCACCCACACCACCACCCCCACCAGAAATAACCACGCCCAAAACGAGTGGGCCCCCTCCTGTTGACAAACCCATTGACAACCCGATTACATCGTCGCCGCTTTCCACACCACAAATGTCACCCGATTTTGGGCGTAAAGAGCCAAGCTCTCGCCCGCGTCGAAACCGACGAAAGATGGACCGTGGAAATATGATGTTTATGGGTGCCATTACGGTTGTTTGTGTGTTGGTCGCAGGCTTTTTAGCTGTTATGCAATGGGTCGCCAGTGAAGCCCCAGTTGCCTTAGAAAATATCAAATCGGACTTGGAACAAGGTGTCAATTCGCAGATGAATGAACAAATGATGCAAATGAAGTTACAAATGCAACAGCAACAAGCCCAACAGCAACAACTTTTAAAATCCAAATAAAAAAAGCCCCACAATGTGGGGCTTTTTTTATTTGACACCTGAACTTATCAGACAATTCCTCAGCTTTCAAACCACTCAAAAACGCCCCAGCCCAATATCCCACCCTGATTGATAATTATTGACCACCGAATGTCTTGACAAAAATGATTACACCCCCTATATATCACCCGTCCAAATCATAACTAAAATTGAACACAACAAGGAGCACACCCCTATGGCACTGAACGTTGCCGTTGTCGGTTTGGGTGGTATTGGCAACCGCCATGCCGCCATCTATAAGGATAGTGAACATTGTAACCTCGTAGGCGTTTGCGACATCAACAAAGAACGTGCGGATGCGGCTGCAAAACGGCACGAAACACAAGCCTTTTATTCGATTCAAGACATGCTCAATGCCGGTTTAAATTTGGATATGGCCAGCGTTGCCACAGCAGGCACAGAAAATGGTGGCGACCACTACAAACCCACCATGGAACTCTTTGAAGCAAATATTCCCGTGCTGGGTGAAAAACCCATCTCTAACAACATTGACGATGCCCGTGAGATGGTGGCCAAAGCCAAAGAAAAAAAATTGCGTTATGGCATTGACCTCAATCACCGATTTACACCCGCAGCTGCACGTGCCAAAGAATGGGTTGATCAGGGACGTTTGGGCGAGCTCAATATTATCAACATGACCATGTGGATCAACAACCCCAATGAAACATCCCCTTGGTTTCACCTACGTGCACTACACCCACACTCCGTAGATGTCATGCGCTACTTTTGTGGCGATGTTGAAAAAGTGCAAGCATTCTGCAAACGTGGCATTGACAAAGACGGCAAACGCCGTGTCTGCTGGTCAAATGCTCAAATCAATATGCAATTTGAAAACGGCGTGGTTGGCTCCCTTACAGGCAGTTACGATGCCACCGGCCCTGGCGGTTCTTATGGCCTCGAACGCCTTGAAGTGGTCGGTTCAGACGCACGTTTTATCCTCGATGATGCCTGCGAACACCTGCACTTTCACCCTCGCAGATCTATGGCGTTAGAACATTACGACTACATTGGTGGCATGATGGCTTTTGGTGAAACCTTCCAAAGCCGCATTGGCAGATGGATAGAGCAAAACCTCGAAAATGCCGCACCTGAAGACATCGAAGGCTCTGGTGAGGAAGCACTTAAAGCCCAAATGGTGATAGAAGCCGCCATTGAGTCTTGGGAAAATGGCACCATTGTCACAGTGGCAAAAGCCTAATCATAAAACGGCAAACGGCAAATGCCAGAGGGAACCATCCCAATTTGGTACCAGCTTCACATTGCCATTTGCCTTTTGCCATCTCACTGCTTTTAGGAGATTTTCAATGTTACGCGTTTGTGTGATTGGGGTGGGGCCAATTGGCAATCGACATGCCGATATCTATCAAGAAAACGCCTTGTCTGAGCTGGTGGGTGTATGTGATATTGACGAAAAACGAGCCGACACCGCGTCACAACGGCTGGGGGTTTCGGGCTTTTACAATGTTCAAAAGATGTTGGATGAACTCAAACCCGATCTGGTCAGTGTGGCAACAGGTGGTTATGAATATGGCAGCGACCACTATGCCCCCACCATGCAAGCCTTAGAAGCAGGTTGCCATGTTTTGGGAGAAAAGCCCATTTCCAACAACATAGCTCATGCCGAAGAAATGGTGGCCAAAGCCAAAGAAATGGGCGTGTGTTACGGCATTGACCTCAACCACAGATTTACACCTGCGGCACGCCTGGCAAAAAAATGGGTCAACGAAGGTCGCTTGGGCCACCTGCTCTTTGTCAATATGGCCATGTGGATTATGAACCCTGCTGAAAGTTCACCCTATTACCACCTTCAAGCCCTTCATCCACATACCATTGATGTGATGCGCTATTTTTGTGGTGACATTGAAGCTGTGCAATGCTTTGCCACCAAGGCCCCAGGCCGAAGCATTTGGTCTACTGCACAATTTAATATGCGCTTCAAAAACGGCGTGGTGGGTTCGCTTACAGGCAGTTACGACATTGAACGGGGTCACCCCATGGAACGCTGTGAAGTAGCCGGAACAGGTGGGCGTTTTGTGCTTCAAGATATGTGGCATGAACTTACCCTTTACCCTGCAGGAAGCCTTGAAAAAACCGTCTATACCGACCCTGCTTTTGGTGGTTTTGGCGATTTTATCGACACCTTTCGCGATCGCATTGGCACCTTTCTCAAACAAGTAAGTGAAGGTGTTTCTCCCGATCAAATTGATGGATCAGGCGCAGAAGGCCTTGCTGCACAAAAAGTCATTGCCGCCGCCATTGAATCACTTAACAACGAAACCGTCGTTTACGTGAAATAAAACTATGGAAAAAGTTCATATTGGCGTGCTGAGTCACGCACACGGACACATCAATACCTATTGCAACGAAATGATGCATTTTGACGATGTCGAGTTGGTTGCCACTTGGGACGACGATGAGGAACGGGGTCGAACCAATGCCCAAAAATTTGGCCTCAATTTTTGCAGCACCCCAGAAGGTGTGGTAAACAACCCCAATATTGACACCGTTATGATTGGCGTGGAAACCAACCGACACGCCGACTTGGTAGAAATCGCTGCAAAAGCAGGCAAAAACATTCTCCTGCAAAAGCCGATGGCCACCACACTCGCAGATTGTGACCGCATAACCAAAATCGTTCATGAAACAGGGGTCAAGTTTAGTATGGCCTTTCAAATGCGCCACGACCCTGTCAACCGCAAAATCAAAGAACTCGTAGAGCAAGGCGTTGTGGGAAACATTGCCGTGGTGCGTCGTCGCCACTGTATTCCCGTTTTACTCAACCCCTCATTCGTAAATGGCCCATCGCACTGGCATATTGACCCCGTGGCAAACATAGGCATGTTTTTTGACGATGCCACACACGCCGCCGATTGGTTTTATTGGATCTTTGGCAAACCCATTTCTGTAATGGCCGAAATTGATAACATTGTCACCAACGTGGCACCCGACGACAATGGTGTGGCACTTTACCGATTTGAAAACGGGATCATCGGCACCTTATTTAACGGTTCAACCACCTTGTTTGGTGTTAATACCACCGAAATTTATGGTGACAATGGCACACTTATCCAAGACTATGGCGACTCGCCAGCCACATCCGCACCTCGCCCCCCAAATGCCATTCCCCTCAAATACATTCAAAAAGGCGACGATCACTGGACGGAATTGGCTATGGATATTCCCAAAAGCCAAGGCGAACGCATTGCCAATATCCCTCGCCCCTTTATTGACTACATTCGCGGTCTGTCAAACGAACGTGTTTCGCCCGAAGAAGGTCGCGTTTCGGTCGAAATGGTGCTCGCCGCCTACGAATCGGCCAAAACAGGTAAACGCGTCAAAATCTAAATGGCGAATAAACGAAAACCTTGCAACATGTTTTGGATAATAGGATTCGTTGATTCGCTGATTCCTTGATTCGTTAATTCGTTGATTCGCTGATTCCTTGATTCCTTGATTCCTTGATTCCTTGATTCCTTGATTCCTTGATTCCCAAAGAGATTCCCATGAAAATCACCAAAATCGACACCCTCTGCCTATCACGTGCGCACGAACCCGAACGCCAATGGGTCACCGCCAAATACCGCTCCATCAAAGCCGATTGCGCCATTGTGGTCATTGAAACAGACGGCAACCTGCGTGGCATTGGGGAAGCGTGTGCCTATGGCGTGCCCCCCGACATCAAAATGCGCGTGGCCGAACTCGCCAAAGATCTCATTGGCAAAGATCCGTCAGACCCATCTATCGCCCCCCCAACCACGGGTGGCCCAAGAGCAGAAGAAATTGCCATTGCTGGGGTCGATTGTGCGCTTTGGGATTTACGTGGTAAAATTGAAAACAAAAAGGTCAGCGAACTCCTCACCGATAAACCGCTCGATAAAGTGCGTCTCTATGCCTCCAGCGGCTGTATGTACGATTGGGATAAAGACCCAGAGCAACTGGTACGCGAAGCCATTGGTTATGCAAATGATGGGCTCACCGCCATGAAAATGCGCCTTGGCACGCATTGGGGTTGGAGCAATGTCACACCTGACAAATTCATCGCACTCGCACAAAAAGTGACCGATGCCGTGGGTAATCGAATGGAACTGATGCTCGATGGCAACTGTCGCCTCACCGAAGAAGAAGCACTCACCATTGCCAAAGCCTTAGACGAAATGGGCTGGACGTGGTTTGAAGAACCCATCCCACGCGATCCAGACGCTTATGCCCGACTCAACGCGGCCGTCAAAATGCCCATAACAGGTGGAGAACCCTTTACCACACTCGAACAATTTGAGCCCTACTTTGCCAAAAACGCCTTTGCAATCGCCCAACCCGATGCGGGCGTTTGTGGCATTACCGAATGCTTCAAAATTGCACAACGTGCCCACGAACTCGGCGTAGACCTATGCCCTCATTCTTGGCACAATGGCCTCATGGCAATGGCCAACGGCCACCTCGTAGCCGCCCTTCCAAACCCACGTGTCTTGGAACTGTGTATGATCCAAGGCCCGCTCACCTGGGAAATCCTCAAAGAAAAACCCGCCATAAAAGACGGGTATCTCATTTTTCCAGACGCACCAGGACTCGGTGTGGAACTTGCAGAGGACCTCGAAGAAAAATTCCCTTACATTGAAGGCAATTACGGTATTCAAGTTGAACGTTAGAAACACGCTGCACCGAACAAAAACACATTCAAATTATAAAAATGCCTACACAAACACATATTTATAAATAAAAAATTGGAATTCACAAAATTTTCAAATAATTATTTTTTAACATTTTAAATATAAAAATATATTTCTTTTGAAATCTCAAAGTCAAAAACCGCACTTTTATCCAATTCTCGGACGGGTTTCAAGCCCAATGACAACCACAACGCCCGAGACCGCACATTGTCAACCTTCACATCCATTGCGCAAAACCGATCAATATTAAGTTCTTCAAACGCGTAACGCATCAAACAAGAAACCACTTCTTTGCCGTAGCCTTTACCCCACAATGTCTTATCCCAAATCCCTATAGGCAACCGCATCACCTTCTCATTTTCGCGCACATCTGCCCGCTCCAAATTCATCCACTGCAAACACACCTCTCCTATCACACGCCCACTCACCTTTTCCACTATTGCAAATAAATAACCTTGCCGGGCCATAATTCGCGCCACATCCTCCAGATATTCTACCGTAATAGGTTCTGTCGGCGGCTCCCCTTCCATTGCAAACAGAAACTCAGGATCGTGGTAATAAGGCAGTGCTATCTCACAATCGGCCTGAAAAAACGGCCTCAGAATCAACCGTTCTGTTTCAAAACGCAAATCGTGCCAAGAAAATGCGACCATTTAATTCTCCTTTTATGGCAAGATGTTTGCAAAAGCTATAAATAATGCCCATTCGAGACAATAAGTGAATAAAATGTTCAATTTAGAGGCTTGAGACAGATCACAACATTGCATAATATTCGCACATGCGTATATTTAAACCACTGAAAGTCGGACGCCTAATGCGTGTTACAAATTACTTTCTCATCGCCCTGCTCAAAAAACATCCTGAAACATTGCAAAATTTACGCGCCATAGTTGAGACCGTCGATACGGGCAACCTCGAAGGTTACCAAGTTGAATCTTCGGGGCGAATTCGTCAATGGGCTTATATCGCCGATGCAAAACAATGTTTCCGCATTGTCTTTCTGACCGATTACCGCACTGTCCTAAATGCTTTCCCAGACAGCAGGTATAAAGGAGTTAAATTATGAACAAGCCATTTATCTACTTTCCAGACTCAGACACACTCGAAATCACGTTGGCCAATGGCCCCGCATCAAAAACAGAAAATGCAGGTGCCGATGGAGAACATGACAACATTCTCTTTTCTTACGACAATCAAGGTCGAATCATATCCATCACAATCGATGTGGCTTCCCAAGCTGTCAATTTGTCAAATATCATTCAAAATGACCAAAACATCATCGATGGAAGTTCTTCCGAGATCTTCACGATTTCAAGTCTTGCTAAAGCATTGAATATCTCCCAACGTACCATACAAAAAACCATCAAAACGATGTCTGAGTCTGGTATCCAAATCGGCATTCAAAATAGTGTCAACGGCCCCATCATATTGAGAGACTCAGATGCACGTAAAATTGAGGAATGGCGCGCCAAGCACCTTCCTGGTCGCCCAAAAACCGTTCATACTTAATCCCGTTATAAAAAAGAGAGGCAGAAAATTTTCTGCCCCTCACTCTATATTCTTATTTAAAAAAAACACCTTCCCAAAACACGCCTCCCCACTTACCTGTCTTATATTCTGTTCTACGCGTCATAACGCCATTTGCCCAGCGTCATTGTCTCCTTCTTCTCGAGGGCCTCATGTCTCAAATTATTGTTGAAAACCTCACCAAAACCTTCCAAATTGCCCAACGCCGCCCTGGTTTATGGGGCGCACTCACGGGTGTTGTACGTCGAACATATCGCACCATTTCAGCATTAGATGGTATCTCCTTCACCATTGAACCCGGCGAATTGGTCGGGTATATTGGCCCAAATGGTGCTGGCAAATCCACCACCGTCAAAGTGCTCTCTGGCATATTGGTGCCCGATTCAGGGCGCTGCGAAATCTTGGGACGCACGCCGTGGCAAGATCGCATTGCCCACGTGTCTCAAATTGGTGTGGTCTTTGGCCAACGCACCCAATTGTGGTGGGATTTACCCGTTATCGAGTCATTTGATCTTTTGCGAGACATCTATCGTGTACCTCAAAATCAATACGTTCAACTGCGAGACGAACTTATTCCTCTGCTCGACCTTGAATCGCTCCTGGATGTGCCCGTGCGTCAACTCAGCCTCGGGCAACGGATGCGGTGCGATCTGGCCGCCGCACTCATCCATGCCCCGCCCATTCTCTTTCTCGACGAACCCACCATCGGCCTTGATGCCGTGTCCAAACTCGCCGTGCGCGACTTCATCAAAAAACTCAACAAAGAACGCAACGTCACCGTCATTCTCACCACACACGATATGGATGACATCGAAGCCCTATGCACCCGCGTGATGGTCATTGGGCAAGGCAACATCTTGTCTGATGGCACCCTCACAGACTTGCGATCTCGCGTCACCCAAGAGAGACGCCTCATTGTCGATTTGCAAGCGCCCGCACAAATCAGTGACCCCGATGTGCAAGTGATAGCCACAGATGGTCATCGTGTGCAACTCACTTTTGACCCAGAACACATCGCCACAGCAGACCTCATCGCTCGCATCACCGCAAAACATCCTGTGCGTGATCTCTTTGTAGAAAACACGCCTATCGAAGAAATTATTTCCAGACTCTACAAAGAACAAACCCGATAACTTTACACACAAACACACCTAACCCAAACGCGCACAAACAAATACCATGAGCCCTTCACCCATACATCAAGCCCACCCACAGGAGGAAGGGGCCGTTGTGCAGTTGGTGTGGAAGTGATGTGTGGGATGGGCGGCGCGTGGAACGCGAGGCAGATGGGGGTGGAACTTCACGGGCAGATAAGGGTAGCCGACGTCTGTAAAACCACCCAACATATTTAAAGCCCCTCGTGGCCAGCGAGAAACCTCCTTTGCTTCTTTCTTGTGTCTTTACAAGTAAGAAGTCGCCGAAGGCAGATCAAGCAAAACACCCCAAAACTTGCACAGAAAGCACCAACCATGACGCAAACCCTCAAACCCTACCTCGCCGTGCTCAGTGCCCGTTTCCGCACCCTCTTGCAATACCGAGCCGCCGCCTTCGCTGGTTTTGGCACCCAACTCTTCTGGGGCCTCATTCGCATCATGATATTCGAAGCCTTCTACAGATCCACCACCCAAACCCAACCGATGACGTATGATGAAGTCGTCACCTACATCTGGCTATCCCAAGCCTTTCTCGTCTTGCTCCCTTTTAGTGCCGATCCCGATGTGAGATCTCTTGTGCGTTCTGGCAATGTCGTTTACGAACTTGTTCGCCCCACCAACCTCTATTTCTTTTGGTTTAGCCGATCCATTGCCCAGCGCACCGCCCCAGGCCTTTTCAGAGCCCTTCCAATGTTCATCACAGCCACCCTATTGTTTAACATGCAACTTCCGCCAAATATCTATGCAACAGGCGCTTGGGTCATTTCCATGATCATCGCTGTCCTCATCGGTGCCGCCATCACCAACCTGCTCAACATCTCCATGCTTTGGACCATATCAGGTGAAGGCATCAGCACCCTCATCAGCGCATCGGCGTGGCTCCTTTCAGGCATCACCCTGCCGTTGCTCTTCTTTCCTGAATGGGCACAAACATTTCTCAACGCACTTCCCTTTCGATACGTGATGGATGTGCCCTTCCGTTTTTATATGGGCCAAATTCCCCCAAGTGAACTTTGGCATCACCTGCCCATTCAACTATTTTGGGTGGCTTCGCTGATGGGCCTCGGGCATTTTATCCTCAAACGCGCCACCCATCGCCTCACAGTGCAAGGAGGTTAACCATGACCAACGCACTCAAACTTTACCTGCATTACATCAATATTTCTTTTCGTGGCCAAATGCAATATCGCGCCTCATTCATCATGCTCACATTGGGCCACTTTCTTGCCACTGGCATCGAGTTTGTGGCCATTGCCGCACTCTTCGACCGCTTTGGTCATATTGTCGGTTGGGAATTGCCCGAAATTGCCCTACTCTACGTCATCGTCAACACCGCATTCTCATTTGCCGATGCGATGTCACGCGGTTTTGACACCTTTGGCAACATGGTCAAAGGCGGTGATTTTGACCGCCTCTTGCTGCGCCCTCGCAGCACAGCACTTCAATTGGCAGGTCAAGAACTCACCCTCAAACGCGTGGGCCGGTTGGCACAAAGTCTCATCGTCTTCATCTGGGCAAACCAACACCTCCACATTGTTTGGTCACCCGAAAAGATCGCCTTGTGCATAGCCGCCATCATTGGGGGTATTTGTTTCTTCTTTGCACTTATGGTCATTCAAGCCACCATTGCCTTTTGGACCACCGAAGGCCTAGAACTGATGAACACACTCACCTATGGCGGGGTGCAATCTGCCCAATATCCCTTGTCCATATACAAAGCGTGGTTCCGCAAATTCTTCACCTATGTCGTGCCACTGGCCAGTGTCTGTTATTTTCCAGGTTTGGCTCTGCTCAATCGCCCCGATCCATTTGGTTCTCCCGTTATTTTACACTATGCCTCACCCCTTATCGGCATCACCTTCCTCCTCGTTGCCCTCCAAATCTGGAAAATAGGGGTGCGTCACTATCGCTCTACTGGCAGTTAATCAGACCTTCAGCGTTTTAATCATCCAAACACACCCCAAGTCACATCATTTTCAATCAAGTCAGTTGATGAATCTCTCGTTTTTCCTTACCTTTTCAACCTATCCTCATTCTCTTTCTTTTTGCACACTTAGCCTTGGAGCCTCAAATGGCCAATATTCTTCTCATCGGTGGCAGTGGTTTTGTCAGTGGCACCACTGCTCAACAAGCCCTTTCTCAAGGCCATAAAGTATGGGCCGTCACACGGGGGCAGCGCCCCATAGACAAAGGTATCACGCCCATCACCGTAGACAGAGACGACAGAGAGGCCTTCTCTCAAGCCATATCATCACAAAATCAAATATGGGACATGGTCATTGACGGCATTGGTTATGATGTAGAAGACGCCCAACAAGACATTGCCGTTTTTCGAGACAAAACAGAACACCTCGTCTTCATATCCACAGACTTTGTTTTTGACCCTGCCCATCGCAAATTTCCACAAGGGGAAGAAACGGATCACTATTTGTCAGACACCTACGGTGGCAAAAAAAGGCAATGTGAACGCGCATTTATTAACGGTGATACCGGCAAAATGAACTGGTCTGTTGTGCGCCCTTGTCACATTTATGGCCCCGGTTCCAAGCTGGGGTGTTTGCCCAACCATGGTCGCGATGAAAACCTGATCGAACACATCCGCGCAGGCAAACCACTTGAATTGATTGGGGGCGGTCACTTTTTGCAACAGCCCATTCTCGCCAAAGACCTCTCCAATCTTATGCTCAGCATGTTGGGCAATGCCAAAACCTATGGCCAAATCTTTCAGGCCGCAGGCCCAGATATTATCGAATCGCGCGAATATTATTTTATCATAGCCGACATCTTGGGGGTAGACAGACCCGACATCATCGAACTCCCAGTAGGTGAATATCTCAAAGAAAACCCTGCCCGAGCACCCTTTTGCTGTCACCGCATCTACAGCCTCGACAAAATTAAGGCCGCTGGAGCCAAAGCCCCTGCAACGCCCATTTATGAAGGGCTCAAAGAACACGTCGCAAGCTTGCTTAAATAGGGTCATTGGCCAAATCGCCAATAACCACATCATCCATTGTCTTCCCCCTTAGAGGTCCCCATTGAGTACCACCCTATTTGACAACACCTACGAACAGGGCAAACGCCCTCTCATCAAAAAAGTAATTGAACACTTAGAGCCTATTTATACGCCCGAAGAACTTGCGTCATTGCGTATAGACCCCATCAACCGCGACATCCTTTCGCAACGCTCGGGGCGCGGGTTTGTCAATCGCGACCTCCTCGAAACCGTTTTGGGCAACTTATTAGAATGTGTTGCTCCCGGTTCCCACAACACATCCAGCACTGCGTGCTCACCCGACCTCACCGAAAGCATAGAAGAAATTGCCGATCAGCTTTATGCCATGATCTACCAATCCATACAGGCCGCACAAAATGGCAACGGAGACATCGAAACCTGTGCCCTCCATGCCACATTTTCCCTGTTGCTTCAATTGCCTGAGCTCAAAAAACGCACCTTATGGAATCGGTTTGCATCCCTCAAAGATCCCGCTGTTTGGGATGCCTATTTGCGCCACCGCTTCAAATTGTGCCAAGACACCCTTTCAAGCCTCGAGTTTACCCCACGTATTGACGAATGCATTCGCGAAAGATCCTTTGTTCCTTACGAAGACTATTTGGGCAAACACAACTTAGACAGCGCTTTTGCCTATCAACTTCAACTTGTCGTGAGCACTTACCCGGGTTGGCGTGTTTTGTTTTATCACGATATTGCCTACACCCTCTCGCAAGCCGAAACAGCCAACGAACTCCAATGTGAGCCCGTGCCACTCTTGCCACGTGCCATTGCCGAATTGGGGGGGCGCTATTACCAAGCCGACCTCCACCCCGAAACGCGCATTGGAGATGCAAACTTTCTCGAACACCCCCACAGAGGCCTTACCACAGGCCAAACAGGGGTCATCGGATCTGGCTGTGTGATTTACCCTTGCACATTAGGTGGTCTCAGTGAAAAAGCCCGACAACGCCATCCATTTATTGGTGACTTTGTAAAAATTGGCACCGATGCAACACTCTTAGGCCCCGTCACCATTGGTGAAGGATCAACCATTGGCAGTGGCACAGACATATACGGTTTTGTTGAAATGGGCAGAAGATGTCAGATTGCATCTTCCGTCGTCATTGGCACGGTTCGTACCGGTGACCGAGCCCCAGGTCGCATTTTTTTGCAAGACGGGGTGCGCGTAGGCGATGGCACAATTATCGAAAACAGCACAGAACTCGACCTCATCATTCCGCACAAATCTGAAATTCCCGCACGTTCTCACATCGTTAACGACGGTTTCGGAAACCCCAAATATGCACGAGAATAACCTTTAAGAACAACAGCAAATAAATCATGGAATAACTTGTGGAACATGGATTTACATGAGAATGGCGCGATCTAAACAGACCGCGCCATTCTCATTTCAACACGCTACCATATCGCATAAATATTCAAAGTGCTCGACAACAGTTTGAACGCGTTTGTGATCATCTGCCCAAAGGACATTGCCCCCATAGCGTGAAGATTTATTCCTGCCCAATGAACAAAGACGATAGTGGCAAGAACTCACAATATCCCTTATTTTATGGCTTCAAATGGCAATTCTGCCGAGGGTTCATCCGACGCCTCAAAAGACAACACCTTGTCATAGAGCGTGCCACCATGCAATTCGCGATAATACGAAAACAGATATTCATTGCAATACCCCCCCCACTTGCCCCACCGCTCTTCTCCCCACTTACAAATTTTGGCATCCGCCCCTGTCACGCCATACCAATCTTCTGCAAACTTACGCACCCACGTATCCACGGGCACAGCGTGCAAACGCTCTAAAGAAAACAGGTCAATACATTTGGCCACTTTCAACCCCACCCCACTTCCTGGCCTTTCCAACAAAGCATCGTTAATATCTCGCCAATCTTGTAATGTAGGTTGATCCTTTTCTGATAATTTTTCTGCCACAAAACCCGCAGAATCGGCCACCCGTTCCGACCGCCAACCAAAACGTTGTTTCCTAAAAAAAGCACCATCCAACGTCGCCAGCGCTTCAGGTGTGGGAAAAACCCAATACCGGTTACCCGCAAACGCCACGGGTTGCCCAACCGTTTGCGCAATTAAGTTGATGCGGCGTTTTGTTAATGTCATATGCGCTTGCACAGATAAAACATAAGAAATAATGCACTCAAATGGGTCTTGGCGCACAAAACGCAACCCCTTCATCAAATCACGAGCTTTGCGCAAATACGTATCATCTCGCGTAACACGAATATTTGGATATTCATCCAACCGCAAATACCAGCGCAAAAAATCGGGCATTACCATCTGTCCGGCATATGTGTCAACGCAATCCGATGAAGCCAAATAGTGAACGTGATCATCCACTTGCCTCAAATGAATCGCCACACCATACGCTATGCCTTTCCACCACCCATCCACATCTCGCCCCCACCTAAAGACCTGCCCAGATCCCAAAGTATGCCCCAATTCAAATTGGGACACATCCAACTGCCCCTGACACATCTTTTGATTTCTTTTTGCCATATCACTCATTCCCCTTCAAGCCCCTCATCAACAAATGCACCCATCTTTAATAAATGACCTGTCATCCCAGTCAAATATATAGATATATCTCCTTGACACATCGGTTATATCAAACCACATTTAAGAAACAGCCACCATAACCATCAAGACCAATAAGGGGAAAGGCCATGAACAAACCAAAACTTCGAACCCCAGATGGCAAAATCCAAATGCGTTCGGTTGATGATCTGCTTAAAGAAGTGGCCGCAGATGATTCGTGGCGCAACCTCCCTGGCAAAGGCAAACCCATAGATCTGCGTTCATATTTTGCCCCTGGCGAAGAATATAGAGTGGCTGGCAAAATCCTTCAAGAAAACAAAGTTTTACCCCCTCACTTGCAAGAACGCAAAGATGCCGAAGACTTACAAGATGCCGCAAAAAAATTGCGCGAAAATGCCCAGCATCAAATCCCAGCCTTGCGAACCGCACTCCTCCAAAAAATAGAAACCCTAATAAGCCTATTTCCCGATCAAACAACCTGCCAAACTTGGTTGAATTTAGACAATTGGCCCTCAGACTACCCCAAACCGCCAACCACGGCCTGCGATCAAAAACAACTCTTCGAAGCAGCACAATACCTGACCCAAGAAATACCACGTTATAACGCACGCATTCGCAACCTCATATATCGCTACATGGATCACCTCAAACGCGCACAAGAAAATATCAACAATTACCACAAACGCCAACTGCTCAATACCACACTTTCACCCCATTACAATTATTTGGCGCCCATAGATTTAGCACACAAAGAACAAGAAATAAAAGAACTATTTCCCCCACTGATAGAATTCCCACAAGACCTATTATCTCGCCTCAAAAAATGGCAACGCAAAACACAACCGACTTTTTGGCGCCGCTTAATGGGCCTTAAAGCCTAAAAAGACAATCTCCCACACGGCTTTCAAATGCCATCGGCAAACATCTGCAGGTATTTTTAAACTTGCTTATTCTTTTTTGCATACTACATTAAGTAAGTAATCACTTGCTTCTTCCCATTCACACAGTTGGAGCCTCCCACGTGCCAGAAACCACTCACACCACCACAGAAACATTACCAGAAGACATTCAAAAAAACATCTCCAAACATCTCCACCCCGACGAATCCATCAAACTGTCCATTACATCCGACATTCGTCCAGACGGCACATTTGGCGAATCTTGGCTCTTAGCGACCCAACGCCAAATTATCACATATAGCCTCAATGGCGGCAATACGCCCCACATCACCACCCTTCCACTGTCTGAAATCACGGGCATTGAAGCCAAAGATCTCATGGGCAGTGGGCATTTGAAAGTGCGCACAACCACACAAGGCACAACCCTTGCGCGCTTTACCAAAGGACTCAATCCCAAATTTAACGATGCCATGAAGTCTTTGGAAGAATTGGTCAAAGAAGCACGCCCCAATACCGAAGACGGAAAATTGGTCAAAGGCAAATTGGGTCGCACGGCAGCAGGCAAGCGCTGTGACACGTGTGGCAAGGTCATCCCACATTGGAATGGCGTCTGTCCAAACTGTTTAGATACCCGCAAATTGCTCACTCGTTTGTTAAGTTATGCCCTTCCCCACTGGAAATTGGCCACATTTAGCCTTGTCTTGCTCCTTACAGCCACATTCATCAGTCTTATGCCCCCATTGCTCATGCGCGAGTTGCTCGACAATGTGTTGGCCCCAACAGCAGAAAACTTTGTCATCAAAGAAGATGCCTATACACAGCTTTATCTGCTGGTTGGCCTGTTTTTTCTGATTACTTTTTCCCAAAGCGGGTTAAATGCCATTCGGTCTTATATCCTCTCCAAGTTAGGCCAACAAGTTACTTACGACTTGCGCAACCAAGTCTATCGCCACCTGCATCGTCACTCACTTAGTTTTTACAACGAACGCGAAACGGGTCGCATTATGGCCAGCATCACCCAGGATGTGGGCCGTTTGCAAGACTTTATTAGCGATGGTCTCCAAGAAATCATCCGCGACGTGCTCACCATCTTTATCATATGTGGCATTCTCTTTTCACTCAATGTCAAACTGGCAGCACTGGCACTTTTGCCCACCCCATTGCTCATTTATGCAACCCTCAACTTTAGCGAACGCTTTCATCGAACCTATCGGGGCCTTTGGCGGCGCTGGGCGGGCATCAGTGCCTTGTTGGCCGATACCATTCCCGGTGTACGTGTGGTAAAAGCTTTTGCCCAAGAAGATCGTGAGGTAAACAAGTTTGAATCCCGAAGTGAAGATCTGCGCGATGGAGAAATTCGCGTGGCAGGTCTTCGCAGTGTGTTTAACCCCGTCATGAGTTTTATCACGTCTATCGGCACACTGATTATCTGGTTTGTGGGAGGGGGATCAGTCATTGAAAAAACCTTGTCCATTGGTGAATTTGTCGCCTTCACGCAATACATGTTCCGCTTCTACGGCCCCGTTCAAAGTCTGTGCAATCTCAACCACCGCTTTCAAAGAGCCAGCACATCTGCCGAACGTGTCTTTGAAGTGCTCGACACCCAACCCGATGTCACGGACCATCCACAAGTGACCATTTTGCCACGCATTGCGGGCAAGGTCGAATTTAGAGATGTCTCCTTTTCATACGAACCCAGCAAGCCCATTATCAAAGACCTCAGCTTTACCATAGAACCTGGTGAAATGATTGGTTTGGCTGGGCACTCAGGCGCCGGAAAAAGCACACTCATCAACTTGATATGCCGTTTTTATGACATCGAATCAGGCCAAATACTCATTGATGGGCACGATATCCAAGACGTTTCCCTTAAATCTTTGCGTGATCAAATTGGCGTTGTGTTACAAGATCCCTTTCTCTTTAATGGGCCCATTGCAGAAAACATTGCCTATGGCAAACCCGAAGCCTCTTTGTCTGAAATAGTGGCTGCTGCCAAGGCAGCCAACGCACACGACTTCATTTTGCGCCTCCCCGATGGATACGATACCCCCGTAGGAGAACGCGGAGTACGTCTCTCAGGTGGCGAACGTCAGCGCATTTCCATTGCCCGAGCCATATTGCGTGACCCGCGCATCTTAATACTCGACGAAGCCACCTCCAGCATGGATACGGAAACGGAAGCCCAAATTCAAGAAGCCCTCTACAGGCTCATTCAGGGCCGTACCACCTTTGCCATTGCCCATCGCCTGTCCACACTCAAACATGCCAATCGCCTGCTCATTATCGAAAAGGGTGAATTGGCCGAAATGGGTTCCCACGATGAACTCATTGCACAAGATGGCATTTATGCCCGTTTGTGCCACATGCAAACCGAACTCTCCAAACTACGCGCGGTTTAACATTTATTCGTATTGGAAATTTTATGAGCCAACTGACCAGTGAACTGACCTTTATTCCCCCAGATGCCCACTTTTACCTCAACACTTTTGATGACCTTAGCCTCGATATGTTGGGGCAAACATATGAGAATGTGACCATTGAACGGGCCTTTCCTCTAAATGCCCCAGATCAATTCATTATTGTAAAAGATGCCCAAGGCGACGAAATTGGGATCATTGAACACCTTTATAAGCTCCCAAAAGACAGTGTCAATATTCTACAAGAAGCCCTCGAACAAACCTATTACCTCCCTCTAATCACCAAAATTCACGGCGTAGAAACCAATTTCCACATTCCCACTTGGAAAGTGGATACCGACAAAGGCCCTCGCGAATTTGAAATTCCCAGCAGTCGCAGAGATGTGCGTGTGGTAGGCGGTGGACGCGTATTGTTGCGCGATGCCGATGGCAATCGGTACGAAATTGCAGACTATCGCAAGCTCGACCTCGAAAGCCAAGCCATCGTTGAAACCATGATATAAAAAACCAACACGGTTGCCCCGTCCAAACCTCAAAAACACACCCCGTCGGGAACCTTAGAATCATCTCTCTCGTCTAATGCCCGAAAGCGAATGTATTTGTTTTCAATTCCCCTAACCCATTGACACAGAATTCGTTTCCGAATATATTCTCACTGCAAGTAAGTAAACACTTTCCATTTTACAGTTAAAACCACCTAAACCATTAATTAACAAAGCAATCCCGATTTAAACTGGACACCCAATCACACCCATTTGGGAGAATAAAATAAATGAAATTGTCCGAATTTGCGGTCAAGAGACCCATTACCACCATCATGACAGTTATCAGTGTGATGGTATTGGGCGTCATTTCGCTTTTTCGATTGCCATTGGAATACATGCCCAGCATCACGTTTCCTGCCATGTATATCAGTGTCAATTATCCCTCTTCTTCACCCGAAGAAGTAGAAAGGCTCATTGCCCGCCCCATTGAAGAAATGATGGGCACACTTTCGGCCGTAAAGGGCATCAGTTCTACAGCCAGTGGCAGCAATGCCAGCATTCGCCTCGAATTTGATATGAACGCCGACATGGATTTGGTTTCGGTTCATATTCGAGACCGATTGGATCAAGTGCGCAGTCTTTTACCCGACGACGTGGACCGCATCGAAATTCGTCGCTGGAATTTTGAAGACTTTCCCATTCTCGAATATTCACTGACTTGGGCCGGTGAAAATGACAATGATTTGGTCGACATTTATAACCAAGTCATTTTACCCCGCCTCCAACGCTTAGAAGGTGTGGGCAATGTCTCTTTGCAGGGTTTAGATGAAAAAGTTTTGCTCGTAGATGTAGACCAAAACAAACTCAGTTCACACAACCTCGACTTTCGAACCATTAACAGTTCCTTGCGCAACAACAACGCCAATGTTTCTGCCGGATTTGTTGCCGACGGAGAACGCCGCTTACCCGTAAGAGCCATTGGCGAATTTGAGATCATGGATCAAATTGCCAACCAACCCTTACGTGCCGACATCCAGCTCAAAGATGTTGCCGATGTCACCTATGACTATCCAGAAAAAACCAGCTTCGAACGCTTAGATGGCCGTGAGTCAGTGACACTCGAAATACAAAAATCATCCACAGCCAATATGGTCAGCACCGCCAATCTTGTTCGCGCAGAACTCAATGCCATTTTAGATGAAGTGGGGCGCGACAAACTCAAAGCCCTTATTGTAAGAGATCGTTCCGAAGATGTCACAACCGGTATCACCAATTTGTCGCAATCTGCGATTATGGGTGGCATCTTAGCCGTGGTTGCCATCTTTATATTTTTACGGAATTTCCGTTCCACCCTCATCATTGGGTCATCTATTCCCGTATCGGCTCTATGTGTGTTCCTCATCATGTACTTTATGCGCCAATTTACGGGTGCCACCATCACCCTCAATCTCATTTCAATGATGGGGCTTATGGTGGCCATTGGGATGCTTGTTGACCCTGCCGTTGTGGCCCTTGAAAACATCTTTCGCAAACGGTATGACGAAGGCTTAGATCCAACCACTGCCGCATTGGAAGGCAGCGACGAAATTGGCGTGCCTGTTTTGGCCGCATCGTTAACCACCATATGTGTGTTTGTTCCCATCATCTTTGTCACAGATTCTCGCAGTGCCCTCTTTATGCGAGACTTCGCCATTACGGTGGTTATCTCTGTTGTGGCTTCTTTTTTTATTGCGCTTTCGCTCATACCACTGGCCACATCACGAGCTTTTCGAGATGGATTATCACGTGTCGATACGGCATTAAAAATAGCAGTTGGTCTTTTTGCCTGCCTGGGTGTATATGCGCTTTTTGCCTACACAGATTATACATTGGGCAGCATCTATGACACCTGCAAACAGTTCTTTTTGGCCCTATTAGACGTATCAACCAACATCAAAATCACGGTGGGTCTCATCTTTGCCTTCATCGCGTTCTTGATGGTGCGCTATCGTAAGATTGGCATCAAAGGAGCCTATGAGCGCATGATTACCACCACCTTACACTACCGATGGGCCACCTTATCCTCTGCCGTTATCATTCTTTTTGCGGGAAATTATATTTACAGCAAAGTCGAACAACAACCCTACCGATTCCAACGCTCTGGGCAAATCAGCATCTCCGTCGAATTACCACGCAACTACGATGTCGATAATGCACGTGATTTGTTCAAACAAGTCGAAGGCATCATCATGCCCAAAAGCGACGAATTGGATATTGCAGCATTGGGCACACGCTATAGCAGTCGCAGAAGCAATCGCATTACGCTATATTTGAAACCCCCCGAAGAATCTACATTGTCTTCTGATGAAATTCAAAAAGCAGTGATGGCACTCTTACCTTCAGACATTCCTGGTGTCAGGTTCAAAACTGGCGGATCTCGTGGGGGCGGGAATACGGGGGTAGGCATCGAAATCAAGGGAAGAAATCCACAAGTTTTGGCCATTTTGGCAGAAGACATTCGTTTGCAAATGCAAGATATCTCAGGTGTCAATGAAATTGAAACAAGCCTTGAAAGTGGCACCGAAGAGATTCGAGTAACAGTCAACAGAGAACGTGCCCAAAGATACGGTTTGTCACCCAGAGAAGTGGCATCAACCATTGCCTCGGCGCTTGGAACTCGCGGTGGCACACAGTTTAAAACGCCCGATGGTGAAATAGACATCACCGTTCAACTGCGCGAAGAAGACCGGGCCACACTTGAACAACTTAAAAATTCAGAATTTGAAAGTGATGCGGGCATGGTCACCTTTTCAAGTTTGGCCAATTTTGACCTTCAAAAAGGCCGAAACACCATTCGACGCGAAGACCGCATGTCCACAGTTTCCGTTTTTGCCAATACCGAGTCAACGGCTCGCTTTCGGGTGGGTATGTTGATGCAAGAACGCATGGCAAACATTTCTTTGCCCAAAGGCTATACTGCCGAAATGGATCGCAGTTTTCGGTGGATGGCCGAAGAACAAGGCCAAGACAGTGCCATCATGCTTTTTGCTGCAGTTCTGATTTATATTATTATGGCATCCCTCTTTGAGTCTTATGTGCACCCCTTCACCATTATGTTTTGCATCGGGTTTGCATTTATTGGTGTGGCATTAGGGCTTTATTCTACAGGCATCGCCATGGACAGCAATGCCAAATATGGCCTGCTTATTTTATTTGGCATCGTGGTCAACAATGGCATTGTGCTTGTCGATCATATCAACCGATACCGCAGGCAAGGTCTTTTCAGGCGCGAAGCCATTATTAGAGGGGGCCAAGATCGCCTTCGTCCCATTATGATGACAGCCACAACAACCATTATTGGTCTTATGCCCTTGGTTATCCCCATGCTCTATGGCAATGCCGATGGCACCGCGCGCCGCTGGGGCCCCATTGGCTTGGTTGTGGTTTCTGGGCTTTCGGTTTCCACACTCATGACACTCGTTTTATTGCCCACGGTTTACTCACTTATGGACGATCTGTCTCACTACGCAAAACGCGTTGTTGCTTCAGCCAAATCTTAAAAATGTCTAAACTTGCAATTGTACTCTTAAGTGGTGGTCTCGACAGTTGCGTGACCACCGCTTTTGCATCCCAAAACCACGACTTGGCCCTTCTCCACCTGAACTACGGTCAACGCACCTGGCAGCGGGAATCAAAAGCCTTTACGGATATTGCCAACCACTACAACGTGCCCATCGAACGACGGCGCACAGTGAATATGCAATATCTGGCCGATATTGGTGGATCGGCGCTGACCGATACATCCATTCCTGTGCCCGAAGCCAATCTTAACAGCCACGAAGTACCCATTACCTACGTACCATTTCGCAATGCACACTTGCTATGTCTTGCCACCTCTTGGGCAGAAATCATACATGCCGAGGCCATCTACATCGGTGTTGTAGAAGAAGACAGTTCCGGTTATCCCGACTGCACTGAAACATTTTGCACCACCTTTGCACAAGCCATTCAGGCAGGCACCCACCCAGCCCACAACATTCAGCTTCGAACCCCCATTATACATCACAACAAAACACAAATCGTTCAAATAGGTCATGACCTCCAAGCCCCTTTGCACCTTACTTGGTCTTGTTATCAAAACAATGACCAGGCCTGTGGTCGGTGCGACAGTTGCGCCTTGCGTTTACGCGCTTTTAAACAAGCCGGATTTATTGATCCCATTCCTTACGTGCAAACATAAATGAGTCTTTAATATGCCCCCATTCCATACCCAACCCCAAAAGCTCATTGCTCACCGTGGCGGCGTTGTAGATGCCCAACGCTCAGAAAACAGTTTACAGGCCCTTGAAGAAGCCATTGCACGTGGATATACCCATGTCGAAATAGATGCCCGCATCACGGCAGATGGCCATGTTGTGTGCTTCCACAATGACAACTTGCAAGAAGAAGCGGGTGTCCCAGGCAAAATTTCAGAATTACCCTTAAAGCAGGTCACTCAAATCACGCTGACCCGATCAGGTGAAAAAATACCCACATTTGAAAATTACTGTTCCCATTGCGCGGGTCGTATTGGCGTCATGATCGACTTAAAAGGCTGTCAAACACCTTATATTGATACGTATGCCCACGAAATTGAAACAGCACTTAAAAAACACAATCTTTTGGCCGAAGCTCTTATTTTGATCAACAAAATCCCCGTTAACAACCAATCACCCATTGCTCAAAAATTCGCAGGCAAATGCAAAGTTTCTTGGCGACAATCGGTGTTAGAAACACAACAAGCTATTGCCCAAAATCCCACATTTGTCAAAGACCACTACATATTCAACCACGGCGATGACTTTACCCAAGACACCATAACAAAATTTCACAATTTGGGCTTGGAAGTTATTGTGAGCATCAATACCTATCACTACAAAACGGGCGATTCACAAAAACAAGGTGAACACCATATTCAAAAAATGCTGCAATTCGGCGCAGATGGCTTACAAATAGATTCGTGTTACGACAAAGTGTTGAATGGCACATTTTAATCAAAAAAATCCCGTATCTTAAATTTGCGATACGGGATTTTTTAATGTTTAACAATCTTGAGCGTCATTTATTCCTCATCTTCAGAAGCAATCTCCCCACCCGTGATCAATTTTACATCAACATGTGCATTTCGGCGCACCAATTCCTCAATTGCGCCTCGACCTTCTTCTTTTAACACTTCCAATTCTGTATTTAATCGTCTCAATTCATCTTGCAACACACGCCTTTGTCTCACCAACATGCTTTGCTCACGTTCGGCAGCAAAACGCTCTGCCTGATACAATTTCAGATTTTCCTTCTCTTTACGACACGCCCCATCTACTTCGCGCAATCGTTGCTTGAGACGAACAATGCGGGTAACCGCACCATATTTGATAATCAAAACCAAAGCAAGCATAACAAATGTAATCAATTCCAGAATCATCCCCCGCCTCCTTTTCAGGCGCAACCATCAATGACCGTTTCACCCTCCTCTTAAATCTTCCACAAAAATATGGAGCCTATATCTGATTCATACGCGTTGATCGCCGCGACCTAATACTGCTTTTTAACAATGCCATATCCAATCGCTTTTTTCTTAACAAAGCAGCTTGCATTCGCAATTTGGCTTGATCCACTGTCAACTGCAGATCTCCAACCATCATGCGAATGGCTTCTGTTTCTTGTTTTATTCTGTCTTTCTCTTGTATCTCAATTTGGGCCGCATTTGCCCATTCACCAATCTTACACTCCAATTGGCTAATCTGAGGGCATATTTCCAAATTAAGGTTTGTATATTCGACCACAATGCCTCCAGAATACACCATTGAGCCGATAATCAATGCAACGCAAATCCATTCCATAATAAACCCCTTTGTTAAAACATCTGTCTTTGGGGAGCGCTTTCATCCATTACAATACGCAAGTACGATGCCACTTGCACAAAATACGCATATTTCTATATATAACAGTGCTTTATGCCATTTTTGCATATTTTTTAAATATTTCAAAGTATAACATTTTGTTACAAAAAAAGGGATGCGATATAACATCGCATCCCTTTTTTCATTGTTTTTAAATCTCACCTAATTACCCAATGCGCGATCTTGCAAATCTCGATTGCGCTCTTCTTGTTCAGACAATTGACTTCTCACCTCATCCAAACGCGCCTCCAGTTTGCTAATATTCAGACGAATATTGCGCTCTTCTCCTTCAGCAGCTTTTCGTTCCTTCACAAGTGCCTTACAACGCGATTGATGCTGCTGACATTCGTTGTCCAACACCAATTGTCGTTGGTTCAATTTTACAATGTGTGCAGATGTACCATACTTAACAAGCAACACAATTGCCAAAATAGCCAATGTAATCAACTCAAGAACCATCGTAAACCCTCTTTAATATTTGCGCTGTTTGTTCCGCTTAAACTCTTGTTTGTACATATTCATCTCAAGCTCATTCTCTTTTTTTTGCTCTTCTTGTACACGTGTCACCGTTAACGTGATCTCATTTTTGAGCTCTGACTCGGTTTCCTTGCTTAAGGAAAGCTTTTCGGCAACCAGACGACCTTGTTTCTGCTCATTTTCAACCGCTTTTTCAAATTTTTGAACCGTCATTTCCAAATCGCGAATACGACTGCGCGCATCTTCTAACACGGCCTGGTAGTTCATGAGATTGAATGCCGAATAAAGCAAACCCGCAATAATCAGTATCAATAGGAACCAGAGCATAATGCCGACTCCTTTTATTCAAACCAGCATAAAATTTATGGCTAAAATCCAGCACGTCTGGGAAATAGACCACGAGGTAAGCAGCCTTCCTTTCGACTGACACTCATCTCCCGATAATATAGGACAAATCGACTATAAGTGATGTACATTCCTAAATTTTATTTCGAGAAAAATGAAAGTTTTTATTTAGGATAATATTAGTTCAACTTGACAATCCTTTTTTAAAATCGTACACTGGCTTGCCCCGACCCACCTTTGATCTCCCAACAATTCTCTCGAAGGAGGCGTCTCATGTCTGTTGTTACACTGATGTTGGTCATTCTGATAGCCATTCTTTTTATTTTAAATGTCTATCAGTTTCTCACACAACGTGCCGCTTTGCGCATTGCAGAAATTCTCTACATCATGAGTCGGCATGTACGTGAAAAAGCCGCACAAGTTAAACGCGAAAGCAAAGATGTTGAAATACTCGAGGCACATTTGTTTGGTATAGCAACCTCTGCACGCAGTTTGTTGCGCAGCTTAGGTCGCAACGAATCATCACTGGGCGCCGACCCTGCCATTGATCTGACACCCGCAAGCGGGGCTCCCAAAATGGATTCGGAAAGTCTCCTGCGCTTGGCAGACAACATCTTGTTTTCCGTAAAAGAAGAACATCCAACGGCAAATTGGGATGAAATTGTAGACCGGTCGTTGGATAAATTTGAAGAAAAGGTACCGACCTTAGAGCGAGAAGCCGTAAAACGAATTATGTCGGTTGTTGCCAAACAAAACAAACCCAATGGCACTTTGGCATTTGCAATTGATGATCCTCAACAAAATTAATAAAAAAGCGGTCGGTTAAAAACCGACCGCTTTTTTTAGGGTTTGTCATTCAAATACTAAGCTTTTTTGCTCACCGGTTCCCCTTGTTCTGCCGATGATACTTCATTGACATGTGCCGGATCTGCCACTTGGATTTCGCTACTCGCATCACACTCGGCCTTAAATACAGCACCTTCTTCAACCACCAAAACGCGTGTTTGCACCTTCCCTATAAAGGTGGCTTGCGCTTGCAAATGTACTTTGTTTTCAGCTATCAAATCCCCGACCACTCGGCCACTGATGAGTGCCTCTCGCACCTTGACATCGGCCTCAATTACGCCCGACTCCCCTACGATGAGCGTGCCAGAAGACACCAACTCCCCTTTGAGAACCCCATCTACACGAACGCCCGTTTCAATTTGAAAACGTCCTTCAGAAACAGACCCTCGGCCAATTACGGTGTTAATTGATTTTCCATTTGATGCAAGTTTCATGTTGAACAACTTTCGATTGCATTTGTTGACCAGTTATAAAAAAACACCCGTCTATCGGTCTTTCGTAACTTTTCACATAATATAAACCTTATATGAACAGAGTCAATGCTTTTCGCCAACGCGTTTCACTTGACAACCCCCCATTGCCAAACTATTTTCAGAACCTAACACTTTTAGCAATGAACCTATAGGAGACAGTATGGCATTTACCATCACCAAAACCATTCGCCCCAATGCGGTTTGGCAAGAAATGTACTTACAAGTCCAAAAAGACCAGCGAGTCATTATTGCAGCCGAAGGCCTTTGGTCTCCAGAAATGCGCCCTCTAACCACCATCTGGTGTGGCCCAGATGGCATTGAAGGCAAAATGGCCAACGAAAACTATCTCTTGCCTGGCACCAATGTGGCCGCATTGGTTGGGCGTGTGGGCGACAGCCCAATCTTATCGGTTGGCAATTATTTCGACTTTTATTCACCCTACGCTGGCCCATTGTTTTTGGCCATGAATGAAAACCCCGAATATCACAATCAAGCCGGTAGCATCTCGGCTCAAATCATTCTCTTCGACTTATAAAATATATGAAATCCATTCAATTTTTTATTCGAGAATATGCCCTTTCTGGTGTTTTTATATTGATCTTGTTAGGCGTTTGGGAAATATTCGTACACGTTTTTGAAATAGCCCCATTCATCTTACCGCCACCATCTAAAATCTTCATCAAACTCTTTTCCAATTACCAACTGTTGCTTTCGCACGGGTCTGTCACATTGGTAGAGGCCATTGGAGGATTCTTCCTTGGCGCAAGTGCTGGAACCACCTGTGCCATAGCAATGGCCCGCTCTCGCCTCATCGAACGCATGCTTTATCCTTTGGTAATTTCTTCCCAAACCTTTCCCAAAGAAGCCCTTGCGCCCATCTTTGTGATTTGGTTCGGTTTTGGGTTGCTTCCAAAGGTCATTATTGCAGGTCTCATATCCTTCTTTCCCGTGGTGGTCAATACCACACGTGGCCTATTGTCTGTAGACCCACTCATCCTCGACCTGATGCGCTCCCTGTCGGCCAATCACCGCCAAATTTTCACCAAAGTGCGGTTGCCAAATGCCATTCCCTATCTTTTTGCGGCACTTAAAATGTGCATCACTCTCAGCGTTATTGGTGCAGTAGTGGGTGAATTTGTTGGGGCCAGTGCCGGCTTGGGCCACCTCATTCGCCTGGCCAATTCTGAGCTTGCCACAGATTTGATGTTTGCCGCACTCATAGCGTTGGGGCTTATGGGCACAACCCTCTTTTTACTTGTAGACGGACTTGAAAAAACGGCCCTCAAACGTTGGGGTGGTGCCGTTGAAACACTCGGACGCTAAGTGGAGTATCTCATATATGAACGGTTTAAAAAAAATCATTCTCTTGCTCACCTGCACCTTCATGGCATGTGCCCAATCAAATACCGACTCCAATGACCAAGTAGAGCTCATTCTCGACTGGAAAGCCCAAATGGAGCACGCAGGTTTTTTTGTGGCCAAAACAAAAGGGTTCTATGAAGAGGTCGGCATCGACATCAACATACTTGAAGGAACGGGCGCCCCAACCGCAGCCCGCGTGGTTGGCAATGGCACCTATAAATTGGGCGTTGCCAGCGGTGCCGCAACGGTTATGGCACGTGCCCAGGGCATCCCCATAGTGTCTTTGGCTGTTATCAATCAACATTCGCCAGTGGTTGTTTATGCCCTCACTGAAAAAAATATAAAAGAACCCAAAGACCTCATTGGCAAACGCATTGGGGTTAATGTGGGCGGCACCAAACACCGTGAGTTTCAAGCTTTTTTGCGCAAGCAAAACATCAGCGAGGACCAAATTGAACTCATGGGCATGAGTGAAGCCAGCCCCGCACCACTGTTGGCAGACCAAGTTGACGCGATGCTGGGGTATACCGAAGACCAACCCGTTATCGTGGAGCAACGCGGTTACAAGGTCAGTCGCTTGGCACTGGCAGAATATGGCGTAGACGTTTACAGCACCAACATCATTGCAAATGAAACATTCTTACAAGAAAATGGCGATTTGGCCAAACGCTTCTTACAAGCCTCTATCAAAGGCTGGCAATATGCCATAGATCACCCCGACGAAGCCGTGGCTTCCTATATGGCCCAACGCCCTGAAAGCGACGAAGCCTTTAATCGCGCCAATTTTGAATCCCTGATTCCCATACTCAAAAGTGCCGATGTAACCACCAATGGATTTGGGGCCCAATCGTTGGATCGCTGGACGCACACCCAAGATGTGTTGTTTGATTTGGGGCAAATAGATCAAAAAGTAGATTTATCCAAACTGTTTACCAACGCCTATCGATAATTGATACCCAACAGCAAACCAAAAACCGCCCATTGCAAGTGCAATGGGCGGTTTTTAATTTCCAGTATTCATATATCCAACATCACCCCGCCGTTTCCAATAGCTTTCTCAAATGAGCCTCCATTTTGACAAAAGTAACATCGGCTCGCAAATCATCACTGCGCGGCCTGCCAAAATCTACTTTCAAATCTTCAATAATCCGCCCAGGGCGAGCAGACATCACCACCACACGATCAGAAAGCAACAACGCCTCAGAAATGCTGTGGGTAATAAACATCACCGTGGCCTTTGTTTCTCGCCAAATTTGTAACAATTCAAGCTGCATACGCTCACGCGTAATTTCATCCAATGCACCAAAGGGCTCATCCATTAACAAAATAGACGGGCGAAACGTCAAAGCCCGTGCAATGGCCACGCGCGATTGCATCCCCCCAGACAATTCGCGAGGGTAAGCTTTCTCAAACCCAGCCAACCCCACCATATCGATCATGTCTTGTACGCGCGCCAACACGGTTTCATCACCAAAAATTTCCCCTGCCAGAGCCACATTTTCAGTCACATTGCGCCACTCCAACAACGCTGGGCTTTGAAAAACAAACCCCACTTCACGGGCTTTGCGAGCCTCGGCTGGTTCTTTTTGATTCACCAATACCACCCCACCCGAAGCCGTATCCAGATCCCCCACAATGCGAATCATACTGGTCTTACCACACCCCGAAGGACCAATAATACTCACAAATTCACCAGGAAAAATTTGAAGCACCACATCTTCCAATGCCACAACCCGGTTGGTGTCTGTCTCAAAAACCTTTTGTAAACCGCGCAAATCAACTGACAAATAATCGCTCACACGCACCCTTTCTAATACCCGTGCACATAATGTCCACCGCTTGGGAAGAAGATCAAATCCACGCCAAACGAAACCCCAATGGCAAATACATATCCAACAATCAAACCGTAACTTAATGGTTTTGTACGCCGATAAACACCAATGCCGCCTAAGTGTAAGATGATCAATTTGGCCAACCAAACCAAGAAAATACACAACGCGTACAATCGCACATACCCATCAAACATCAACATTGCACCCAAAGGATGCAAGGGCCACCAAGCAAAACGGCTTTGCAAAAGGGTCATCACAAGGGCAACCCCGATGCCCACAAGCCACGCTACAATTTTTGAAGGATCCGTTACGGTTCGATCAGATGTCTCTGTAACCACTTTTGCAATGCCATCATACAACCCCACGGGTGCGCCCACCAAAGACCAAGTCTGAAAAGTTGCTCCACCTCCAACGTAACACAGCCAAATTGTGTAGACCGCCGATGTCACCCCACCTACCAGCACACATCCAAAAATAAAAAACTTGGCATTCACATTGCCCCCCAACAACCGTTCAATATGGGGCAAAACCGCAGGCAAACGCCACCCAGAAAGCAAACGCCACCCCACAACCCGCATGGCTACCAAAGTAGAATCTGCCATACGCGATGTACCAGCAACAATGGTCGGAATGGCGTGCCCCCAATTGGGAAACAAATAGGCAAATCCACTGGCCGACAAAAATTTCATCACCGCAAAAATACCCACCCAAAACAAAACCAGCCAAACCCCCGCCATCACCAACCCATATCCTGCAGCGTGTAACCAAAACCACATATATATGCCCCCACCCACAAGGGCAAAAAAAGCCCAACGCGCAGAGACAAAAACTGTATCTGACTGATCATTGGGCACCGGGTGTAAGACTTGGTGCCACACGCGTTTCAAATGCCCCCGCGCCACCCAAATGGCCCAAATGACCAACCCAATCATCACACCATGAACAAACAACCCCAAAATCTCACCGGTCTTGGCTTCTTGCCCACTCAAACCAATGGCAAACCCAACCCGATTCATGCCATAACGCACGCCAAGCCCCACCACATAAAGCGACCAAATGCTAAACAAGATATTCAAATCACATAAAAACGTAAACCCCATAACCGTAGGCAACAACCGATAAGACACATCGTCAAAATACCGTGAAACAGATGCGCCGCGTGGCCCACCAGGCCCAAAATATGCATCAAATATGGCAATACGCGGAAAACCTGTGACAAAATATTCAACAATATTAAACAACACGGGCACAGCAGCCACACCAAACCCCACCCAAAACATCCAATTTTTCATAAAGGGTGGCCACCCGCGACGCTGATCAAACCCTTCTGTTAACGCCATTGGCACCTGTGCCAATGGAAAAGACAAACGTTCGTGATCTGTCCATTGCTTTTGAAAAATGGCCGTAATGCCCACGCCAATGGCTGTCATCGCAAATGCCGCAGACAAAGCCCAAAACAAAGGCCCCAACCACGCCCCCCAAGGTAAAACCTCGTTGGGGTTCAACCCCGTATAAAACCGATCCACCACACCGGGGGCATCCACTGGGTACATCCACCACGGCAAATATTCAAAAATCAAATCCAACCAACGGTTTTCCGGAGATGCATAATAACGCGGCGCAGCCATGGTACCCACCCACTGCGTGGCCCAATTGTATCCAGCAAACGTGCCACCAACCCATAGAGCACCAAATATAACACGCAATTCAATTGTATTAAGAGACAGCTGGGGTGCAAAACGCTTCAACAAACTGTTTCCCAAAAGCCAAAAAACAAATGGCAAAAGAACAACCAATGGCAAATTGGCCATCGCCATATGGGCAGACCGCAATTGAAATTCGACATAGGTTGCCATCACACACGCAAACACCAGCGTGAACAATGTGAGTATGGCCACACTCACCCGCACGGTTTGGGGCGTTTCAGCTTTTTTCATTTTGGGTTCCGTAAGTGCCATAATATACACCACCAAAGGATAAGGTCAAAAAAAAGAGCCCCAAAGCACGCGCTTTAAAAGGACTCAATTAAAATAGTATTCAAATCTCACAATCACAACTTAAATCATTTAAGACCGTCACACCCATTTCTTAGATAGAAAATTCCATTTTTGCATAAAAAAAACAAACAATTGAAAAACAATACATTAAGTATTGATGAAAAATAATTTGTGAGTTTATCGAATCCACTGGCGATCAGCAATCAGCGATCAGTGGTCAGCTTATCCCCTCCCCCAAAGGCAAGGACGGGTGAGCGCAATGCCGATCGCAGACTGTATTTTATTCAAAGGTGCCCAATAAAAGTGCGATGTCTTCACAAGCTATTGTGCTCACCAACTTAATTACATTTTGATTCATCTTTTATTTTTTTCAGTCTTCTCAATTTTCTGATTTGTATTTAACGGATGTGACACTTGATCCAATTCTTTTTTAAGTGCCTCGATCCTCACTTGCATATCCAACAGGGGGTCCAAACCACCGCTCATCTCCAATTGAACAGATGGCGTAGCCAAAATACCACTCGTTCCAGATGATTCCGGGTCACGCCCACCATTCGGGACAAGGGTCTCTTTACTGTCACTTGCAGATAGAGGCATTGTAACAGCCCGCCCTAACATGCCCATATCGTCAAAAAGCGTCAAATCAGAAACAAACCCTTGTGCCTGCACCCGCAAGCGATATTCAACCACCAATGCATTGATATCCACCTGTGGGGGCTTTGTGGTGGGTTCCATTGCCCAAACACCCCTCTCTCCCAACAACACCCCCAAACACACAAAAACATATCCTAAATTTTTCATGTCCTACCTCCTTCCCACACACAATGCAACCCCTGTACCAACGCAACAAACCTTATAAAACACAGATATTCACACAAAAAGACAGTCATCCAACAAAAAACCCCATCAGAAGTCTGATTCTTCTCAGTTTTCTGATGGGGTCGTTATAACTCTTTAACACAAGGGCTATTCATCTCCTGCCAATGGGCCAAAGTGTTCGCCCCATTCTTTTGCCAAATCTTGCCCCTCACGATCGATCACTGCCAATTGATTTGCAGAGAGGGGCTGATAGTTTCTTGCCCAAGCAATATTTTGTTCCAATTCGGCAATCGAAAACATGCCCACAACAGCCGTTCCAACGCCCTTAAGACCCAGCGCATAATGCAAAGCTGTTTCTAAACGATCGGGGTGTGCCATCCCCAACATAGAGGGGGTTGGACCTTCATATTTCATCCCCGGCGCCCCACCATATACTTTCATGGCTGCAATGCCCGCTTCTTGCGCCACTGCCAGTGCCAGTGCCTCACCCTGGAAATTATAGGTATGCCGATCCACATAATTCATTGCAAACATCACCGCATCCACATTTTCTGCTTTTAATATCTTAACGGCCTTCCACGGGCGCGCATGGCAGGTAATGCCTACAAAACGAACCAAACCACGTTTTTGGGCATTTCTGAGAGCCGCCAATGCCCCATCTGGTGCCAATACTTGATCAACATCCAAACTGCTTACCGAATGCACAAAGGCCAAATCGACCTGGTCGGTTTGCAAATCACGCAAACTTTGCTCCAATATTTCAGTGGCCTTTTTGCCTTCAGACGCAAAGGTTTTGGTTACCAAAAAAGCCTCGTCTCGCCGCTTATTCATGACCTGCCCCAATTGCACCTGTGCCTTATCATACCCTGGTGCGGTGTCCAAATAAGTCACCCCCAAATCCAAGGCGGCATGATACAGTTCAATTGCTTCCACATCGGGCAATCCCATCCCACCAGGTGCAGATCCCAAACCCAAAATGGGCACGGTTTCACCCGTTTTTCCAAATTGTCTTTGGGGCAAAGGGGCAATATCGACTACGCTTTGACGGGCCATTTATTTCTCCTTATCCGCGTTGTGTCATTTAAGATTACATTTTTGTCTCAAAAACAATAGAAAACAAATGTTTGCGATAAAATCCATCACCTTGTCGGGCACCATTTCTATAAAAACCATATTGTCCCGACAGGGTGTGTTTTGCAGAAATTTGCCGCGACAGCTTTAAAACGGCAATGCTTTGCTCATAGGCATCGGTTTCTGTTATTCCCCCCAATAAGGTTGGAAAATCTTCATCGTAAAAACGCACATGAAATTGTATAAAAACCTGTGCATCAATGCCTTTGCCCACATGGCGAACCACCATACCCTGTATGCGATGCGCCCAATAGGCATACCCAAAACTGTTAGATTGATTGCGCAAAAACGCATAATCTGCCTGAATCAACATGCCCACAAAAGCCTGAAACCCAATCGTCACAGATGACGCCCGATCTCTCTGTTTTTCCTTTAGGGCTGCTATTTGGCCAACATCATTCACCTGTAATGCCAGTCGGTCATAATCTATCCAACGTTTCAAAATACGCAAATGAACCGAAAGATTCCGCTGTTTAGAATAGGTTAAGTCTAACCCTGCCGTTTCATAATGTGTTTCAGGCAACAACACATCACGCGAATCATCGCCTCCAATCCCAAAACGCACCCGACTCATCAGACGTTTTCCAAGCGGAAAAGCAAAGTCGCCATCCACACCCGCTCGCAAATAACTTTCTTCACTCGGAACACGCGTGGCTTCCTTAAACTTTAGCCCAGAACGAATCCCAAACAGACCTTTTCCTATGGGCATAACCCCATGAACAAAAAACTGCTCAACAAACACATCTCCCGCTTGTGACTGCCCCAATGCCTTAGACCAAGGGCGTTGAAAACCTGCTTGTTGTTCTATTTGGATGGCCCCTTTAGGCCCACGCCAAACCACACCCTTTGCCGTAACTGATACACGGCTGCTCATACCACCTTGCCCCTTGCGTAAGACCTCATACAAGTTGCTGTCATAAGACAGGGTGCTCGAAATTTGCACATCGGCAGCATATGCTGACCAGCCCCATAATAACACAGTCACCCACACCCATCCCATAATCCTCACGGTGTTTGCCCCTCTAACAATTGCTTGAGATAAGCTTGTAACCGTGTGACACGGTCTTGCACTTGCTTTTCTTGAAGAATTAATGCCTCTTGGCGCATACGCAAGCGCTGGATCTCTCCAGCCAAATCATCTTTTGGATCTCCCTCTGAGCGGCTGAGTGCCTCCAAAGTCACTTCGCGCCCAATATCCACTGTGGTCGCCCCCACACCATCTGGCACAGAGGCCTCTATCTTAGCGTCCTCCCTCGAAGGGGGAACAAGACCAACAAATCCCAGGTTCGGGTCTTGTGAGGTCTCTACAGACCCCGTAGCCGTTTCTGATGCCGCTTGCGCCACCACAGACCGGCCTTGTGGCAAAGCCTCATCAAACAACCCAAACTCGTTTGTAAAAGACATCAACCTGCCACGCAAGCGCTGTTCTTCAACCAATCGTTTGAGCTGGCGATCGACATCTGCCTTTTGGTTTTGCAATTGCAAAGCCACATCAGCCATAAACTCCGCCTTAAGACGAATATCATCAGGCGTGTCATCAGCATCCACGGTTACTTGGGGCACAACACGTTGCCCATTTGGCACATCCAACCCTTTGCGCAGCGCACGCAATGCTTGGAGTTGCACAACCGTGCCAGAATCGGGTTGGGTCTGCAATGCCCCAATTAAACGATCAATTTCGGCATCACAAGCTTCGCGAAAAGTTGAGCGAATTCTCTCAATCGACTGTCCAACAATTATTTCTTCCTGATAAAGTGCTTCTAACTTTACGGTCAAAAGCAGAGACTGGCGCAGGGCTTGTGCAAGCTGTCCGGAAGCGGCGCCACCCACATGAGCTTGTTTTAAGGCATTCACTTCTCGTGCCAAGCTGTCAGTTTTTGTTTGCAAAACAACTTGTTGAAACTGCAAAGAGTCGCGTTGATTTTGCAAATCCACAAGTGAATCTTGCAACACAACAATGCGATCCAACTCAGCCCCCTGCACAGAACCAAGCAAAACCCATAAGACAACAGGCAAAGTCACATAACAGCGCATCGAATAAATCTGTTGCCAAATACGCGCACCAAGATGACAAAATGGATTTTTCAAAAAATGATGTTTCATCTCAAACCTTCTAACGGTCGCCCAAACCATATTTGTCGAGTTTATAATATAATGCACTTGTTTTTACACCTAAAAGCTCTGCTGCACGTGTTTTTACCCCCTCAGCCTGCTCCAAAGCTTGAACAATTAAATCCCGCTCCAAACTGTCTAATCGGGCATTTAACGACAAACTTTCACCGTCCAAAACCACTGGTGGTGCTTCAGACACCTCAGCTTCATCAAAAGGCAAATCTGCCACCCCAATTTCATCGCCATCAGAGAGTACCAACAACCGCTCTATAAGGTTTTCCAATTCTCGCACATTGCCTGGCCAATGATAGGCTTTTAACATAGTCAAAGCCGTCTCAGTGATGGTTTTGGGTTTCATGCCCAATTCTGCACTTTTTTTACGCAAAAAGTGTTCCACCAAGTTTGGCACATCGCTTTTTCGTTTGCGCAATGGCGGCAAAGTAATTGGTATGACTTCCAAACGGTAATACAAATCTTCTCGAAACAATCCTTCGGCGACCATTTCTTTTAATTCTCGATTTGTTGCCGCAATCACACGCACATCCACCTGCAATGTCTTTTCGCCCCCCAAACGTTCAAATTCTTTCTCTTGTAAAACGCGCAACAGCTTCACCTGAGCATCCAAAGGCAAATCGCCAACTTCATCCAAAAAAATAGTGCCACCATCAGCCAATTCAAAACGCCCTCTTTTGTCTTTTACGGCACCTGTAAATGCCCCTTTTTCATGGCCAAACAATTCGCCTTCCACCAAATCCTTGGGCAAAGCACCACAGTTCACCTTTACAAATGGCCCATGTCGACGTGGCCCAGATTGATGAATGGCCCGTGCCACCAATTCTTTACCCGTGCCACTTTCACCCAACACCAACACCACAGAATCAATAGGAGCCGCTTTTTTGACACGTTCAAACACGGCATTCATCGAAGCATCTGCGCCCACCATTTCGCCAAAGTTAAAACGTTCGTCAATTTCGGTTTTCAAATAGGCATTTTCTTCTTTTAATCGATCATGTGATGCGCGTACTTGCCTGTGTGACAATGCCTTGTCCACTTTCAACTGAATAACGTCTGGCGAAAAAGGCTTGCTCACAAAATCGACAGCCCCCTTTTTCATAGCCTCTACTGCCAAATCCACACTGCCATAGGCCGTCATCACTATCACATCTGTGTCTACTCCACGTTCCAAAATAGCCGTCAATACGCCCAAACCATCGAGGCCATCCATCTTATAATCTGTAATTACCAAATCAAAGTCGGCTTTTTCCAAATGCGCCAAGCCCGTTTTGCCATCGGCAACCGCCAACACCTCATGTCCTTGGCGCTCCAATGCCACCCGCACCCCCCCACGCATTGTCTCATGATCATCAATTACCAAAATTCGACTCATGCCATCCCCTCAAATATCATTTCTACCACAGTCCCAACATTGGGTTCGGTCTCAATTTTTAATTGCGCACGATGCCTATCTAATATCTGTTTCACAATGGGCAACCCCAATCCCGAACCTTGTTCTTTGGTTGTAAAAAAGGGTTCAAAAATACGGGCCTTATCTTGTTCCGACATGCCTTTGCCCGTATCGCTTATTTGAAGCACTACTTGCCCTGCAATCTGTTCAAGACAAACAGTCAGAGTGCCGCCATTGGGCATTGCTTGTATCGCATTTTTAACCACATTCACCACAGCCCCCTTTAACTGCACCATATCGGCCAACACATCACCATCAAAATCCAAGTGACTCACTTCTCGCACAGAAGCCCGTTCCATTTCGGGGGCCAGCAAAAACAAAGCATCAACGACCACATCTTTAAGCTTAACAGGTTCGGGGTCTAAGGTTAAGGGCCTTGCAAAAGTTAAAAAATCTGTAATGACCCGGTTTAAATTACGAACTTCTGCAATCACCTTCAAGATATGTTCTCGGCGCGGGTCATTCTCGTCCAAATCATCGGCAATAAAACTGGCATACAACTCAATGCCCCCCAATGGATTGCGAATTTCGTGCGCAACCCCGCCAAGCATTTGTCGCAACTGTTCATCGCGTGCCACCAACTGTTGGCGCATCACATCCAAGGTATTTCCCAATGCACCCAATTCATCTTGTGTCGAAACCACCACACCTTGATCCAACTGACCTTGACCAATCGCTTGCGCCGCACGCACCAATTGCCCAATGGGCCGGGTAAGCGTCTTGCTTAATACAAAACCAACAACCACTGTCAGCAAAACCCCAACCCCACCCAATATATAAACCGACTTACGAAAGGCTTCCACAGCCCCCACAAACCCCACTCCCAAATCGACAGCCACCACAGCAATGACCTTCGCCCCACGAAACAATGGGGCATACCCTGTTTGAAAAGCAACCCCATTGGCATCATAAAATGCCACCGAATGTGAAGGTTCCCCCAACCAAACGCGACTGATCTCATTGCGATCAAATGCAAAACGCGCATAAGGTTGACCAAATGCACCTTTTACACCCGTGTCCAATAAACGGCTTCCATCTTGCCTAAAAACCACAATACGTGCCGCCCCCACTCGAACCCGCATCTTTTCCAAATGGGCCAACAAACGCCCATAAAGACCATATTGTGGGTCTACTTGTTCAACCACATCTCCGTCGAGTCCTTCTGCAATTAACAAAGAAACAGATACCAAGTGGTCGGCCATTTGGCGTTCAAACTGATCCAAGGCCAATCGATAAAGACTCCATCCTCCTCCGCCCACCAACAAAAGCACAAGGGCACAAAAGCTCACAACAATCCTAACACCAATTCGCCTGTGAAAAAAATTCATCATTTTTTGAGTACATAACAAAGCCGACCTCCGAAGAGATCGGCAAATGGAAATGGTCTCTAACGTCTTAGGGTTTTCCAAAATTTATGCCAAAACCAACGGCCGCCCGCAAAGC
>JAYODI010000195.1:1441-2011 GCA_038279365.1 Candidatus Latescibacterota bacterium | reverse complement strand
CCCCTGCCTAAATGCTTTGTGTTGCAATGGAATATGGTTTGAAGCCCAAATATTGATGGCTCCCATTGTGGTCTTTATCAGCGATTTTTTAATCTGATATTTTGACACTTTGGGGAATGAAAATTTTCGTGAAAGTTCCTGAGCAAGGGGGATAGACTTGGCTTGATCCAAGGTGAGAGATTGCCCGTTTAGTATATGGGTATACCCATGGTTTCGCAGCACCTCAAGGCGAAATATATGAAAAATAAAATTACTCACAAGACGTGTGATTTTAATATTTGCAACAGCTAACCAGTATATGAAGTCGTCATTGTTGTTTTTACAAAAAGTTTGTAAGTAGAGTTCGGTTACTTTTTCGTATATGTGGCTATAATCTTTACCGCGAGCGGGCATGGTATAAGTGTCAAACCAGTTCTCAATGCCAAGCTGTTTGATGCCCAATGCATTGGTCGCAAAATGTTTTTGTTTTGTTGGCGTCATGGTTACCAATTCCGGGGGTTTGTCCACGTTTTTTCTTTTCTGGCAAGCTCATAAACTCGATTTGTGACAGTTAATGCCAAGGGTTCTTTC
>JAYODI010000195.1:0-1431 GCA_038279365.1 Candidatus Latescibacterota bacterium | reverse complement strand
ATCTAATTGTTTGAGCTGGAGTACAAATGCCAAACAAAGATGAAGCAATGATAAGGCATTTTCAGTTGCTATTTGGTCTAACTGATTCAGATAAGCATTTATCTCGGGTGCTTGTTTTATGCGTTTGGTGATTTGTTTTCTATTGAGAATAATGCCTTGAAGAAATAAGGAACGGGCAACAAGTTTAACGGATGTATTTTTAATATTTGCGGCGTGATCATAAAATGTCATATCGCAAATATTAACCGGAATTTGAATATAGTCAAAAAGACCGGAGGAAATGGCATAATCGCATTCCTCAAGGCTGTAAACGGAGGCACCGGTAGCCACGATCAAACCCTCTGACTTGAGT
The DNA here is from genome assembly GCA_038279365.1 of Candidatus Latescibacterota bacterium. GTDB lineage: Bacteria > Latescibacterota > UBA2968 > UBA2968 > UBA2968 > JABIFK01. The sequence goes on along the minus strand of JAYODI010000195.1, from coordinate 1,079 downwards.
TGCTGTAAGCCTTCTTGGATATAAGGGTCTGAAAGAATGTTCAATTCATTTTGATGCAAATAACAGATGTTTAGTTTCTCTGTTTTTAGTATGTGAAGTGATTTTTTGACACGCGTGCGCATCTTTTTGGGTGCATTGACATCATGTGCGTTTAGTTCGTCAATCTTGGAACTTATAAAAGGCGTTTTTTGGCTTTGGGTTAGATATGTGCCTAAAATTTGTTCCGCATTGCCATAACGTGGAGACGTATCAAACCGATGAATGCCCAATGCTTCAACTTGATTGAGAAAATGCAAGGCATCAAAATTGGTTTCTTGCGAACGTGATGAAAAACCATAATCAGGCACACCTAATTTTACGGTTCCCAAACATAACTTTGATAATCCGCTCATTTTTTTAACCGTTGTTCGGCATGGACTAAATCTTTTTCATGGTCAATATCTACCATTTCATCTGGATGTAAGACAAGGGGCAGAACACGTATGCCCGAAACAGATCCTGCAAGGAGCGTTTCGCGTGTCACCATTTCAAGGTCACCCGTTTGAAAAAAAAGTGTGGGTAATTCTTGGCGTGGGGTATTGTAGGGTTCATAAACACCATTTTCATAACCCACCATACAATTGTCTTGTATGTGCCACATACGAAAAGGATGTTGCTCGCATTTTGTGACCGTGCGGACAGATGTGGCCAGTGGATCGGTTTTAAGCAATTGGATGGCTTTTTCTATGAGACCTAGTGGTCGTAGGGGTGATGTGGGGCGCAAGAGCACAATAGCATCAATGCGTTGGTGATTACGCTTTTCAAGGGTCTCAAGTGCGTGGCGCATCACCGGATAATCTCGCGTGTCGTCTTGGGCATACTTCTCTGGCCGTATGAATGGCACTTCTGCGCCAGCCTTTTGGGCGATATCGGCAATTTCTCGGCTATCTGTTGATACAACGGTACGCGAAACCAATGGGCATTGTAGCGAATACTCTATTGAATATTGAAGCAGAGGTTTGCCATTGAGGGGCTGTATGTTTTTTTTGGGCAAGCTTTTGCTACCGCCACGTGCTGGTATAACGGTGACAACGTTCATG
>JAYODI010000021.1:57630-66024 GCA_038279365.1 Candidatus Latescibacterota bacterium | reverse complement strand
TAAAACTATTAGAAAAATTGAAAGATGACCCATCAGAATATGTCCGACGATCTGTGGCCAATCATTTGAATGATATTACAAAGGACAATCCCGATTTGGCCTTAGATGTATTGGCACAATGGGCAAAAGGTGCCAGCAAAGAACGTCTGTGGATTATCCGTCATGCATTGCGTTCATTGGTAAAACAAGGGCATCCACAAGCATTGGCCATTTTGGGGTTTGAACCACCCAAGGTGGGAATTACAAAATTTGATGTGAAAACCCCTGTTGTAAAATTTGGTGAAGCATTATTGTTTCAATTTGAATTGGCGAGTAAAGCGCAGAAACAACAACACTTGGTGATTGATTATGTGATTCACTTTGTGAAAGCCAATGGCTCAACAAGTCCAAAGGTTTTTAAGATGAGCACGCGTTCATTGGATGCGGGTGATGTGGTGGTGCTGGATCGAAAACACGCGATTCGGCCCATTACAACACGGACCTATTATGGAGGTACGCATCGCGTTGAAGTGCAAGTAAATGGGCAAGTTTTGGGTGGTGGTGATTTTGAGTTGGAGATGTGAGGGAGATTTTGCTATCGTATGATGTGGCCGTCTGGTGATACACACGTTTCTTAGAAGATGAAGCGATTTTGTATTTCTGTATAAATTGGAAATTTGAATTTTTTAGTGGAAGAATTTTAATAAACACGGTATTATTCGATGGCAGACTCTGAATTTGGGCGAGGTGCTTATTATGAATACACGAGAAAAGACATCTGAGGAATTGTTGGCGACATCTGATGAAGAAATACAACAACAGATTCAGAATGACCCAGATGTTGCGCCCGAATTGGATGCAGATTTTTTTGAAAATGCAACCATATTGGAGCCAGAAGTTACAGCTTGGTTTAAGGACCGATATGGCAAACGTTATCAAGTATATATGATGGCCGCATTGCGAGAGTATATGGAGACACATGCCGTTTAGAATGGTATGTTCTCTGAGTTTCATTGGTATAGCATAGGGTTTTTATCCTATGCTATTTTTTTAGGGGATCATAATGGCAGATCAAGAAACGACGGTTGGTGATTTACGCGAGGCGGTACAGAAGTTTGTGTCGGCGCGAAATTGGGAGGTGTTTCACAATCCTAAGAATTTGGCTTCGAGCATTGCAATTGAAGCTGCTGAGATGATGGAGCATTTTCAGTGGTTGACGATTGAAGAAGGCAAGGCTTTGATGCAAGGTGATGAAGCTCGTGCCGAAGTAGCCGATGAATTGGCCGATGTGATGATTTATTGTTTGAGCTTTGCCAATGCATCGGGCATTGATGTGAGTGAGGCGATTTTGAAGAAGTTGGCGCGGAATGAGGGGCGATTTCCCATACCAGATTGATATCTTTTCGCCTGTTACCATCTGTGGCCTTTGGTGATCTTACTTGACACACTTCTGTATTTTTGTATTATGGTTTCGCTTGATTTTATGATTACCATTACCGTTTAGAAAGGATGTTCTATCATGGCAGAAAAACAAGCCCCTGTGGGCTATGACGACACCCCCATGTTGCCGGGGCAACCCTATCGGGTACACGACAGCAAACGAAAAGCCCCTCGCGTGGTCACACCTGGCGCGGGTTATGGCAATGCACCTTCTGATGCGGTGGTATTGTTTGATGGATCAGATTTGTCGAAATGGCAAGGACGCGATGGGGATGCGCAGTGGAAAGTTGAAAATGGGTATATGGAAGTACAACCCAAAACAGGTGATATTCGCACCAAAGAAGAATTTGGCAGCATTCAATTGCATCTTGAATTTGCTTGCCCCGCCGAAGTAAAAGGCAACAGCCAAGGCCGTGGCAACAGTGGTGTGTTTTTGATGGGGTTGTATGAGATTCAGGTGTTGGATGGGTATGATAACCCAACGTATGCCGATGGCATTACAGGTGCTATTTATGGGCAATTTCCACCATTGGTCAATGCCACACGCCCACCAGGTGAATGGCAAACCTATGATATTATTTTTGAAGCACCTGTCTATGAAGGTGAACGATTAAAATCACCAGCATATTTAACCGTCATTTTGAATGGCATTGTGTTGCACAACCGCAAAGAAGCCATGGGCCCTACAGGCCATAAGAACTTGTCGTCTTATGACAAAGTGCACGGCCCCAATGGCCCACTCAAATTACAAGATCATGGTGACTTGGTGCGCTATCGCAACATTTGGGTTCGAAATTTGACGGATTATGATGCGTCATAACCTGCTTAAAAAGTGATGCAAAAAAAGAGCCGACTCGGGAGAGAGTCGGCTCTTTTTTATTTAAATAGGCAGTAAAAAGACTTTACACCAACAACATTTCTCGTCCAATATCTTCGCCATTGACGGCAAATAAGGCCGTGCTGGCATTTGGTTCACCGCCCAGAAGTACAAGGGGTTTTTGGTTTTCTAAGTCGGCAGAGATTTTCATTTCTGATTGCCAGCCGGGTACACGCACCGTTGCGGTTTGTTGTGTGGTGGAAATGGAGGCTTCTTGAGAAAAGTGGTTTTGGAACGCGGTGTATTCATCGGGGGTTGCATTTTCTTGAACGCCCATCCAAATGGCAACCATACCACGTGCCGTTGGGGCTGTTGTTGTATGAGTACAGGTGATGCGCATGGTACCATAGGCCAAACCCTCTGCGTCACGCACAAAACTGACATCGGCTTCTGTGCCATCTGTTTGGGTGGCGATGATAAAACGGATGCCTATGTTGACTGTGTCGTATTGGAGGAATATGGGTTGGCCGTTGGGAATTTTTTGGGTGACAACATCTTGAATGTCCAATTGTTCAGTGCCAATAGATACGGTGCCATGATCTGGTAAGATGAGATGTGAGAGCAAACACGTGGGATTTGGCGCAGAGCGATGAAAATGACGCCCCGTGGGTTCGGGAGCGGCGAGGAACAAAACCTCAGGCCCTTTTTGAACACTTGTTAAAAAAGGGACCAGGTGTAAGGCTTTGCTGTGTCCATCACTCAATTCAAATTGACGTTGACCATAACAATCGCCCCGTGCATCGCAGAAAAAGGAGATGTTGGGCGTATCCTTATCGCCCAAATGCACCGTCAAACATTTATCAATGGGGCCATAAGCGGCACCTGCTGATCCAATGGCAAATTGTTGCCCCACATAGGTGGTGGCAGATTCAAAAGGTTCTGACCCCCATTTTTGACACACGACACGTGGCACAGTGTTAAGCATTTGTTCTACGTCATCACGCAAAGAGGCATCGGGTATATAAACAGGGCTGTTTGGCGTGAGCAATGACGCCATATAATTTCGAACCCGATGATTGCGCACCCCTGTACCTAAGTAATCATAATCGCGACTGTGTGCCCCAACAAGGCGCTCACAATTGGGCAACCAGTTTGCGGCCAATTGCAACCAGCACAGTTTAAGCGCCCGATTCACTTTTTCACGCACCTGATCTTGTGTGGTGTATTTGGCAATATTTTCAAGACATTCCATACTCACGGGCGAGTAGGTGGGGCTCACATATTCATGAATACCATTTTGTCTAATTTCTGCCATCCAATTGTCCAACATTGCATAGCCTTCTTGGGCCAATGCTTGATTCGGCAAGTTCTCGCCAATGCCAATGCAGTTCCACATTTTCATGGTATAGATATTGGTGTAAGATACGGGTGGTTGGTGCCTGCGAAGGCCTTCGATGCTGAATTCAATAAGGCGTTTTAAGCGTTCTTTTACGCTGTTTGAAAATGTTTCGCGGTGGTGTATCCATGCTAAGATGCCTACTTCCATTACAAATTCGACAGCGTTGCGATCTATGGGTTTTTCATTTTTGCGATACCATCTGAAATTGCCATAGGTGTCGCTTTGTGGGTCGCGGTCTTGTAGTTCTTCTGCCCACTCCAATGCGGTTTCTATTTCTTGGATGTGAGAATTGTTTTGGGCCGCGCCGAATACAAAACGGAAGAGTTCTCTCGATTGTAGGTTGGGGCCTGCAGTTGCCAATTTTTGCCAGTGTTCATCAATATCTGTGGGCATAAATGGGCTGTTCATATTGGGTTTCCTTCATTGCGGTGTGGGTGCGTCTTGATGCAGAAGGTTTTCGGCTTTGAGTTCTGCCCACAAATCTGTGGGAATGGGGTGTTGATAATTTTGAATGTTGGACTGAATGAATTCGGGTTTGTGCGCGCCAGGGATGATGGCAGAAACTTGGGGATGTGCAAGAGGAAATTGGATGGCCGCCGCAGGAAGGGGTACGTTGTGACTTTGGCAGATGTTTTGGATATGGCGTGTTTTATTTAAGATTTTTTCTGAAGCAGGTGCATAAGCATAACCCGCTCCTTTCACAGGCCCAGTTGCCAAAATGCCCGAGGCAAAGACTGAACCGATAACCACTGTGGCACCATGTTTGGCACATTTAGGAAATTCCACTTCCAATGCATCTTGATCGAGCAAGGTATAAGGCATGGCCACGATAAAAAAGTCTAAAGGCATCATGTCTAAAAACCGAGGTATCATACCGAGCTTGTTAAGGCCAGCACCCACACCAGAAATTTGCCCAGATGATCTCAGTGCTTCTAAAGCGCGCCACCCACTGGTATAAAGCTGGTTCAAATGGGCGGTCACTTGATCATCATTAAAAAAAAAGGTGTCTAAATCATGAATAAGCAAAAGATCGACAGCGTGAAGGCCGAGACGTTGGAGACTGTCTTCGTAGGAACGCATAATGCCGTCGTAGCTGTAATCGAAATGATATTCAAAAGGCAGCCCACCAATCCAACCACCTTTGTCAAAAGTGTCGAGGTTGCGGGTGGCTTTAAGCACGCGCCCCACTTTGGTGGAAATAACAAATTCCTGTCGGGGTTGTTGGCGTAAAAAATGCCCCAAACGATGTTCACTTTGACCATAACCATAAAAAGGGGCCGTATCAAAATAGCGCAGACCAACTTGCCAAGCATTGTTGAGTGTTTCTTGGGCTTGTTGTTCGGCCACATCTTCAAAAAGATTGCCCAATGGGGCGCCACCAAAACCAATTTCGGTAACCGAAAGACGGGTTTGACCAATTTGTCGTGTGGGAATAGACATAACCAACTCCAAAAACAAAGAATCATGATTGATGAAACAAAATAAACATCGCGGTGTTGCTGACCATGATAAGGAATAATTAACCTGGAACAATAGAAAAGGCACTTGCCTCAGCCCCCCACAAACCCCATCACCTCTCTCATCGCTTTAAAATTATAAAACTGAATAGTATCAAAGCATACTAAATAGAACTTCTATGTTTACATAAGCAGTTGTTTTTTATGACTTTTTACTGAAGCATTTTTCAGTTATGCCGATCTTATAACCATAACCATTGAGTAATAAATCACCAAGATGAGGTGTCTATCGAGGCAATGTTATGAATTCAAGTGTACGTATGAAACCTTTACCACCAGGTGAAGAAGTGGAAGATAGAAACGAAAAATTAAAACGTATCCGCGATCAGGTCCATTCGGGATATTATTCCCGCAATGACGTCTTAAAAGATGTGGCAGATGCCTTGCTCATGAATCCTGAACCGTTTGAAAGTTTGAACGAAAAGGGTGAGTAGTACAATAGCAGATGCGTGCATTTCATCTGCTCTAATAAGTCTGTAAACACTCCGAACAATGGGGAGTCGATAAAATGTATCGACTCCTTTTTTGTTGACAGAAAAACAGATCACTTACATAATTAGTCCTGATAATGGGAGCCAAAGCGTTTGGCTCCCGTGTGTTTTACCAGTATTTAAAAAAACTTACCATTTATTTATGAACAAACTTTTACAAGTAGAACATCTCAAAGCAGAGCCCAGCCAGCGTGTAGATGGGTACTTAACCGTTGCCGAAATGCAAGATGGTTCCCCTGTGCGTTTGCCCATATCGTTGGTCAATGGGGCAGAACCTGGGCCTACGGTCTATCTACAAGCCATTAGTGATGGTGATGAACTCAATGGCATTGGGGTCATTCGTCAGGTGTTGCGGCGCTTAGATCCTGCCCGTTTAAAAGGGCAGATCATTGCCGTTTTTATTGCCAACTTTCACGCCTTTCATGCGCACCAAGCCCTAAGCCCGATAGATGGCAAAAAAATGAACCGGTGTTTTCCTGGTCGCAAAGATGGCACATCAAGTGAACGCATTGCCTATCGGTTATTTCACCATGCTGTGCGCCAAGCCAATTATTGCATAGATTTGCATCAAGGCAGCGTGCGCCCAATGATTGATGAGGTGCGTGTGCGTGTGGATCGACGCAAGCGTATTCACAAAGCATGTATGGAATTGGCGCGCGTTTTTGGCATTGGTTATATTTTAGACAGCAAAGGCCCCGATGGACAATTGGCGCGTTCAGCACCAGAAGAAGGTATTCCAACCATTGACCCAGAGTTGGGAGGGTGCCACGGGTGGGACGAAAAGAGCATCCAAAAAGGCATTACGGGTGTGGAAAATGTGCTAAAGCACTATGGTTTGATTCAAGGCACACCGCATATTCCCGAACGTCAAATAGCCGTCGATGGGTTTTTCTCTGTGTTGTCTAACCGAGGCGGATTTGTAGAATATCATGCCGAGTTATACGCCCATTTGCAAAAGGGTGATCCTGTGGCAGATATTACCGACCCCTTTGGCAAAGTATTGGAAACTTTGCGCGCCCCAGAAGAATCCATTTTTTGGTCTCGCAATTTGCGCCCCATGGTGGCCAGTGGCGAATTGGTGGCCACATTGGGGAAAAATATTTGGTACGTATAAAAGTAATCGGTCACAATATGAGGTAAAAGGTTGGATATCCGACGATAAGTGTTTTCATTGATTTACAAGGGCGTGGTTTCCACGCCCTTATCTATTTGAGGAACGGAACATGCGTTATTTGGGTTTGGACATTGGCACAACCACCATTACAGCTGTGGTGGTCAATGCAGAAACAGGTCAGGTAATCACCGTGCAATCTGCAGCAAATGATGCAGAAGTAACATCTGCATCCGACAAACGGATGGGACGCAGTGAGTGGCGCATAGAACGCATGATGCAAGTGGTCTTTGACGTCATCAAACAAGCCGTAGATGTCAGTGATGGTGTAGATGGTGTGGGTGTAACGGGTCAAATGCACGGTATGTTGGTGGTCGATAAAAAAGGGAATCCTGTAGGTTCTTTTGTGGGGTGGCAAGACCGTCGGGGTATGGATGCAATGCCTGATGGCGAAACGTATGTGGCACATATGCGTCGCCTGTCTGAAGATTTGGGTGCATTTGCATCAGGCTGTCGCCCACACCCAGGTTATTTGGGCACCACATTGTTTTGGTTGACGCAACAAAACAAATTGCCCAAAGACAGTATGGCGTCTTTTTTACCCGATTATGTGGTCGCCCAACTAACGGGCACACGCCCAGTCACAGATGCAACCAATGCCGCAGGCTCAGGGTTGTTTGATGTGGTCAACCGAATCTGGCACAATCCGTTGATTCATCAATTAAATCTATCCGTTGATGGATTACCCGAAGTTCGCAATTCGGGCACGTGTGCAGGAACCGTGACACAAGCCGTATCAGATCGAACAAAACTCAAAATAGGAACACCTGTGTGTGTGGCCTGCGGCGACAATCAGGCAAGTTTTTTGGGCAGTGTGGGCAATTTGGATAGCAGTGTGTTGGTCAATGTGGGAACAGGTGGGCAAATCTCTGTTCATGTAGACAATGCAAAACCAACACCCGAGTTAGAAGCACGACCTTTTGTAGATGGTGGTTTTTTATTGGTTGGGGCAGGGCTGGTCGGCGGGCGATCTTACGCGTGGTTGCGCGACTTTTTTAGAGAAATCGGAAAAGCGTTTTACGGAGGCACGGGAGATGAAGATTTGTATGAGGCTATGAATCGCTTGGCTATAGAGGTGGCAAGTGGTGCCGATGGATTAATTTGCGAACCCTTGTTTACGGGTACGCGCCGAGAACCCAATCGCCGTGGTGTGTGGACAGGGGTGGGCACTACAAATTTTTCACCAGGGCATATGGCGCGGGCGTTGCTGGAAGGATTAACGGAGCAATTTGTTCGCCTATATGGCGAAATGGATCAGATGGGCGTAGGCGGGCGTACAAAACTAATTGGAGCAGGCAATGGAATTCGAAAAAACGCGTTGTTGCGTTCCATTTTGGAGGAACGATTTGGAATGGCCATGCAGGTACCCATTCACACAGAAGAAGCTGCATTTGGCGCGGCAATGATGGGCGCTGTAAGTGCGGGAGGGAATAAGGTCGCGGATGTGGGGAAAATGATTCGGTATGAATAGGCGAATGGACGAATAAACGCACAGCCGCAGGCAACAACGAGCGTAGCGAGTAAAAGACGAATAAACGAAATTCTTGCAACATACTTTGGGTAGAAGAATTCGTTGATTC
>JAYODI010000021.1:0-57530 GCA_038279365.1 Candidatus Latescibacterota bacterium | reverse complement strand
ATTCGTTGATTCGTCCATTCGTTGATTCGTCCATTCGTTGATTCCTGTTTTTGAACTTAGGTGTTGTCGAAGCCGTCGATGCGCTCACGAACGGAGGGTTTTATAAAAATATCGTCCAATGGCAAACGAGAAAAAGACTGGGCCAAAACATCTACTTGCGTCGGTACATCGAGGCGATAGTCGAGAATGATGCGTTTTTCACCACGAATCGTACACAGCCCCCCCATACCGCCCATGAGATCTTCACGGGAAATGGGAATCCCCATCCGATGGGCAAGGGCTTCAAATTCTTGTAGGAGTTGAGAAGAGGTCATATAGGTAACGGTTAGATGGATCAAATGACCAATGGCAGACTGAAGAATCAACAATTTGAGATGATAAAAACATCAACAACCATTCGCGATGGATACCAGGTTCTGCCTTTTGTCTAAGACTGATTTTAGAATATAACAGAATGATTGCGGATATACAATCGGATCAGTGAACCTGATCCGATTTTTTTATGCCAGAATGTATTGGGTCATATACGTAGATAACAGGTTTTGGGTATTTGAATCACCTGGCAAAAGGGGAAGCCCCCCTATGCCGTGTGGGAGGCTTTTATAAAAAGTATGGGTACAGTATGCAGGTTGAGCAGGGGCAGGGAAAAGAACAATGGCACTTTTGAGAATACGCTTAAAATTGTCTTGAACCACCTGGCCAACAGCATCGCGGTAAGCGTGCATTTTGTCAATATCTTCACGCAAAGGTACCCAATAGCCAAGGTGGTCTTCACGACGATATTTGGCATCAAAAGCGTGAACCGTTCGGGCACTTGGGGTTTGAACTTCAATCACAATATCGGGGCGCAAATCATGGGTAAGTGCCCGCCCCGATGCCGTGGAATAAGTGCGGTTATACAAACAACGAATATGTGTGGTGTGTTTTTGAAGGTGAATCGCAGAGGCTTCACCTTGGGTGGGTGATAAATAAATACCGCGTTGGGTGAGGTGAAAAAGGTTTTTGTCTACTTGAGGTGTAAAACCAAGGTTTTGAAAAGTTTGAATGAGCAAAAACCATGTCCAGTATTCATAAAGCGTGGGAGTATCGCGATAAGACAAGTCGAAAGAGCCACCTAAAAAAGGTGCAAGACCACGATTAAGCGTGCGTATAAGGGCAAAAGCAGTTTGATAGCGGTCATCTATATGGATGGGAATGGTATCGTTCATGTCGGCAGGTGGAATGGCCTGAAATGTGCGGTGGCGTAAAACTTGTTGCAGACGTTTGTATATTGGGCGACACGATTCTGTGTGTGGGTGTTGCATGATGGCCCGCAGTTGGCGTATAAGTTGAGACAAATTTGAAATGAGGTGTCGGTTGATGGGTGTATTTGTTGTTGGATGGTGATGGGTTTCCTGAAGATGAGAGATGTTTTGAAAGGAAAACGCTTGTTTACACATTTTGGATGTGGCAATCCAATGTGTGCCATTGCGCGCAATATCAGTGAGCGAATGGGGGTCATGCCCTGTGGCAAGTGAGATGGCGCGTACTTCTGTGTGCGATGCAAGTTGACGGTGTGGGCGCTTGAGAATGGCGTGTAAGGTTTGGATAAGACGCCCACATTGCTGTTCAATAATTTGGAGAAAATCTAAAAGTGATCCTTGTTCATGAATAATTTGTGTCTGAATTTGCGCATGTTTGGGTAAACTAAAAACCAATTGACGAGCAATGCATTGGATGTCATCACGCATAGTTTGATAATCATCTTCATAACGCAGCTTTGCTGGGCGCACAGGTAGATGTGTACAAAGAATCGTTTGCCCGTTTTTTTGAATATGGAATTCAATATGCCCAGGCCGATCACCTGTGTGCATACGCCCCCATTGGGCATTGCCATCGCAAACGAAACCCAGTGTTGTTGTTGGTTGTCTATTGATATAACATAGGATATCACCATCAGATACGGCCTGAATAAGCACATTGCAATCGGTTTCTTCTGTTAACCCTTCGCTGGTAAATTGTTCAGACGAATGAACAGGAGAAAGTTGTAGACACACGTGTTCGTTTTGGGCGACAAGACCATTCGCTTTTTCTACAAAATGCGTTTGCTTTGTACGATGGGACTGTGTAAATTCCATTATGATACCATTTTGCAACCGTTTAGGAGGTATAATATGCCTGTTAACATGACCATTAAAAATATTCCCACTGAGCTTTATGACAAGCTAAAAGAAAGCGCGTCCCGGAATCGTCGGAGTTTGAATGGCGAAGTGATCTATTGTTTGGAAAATATGTTTGCCAGCCACCGTGCTGATCCAGATGCGTTTTTGGCACGTTTGGCAACATTAAGAGCGCGTGTTTCTGATGCGCCTCTCTTAACCGATCAGATCATTCGAAAAGCAAGAGAAGAAGGGCGTCCATGATTGTTGCGGATACCAATGTGATTGCCTATTTGTCCATTGAAGGCGAGCATACAGCACTGGCAGAAAGGGTCATGCGTCAAGATGCCGAATGGATTGCACCCTTGCTTTGGAGAAGTGAGTTTCGCAACCTCTTATTGTTGCATGTGCGCCAAGAATGGTTTGGATTGGATCATGCATTAAAACTTTTGGAACAAGCAGAGCAATTTATGTTTGGCAGAGAACATATTGTATCGTCTGCACCTGTTATGAATTTGGCAATCAGATCGGGGTGTTCAGCATATGATTGCGAATTTGTTGTTTTGGCACAAGAAATAGGTGTGCCATTGGTCACGTCAGATCAAAAAATATTATCTGCTTTTTCTGATGTCGCAGTTTCGATGAATCGATTTGTTTCAACATAGGAGTGGGTGTGCTAAAAGCGATTTTGTGGGATAATGATGGGGTGTTGGTAGACACAGAAATACTGTATTTTCAGGCTGGGCGAGAAATATTGGCCGAGCAAGGCGTGGTTTTAACCACAGAAGAATTTATTGAGCAATCCTTAAAAAAAGGGATGAGCGTCTTTGATTTGTTACCCGATCAAGACCCCAAAATCATTGCCCCTTTGCGCCTTAAACGTAATGCACGATATAGCGATTTATTACGCACCCATTTAAAAGTAATAGAAGGTGCACGAGAAACATTGGCCACATTACACGGGCGGGTGCGCATGGGCGTGGTTACAGGCTCACGTCAAAACCACTTTGACATTATACACAGCCAAACAGGGATGTTGCCTTTTTTTGAATTTGTATTGGCACGCGAAGGATATGAAAAATCCAAACCCCATCCCGATGCATACTTGACAGCCATGCGGTTACACGGCTTAAAACCCAATGAATGTATTGTGGTTGAAGATTCTGAACGCGGGTGTAGGGCTGCTGCCGATGCAGGATTGAAGGTTTTTGTGGTGCCCAATGCATTAAGCCAACACGGTGATTTTTCACCCGCATATAAAGTGTTGAACAATGTGCGCGAAGTGGTAGGTGAGGTAGAAACCTTATTAAAGACAACTTGAAATAGGTCATTGTGATATGCACATATATTTCAAGATTGACAGCATGTGATGAGCGATGTAGGTTTTAAACATTCTTAAATTCAAAAAAATGATGATGGGAGAAAAAATGGCATTGGAAAACAATCCGCTTCTGGTAACAGATGGATTACCGCGATACGACGAAATCAAGCCCGAACATGTAGAACCAGGTGTTAAAAATTTATTGCTCCAAGTGGAAAAACAAATTGAAGAATTGGAAAAAACACTTACCCCCACTTGGGATGGATTGTTAAAGCCTTTGGAAGATATGGATGTGCCGTTTGAATATGCTTGGGGGCCTGTTGGACATTTGATGAGTGTGAAAAATTCCGATGACCTACGCAAAGCGCATGAAGCGGTATTACAAGATGTGGTGGCTTTTGGTTTGCGCATTCAACAAAGCCGCCCCATATATGAAGGGTTGGTGGCCATTCGCGATGGTGAAGAGTGGCAAAATTTAGATGAAGCACAACGCCGATGTATAACCCTCAAAATTCGCGCTGCCGAACACGCGGGTGTGGGGCTTGAAGGTGAGGCAAAAGAGCGGTTTAATGCCATTGCAAAAGAAATGTCGCAAATTGGTTCTGATTTTTCCAATCATGTTTTAGATGCCACCAAAGCATTTGAATTGATCATCGAAGACAAAGCCGATACAAACGGGTGGCCAAACAGTTTGCGACAAGGTGGGGCGCAATCTTATGCACAAGCAAATGAAGGCACAACACCCGATCCAGAGAATGGCCCGTGGCGCATCACGTTGGATTTCCCAAGTTTTTATCCGTTTATGCAACACCATCAGGTACGAGCACATCGCGAGCAAGTATATCGCGCCTATGTAACACGCGCATCATCGGGCGAGTGGGACAACTCAGGTTTAATTGCCAAAATATTAAAACTGCGCAAAGAACAAGCCAGTTTGTTGGGTTTTAAGTCGTTTGCCGAATGGAGTTTGGCGGCCAAAATGGCACCCGATGTGGCCGCAGTTGAGCAAATGACCCAAGAATTGGCCACAGCGGCCCAGGCACATATGCAAAAAGATTATGAAGAGCTTGAAGCCTTAGCAAAAGAAAATGGACAAACAGAACCCCTGTTGCATTGGGACATGGCTTTTTGGGCCGAGCGTTTGCGCGAACAAAAGTTTGATTATACCGATGACCAATTGCGCCCTTATTTTCCATTGCCCAAAGTGTTAGATGGTTTGTTTGGTTTGGCCGAGCGTCTGTTTGGCATTACCATTGAAGAAGCACAAAATGTGGATGCACACAAATGGCATAAGGATGTGCAATTCTTCAATGTCTTACGCGACGGCAAACACATTGCATCGTTTTACTTAGACCCGTATTCTCGCCCAGCAGAAAAACGGGGTGGCGCGTGGATGAACGATTGTATGGGACGGCGGTGGATAAATGGGAAGTTGCATGTACCCGTGGTGCATTTGGTTTGCAATGGCACACCACCCGTGGGCGACAAACCATCTTTGATGAGTTTTACCGAGGTGGAAACGCTGTTTCACGAGTTTGGACATGGTTTACAAGGCATGTTGACAACCGTAGATTATGCCGATGTGGCGGGTATTAATGGTGTGGAATGGGATGCGGTGGAAATTGCGAGTCAGTTTATGGAAAATTGGTGTTACCACAAACCCACACTCATTGGCATGACCGCTCATGTAGAAACCGGTGAACCATTGCCCGATGATTTGTTTGATAAAATCTGCGCAGCACGAACATTCCGAGCCGGATCACTCATGATGCGCCAGTTGTCCTTTGGAAAGATGGACATGTTGTTGCATCACGCGCACGACCCCAATGGTGATGAAACAGCTTTTGATGTCGAAAACCGCGTCACCACAGAAATGTCGGTGTTGCCACCGTTGCCAGAAGATCGGTTTTTGTGTGCGTTTACACATATTTTTGCGGGTGGGTATGCGGCAGGTTATTACAGTTACAAATGGTCTGAAGTGCTCAGTGCCGATGCATTTGGGGCATTTGAAGAAGCGGGCTTAGACAATGACGTGGCTGTGGCTGAAACTGGGCGACGGTTTCGAGATACGATTTTGGCACAAGGGGGTGGGCGGCATCCGATGGATGTGTATCGTGACTTTAGAGGGCGTGAACCGAGCACGGAGGCGTTGTTGCGGCATAATGATTTGTTGGATTAGGAAAATCGAAACCTTAACACCTTGCCTGCGGCGCCTTACTTTTTAAACGACTAAAAAGTAAGCAAAAAGTCGTCCCTCAAGTGCCGGGAAGGCTGATTTTCCGCAAATATCCTTAGAGGATGCACAAAATAAAGTGGCCTACCAGATTGTCTGCTTTTTTGAAGTGCGTAGACGAATGGAACCGTGCGGAAAATCCTGATGGGTTATGTGTGTGGTTTGGTATATCTGTTGGTGTGATTATGGGTGTGTGAGGGGCTGAAGAATTATTTTATCATTTTTCACAACGAGGAAACACATGGGCAAGATTCGGTTTGGTGTGATTGGCGCAGGGCAGATTGGTCACAACAGTTGTAAGAGTATTTTAAACCACGGGCAGGCTGAGATTTTGGCGGCGAGTGATGTGAATGAACCGCGTTTGAAGGAGTTGACGGATAAGTATGAGATTGGTAAGTCTTATACGGATTCGGCGGACTTAATCAATGACCCCGATTTGGATGCCATTTATATTGGTGTGCCCAATAAGTTTCACGCGCCATTGGCTAAGGCGAGTTTGGAAGCGGGCAAACACGTGATTTTGGACAAGCCTTTTGCATTAAATATTGCTGAGGCGCAAGGTGTGGCCGATGCGGCCAAGGCGAGTGGGAAGTTGTTTATGGTGGGGATGAATCAGCGTTTTCGTGGCCCGTCGCAAACCATTCACAAATTGGTCGCCGATGGCAAATTGGGTGAAATTTATCATGCCAAGGCATTTTGGTTTCGCCGCTCGGGCATTCCCCGTTTGGGTACTTGGTTTGGCAACAAGGCAATGGCGGGTGGGGGCGCGTTGTTGGATATTGGTGTGCATTTGTTGGACTTGGCCTTGTTTGTATCCAACCAGTTTAAGCCTGTGTCGGTCAGTGGAGCAACCTACACCAAGTTTGGCAATCGGGGTTTGGGTGAGGGCGGTTGGGGCATGTCAGATCGCGAAAATATCACATTCGACGTAGACGATTTTGCCACTGCGCTCATTAAGTTTGAAGGCGGCGTTACTGTGACGTTGGATGTAAGTTGGGCCATTCATCAAAAAGATGCCAACCGTCACGACGTCCACATATTTGGTACTGAAGGGGGCGCGTCGTTGTTTCCTGGCGAAATTTATCACTACGGTGAAAAACCAGGCAATGAAGATTATCAGGTGGTCACACCCGAACCTCAAATTGCACTGCCACACGAAGAACGGTTTGCCAATTTTATCAATTCGATTTTGGGCGATGAAGAACCGTTGGTGAAGATTGAAGAGTCGTTGGCCGTTCAGAAGATTTTAGATGGCATTTATGCGTCGTGCAAGACAGGAAAAGAAGTGCGAATTTCGTAACCGTGTAGTCGTTGTAAATCAGAATATTGGGCAGTATGATGGGGTCAGTGTTGGGTCACTGACCCCTTTTTTTGAAGGAGGTTATGTCGGCAGTTTGAAAGCCTGTGGATATTTTTGGGAAAGCACAGGATGTTCATATCTGGGTCAAATCTGATGGGATTTTTTTGTTCGTTTTGGAATTTTCGGTGATAATTATCACTTTTATTTTTCCTTTTTCAATCTTAAATTCTCATCCATGATAGGCGTATACCCCCTAATATTTTGATTTGTCGTGTGAGAGACGACACAGAACCTGTTGTGAATACATAAAATATGCTGTTTTGCAACCTGTTTCGAAATTCAAAATTGGGAGATATAGATGAAAAAGATATGGGTCTTCTGCTTATTGTGCCTCGCATTTGTAGGCGAAAGCAAAGCACAGTCGGTGTATAGTATTGGAACCGATGGGCATTTGTATAGTACGAATATGTGGGACGGTTTACCCAGTCAAAAGGTGGGTACAAATTGGGGGCATTTTAAACACGTTTTCACGGTGGGCGGTGGTATTATCTATGCGGTTGATAACGGTGGCAGGTTGTTGTGGTATGAACATTTGGGCGTCAAAGAAAAGACTGAAAAATGGAATGGCGGACAGGAAGTTGCTTCAGGTTGGGGAAATTTCACACACATTATTCCCATTATCACGACCGGTATTATTTTTGCCATAGATACCAGCGGCAATCTTTATCGATATAATCATACGGGTTGGGTAACGGGTGCTGCAACCTGGGAAGATTGGAATCCACCCCCTATTGGGAATGGGTGGGGCGGATTTACGAAAGTTTTTTCTGGCGGCAATGGCTATTCCCTTTATGGCATTAATGCAAACGGAGATGTGCTTCATTATCAATTCAGTGAAACAGGTGCCCTTTTATCGGGTCCCACAAGAGTGGGAGAAGGGTGGGGTGGATTCACGGAGGTTTGGGGGGGTATATGGCTTTCTGCGACCACACCAGAAAAGATCTATTTTTATAAGTATGGTAATCAACTTGCTGGAATAGCTCCATATGAGCCAAAGCCCTGGATTACCAACGTATATCCAAACCAAACAAGATGGTTTGGCGCAGGTAGTGATACTCAAATTGACAGAACACCTCCGCCACCTCCGCCACCCCCCACTTATCTCCTCGGGCACGTATAGTCTTTATTTGGCCAAAAAAGATAGATATTTAAAATGTGACCCCTCGGGTGCAATGAGCCTATCGCGCTACGATGGACGATCTATTTTTAACATTGAAGTTTTAAGAAATGCGGACCCAACATTTAATATTGCGATCAAAGGCCCCAATGGGAAATACATGGTTGCCGAAAGTCATTCGCGTTATTTCTGCAATCGAGATGCAGTGGGTGATTGGGAAAAATTTCGTGTTGAATTTCGAAATACCTGGCGAAATGCCAACCCAGATAAAGAACACAAGATCTTCGACGCACATGGGAAGTTACTTGGGGTTGTGTATGATCCTATCATTATTGGTGGTGCAGTTTTGGAAACCATGGGCGGAAGGTTTGCAGATACACCGGATAATGAATTGTTTGTCCTGATGAAAGAGTAACGTGGGTGTTGTAAAAAAGAATATTTGGCATTATTATGGGGTCAGGAGTTATCACTGACCCTATTTTATTTGTATTGGATTTGTTACCTAAAATGTCCATTGCAAGGAGAGACCATGCCCAAAATTGATGCACATTTACATTATCACGGCGATCATGCCGATAATATTGCGCTGTTGGAACGGATGGATATCAAGCTGTTGAATATTTGTGTGTCGCAAGATACGGCAGGCGCCTGGCGCACACAGGCCGATTATTATCAGAATTTGCAAACGCGTTTTCCAGAACGCTTTGCGTGGATCACAAGTTTTGACTTGCCCGATTTTAGTGACGATTATGCAGACCGGGTGATTGAAGGGTTGCTGAAAGATTTTGATGCGGGTGCGATTGCGTGTAAGGTTTGGAAGAATGTGGGCATGGAAGTGAAGAACCCTGCGGGTGAATTTGTGATGGTGGATGACCCGTTGTTTGATCCCATTTGGGAGTTTTTAACGCGAGAAGATCGCACGCTGTTGATGCACATTGGCGAGCCATTGGCGTGTTGGCGACCTTTGGTAAATGATAATCCACACTACGGATATTATTCGAAGAATCCGCAGTGGCATATGTATAATAGGCCTGAATATCCGTCGCACGGAACGATTATGGCGGCGCGTGATCGAATGGTGGAAAAGCACCCGAAGTTACGCATTGTGGGGGCGCATCTGGCGAGTTTGGAATTTGATGTGGCAGAAATTGCGAAGCGACTGGATCGTTTTCCCAATTTTGCAGTGGATTCGTCGGCGCGAGTGGCCGATTTGGCGTATCAAGACTCAGATACGGTGCGCGACTTTTTCTTGGCGTATTCGGATCGACTCTTGTTTGGGACGGATATTGTGCAACGCGATATGGCATCTGAATTGTCTGCAGAAGAACGCCAGAAACAGATTAAGGTGTATGAAGATCGGTTGAATATGGAATTTGCCTATTACGAGTCGGGCAAGGTGGTGAATGTGCGCGGAAAAGAGAACAGGGGTTTGAATTTGCCGGAAGATACTTTGGAGCAGTTTTATTTCACAAATGCAAAGACGTGGTATCCGGGGTTGTAAATCGAAAGTCGATGGTCGCCTGCTTTTAGATTTTGACTTGTGACGTTTTTTATGGAGTGATTATGCAACTTGGGATTTTTTCGACAGTTTTTGAACGGGATTCGGTAGAAGAAAAAGTAGATGCTGTACGCAATGCGGGGTTAACGTGCGTGCAGTTTCATATGCAGTGTGCTGGGTTAGAACAATTGCCAGAGGTGATTCCTGAGGATTTGTGTGATCACATTCGTGTTGCGCACAAAAGCCGAGGAATCGCGATTGGGGCGGTTTCTGGCACATTTAATATGATTCACCCCGATGTGGCGGTGCGCGAAGATGGATTGCGACGGCTGGCTGTTTTGGCGGGGGCGTGTGAACGGATGGGCGCGTCGATTATTACGTTGTGCACTGGCACGCGAAATACCGAGTGGATGTGGCGACCACATCCTGATAACAACACACCCGAAGCGTGGCGCGATTTGGTGGTGTCGATGAGTCAAGCAGCAGAGATTGCCGAAGCGAACAACGTCGTCATGGCCTTTGAACCTGAGGTGGCCAATACGGTCGATTCGGCGAAGAAGGCGCGTCGGGTGATTGACGAAGTGGGCTCTGACCGAATTAAGGTGGTCATTGATGGGGCCAATATTTATCACAAAGGTGAATTGGCCAAGATGCACGATATGCTGGACGAGGCATTTGATTTATTGGCTGAAGACATTGTGCACGCCCACGCCAAGGATCTGGACCATGATGGTGAGGCGGGCAAGTTGGCCGCAGGAACGGGTGTGTTGGATTATGAATATTATATGAATTTGCTGGATAAGATTGGGTTTGATGGGCCTATGGTGTTACATGGGTTAGATGAGTCTCAAGTGCCGATGTGCCGAGATTTTGTTTTGAGCAAGATGCATCCATAAATGAAGAAGAGGGCTTGCCGTTTTGAGAGGAAATGGTTTTATTTTCTCCATTGACAACCCAATGGCGAGATCAAATAGGGAATTTTATGGCAGAAACACTGAGTTTTCAAGAGCGTTCGCTAACACAACAAGGGTATATATATACCAAGGCAGAGTTGCGCAAATTAGAGTGGGGCCTTCGGTTTACACCACTGGCTTGTATGGCTGGCGCGGCTTATGGGCTTTATATGCAATCGCCAACGATTCACTTTATTATGGCGCTTGTGGGGATTTTGCCGTTTTGGTTTCCGGCCTGGCATCCTATGGATCGGTTTTATAACCTTGTGCTTCGCCCTCTTGTAAAGGGTGTTAAATTGCCTCCCAATCCATTGCCCAGACGTATTGCATGTATGATTGGTGGTGTGATGAATGTGGGCATTGGATTTGGGTTTTTGTACCATATGCCTGTGGCTGCGTATGTGTTTGGTGCCATTCTGGTGCCGTTGCAATTGATTGTGATCAGCACCCATTTCTGTGTGGCGGCTTGGCTTTATGAAATGGCAATGAAGGTGGTGGGGAAGTGGGACCCATTAATTCCAATAGAAAAGGCTCAACAATTGTTGGATAACGGCGCGCTTTTGATTGATGTACGTAGTGCACAAGAGTTTGCACAAGGTCATTTACCCAACGCAATTAATATTCCATTAGATGAAGTGGTGCAACACATCGAAACTTTTCGAGAAAAACCTACGTTAATGTATTGCCAAAGTGGCACGCGGTGCCAAAGTGCAATCAATCAGTTGAAACGTCATGGGCTAAGTGATATTTATAGTTTGGGTTCTATGGATCGATGGAAAGGGGCACAGTCTTGAAGGCAGCCTTTTGGCACGAACGGTGGGAAAGTGGGCGCACAGGGTTTCACCAAAGTGAAACAAACAGATATTTGGTGCAATATTGGGAGCACTTAAATTTAACGAAAAATGCCAAAGTGTTTGTGCCATTGTGTGGCAAAAGCAAGGATATGCTTTGGTTGCGCGAGCAAGGCTATGAAGTGATAGGTGCAGAGTTAAGCCCCATTGCTGTACGCGATTTTTTTGCTCAAAACAATTTACCTGCCTCACAATCTAACCATGGCCCATTTGAACGGTGGGTGGGGGAGGGCATGACCATTTTTTGTGGTGATGTCTTTGCGCTGTCGGCGCGTGATTTAGAAGGCGTTCAGGCCGTTTACGATCGGGCAGCACTCATTGCTTTACCACCCGACATGCGTCATAATTATGCCAATCATTTACACGCTATTTTACCAGTAAACACACAAACCCTGTTGGTGACCATAGACTACCCACAGCATCAGCGCAGTGGCCCACCTTTTTCTGTGCCAAATGATGAAGTCCATACCTTGTTTGGAAAAGCGTTTGACATTGAGCTTCTTTTTGAGGAAGATGTGAAAGGTGAGAGCGAACGGATTTCAGACAAGATGGATTATTTGAATGAGCGTGTTTATTTAATTTCTAAAAAAGAGTAGATAAATAATTGATTTTGTAAGCAAAAATATAGCAAAATAAAAATCGCCCTGAAAATATAGATTCGGGGCGATTTTTTGTGTTTTTAATACATCTAATTTTCTAAAACATACATGGCCGAAGCATGTTCCAATTCCGCCAAGCGAATATGAATGGTAAAGGTGGTAATCAGATGCTGAATTTCTGCGCGTGTGCGCGTGTTTCGAGCATCCAAAAATTCAATTTGTGGCGCAAGACCTTCTTCGTATTTGCGGTTGACAATATAAAAAGATTGTTGTGCACTCTCCACACGTTCGGTTGCAGCTTTTTCGGCTTGAATGGCAGCACTCAATTCGTGATAAGCGCGCCTTACTTGAAGTGCTATTTGTTGTACCAACTCATCTTGTTGGGTTTCCATTTTGCGCTTGTTGAGCTTTTGTTGTTGTGTACGGGCTTGTTTTTGAAAACCATCAAAAAGGTTCCAAATGAGCACCACAGAGGCCATCCAAAAATCGTGATTACCGTCAAAGTTATATGTTTCGCCCTCAAAACCGTAGTCGTAAACGAAGTTGATATTGGGCAGGTGTGCAGAACGTGAAAGGCCTATTTGTTGGGTAGCAATTTGAAGCGCATTTTGAAGTTGTAAAAATTCGTCGCGGTGCACACGTGCATTTTGTTGCGCCGTCTCTAAGTTGGGTGGCGAAATATCTGTAAGCTTTGATGCATCACGAACAATGTTTGTGTCTTGTGAACGGTTGAGCAAAAAATTGAAATAGGCGGCAGACACCGCACTGTCGCGTTGGGCTTCGGTTTGTTGTTGTTTGAGCTCGGCCAATTCAGCACGCGCACGATAAACCACGTCTTGGGTGGCCATTTCGGCTTCCACAAGTTTTTCACTCACACGCAAATTTTCGTTGAGCACCTGTTGCGTTTCCGATAAAATTTCGAGCAACTGCACACTTTTAAGGTGATTAAAATAGGCAACTTTGATATCGCGCACCAAAGTTCTCGCAAATGCGTCGCGTTTGGACTTTTGAATATCCGTTTGGGTTTGTTTGATTTTTTTGTTGAAATAAATATTGGGCTGAAAAAGAGGTTGTTTAAGCCGCAAACGTGTGTCGTGTTCTTTTTCTCGTAAAAATGGAATGGTTTCATTTTGAAGGTCAGTCGGCAAAGCATTTTGACCAAGCAACGTATTGAGCGTTTGATTGATGGGGTTGACCAAATCGCCAACAGGCACAGTAAAGTCTCGCCCACCGCCAGCACGCGTATAACGTGCTTCAAGGCTAATAGAAGGCAAATAAAGACCACGAGCCTCACGCAAAGCTTGTAGGCTTTGCTCAAAAGCCATGTTTTGTTGTTGAAGAGCCAAATTGCTTTCAAGACCTTCTCGAACATAGAGATCAAGTTGGTCGGCACGTACGCTCGATAGTGAAAGAAAGATAAGTGCGAAAATGTACAGTCGCATTGCAATGTCCTTTTACATAAAGGGGTTAAAAACCATTTCGGTCTACATCTTTTAGGCTTTTGGGGGGTTGGTAAACCATTGCAACAAAATGGGCACAACAACAAGTGTCAAGACCGTTGAAGATATCATACCACCAATAATGGTCCAGCCCAAAGGAGCCCACAAATTACTGCCTGTAAGTGTAAGAGGTAACAAACCAACAATGGTCGTCAGGGTGGTAAGCACAATAGGCGTAAAGCGTGTTTCACAGGCATCCATAATGGCTTTTCTAAGAGCATCACCTTGCACAAGGCGTTGGTTGGTATAATCAACCAAAATAATGGCGTTGTTGATTACAATCCCAACCAAACTGGTGAAACCGACAAAAGCAAAAAAGGAAAATGAAAAACCCGTTAGAAACAACATGACAATGGAGCCCGTAAAAGCCAAAGGTATGGCCGAGAAAACGACAAAAGGTTGTTTGTAAGATTTAAATTGCAAAACAAGAACCGCAAAGATTCCCAAAAGAGCAACGATTAAGATTTGCCCCATGCTCCCAAAAGAATCTTGTTGGGTTTCGTATTCACCGCCCACATAAAATGTGTAGTGCTTGGGAAAGTCATAGGCTCTGAGTTTATCTATAATTTGCAAGGTCACGTCAGCCGTGTTCAGACCTTCTTCTACATCGGCGGTAACAGTGGCTTCGCGTTTGAGGTTAAAATGCCCCAAACGTGACGGACTTGTTTCAAAATGAATATCGGCAATTTGACGCAACGGAATATGGGCACCCATTTGGCTGGTGATATTAATATGGTCAAAATTTTCAACACGGGTGCGATCATTAATCGGGAGGCGCACAACAAGATCATATTTTTCGCCATCGTGAAAACTCGCGCGTGTAACCGCATGGCCATTCATACCTGCACGCACACTTAAGTCAACATCAGCAAGAGCCAGACCCAACAAACCCGCTTTTTGACGGTTAATATTGACGCGCAAGTCCGTTTTGTCAATGGCGAGCGGATTGTCTACGTTTTGTGTGCCCTCGGTTTCGGAGAAGAGTGCAGCAACATCACGTGCTACCGCTTTGAGTGTGTCCAGGTTGTCTCCAAGAATTTTGATTTCAATGGGAGCTTCATAAGGTGGGCCATTTTTAAGTTCCGAAACCGTAATATCTGCACCCGGGTAATTTTGAAATTGGCTACGCAGTTGGTTGATGGTTGCATAAAACGAACGGGGTTCCCATTCTTTGAGATTGACCAATATCTGGGCATGGGTTTTGATAAAATTTTGGGGCACGCGGTTATAATAAATCTGTGGATTCCCATGACCAATGTTGGTTGTGTAGCTGACCACCAAAGAAGTTGTGTCAAGTAAGCTTTCTACATAGTGAGCCACCTGTTCTGTGTGGTCTATATTGGCCCCTTCGGGAGTTTCAATGTCAATAAGCAAGAGGGGTTTATCGGCAGTTGGGAAAAAGCTGATGCCCACCAGTGGAAAAAGGGCAAGACCACCGACAAAACAAACCGTAGCCACCCCAATAATGACAAAGGGCCGTTTGAGAGATGTGGTCAAAATGGGGCGATAAATATGTTGCCGCAATGTTTGTAACCAAATGGCCATGCGAGGCTGGCGTGTCGGTACTTTAAGAAATTTGCGAGCAAGCAGTGGGGTAAAGGTGAGGGCCAAAAAGAGTGAGGCAATAAGGCTAAAGATGACAATAAGTGGGAGCGTTTGTAAATATTCACCTGTGCCACCACCCAGTTGTGTCATTGGAAAAAAGGCGAGCACAGTAGTTGCTGTCGCGCTCACAATGGCCCACCCAACTTCAGAGGTGCCACGTTGGGCCGCATCTTCAGAGTCTGTTAACAGATAGCGGTTAATATTTTCAACCACAACAATACCATTGTCCACCAAAAGGCCGAGTGCAATAACCAGGCCGGCAATAGAAATTTGTTGCAGACCAAAGTCACTGATATCAAGTGCCCAAATGGCAATGAGAATGGCGGTGGGAATAACGGTCATCACAATAAGTGACGAGCGACCACCTAAAAATAAAAATATCACAACCCCTACAAAAAATACACCTTGTAGGAGGTTATTGAAAAAATCATTGATGCGCGCTTGTACGGCTGGACCTTGGCGAAATGCAGTTTGCAAAGTAACATTCGGTGATAGCGTTTCTTGAATGCTTTTGAGTTCTGCTTGCAAGGCTTTGTCAATATCGAGAACGTTTTTACCTTCTTTTTGAGTAACAGATATAAAAATGGCCCGTTGGCCGTTAAAGCGACCAACATATCGAATGTCTTCGGTGTCAAAAAAGACATCGGCAATGTCTTTGAGGTAAACAAGGTGACCTTGTGCAGATTTCACAATGGTGTTTTGAATGTCTTCGAGGGTCTTATAACCACCGCTGGTTTTAAGGGTGTATGATTTATTACCCACAGAGATATCACCCGCAGGAATATTGGCGTTGTTGGCTTGGAGCGTGTGCATCAGTTGGTTTAGCGCAATGCCTTGATGTGTCATTTTTTGGATATCGAGCGCAATTCGAATCTGTTTTTCAGGAAGTGCCTGAATTTCCACTTCACGCACACCCGATATTGTTTTGAGGCGATCCTCAATGTTTTCTGCCATATGTTCTAATGCCCGATAGGAGGCGGTTTCTGAGACAAGAGCCAGTTGTAAGATGACCACGTCAAGCGGGTTGAACCGATTGACATCAATGCGATAGATATCTTCAGGCAAATCAGGTTTCACCGCATGAACAGCGGCGAGTACATCACGATATTTGTCATCTATATCAACCGTGTAATAGGCTTCAATGCGAATAATAGCAAGGCCTTCTTTAATCTCTGTTCGAATGTATTTGATGTCATCAAGTTCATTCAGTTCGTCTTCAAGCGGATCAACAACCAGTTCTTCCATATCTTGTGGTCCCACACCTGGGTAGGCAATAACAATGGTGTAAAATGGTGCTTCCATTAAAGGATCTTCTGCGCGAGGCATTGTAAAAAATGCAAGGAGACCTGTTAGTAGGGAAAGCAAAACGATGATGATCACAAATTTGTCGTTTTTGATGGCAAGCGTTGGAAGTTTCATAGGGATCTCTTTTTGCAATGGATTACTGAATATGAATAAGCGAACGGTCTTGCAAGTAAGACGCACCGTCTGTGATCACTTGGGTCAGGATAAGGCCGGGTGTTTGGTAAACAATGATGTAATCATCAGTGATGGCATTGGGGTAAACCATAAGCCTGCGCGCAACAGAACCATCGGGTATATAAAGCATGGCCTGTGATTTGTTGGCTTCCACAACTGCATCGATGGGAATGCAATAATGAGCCACCTGTGCCGACGGATACAGGGTGGCATGACCTACAAAGCCCGATTTGAGAAGATCACTTTCTTTGAGGCTGAGTTCTATTTCAAAGGTGCCAGTTTGTGGGTTGGCCTGTTCGGCAATTTCTGAAACCGCGGCTTTAAAGGTGCGATTGGGATAAGGTGCAAAAGTGACACTTGCCGTATCACCCAAGTTGATATGTATGATGTCACGATCTATAATGCCCACACGTAAAACCGAGTGTCTTTCATTAGAAGCCAGACGTACAATGGGCGCACCTAAAGAAACAAGTTCATTGCGTTCGGCAAAACGACGCAAGACACGTCCAGCAACAGGGGCCCGAATGATGGCGTGTTTTTGGTTAAATTGAGCAATGTCTAATTCGGCCTTAGCCATATCAAGAGCTGTGGTGGCATTTTGCAGTTGTTCGTGTGTGACCACGTGGTCGTAATACAATTTTTGAATGCGCCGAAGATCGCGTTCGGCTTTGTCTTTTGCACTTTTTGCTTGCAACACACGGGCCATAATTTCTTCTTGGGCAAGTTGGGCTATGATTTGCCCTTTTTGAATGCGATCACCTTCGTCCACATAAATGGCTTGTATAATGCCACCCACTTTAAAAGAAAGTGTGCTGGTTTCTTTGTATGCCACAATCCCGCTTGCAAAAATCGGTTGCCTGTGTTGGCGCAGTGTAACAGGAGATACTTTGACCGAAATGGCCTGTGTCAATTTGGGCATTGGGGCCGAAGCAGGTTCGCCACAAGCGACGAGTGCAAAAAGAGCCAAAAGCAAAAAGATGTGTTTCATGACAATCCCATTTAAACATTGAATATTTATTGAACAACGTTCAATGATGAAACAAAAAAATATAAGCTTATACGGCAAAGGCTTCCGAATCGAGAATATTGTCGATATTTTTGTGTGGGAAAAAAGCCGTTTGGAAATACGTGTAAGCAGCTTGTAATACTTGTGGCATATATTCATCTGGGATCATGGCACAACGCCCACGCACATATAGGGAGACCAAGCCATGAACAAAAGCCCACATCCCAAAAGTAACGCTATCAACATCGCTTGGAGGCATCACACCCGTTTGAATACATTCGGCAACTGTGTCGCGCAAAACAGCATATGAATTTTGACCCTCTTTCCAGCTATCATCTTCATGAATAACTTGTTGTACACTGCTATCGATGAACATAAGGTCATAATATGGGCGATGTTGTAGGCCAAATTGAATGTATGTTTGCCCCAGTTTGATGAGGCGTTCACCAGGGTCGGGTGTGTCTACCACAGTCATCTCCATGTCGTAGAGCAGCTTAAACCCCCGTTGATGTATGCCAAAAAGGATATCATTTTTGTTTTTGAAATAGGCGTAAATATTACCAGGCGTGTATTCAATTTTATCAGCAATACGCCGAATGGTGGTTTTTTCAAAGCCGAGTTCATGAAAGAGTTCAATAGCCGCATCGAGAATATCTTCTCGCATTTGCTCTCTGTCACGCTCTCTGCGTTCTTTGCTACCCATTTTACACAACCCTTCATTAAACATTGTTCAATTTATAAACTGAACTTAAATATTTTCAAGAAACATGCAAGTATTTTTTTGATTTTTGTTAAAAACAACATATACTTATACAGATACTCATACAAAGGAGGATAGGGTGGCACAAACAAAACGTGCGCAGATTTTGATGGCACCAGAAGAATATCAGCGCTTAGAGGATATTGCACAACAACAAGAGGTTTCAGTTGCAGAATTGATTCGTGCGGCAGTGCGAGAGTGCTACTTTGTTCGCGCCGAGGATCCTAAGAAGTTGGTTGCTTCTATTTGCAACATGAATATGCCATTGGATGATTGGGAGGTCTTAGAGTCCGAAATTGAGGAGACACACGGCAATGGTCTTTCTTGACACCAATATTTTTTTGTATGCCGCCGGTGCCGAACACCCCCTTCGATCACCCTGCCAACACATTTTACAAATGTATGGCGATGGTATATTGGAAGCCACCACCAGCGCTGAGATCGTACAAGAAGTTTTGTATGTGTTACATCGGCGGGGCCATGTAGATGCCGCCTTGCATTTGTCGCGTCAGATATTGGATCTGTTTCCTCATTTGCTTTCCATAACGCGTCAAGAAATGTTGCAGGCTTGTCATGTAATGTCAGCATATCCCAACCTACCTGCCCGAGATGCCGTTCATGTTGCAACCATGCAACGTCATAAATTATCTGTCATGGTGAGCGCAGATCGCCACTTTGATGGGATTGACGCAATTCAACGTGTCGATCCAATAGATGCAAATACTTTGGGCTCATAAAAACGGAGAATTTTGTGATGATACGTATGATGGTTTGTTTGGTGGGTATGATGTGGGCAACCTCCGTGTTTGCCCAAACCAATTTGTTGCAAAATAAGTTTACATCTGAACAACTTTCTTCTCTTGTTGCATCGGCCAATGATTGGAAACCTTTTCCCAAGGCAACAGATCGGGCAGCGTGGGAGGCATTGCCAGAAGATTTTCGAAAGTGGGCCATTGGCAGAGGTGAAGAAGCATTAGAGTACAATTGGCCTGCCCTACCCGCAGATGTGTTTTTAGATTTTGCTCGCAATGGCAACCGCAGCCGATATGAAGGGTTGCGCGGCCAAAGACGGCGTAAATTACAAGATTTGGTTTTGGCCGAGTGCATTGAAGGCAATGGGCGCTTTGTTGATCAAATTGTCAATGGTGTGTGGGCAACATGTGAAGAAACGTGGTGGGGCGTGCCAGCGCATGTGGGCAGTCAAAAAGCCGGAAGCGGATTACCCGATTTAGACGAACCAATAGTAGCCCTTTTTTCTGCAGGAACAGCCGCCCAGTTGGCCTGGACCGTGTATCTATTAGAGCCCCAATTAGATGCCGTGTCACCTTTGGTGGTGCCGCGCGTTCAGCGTGAGATCAATCGCCAAATTTTGACACCCGCCTTAGAACGCGACGATTTTTGGTGGATGGGTTTTGCGGGGCGCAGTGTAAACAATTGGAATCCATGGATTTGTTCCAACTGGTTGACCAGCGTGCTAATTATGGAAAAAGATGCCAACAAACGTTTGCAGTCCGTTGAGAAAATTTTACGTGTGGTGGATAATTTTTTAAATCCTTATCCGCAAGATGGTGGATGTGACGAAGGGCCAGGATATTGGGGGCGAGCAGGTGCCTCTTTGTTTGATTGTTTGGAGTTGATGTATAGCGCAACCAATGGCCAGTTTGAGGTCTATTCCGATCCCCTCATCCAAAACATTGGGCGATACATTTACCGGGCGCATATCGACGGAGAGTATTTTGTCAATTTTGCCGATGCCAGCGCACGCAATCGTGTTTCGGCTGAGTTGGTCTATCGTTATGGCAAGCGTATAAATGATGATACCATGATGGCATTTGGTGCATGGGCAGCCGAGCAACGCCAAGGTCGCCAAGGGGGCGGTGTAGATGGGTATCGCGATTTGTATGCGTTGTTTCACTACAACGACATTCAAAGTGTCACAGGGGCACAACCGCATTTGCGCGATGTGTGGTTTCCCGATTTACAAGTCTTTGCCGCACGCGATGAAGAAGGAACAGCCAAGGGGTTTTATGTGGCAGGTAAGGGGGGGCACAATGCCGAAAGCCACAATCACAACGATGTGGGCAATTTCATTGTTTATCGCGATGGGTTGCCACTGCTCATTGATGCCGGTGTGGGCACTTATACAGCCCAAACATTTAGCAGCAAGCGCTACGAAATTTGGACCATGCAATCGGCCTATCACAATTTGCCAACCATCAATGGTGTGATGCAAAAAAATGGGCGTTCGTTTTCGGCCACAGATGTGGTCTATAAAACCACCGATCAATCCACACAGTTTTCTTTGGATATTGCAAGCACCTATCCCAAAGAAGCAGGTGTCAAATCTTGGCAACGCACAGTACAACTCAATCGTGGCAAAAACGTAATGCTTGTCGATCAGTATGTCTTAGACAAAGTGTCTGGTGGGCTTACATTAACGTTGATGACACCGTGCGATGTGACCATTGATAAGTCAGGCAAGCTGGTGTTAAAAGGCGACGGAGAGAAGTTTGGCAGTGCAACCATTGCCTATGATGCGAAGAAGTTTGATGCAACCACCGAGGCCGTTGTGTTGGATGATCGCAGGCTGTCACGCAGTTGGCAAACAGAACAGTTGACACGCATTGTTTTGAAGGCAAAATCACCTTCAAAAAAGGATATGTGGACAGTGACTGTGATGCCTTAAAGTGGTATGTCTTGGAAACATTGTGTATATTTTTTTAAGTTGAAATATAGATTTTTGGACGGTCCTCAGATGTGATTACGATTGTGCCATTGGTACCAAATGAGATAATCATACAAGTGACATAAAAAAGGAGACAACCCTCGGGTTGCCTCCTTTTTTATGACTAATTTCTCAGATAATAATCTCCGGTGTTTTTAAAATTGGGTGGTGTGCTTTACCGAATACTTTGCGTGCATTGGGTAAAGCTTTGGGACTTTTACGATTTACGGGTGCTGTTATACCGTTTCAATATTCAGATTGCGAAACCAAATAAGACCACCGTGATCTTGTAAGCCAATATAGCCTTTTTCGGTCATTTCACAAAAGGCGCGTTCAAACTTATTGGGTGTGCCATCGGGGTTTTGTCCTGGAGTCGTCCAGCGATTGAGATCCATATCGACTATTTGTTCATCATTTAAAGTCACACGAATGATGTTGTCCTTGGCATAGAGCGTCATCGTGTTCCATTCACCTGCGGGTTTACAGGTGTTGTGCGTCGGTGCTTGTAGGTCATAAACAGCACCGCTACAATGTGTGGTAGCCGGTTCACGCCCGTGTGTATCCAATATTTGGATTTCAATACCCGTTTGAACAGGGTTTTCAAGATCGGTCCACCGAAAAAACACACCGCTGTTGGCTTTTTCAGTATGCTTAAATTCGAGAGACAATTCAAAGTTTTGATATTGTGTTTCAGTGTAATATAGGTATTTGCCTTTGAGTGCTTTGCAATGAATGCAATTGTTGTCAACCGTCCAACTTTCTGGGTTGCCTGTAGGAGCCCAACCGTTTAAGGTGTTGCCATCAAAGAGTTGCATGAAGGTTTCCTTTGAAGAAAGGTGAGAAATAAAAGCACACAAATATAATAAGTCACAGATCAAGTTTAACAATCTCATTTGCCACGTACCTTGGTCTGTGATTGACAAAAGAAATAAATGACGTTTTTAAAAATCTTCAAGCCCAATGGCACGTGGGCCAAGTTGTTCTTTGATGTACGCCCAAACAGCACGTTCTTCGGGTTTGCGTATGTGAGGCACAAAACCAAATGCCAAATAAAGCGCCACAGCAGGTAAACGCCCCGATGACGTGTTGAGATAAGCGCATTCAAAACCACGATCTCGAAGACGATGACACACCGCAGACATGAGGGGCTTAGACAAGCCTTTCCCCTGATGATCGGGGTAAAGAGCCACCCAGTGTACCAAACCCTGTGGCGTAGGGTGTTCCTCTTTTTGAACAGACCATGCAGTTGCAGTGCCTACGGGTTTGCTGTTTTCATCACAAACATAAAATTGATTTTCTCGCCAAAGTTGCGCGTCATGTCCAAACCCTTTAAAAAAAGATTCTTCTGTAAAAGTATTATAAGGGTCAGCCTGCACATGAATCTCCAACCAAGCCTTTTCGTCATTGGGTTGATAGGTGCGCAGGCTATAAGGTTTAGGAAGATCAAATTTAGGAATGTTGTCAAAGTTGGGGCGCGTCATACCCACAGAAGTATTTTTCATGATGTTACCTCAATAACGTTTGAAGATGATGGTTGGCCTCAGCATGGTGTGGGTCAATCTTGAGTGCTTCTTGAAAAGCCAATCTTGCGTTTGCAACATCTCCTGCAGATGCCAATGCAAGTCCCAACCCAACATACACCTCGGAGTTTTGAGTATTGTATTCAAGTGCTTTAAGATAGGCCTCTATGGCCTCTGTATAAGCATTTTGATACATCGCAATAGAACCAAGCGTAAAGTAATTTTTAAAATCATCGGGTGCTTGTTCGATGGCACGTTGAACCATTTCTTTGGCTCTGTCATAATTTTTTAATTCTGCATAAGAGAGTGCCAAATTGTGTAGGGTTTGTGCATCATAGGGATGCTGTTGGAGAATATGTTGAAACTCTGTAATAGCCGCATCAAAATTGCCCAGTTCATATTCCAACTTTCCCAATGAATATCGAATGGCCGTATCGTCTTTTAAGCCTAATGCTTTGCGGTACGCCTGTCCGGCTTGTTCATATTCTTCTATTTGAGCAGATATTCCTCCCAAATTAACCCACGCAGTAAAATATTCGGGATCTATCTCAACCGCTTTTTGAAGCCACCGTATGGCTTCTTTGTGGTCATTCAAACGGGCAAAAACAATACCAATATTATTATGCAACGCGCCATTTTTAGAGTCATATTCCAACGCTTTCAAATATGTGGTGAGGGCTTCATGAAATTGATTTAGCGTTTCATACTGATTGCCGATCCGGATATAAATGCGCATCAAAAAATAAGGTTCGGAGTTGCCCTGTTGCAAGGTCTTAGATAAAGATTCTTGATAAGCAAGCAATGCTTCTGCAGGACGTTTTTCGGCTTCGTGGATTTCGCCCAATCGAAAATGGTAAAAGGGCGATTCTGCAAAAAATGGGTCGTGTCGATAAGATGTATCTGGGCGAATAAGATAAAGCAGAGGGGTATTGGATGAGGTAATGATGTGCAAAATCTCACCTGGTACTTTGCGGTGTCGATCATACCGCGTAGTACCCAAATAAACATCTGCTTTTTCGGCATATGTAATGAGGTTCAATTTTGTCGGATCAATCATATATGCAATGTTCTCGCTGGACCCACCTATATGAATCCGCTGATGAGGGGGAGGAGACATGTTTTTTTCTATCCACCGAATACCTTGTTTCAAAGTGTTTTCCCAATAGTCGGTTTCATAACGCCCAGAGGCTTGTTTAACACCACCAGCTATAGCGGTGTTGAAATAGACATATTGGTTGGGGTGCAAACGCACCATCTCAATGCCCGTGCTCACAAAAAGCAGTGCAACAATGGCAATGCCAATGCGCTGCATTTTGGGGTTTTGAATGATGCCACTTATGCCAACCATTGCAAAAACAACGAGCGGAGGAATGGCAAACAACAAATGTCTCAACCCATCGTATAAGGGCGTGTTCATAACCACCGCATATAAAACAGGAAACAGACCCGTTAAAAAAAGAAGCAGATGTTCTATTCGTCTTTGAGTAACACTGACATATAATCCGACAAGAATACCAACAAGCGCAAATTCAGGCAATGTGAGCAAAAACCAAGTGGGCGCATAAGTGCGCGGCAATGCCGTATTCAGCACATATTGCCCGCCAAAAAAGCTGGTATGAAACTCTGTGAACTGCGAAAATTTTTGAAGCGCGATGATGGGGCCAGAGATCGGATTTTGAAAAGCATAGGGCCAGCAAAGAAGCATGGTGATGTAGGCAATAAAAAAAAGGATCCCAAGCCTGGGTAAGATTTTTTTGAGTGTGGGAATAAAAGTGTGACGGTGTTGAAACAAGTGAAAGATGATCACAAGGCCCAAATAAGCGATGAGCAAAAGACCACCAATGCGAATGCCCAAAGCAAAACCAATAGATAAACCTGTGCCAATGAGAGTACTGCGAGCAAGTTTGGGAAAGGTTTGATAACACTGAATAACATAAAAGACACTCCAAAGATAACAGACAGCAAACGGAATATCTTTGGGATTGTTAAATGCGTGACCGTAATAACGCGGGGTCAAAAACAATGCCAGTGCAGCCAAGAACCCAGTAAATGGCCCTCCCAATAGCGCACCAATACGATAAGCAGCAACTATTCCTAAAAGGCCGAAAAAGGCATTACACAAGTGATTGGCATCATAGCGATCCAATGGCAAAACTTGGCTTGTGAGATACGCCGTAATGTCAAAAAAGCCACCATAGAGCCACGTATTTTTGGTTTGGAAAAGGGCTTCGTCTTTAAACCCGCTCACATACCACCGAACAATTTGTTCACCATATTTGACATGATGGGTTTCATCTGAGGTGATACCATAATCACGAAAAGTATAAAGAATGAGAAGTGCATAAAATAAAATGAGACAAGCAAATGCAATTTCAAAAATGGAATACGTGCGCTGCCCCACTTTAACTTGGGTTTTAAAATCACTCATACGAGGTAAATGCCTGGGTTGCGTGTGGGTTCATAGGTGGCACGAAGGTCTGCATTGCGAATCACGTCGGGTATGTCACCCGTCCACCAACTGGGTGGGTTGGGAAACGGAAAAACGGAATGCCATTGCAAAAGAAGCGTACGCCGTTGGTCTGTGCGGTTTGGCCAAGCCGCATGCAACAAACGTGCATCGGCAAAAACCAAATCACCCGCATTTACGGGCAAATCAACAGCATCTGGATGATCTTGAAAAACAGGATGGTTGAGATCTTCAATGGCCTGAATGTCTGGGCCATGAGCAGGAGGCAAGATGTCATGAAGCGGCAAGCGTTTGCGATGGCTACCAGGGATGGCGCGCAAACACCCGTTTTCACGGTTGGTATCTGTCAAATAATAAGACAAAAACACTTTGGTGGGCCACGGTGATGCGGCTTCAGGATGGTTCCAGTTCATAAAATCTTGGTGCCAATAAAGCGGTGGGCCAAACGCGGGTTTGGAGAGCATGATCATGGTGTCACTGGGGGTTTCATGTTCTAATCCAATGTTGCGACATGCCTCCCATGCAGGCTCCCAATCAACCAAGCGATCTATGATCGGGTCAGGAAAGCGCTGAATGGTGCGTTCCGGATTTTCCAATTTATCCCAGCGTCTTTGTGTAGACACATGAATGTCACTGCCCTGATAGCGATATTTTGGGTCCACAGGTACTTTATCAAATACTTGTTGAGACCAAATACGCAACTCATCTAAAAAGGGTTGTGATAAAATATTGGGAACAACAGCATATCCCAAAGTGATCAGTTCGTCGCGCTTTTGTAAATAATCTTTTTCGGTAAGCATCAAGGAGTCCTTTTAATCTTCTGGCCAAAGCAGTTTTTTTAAGTTTTCACCTTTTACTTTGGCGCGATCCTTTTCACACCAATGAGCAAGGTGAACGTCAACAATGTGGGGCGTGCCACTGCCCCATACAAGGCGATCGGGGCCAAATGCGTCAGCAACAACTTTGGTAAAAGGTTTGGCACTTTCATAGTGGGGCAAATCTTTGGCAAAGTGGTTGAGTCCAGAGAGTTTCATATACACGTGGTCAAATTGGGCAAGGTCAAGAATGTTGGCAAATTCTACGGCATCGCCCTTATGGGGCTCGGCCAAGTGGTCAATAAGCACAACCGATTCGGGCATATCTTTGAGCACATCGCGTACTTGAGCACCATAATCTGGGCCAATATGCAATTCTACAATTAGATTCAGCTCAACAGCCTTTTCCCATAAGTTGCGCACGTTGCGATCTGCAAAACTGTTTAGGTATTGCTCTTTGCCTCTGTGTGCATGAAACCGAGTTGAAATAATTTGAGGTTCTTGTGCCACAAGATCGGCAAGTTTTTGTGGTGCTTGAGGATCTTTGGGATAAAACAAACTGGTGCCTTTAAACAAACGGGATTCGCGTTTTAGGCAGTCAAGAACCAAGCGATGGTCATCACCATAGGGTTCGGGGTGAACCAAAACGGCACGGTCTATGTTTTCATCTTTTAAGCGTTTCAAATAAGTAGCAAGTGGATCAGCCTCCCAATTTACTGCATTGGGTGTATAAACAGCATTGGGGTGAAAGGGATATCGCGCCGTGTCAGAACTAAACATGTGAGCGTTCCATTCAATAATCATGGCATATTTCCTTGTTTGGGTGTCGGTGCAGAGGTTTGAATCAATTTAAGCAAGACACCCCTGCCTCCAGGATCTTCTATGGTGTGCAAATCTTGAATCTCACGGCCTTTTTCAAAAAGTATGATACCCATCAGTGGCAAATGTGGGCGAATGTGCTTTTGATACATAAGCCGTTTTTATCTTTCGCCATAATACGTTAAAAGACACTGATCCATCGCCCACGATGTGCGCGCACCACTTTCACCCGTCGATTCACACTGTCCTTCCCCATTGAGTTCATTTACAATGCTTTGAATAAGCGGTTGATGCACATGAGGAGGGTTGGGTGCCGAGAATGTTTCCTCTTTGCCATTGCGCTTTAAAAAAATATCTGTATCGGCAAAGACCGGCGTTTTAAGTTCCCCTTGGGAACCTGTAATCACAATATAATCGGCACCATAGCTGGCATTAAAATTCCACACCCCCGTCCCCACAACGCCCGACTCAAATTCAAAAGATCCTGCCGTAACATCTTCAGCATTGTAGGCCTTACCAGTGTTGATGGCAAAACCACTGGCGCGTTTAATAGGGCTAATAAGAAAATCGAGAATATCCAAACCATGAGAAGCCAAATCAAGAAACGTGCCCGCACCTGCAATGGTGGGGTCATAACGCCAACCTTTGGCTTTGTCACCTGTGGCGAGTTTGCCATAGTGTACAATATGCACCGACGTGGGTTGACCAATGGCACCTTCTCGAAGCAGTTCACGCACCTTGAGAAAGCGAGGCAATCCACGGCGATAATAAGCCACATAAAGAGGCACATTTTTGGCTTTAAATGCATCAACCATTTGCACACATTCACAATGATTCATCGCCATAGGTTTTTCCACATAACAGGGTTTGCCAGCTTCGGCGACCTTGAGTGCATAGTCACAATGTGAAGAAGGGGGTGTGGCAATATAAACAGCATCCACATTGGGGTGATGAATCACCTCATCGGCATTGTTGGTATGATGGGCCACATTGTGGCGTTTGGCAAAGTCTGCCGCTTTATCACCATCTCGTCTCATCACGCTCACAAGCGCAGAGTTTGTTGACTTGTAAAAACCTGGGCCACTTTTTACTTCACAAACATCCCCACAACCGATGATACCCCATTTGATAATTGGCATGAAAAATCCTTTCGGTAGATAAAAGGTGAATCCAAGCACAGACATCTTTCTTCTCTTGTATTCAATTTGGATTCTGTGTATTGTGAATAGAATACAAATGCCAGATTGTTCGGACAAGTGTTTAATCGGGAGCGTGTAATGATACGTCAATATTTTTGGGGAATCGCGGCAGGGATTCTATTTTATATGCCCGTATATGGAGAATTAAACATGTCAAAAAATGTGCTTTTTCATGCAGATTTTGAGTCGAACGAATTACCAAATGATTGGTGGATAGAAGGGGGCGAAAAAGTGTGGGTAGAAGATGGGCGGTTGTATATTAAAGCCGATCCACCCGAAAAAAATGGCAATGGATATGTATGTACAGTTTGGAATAAAACCGCAATAGCAGGAGATGTGCAAGTTGACTTTGATGCACATGTTATTAGTTCAACACTTGAGGCCAATAACATCAATTTCTTTTTGTTTTATGCTGACCCAACAGGCAAATCACTTTATGAAACGCGTGAAACACGCACAGATGGCGGATACAAGCATTACCACCATTTGAACGGGTATATCTTTACATTTTTAAATGCAGGGCGTCAAACAGAAGGAGATGAACGGGCGCGGATTCGAATGCGGCGGTGTCCAGGATTTGAATTGTTAACA
Organism: Candidatus Latescibacterota bacterium; assembly: GCA_038279365.1. Lineage (GTDB taxonomy): Bacteria > Latescibacterota > UBA2968 > UBA2968 > UBA2968 > JABIFK01. Next base: position 28,975 of record JAYODI010000021.1, on the reverse strand, counting down.
GAAACATATGATTATCATTGTCGGCAGGGTGTTACATATCATGTGACCATTACACGCAAAGGCGGGCAGTTGACTTTTGCCGTAGATGGCAAGGTGTATTTGAAGCAAGAAGATCCTGAACCTTGGCGCAAAGGTCTATTTGGATTGCGCACGTTCCATACAGATTTGTGGTGGGATAATATTCAAATTATGGAAATTGCAGAATGACGATACGACATCTTATCGGGTAACTATTTACGACAATGATCACAGATTCAACAACACATCAAACGTTGTAGATCAACTCGCGCGTTGTTTGTTTTTGGGAATTTGCCGAGGATGTTTCCAATAAAGAAATTCAAGTGCTTCGGCAATCGCTTGATTAATGGGTAAAATACGATGGCCCAACTGCGGGTTTAAAGAAGCCACTTGCAAACAAAATTCTTGCCCTACAGGAACAGGAAAACCACTTTTTAAAGCAAACACCGCACGTTGATAGGCCGCATTTTCTTGGGCTTTATGCACCTGGCAACCCGCAAATTCTAATTCTTCGTATTTGTTTTTTCGGGCTGAATAACCAAAAAGACGACAAATAAGAGGCCGCATCGCATAGCGCGAACAGCGTCCTTTGTCTGAGTTTTCTGGATCGGGGTCAAAAATAACACAAATGGCATCAGGGCCTTGGGCCTCAATTTTGTCCATGACCCTATCTTCGTCATGAGACAAATAAATATCCAAAGCCAATGGCAATGCTTCCAACACACTTATTTCAATTTTGGGGCTGTGACAACACTGACCACATTGGGGTGGACAATGAAGCCCTGTGCTTTTGGCTATTTTGGCTGTTTGTGTATCAACTTCATGATAAATTTGAAGAATATCAGACGATAAATAACCCACCTGGTGGGCCATAGGGTTTTCCCTTAAAACATTGTTTGAACTTGTATCAAAATGACAACATCCAAGATTACGATAAACTGATTTTTTTAGCAATAGGCAATTTTAAAAACCCTATCTATTGGCATAATATTGCGATGCCAACACCCGACCAAGCCCCCGACCAAGACGGCCTCCAAGATAGTCGGCAAGTTCCTGTTCCGTTTTACCAGACGCCAACTTGTCAAGTTGGCGCTTCTGGGCCGCAAAAGCATCACGGGTAATTTGTTCCGTATCAACAAGATTATTGAGAATATCGCTCAGTTCTGTTCGTGCCTCTTGGGCGTCAGGATCGTCAATGCGGTTGTCAAACTCACCAGGGTCTTCAGCCACATTAAAGAGCAGGTCATCGTACCACGTAAAGTGCATATATTTCCAATCGCCTTTGCGAATCAGAAATGAACCTGTGCAGTTGCCTTCAGAATGTGATTCGGTATACGTCCAGTTAGGGTGGTTGTTTTTTGTTCCATGCATAAAAGGCAAAAGTGAATGACCGCGTAGTTCCGGAGCAATTTCAGTATTGGCCAGATCGAGAAGTGTTGCAACCAAATCAACATGAGCCACAGGTGTATCAATGGTGATCCCTTTGGGTAAACCAGGCCCAGCAATCATAAGAGGCACATGAGCGGCATTTTCATATAGATTGTTTTTATACCAAAGGCCGTGTTCTCCCAGTGATTCGCCGTGATCTGACGTATAAATAAAAATGGTATTTTTGAGTTGACCCGTTTTTTCAAGTGCGTCCCACACCTGACCAATGTAGGCATCCAACTCTGTGATCATGCCATAATAACCGGCTCGGGCGCGTCGTATACGGTCTTCAGGAATAGGGGTGGCAATGCGCTTAAAGTGGCGCAGCCCTTGATAAACAAGATGCTGGTTTTCAAGATCGTCTTGACGCACATCGGGCAAGTCCATATCTGCTTCGGGATACATGTCCCAGTATTTTTTTTGAGCAATAAATTGCGGGTGGGGTTGACTGAGCCCCAAATAAAACAGCCACGGCGTATTGAGCCTATGGGCTTCGTTGTGTATAAAATCCAATGCTGTTTGTGTTTTTGCAGCATCACCATGTGGTTTTTCTCGAAACGAGCCATCCACATGATCGCGTTCACTGATACGATAACACGGAGGTGAGCGAAAAAGAGAGGTGATATCGGGTTTGCTACAGTGACCATTGGAAACATTAATTTCTTTGAAACCCCGTTCATAATCATCGTGGAGGTCAAATTTTCCTGTTGCCCGACAATCGTATCCTGCCTTATTTAAGCGGGTGCCCCACGTGGGGTAGCTGCCATCCCACACCGTAGAGTTGCAGTAAGAACCCACATCCGATGGATACATACCCGTCATAAGACAGGCACGCCCAGGCGTGCAAACGGGGCTGCCGCAGTAGGTATTGGAGAAAATAACGCCTTTTTGGGCAATTTTGTCCATATGAGGCGTTTTGACAATCGGATGGCCAGCATAACCCGTGTAGCGAAAAGCGTGTTGGTCTGAGCAAATAAATACAATGTTGGGGCGTGTATCTGACGTGGCAGACATGAAGAACTCCTTTAAAAACTGTGAGACGTGAAATGGCAAATGACAGACGTGGGCTATTTGTTACGTTGATGGATAAAAGGATTCTTTTGCCGGTTCACATTTGCCGTTTGCCTTCCTTAAAACAATAACAAACCAATAAAGACAACCTTTATGAATCCATTTCCATTTACATCACATGTTCAAAGTTTGCCTGCAAGCATTCCATTTGTTGGACCCGAAACACTTGAGCGCAAAAATGGCAAAATTTTTAAAGCCCGTGTAGGCGCCAATGAAAGCGCTTTTGGTCTTTCACCCAAAGCATGGCAAGCCATGATAAGTGCCGTAGACAGCGTGGGGTGGTACAATGACCCAGAGAATTATGACTTACGTAAGGCATTGGCGCAACTGTATAATGTACCGATCAATCATATCAGTGTGGGTGCGGGCATTGATGATTTGTTGGGTTTGGTGGTGCGGGCATTTTTAGAGCCAGGGCAAGTGACCGTTGCCTCTTTGGGGTCTTATCCAACCTATCATTATCATGTCACAGGTTTTGGTGCCATAAGCCATACCGTACGTTATTTTGAACATCGCAACGACTTGGCAACTTTGGCCGCGATGGTCATTGAAACAGGATCACATTTGGTGTATTTGGCAAACCCAGACAACCCAACAGGAACGTGGTATACTGCCGTAGAAATACAGGCATTTTTAGATGCATTACCTGAAACATGTATGTGCATTTTGGATGAGGCCTATTTTGAGTTTGCACCAGACGATTCTATTTTGCCCATGGTGCCCCACGATCCACGCGTTATTAGAATGCGCACATTTTCAAAAGCACACGGAATGGCTGGAGCGCGTATTGGTTATGCAATTGCACATCCAGAGGTGATAACCGCATTTGACAAGCTCCGATTACATTTTAATGTGAACCGAATCGCACAAATAGGTGCACTTGCATCTTTAAGTGATCACACCTTTATTCAGTCGGTGGTGCAACAAGTGGCCGAAGGACGTGCAGAATATGATGCCTTGGGGCAAACGCTTGGGTTGCCCACCTTACCCTCGGCAACCAATTTTGTGGCATTTGATTGTGACACAGCCAACCGAGCAGAAGCCATTTTGGATAGGTTAATATCAAATGGGGTTTTTGTACGCAAACCCCGTGTTCCCGATTTGGACCGTTTGATACGTATAACCGTTGGTACACCAGAAGAACGTGCGGTGGTTGCAGAAGTTTTAAGCGCGGTTTGTAAAACTTTATAATTATGAAACGGGATCTATGACTTGTGACTTGTGGTTATTTTTAAGGAGAAATCATGTCTAACTTGCTTGAAACACATGAATTGACGTGTGATGTTTTGGTGGCGGGGGGCGGGCCAGCAGGTGTGCCGTGTGCCTTGGCCGCAGCTCGCAATGGCGCCAAAGTAATTTTGTGTCAAAACAGGCATGTGTTGGGGGGCAACGCATCCAGTGAAGTACGCATGCATATAGTGGGTGCCGATGCCAGTGGCAGTCGTGGGCATAACAGGCCATTGGCAACCGAAACACGCGAGGGCGGCATTATAGAGGAAATTCGTTTGGATGCAGCGGTGCGTAACCCACAACGCTCAGCCTCAATGTTGGATTTGACATTTTATGAAATGTGCCGCGCTGAAAAAAATCTGACACTGATGTTAAATACCGAAGTGGTAGGCGTCGAAAAAGACGGGGCGCAAATTACAAAGGCCATCGCTTTGCGCCAATCCACAGAAGATCAATTTGTCATTACGGCCAGCATATTTATTGATTGTACGGGCGATGGTCGTTTGGGTGCAGAAGCGGGTGCACCCTTTCGGCGTGGGCGTGAGGCAAAAGATGAATTTGAGGAATCACGCGCCCAAGATGTGGCAGACAAAAAAAGCTTGGGATCAACCTTGTTGTTCCAAGCACGAAAATATGACAAACCCATGCCTTTTGTTGCCCCCCCTTGGGTACGCAAATTTACGGAAGATGATTTGAAACTCCGCCCTCATGCTTCACCGGGTGTGGATAGAGGTTTGGAGTATGGATATTGGTGGGTAGAGTGGGGGGGGAACTTAGATACCATTAAAGACAACGAAATCATTCGCGACGAGTTGTTGGCCATCATGTTGGGCGTTTGGAATCACATTAAAAACGATGGCGATCACGGTGCCGAAAACTGGGCCCTCACGTGGTTTAGCTTTTTACCCGGCAAACGCGAGAGCCGTCGGTTTATAGGACAACATATTTTAAGCGAAAACGATATTTGGGAAGGCCGCCCATTTGACGATGCCATTGCTTTTGGCGGCTGGTCTTTAGATACACATCCGCCCGATGGGGTCGATGCCAAAGATGAACCTCCTTGTAACCAACCACAAGTACCATACATTTATGACATTCCCTTGAGCTGTTGTGTGTCGCGTGACATACCCAACTTAATGTTTGCTGGGCGCAATTTATCGGCCACACATATTGGATTTTCATCCACACGCGTCATGGCCACTTGTGCAGTGGTGGGGCAAGGTGCTGGCACAGCTGCCGCTTATGCAATAAAGCACAATATATCACCCCATGCATTATCGGGCTCTTCCAACGCCATGAAAGCAATCCAGCAAATGTTGTTGCGCGATGATGCCTATTTGATCGGTGTCTATAATGATGATGAATTGGATGTGGCACAAAAAGCAACCGTAACGGCCTCGAGTGAACGTAAAGGCGGTGAGGCCACTCACGTGTTAAGTGGACAAACACGCGCTGTTGATGGGGAGTTGGGTGGGCCACCTGATCGCATCAAAAAAGGAACCCATCGGTGGATGAGCCAAGCCTTACCCGCAACATTGGAATTGCGATGGGATACACCCATAACACCCAAGCGTGTACATTTGATTTTTGATACGGGCATGCATCGCCCACTCACACTGAGCCATTCCGATGCATTTGTCAATCGCATGCAATGGGGGCAACCCCAAGAAGAAACCGTGCGTGACTATATTATTGAAGGCGAAATAAATGGTTCTTGGCAGGCATTGGATGAACGAACAGGCAATTATCTCAGGCGCGTGGAACATGTCATAAATGATGCACCTTCGGTAACCGCACTGCGCATAAAGGTAACTGCGAGCAATGGCTTGGATCATGCGCGTATTTGTGAAGTGCGCGTTTATGAGGTCGATCCAAGGGCTTAGTTTTTAAATATATCCCATTGTTTGAAACCATTTATCGCCATCACCTGTCTATTGTTTTAAACAAACGCCATTGTTTTACATGGGGAGGATCTATGTTTGTTTGGCACCTGATTGTTATGTTGTTGTGTGCGTCATCCATATGGGCTCAAACGGACATATCACCTTGGTATCCCATTGGCCAATATACCCATGAGCCCATTCGTGAAAGCTCAGGTTTTGTGACAAGTCGCCAATATGGCAATGTCTATTGGACACTCAATGACTCGGGCAACCCCAATGTGCTTTATGCCACACGCTTAGATGGGTCGTTGATTCGTGAGTTTGTGGTCAATGGAACCCAAAATCGCGATTGGGAAGCCCTTGCCATAGATGACAAAGGACAACTTTGGGTAGGAGAAATTGGCAACAACAGCCGTGCACGTACCGATTTGCGCGTTTATGTGGTGCCAGAGCCCAACCCATATCGGGACACCATTGCAACAGCAACAGCCGTTTACCCTTATAAATATCCAACAGAAAATGTGGATGCTGAAGGGATGTTTATTTATGAAGGAATGCCCCATATCATTTCCAAAGAAATGGAAAAAGCCGTCTTGTATCGGTTTACAAAATTAGATGTAGATACCTCTCAGACCCATATCTTAGATCGTGTGGGTGTTTTAAAAGGCGGTGCATATCGCATTACGGGTGCATCTTTGTCAAGCGATGGGAGACGATTAGCAGCCTGTACTTATAACGGGTTGTGGGTTTATCATGCCAATCAAAAAACATCACCCGCCGAATTGATTCAAACAGAGCCATGGTCCTTAACTCATGATATGGGCGTAGAAGCCACAGGGTTTGAAGGCGATGAGCTTATTTTAACCAATGAACAACGAGATATTTTTAAACTGCCCGCTTGGTGGTATGAAAAAGAACTTGATTTGCCCCCCCGTGATATTCAATCCATTTTTAAACACAAAACCGATATGTACACCGATCTTGCAGAGATGGAAATTCAATCTTATCGAGATATCGGTGTACCAATAGGTGGGCACCAGGTTACATTGCTTGCCGAAGATGTCGATGCACGTTTAACCTGGCCACTGGATGTTTCGCGTTCGGACCGTTATACGTTTAGTGCCCTCATGACACGCGGGCCAGAATATGGTCGTGTGCAGTTATATGTCGATGGTCAACCCGCAGGGCCTTTCCAAGATTTGTATGCCGCAGAAACCATTGTCGGTTCATGGATGACACTGGGGGTGCCGTCCATGACCAAAGGATATCATGAAATTGCACTTTATGTGGTCGGTAAATCAGACACATCAGCGGGTTATCATGTAAGCATCGACAGTTATCACTTAAAACCAGCTTCTCCATTTCCAGCTGCATTCCATTTGGTTGGGCCATTTGCAAAAGCCAACCCAGATGACATCAATGCCCCCTTGCCCCCTGAAACAAACCGCAATCTAACAGGTTCCTTCACTGGCCTAAATGACCAGCCCATTACTTGGAAACCCGTAGAAACCCGTGAAGATGGTTTGTTGCGCATTGGCATGGCTTTTCCATCTGCTCCACGTTATGCAGTTGCATATGCATTGACCTATGCCTTTTCTAAGAATGCGCGTCGGGCCGATTTGCTGGTGGGTAGCGATGATCAAGTGGCCGTATGGATTAATGGCAAAGAAGTGCATCGCAACAATGTGAGTCGAGGTGCATTTGCCGATTCGGATGTTGTATCGTGTGAGTTAAATGCAGGTTGGAACGAAGTGCTGTGCAAGATTGGACAAAGTGGAGGTGGATGGGGGTTATATTTGCGATTTAATGACCCCAGTGGATCTTTAGAATATGCCTTAAAACCAAAAAAGTAATTGGAAACGACACACTTTAAAAAAGGAAAAATAATGGTTACGGAAGCACAGATTCGGTCACAGTTAAACAATTGTTTGTTGGATGCCAAATTTGATCGATGGGCAAGTTCTTATAAAAAAGGCAAAGTGCGTGATATGTATTTGTTAGATGACAAACGCATTTTAATAACAACCGACCGACAAAGTGCATTTGATCATATTTTGGGTGCAATTCCACTCAAAGGACAAGTGCTCAATCGCATTGCACACTACTGGTTTAAACAAACCGAAGACATCATGCCCAATCCCATTATTGCCTTGCCCGATCCCAATGTGACTGTGGCACGTGAGTTGGATATGGTGCTGGTTGAAATAGTGGTACGACGATATTTAACAGGCAGCACCGATACATCTATTTGGACCAATTATGCCAAAGGGGTACGCAATTTTTGCGGCATTGACTTGCCAAATGGCATGGTCAAAAATCAAAAACTTGAAACAGCCATTATCACACCCACAACCAAGGCCGAAGGTCACGACGAATCCATTTCTGCGGCCCAAATTGTAGAACGCGGGTTGGTCGATGCCGACCGATGGGCCGAGATAGAAGAAAAAGCATTGGCACTGTTTGCACGGGGTACGGAATTGGCCGCACAGCGTGGGTTAATTTTGGTCGATACAAAATATGAGATGGGCATAGATGAAAATGGTACATTAACCATTGCCGATGAAATTCACACACCAGACTCATCCCGATATTGGATCTTAGACTCTTATGAAGACCGCCACAAAAAAGGGGAAGAACCTGAAAGTTTGGATAAAGAATTTTTGCGTTTGTGGTTACGCGACAAAGGCATTTCAGATACCAATATTCCCAAATTAGATGACGACATTCGCACACAAGTTTCCAGTCGATACATCAACTTATATGAACGTGTCACCGGCCAATCATTTGATGCTGAAATGGGTGACACACCCATTTTAGAGCGCATAGAAAAAAATATTGAATCATATTTCTAAAACAACCTTCTACAGGTATACCAAAAGCCACAGAGACAAAGTCTCTGTGGCTTTTGTTTGAAAAAATGTGACTTTTAAGGGGTATTACGATGTCAGATACAAATGGTTTTAAAATACAAGAACCATTAACACCCATTCGTGATGGATTGATTGCGGTGGTCACAGGTGCAGGCAGTGGTGTGGGCGCAGTCGTTGCACATGAATTGGCACAGCGAGGTATAAAGGTAGCTTTGGTCGGACGTCGATTAAAAAACCTCCAAAAAACTGCACAACAAATTGCATCAGTGGAGGGTATATCACAGTGTTTTTCGTGCGATGTTGCAGATGAAACAGCAGTGAACCAATTGAAAGCCGATGTAGAGGCACAAATAGGTACGCCAGATGTATTGGTGAACGCAGCAGGATTACATTGTGAGTTGGTTTCTATTGAAGAATCAACACCCAAGCTTTGGAAGCAAACTTTGGATACCAATCTTTTTGGATGTTACCTAACTTGTCGCGCTTTTGTTGGCGCGATGAAGGATAAAGGATGGGGGTGTATAATAAATGTCAGTTCTGCATCAGCGCTACACGCACCTACGCATATTGGCTCTGTCTATTCCCTCTCAAAAGTCGCCTTAAATCATTTCACACGTCAACTCGCCAAAGAAGTGGAAGGTAGCGGTGTAACTGCAAATGTGATACACCCAGGCGAGGTCAAAACGGAAATGTTTAAAAGCATCAAGGCTGATGCTGAGCAACGAAGTGGAGATGGTAGAAATATGTTGGGCTGGGTGAATAAGATTGAGGAAAACGGGGGCGACCCGCCAGAAAAAACAGCAGAGTTAATTCTTAAGATTATTTCTGGTGATGCAGGCGACCCCAATGGCCAATTTCTCTGGATACGCGATGGGTTGAAAAAGCCGATGCCGAGTTGGTAGTTCGTATGTTCACCCCCCCCATGCAACATCAGGCATTGTGAATTTGCGATACACAAAAAAGGCGAGTCATAAACTCGCCTTTTTTTATGCAAAAACGTTAGTTTAGATCAAAATACCCGCAACACAAGCCGTCATCATCATGGCGAGGGTACCACCAATCATGGCGCGAATGCCTAAGCGAGCGAGGTCGGCACGACGGTCTGGAGCAATGCCACCAATACCGCCAATTTGAATGCCCACACTGCCAAAGTTTGCAAAACCACAGAGCGCATAAGTTAGAATAACAGTACTGCGTTCACTCAACTCAACGCCCGAGCCAGGCTGTTGCCATTCCATCATTTGGGCATAGGCTATAAATTCATTGAGCACCATTTTTTTCCCAAGCAATTCACCGGCATAGAGACAATCGGCATAAGGGATGCCCAAAAGCCAAGCGAATGGCGCAAAGATATAGCCGAAAATCATAGACAAAGACCAATTCCATGCATAACCAAAAAGACCACCGACCCAACCGCCAAAAACACCTAATGTGGCATCAACAAGGGCGACAAGGCCGAGAAAAGCGATGAGCATCGCGGCAACATTAAGCGTAAGTTTTAAACCTTCTAAAGCACCCGATGTGGCCGCATCAACGACGTTGGCATGTTTTTCGTCTACAGCAATTTCAACATGGCCCATTGTGAGTGAATGTTCCGTTTCGGGAATCATAAGTTTGGATATAAGCAGGGCAGCAGGTGCGGAGATGACGGAGGCCGAAACGAGATGACCTGCGTTGATCCCCATGCCCACATAAGCCGCCATCACGCCTCCTGCAATGGTAGCAAACCCACCCACCATGAGCGCCATCAGTTCTGATCGAGTCATGTTTTGAATATATGGGCGAACCATTAGTGGCGCTTCGGTTTGGCCCACAAAGATATTGGCCGCAGCCGAGAGTGTTTCGGAGCCCGATGTGCCTAAGGTGCGTTGCATCACATAGGCAAAAGCTTCAACCACTTTTTGTACAAGACCCAAATAATACAAGATGGACATGAGTGATGAGAAGAAGATGATGGTGGGGAGGACTTTAAAGGCGAAGAAGTGATGGACGTATTGTTCGCCAAAAACGAGACTGGTGCCCGCATCGACAAAACCGAGGATGGATGTGAAGAAACTGCCAATGCCTTGAAAGATACTGGCTCCGATTGCGGTTTTGAGAATGAACAAAGCCAAAACAAATTGAAGCAACAAACCGCCCCAGATAATACGAAAGTTGATTTGTTTTTTGTGTTCACACATAAGCCACGCAAGGCCCATCATCACGATGAGACCAAATAGGCTGATTATCCGCTCCATATTCCCTCCCATTCAAGTCGCTGTTCATTTATAAATACGCACTAAGTTAGTGCGCAGATGGCAGATTCCCAAATGATATTTGATTATTCATGTAAGATAAACCATATTTTGAATTGTCTTGTTATGATATATTATGTAACTTTTTAGCAAGTGTTGTTATCTCATATGATTAGGAGATTGAAATGACCGTAACATTAAACCTTCAATTATCGCCTGAGAGTGAAGAAGCATTACGTCTGGGGATCGTAAAAAAAGACCCTGAACGTGTACGAGAATTATTGCTAAATGCACTTGAGCCAGCCGTGGAAGCATTACTTCGGCAGGGAGATGTTATATCTGGAGAGGAATTTGAGATTGTAGCGGATGAGTTGGCAAACGTTTGTGCCGAGGCAATTGATTTGGATGCGCCAGTTTATTCAGACCAAACATTCAATCGTGCGACCATTTATGCGGATCATCTTTAAAAATGATCTATTTAGTGGATACAAATGTTCTCATTCATTTGGTAGACCGTAGAGATGCGCGTCATAAAATTGTTCGAGCTGCATTGCGAGAGCTTCGGCGTGTCGGGCATCAGTTACAAATAGCACCACAAAATGTTTCTGAATTTTGGAATGTGGTGACAAGACCGGTCAAACAAAATGGATTAGGACTTACGCCAAAAGATGCAGATCGGTCGCTTAAACTTATAGAACGACTTTTCTCTTTAATGCCAGAGAATTCAATGGTGTATTCGACGTGGCGTCAGTTGGTGGTTGAACATGGCATTTCGGGTGTTCAAGTTCATGATGCGCGTCTTGTTGCAGTGATGAAAACTCATGATGTTAAGCATGTTTTGACTTTTAATATTTCTGATTTTACACGGTATGCTCAAATCGGAATTGTTGCTGTGAATCCTTCAAATATTTAAAGCTTTTAAAAGCCATATTTTATCACTATGTCTTATGTGTTACCTGAATTTACAGTGGAGACATTAGCCCGTGCGGTTCTGATTTTAGAACAAAAAAATAAGCGTATTTAAAAATAAAAAAGGGGTTCCAAAGTGCAGGCTTTAGAACCCCTTTTTTTGTTAATCTGCCGATTGTTGAAAACCCGGCCCTGTTTCGTGATAGTAATTGCCAGGAAAGAGATTTTTGTCTTCGGGCATTTGTTCAAGCAAACGAACCTCAGCGGCACACACTTTGTATTCTGCTGTACCCGTAACTTTGTCACCCGCATCATTGGTCAGTACATTGGCGCGTGCTTCGGCAAAGTGGAGCGGCATCCAAATACAACCGGGGCGCACTTGACGTGAGACAATGGCACGAACATGTACATCACCGCGTCGGGTAGTCACTTCGACCATGTCACCATGATGGATATTGCGCTTGCGGGCATCGCGAGGGTGAATTTCGACAAAAGCTTCCGATTGTTTGGTAGCAAGACCCGATTCACGCCGTGTCTGAGTGGCGGCGTTGTAGTGATAAAGCGTACGTCCCGTGGAAAGAAAGAGACCATAATCTTCGTCTGGCAGTTCCATGGGGGGCATATATTCTACAGGCGTAAACAACCCTTTGCCACGTAAGATGCCTGTCTCGTGTAAATAAGTGGTACCAAAGTGATCGGGCGTTGGACAAGGCCATTGGATGCCAGATTTGCCTGGGCGATTCATGGTTTCTTCGAGTTTTTCATAGCTGATACCTGCAAAGTTGGGCGCGTCTTTAACCATTTCGGCATAGATATCTGCAGGGCTGTTATAAGACCAGTTGGCTCCTAACGTGTTGGCGAGGAGTAAGAGAATTTCCCAATCAGCTTTGGCTTGTCCGGGTGGTTCAACAGCCTTGCGCACACGTTGTACACGCCGTTCGGAATTGGTAAAAACACCATCTTTTTCGGCAAAGGTCGATGCAGGAAAAACCACATCGGCAAAACGTGCCGTTTCGTTAAGAAAGATGTCTTGCAACACGATAAAGTCAACATTGTTAAGACCTTTTTCAAGTTTTAAGACATTGGGTTCAGAAAGCACAATGTCTTCACCCATCACAAAAAAACCTTTGATTTTGTCACCCGCCGATTTCATCATTTCATTGAGATTGAGTCCTGGTACAGGCGACAAAGGAACACCCCAAGATTTTTCGTATTTGGCAAGCACTTTAGGATCATCCACGCGTTGGTAACCCGGTAAAAATATAGGCGTGGCACCCGCATCGTTGGCACCTTGTACATTGTTTTGCCCACGCAGCGGATTCATACCCGAAGAGGGTTTGCCCAAATGCCCCGTCATCAGTACAAGATTGGCCAAGGCATAAACGTTGTCCGTACCATGAGAATGTTCGGTAATGCCGAGGGTGTAATAGATCCCCGCTTTTTCTGTTGTGGCATACGTGCGGGCTGTCCAGCGAATATCTTCAGCAGAGATGCCTGTTACTTTTTCGGCTTCTTCGGGTGTGTAGTTGGCCACAACTTTGCGAACGGCTTCAAAGTTTTCGGTTTGTTGATCAATAAAGTTTTGATCAACGAGGTTTTCTGCAATAATCACATGGGCCATTGCATTGAGCAACCACACATCGCTACCCGGGTTGAGTTGCAAATGTTTCTTCGCAATAGATGTCATCCATATAGAACGCGGGTCGGCAACCACAAGGGTTGCACCTTTGTGAACAGCGCGTTTCATTTCCATGGCAATGATGGGATGGGCTTCGCTGGTGTTGCTGCCAATGACAAAGAGAAAATCGGCATCGCGAATTTCGCCAATGGAGTTTGTCATTGCACCTGCGCCAAAAGTTGTGACCAGACCGGCCACGGTGGGCGCGTGTCACGTGGCCGCGCACTGATGGACCTGATTTGCCCGAAACAGTGCGCGCGCCATTTTCTGAACGAGAAAGTTTTCTTCTACCGTACAACGAGAGGAACTCACAAAACCAACAGATTCTGAACCATACTTTTCAGCCACGCCACGCAAGCCGTCAGCTGCCTTTTGAAGCGCATCTTCCCACGTGGTTGGGTGAAGTTCGCCATCCCGTCCACGCACAAGCGGCTGGGTGATGCGGTCTTTGTGGTGAATAAAGTCATACGCAAATCGACCCTTCACGCACAAGTTCCCATCATTGGTAGTAGTACCCACGGGTGGGCTGGTCACTTTGACCACTTGGCCACGACCTTCTTGCCCTTTGGGATCCACATTGATATCAACTTGACACCCCACACCACAAAAGTTGCACGTAGAGCGCACTTTGGTCAATTCACGCTCGGGTTTTTGATTGCGCGTGAGAGGCAGTTTTTCGGTCATCGCACCCGTGGGGCACACATCAATGCATCCACCACAAAGTTCACAAGTTGTATCCAAAAGGGATTTGTCATCAACAGTAGCAATGGTCGTGTTTGCACCACGATAGGCCAAAGTAATGGCAGAGACACTTTCAATCTCTTCACAATAGCGCGTACAACGCGCACACGCGATGCACGTGTCGGGATTAAAGTGAACATAAGGGTTGCGATCTTCACGGCCTTTTCGCAAAGAGGGCATCTGCCCCCAATCCAAAGGTGCGTTATAATGTTCGGCCATATCGAGCAACTGATCGGGTGCGCCCAATTCTGAAGCTTCACGATCGTGTGGATGATCGGTCATATACAATGCCAAAAGGGTTTGGCGATGTCGATCAATGCGTTCATTTTTCGTAACAACAACTTGCCCATCTTGTGCCTTGTATGCACACGATGGGTGGAGTTGTCGTTCGCCTTCTATTTGAACCAAACAACTGCGACACGCACCCGCCGGTTTTAAGCGTGGGTCGTGGCACAAGGTGGGGATGTCGATGTCATAACGCGTGGCAATATCCAAAAGCGTTTCACCAGGCGTAAAGGCAATTTCTTGACCATCGAGAATGATGTTAGGCATGGAATTCCTCGGGGAAGAATTTTTGGGCACTGGTTAAGGGGAGAGAGGCGATTTGCCCAAGACCGCAAATAGAACCTTCGCGCATTTGCCAAGCCACATCGTTGGCATGGCGCAAATGGGGTTTGTTGCTGTTTTCGGTATTGTGAATATGGGCTTCTAACGCTTCATGGAGATAACGGGTACCAATGCGACAAGGTGCACATTGACCACAGCTTTCATCTTCAAAAAAACGCAGTTGTTGACTCGCTGCCCATTTCATATCAATGGTGTCATTGAGCACCACCACACCAGCAGAACCGAGCATGGAACCCAGTTCTTTCATACTTTTAAAATCGAGCGGCACATTGCGATATTTCGCAGGTAAAAAACCAGAGCTGGCACCACCTGGGCTAAAGGTTTTGAGCGTGCCTACATACCCTCCGGCCGCCTCAACAAGCTCATCTAAGGTGATACCCAGTGGCAATTCATAAACACCCGGTTTTTGAACATGACCACTGATGCAATACACCTTTGATCCTGCCTCCGTTTTACCAAGCCCACGAAACCAATCACCACCACGTTGAACGATAGACGGCACACACGCAATGGTTTCCACATTGTGAATCAGTGTGGGTTTGCCCCACAATCCTTTTTCGGTGGGATACGGGGGGCGCAGGCGTGGCATGCCCCGTTTGCCTTCCAGGGCTTCCAGCAATGCGCTTTCTTCACCACAAATATAAGCCCCTTGACCTTCGTGAAAATGGAAGGTGATGTCAGAAAATGCATTGTTTTTTTGAAAAGCATTGAGTGCCTGTTGCATCATCTGGCGAGGAAAAGCAAATTCACCACGCAAGTAGAGATACACTTCTTTTGCACCCACAGTATGTGCAGCAATGGCCAAACCTTCTATAATCAGATCGGGCCGACGCATAAGAATTTCGCGATCTTTAAAAGTACCTGGCTCGCTTTCATCGCCATTGAGCACAACATAACGAATGGGTTCTTTTTGGGCACGTACGGCATTCCATTTGAAAAAAGCCGGAAAACCTGCACCACCACGACCTTGTAGACCTGATGTTTCAAGTATTTGGATGGTGTCTTCAGGGCTTTGATTTTGCACCTTTTGAAAAGCCTGAGCCGAATAATCGGGTTTGCCTAATAAATTGATGCTCAAAGTTTCTGGGCTGTCAATCTCTGGGCCAACAAAACCGTGCCAACCCAAACGGTTAGAGGTCAGATGCGGTTGGAGTTGTGTCCAATCCCCTTTGGTGTTTTCAACATCAGACACAGAAACAGCGGGTAAAGTATCTCGATCTCGCAAAACGGCAGGTGGCACATCACAAGCCGCAAGACAAGAACACCCCTCTACAGGCAAACCCGCATCTTCCATCGCTTGAAGTATTTGATCGGCTCCTGCCAAACGACAAGAAAGACCCGTGCAAACACGCACTTTTTTGTCGGGTCGAGCAAGCATATTAAAAAAGCTACCCACACCATAAACATGTGCTTCGGGCACACCCGTTTTTTGAGACACTTCCCGTGAAGCACCCGGTTGAATGCCGCCCGCTATTTGTAAGAGGTCGGGTACTTCGCCTTGTTTTTTGTTCAAAAGAAAATCCTTTAACACTTATGGCGCATGATGATTTTGGAGTCTCTGTGTTTATATTTTGCCACGATAAGACAGAAAAGAGGGATCAACATCATCCCTCTCTTAAATGACAACTCATATATTTTATACAATTTAGGCTAATTTTCAGGAATCATCAAGGGGGAATACACCGCGATTATTGATAGAGCTTGCTTGCAGATTGGAGAATTTCGGGGGCAATGGTGAGACCTATCTTTTCGGCCGTTTTAACATTGATCACGAGATTGCTCTCAATGGGAGAAAGAATATTGGTTTTGGTGAGATCCAATTGCCCGTTTTGAATTTGAGTGACCAACTGACAGAGTTGTTGCCCCAATTCATGGGGATCTGGCGCAATGGTGGCCAATGCACCCACCTTAACAAAAATGTCGGAAATAGCCAGAAAAGGCAATTTTTTCTCAAAAGAAGTCACAAGGAAAAAACGAAACGACTGAGTGGTCAACACAGTATCATCAGGAACCATCCAAAGCGCATCAATTTTGCCCAACATACTGCGCAATGCTTTGGGTACGGTTTTGTGTGAAGAAACGGGCACTTTGATCAGTTCTAAGCCCAGTTTATCTGCGGCTTGACTGGCATCTTCAATGAGTGCATTGCTTTTTTCAGGATCGTAAATAACACCTATCGTTTTGAGATTGGGCATCACCGTTTTGTAAAGCGCAAATTGGGTGGCACCTGGAATATCCATAGATATGCCAACAAGGTTTTCACCTGCAAGGCCATACCGAGAAGGATTGGAGACCATACAAAAAATGACAGGGATGTGCGGAGAGGCTTCCTTTGCCATTTGTGCAGCCAAGGGTCCCATTGCCAATATCAGATTGGGAACCACATTGATTTCTTTGGCAACATCACCCCAACTTTTTTCTTCACCTTTGAGATTATATTCAACAAGTTGGTTCGCCGATATGGTGCGACAGTTTTTTACAAAACTTTCTAAAACTTGGTCATACGTTTCTTGATCGCGGCTTTTTATAACCACAACAGACTGTGCCAAAATGGGCACAGATGTGGCAAAACTTTGGGCCAATAAAAAAAGGCCAAAGCATAAAAACCGAAACAAATATCGATGTGACGTATGCATCATCATGTGATAAATCACTTAAAAATTATATTCAAAACTGAGTGTGGTAACAAATGTAGAACGCAAACCTGCATCATTTAAAGCAAATTGGGTATTTAATGCCACCAAATATTGCTTGGCGGGATTCCATTTGATACCCCAAGCCGTATTGAGAATGTCATCGCCAATGCCATCGCCATCCAGTTCGTTGCTGCCAATAAACTCACCTGCCAAGGTATACTTGTTGGTGCCATAATCAAACCCAAGCGCATACTCAACAGAACTCAACTTGCTTCGGGTAAGATTAAACTCATAACCCAAATTGAAGTGCGGAGTCAATCGCTCGGAAAGATGACGCGAAAAAATAAAAAAGGGACGAATCGTATTGTCACCAGTGCCTAAAAACTCTTCATTATCACCCGTTGACAACTGCATTAGCGTGGCAAAACCAAGATCAAACCAATTATTTTGTGGCAAGTGATATTTGGCACGCAAAACAATATCTCCAATACCCGTTGCACTGCCACTCACTTTGTCTTGCGGAGATTCCAGTGTGTTGTCAAATGCATGAATATTGGGAAAGAGTGTGTTTTCGGAGGCCTCGATAACACTCGCATTGCTTTCAACATTCACATCAACCCGCGCCAAAGGCACCAAAAATCCAACATCCAATTTATCAGTCAGGCCATATGTTGCCGACAATGCCAAAATTTGCACCCGAATATCAATGTCCATATTCATTTGTACAACGTCGTCTTCAAATTGTTCACGTATATCAGGCAAACCAATAATATCGGCATCGTGACGGGCAACAACGCCAAAATTGTCGAGACTTTGGCCACTAAATTTGTTGTATTCTAAAAAGGTATAAGACATGTTGAGATTGAGTTTGCGACGCCCCAAGGTTGCAGCACGTTCTGCAATAATGGGGCCCAATGTTTTGGTCGTACCCACAAAGTCTCCCAAAACAGGATCAAATTCAAAAGAAAATCCCCCCACAGAAGAGCTGAAAGGATAACCACCAATTTCGGCGGCAATTTGTTGATTGAGGCGATTGATACTGGCGGCAGACTCGATTGAAAAATGCGCGGTATGACTGGCGGCAGAGGCGGTTGCCAAAACAATGCCATCTCCGCCATAGAGATTGGGAATAAGCCCAATGAGTTTGTTGGGGTTAAAGTGATGCAATTCAGTTTCGTCATCGTGAGCAAAAGTGGGAGCCAAACAAAGCCCAATAAAACCCACAACAAATATGAGACGTAAGCCTTGTATTTTATTCATCATTCGGTTGCCTTTGTTCGATATCTAAAAATGAAAGACGTTGACATAGGTGGATGAAAACACACTACGGAGAAATAACCACATCGTTTTGAGTGGCAGGAACAACTTTTAAAAATGCATACAATGCTTGAAAGTCTTCCATTGTCATGCGAAACTCTGCCGGAAAATGAGGTTGCGTACGCAATGATCCCGTGGGTCTGCGAAAATCTGCACCAAACCGCATCACTTGAATGAATTGCTCTTCTGTGAGGTTTAACCCCGTTTGAGCATGAGGGGTCAGGTTGCGTGACAAAACATTAAATGGCAAACCCAACAAGGGGCCCATGTTAACCCCACCCGCCAAATAAGTGGCCGTATTGATATCAAAAGTGCCAGGAAAAAGCCCCCCATCATAATTGCCATCAGGAATGCCATCTGTATGACAATTGCTACAATCGGCCAAGGTATTAAGCAAATAACTGCCTCGCCCTACTTTGGCACGCTCGGCAGAAGAAAGGGTGTTGACTGTGGTGTTAAATTGGTTGATAAATGCTTCGGCAGGTGCGCCAGATGAAAAGACCTGAATCAGTGACAATCCGCGTTCGATGCCGTTGGGATCGTTGCTTTCATCAGAGAGTGATGGCGCAGGAACGGGCGGAAAGGGAAAAGGTGGCACATAAGAAAGCCGCAGCTCATTGCGCACTGGAGGAATATGTTTGAGATAGGCATAAATAGCCTTGAGGTCTTTGTCTAACATAAAGCGATACACTTGTGAAGGCATAAAAACCATACGTGAGTCTTGCCCACTTTGGCTGTCATGAAAATCTTTACCTGTTTTCATGGCCTCAATAAACTCTGCTTCGGTCAGTTTAAGGCCCGTGTCTGGGTCGGGTGTGAGATTGCGTGCAAAGAGTGTTGTGTTGCCTTGTAGATCGGGTGGTAAAAAAGCGACAGGAAATTCATTGCCACCTGCCAAGTGTTCACCAGTTGGTGAATTGTGACACCCCGTACATCCTGCAACACCATTCACCAAATAACTGCCCAAAGCAATTTGATCCATTTCAGACTGTGACAAATCTGTTAAATTCAAAGTGATTTCTGATGGTACCAAACGCAAACCCAACTCAATACTTGCCGGATCACGATTGGGTTCGGGAGACACACTGTTTATGATATCATCGGAACAACCGAACACACCTATCAAAAAACACACCCCAAACAGATAACCCTTGTTTAAAAAAGTATGCATATCCATTCCTCTTCTATCGTTTGTTGCCAAATATGATCGGTATTTGATCAGACTTTTTCAAATATACGTGTATGACATAAAAATAAAAAGTATGTGATTTGCTTGTTAGAATGATAAAAACAGAAATAAACTGCTTTGGATACAACGGCCCCACAAAACCCAACTCACTTAATAATAAATAACTTAAAATGTATTTACTTGTATATCAAGAGAGAATTTTGTTGTTCAAAATAAGTAAGAACGCTTTGACAAATAGCCAAAGTGATAGAATATTGTTTGGGATCTGAAAAGGGTATATCAGAAAGGTTTTTAAATGATAGAAAATTGGATAGACAGTTTGATGCACGCACTTGAAAACACAAGCGGGCGCAGTATTGGAATGGTGATGGGTGTGATCGGTATTGTGGTGTGGTGGGTGGTAAGTCGGGTCAAAAGGGCAATGCATGTTTTATCTGGTGATGATTTAATAAGCACACCCAAACAAGAAACCATAGAGCGCCCACGTCGTCGGTTGTCCTTGCGGGCTTATCATCGGTAAGGTTCTGAATCAAGAATATGAAGACGCTGTTGGGCTTTGGCCTTTACGTTTTGGGCATGGTATTGCGTAGGAAGAAAGCCAAAACATTTCGGCCAATATCAGCCATTCGTGCGCGACAAAATGGCATTTTTAGGAGCATTTTTTATGAATCAGGCTATCGTCCAAGAATGTGCGGCATTAGAT
This sequence comes from Candidatus Latescibacterota bacterium, assembly GCA_038279365.1. Lineage (GTDB taxonomy): Bacteria > Latescibacterota > UBA2968 > UBA2968 > UBA2968 > JABIFK01. Next base: position 8,441 of record JAYODI010000021.1, on the reverse strand, counting down.
GATGTCGCATTGGTGCGTGTACTCACCGTTGATAAGGAACAATATAGCGCTTCTTATTTGGATATTGCAATGCGCGAAATGGAAAAACGTGCATTGATTTTAAGCGACCTGATGAATCATGTACAGTGGGCATATCAAGACGATGATGAGACAGATGTGACAATAGAGCAAGCTCTGGCACACGTAAATACCGAATGGCCGCTTTGGTCTTTGCTGACGGTGCGAAATTGTATCGGTGATGCCTGGGTCATTCAAAAAGAATACCGACACTGGTTGGTTCATTTTTATGAAAATGATGCCTACCGATTTTCCTTTTTTTATGAAACGATTGCAGAATTAAAAGCCATCTTAAAATTATTTTTATTATTGGATGTCTGGGAAGTTGCCGATTCACATGAATTGAATCATTGGAAACCGATTTTTCAAACGCGTTCTCCTGCTTTTTTAACCAAAATTGTTGCCGATCTGGACCGAGAAAATATCCTTCACACTGTAAAAACACCCCTGTTTACACAGGACAAAAAAGGACACCATATCCTTACAGTACCCCATTATCACTTGAAAGATGGTGAACGCTTGGTTGCACATGCACAAGAGGAGTTGGCCAAACTGTATGACCAAGCAGAACAATTGGCAACGCATGATGATCGTGAGACAGAGCAAAAAATTTACGACCTACTGATACAACTCGTACCTGAAAATCCTGCGGTACATTATAACCGTGGACAAATTTTAATGGAAATGGGAAAAACAGATGAAGCCGTGGAAGCATTGGGTGAAGCCATTATTTTGGGACTGCCCGAAATTCCTGAAAAAATGAAACTCAATGCCAAACGGGGAACTTTGAGCCGTATGGCAGGAAGTGTCAACCCGCTCATGAGCTTGGTGGTTTTGGCACAACAATCAGGTCAATCAAAAGCAACACCCATTGAATATCCTGATTATATAGATGATTGTGAACTGTTATTAACACATATTTTAGAGGCACATGTGAACCACATTGCAGTACGCCATTGTTTGGCAACCATTTCCGAATTAAAAAATGACGTGGTAACAGCCAAAAAATACTATGGTGAAATTTTGAAAATAGATGCCCAAGATGAAATTGCCAAAGCAAACTTGGCGTATCATAATACAGTGAGTTAATGAGAAATATAATTCCTAACCCAAAATAAAAAGAGCCACGATTTTGAAATCGTGGCTCTTTTTTTAGTAGATATAAGTCACTTGGGCTATTGAACCTTAATCAATTCAATTTCAAAAATAAGCGTGGCATTGGGCGGAATAACACCTCCTGAGCCATTGGCACCATAGGCCAATTCGGGCGGAATAATGATTTGCCTATGCCCACCTACGCGCATACCACTCACACCTTCATCCCATCCTGGAATGACTTGCCCAACACCAATGACAAACTGAAACGTTTCTTTGCGATCTACTGAGCTATCAAATTTGAGCCCCGAATCTAACCAGCCCGCATAATGCACCGTTAGCAAACGGCCAGGTTGTGTGACATTACCCGTGCCAACTTTGATGTCATGTACCAAAACCCCACGGGTGGTGGTCGAATATTGGGTGGATGAAATCTGTTGGGGCATGTCCTGTATCGGACTGTCAATGGTTTTGCCACAGCTTGTGAAAATAAAAAGACAAAGGAACAGATATTTTTTCATGAGATTCCTTTATTAAAATTATTTGACTTCTAAAAGATAGATTTCAAAAATGAGTGTGGCATTGGGAGGAATGATACCCGCATAACCACCGGGGCCATATGCAAGATCGGGCGGAATGGCCAATTGTCTGTGCCCCCCCACACGCATACCCACAATACCCTCGTCCCAACCTTTGATGACTTGCCCGCCTCCTAACGGCAGTGAAAAGGGACGTTTTTTGATAATAGAACTGTCAAACAGTTTACCAGACGTAAGCCAGCCTGAGTAATGTACTGTGACCTGTTTGCCAGTTTGTGCTTCTGCACCCGTGCCGACTTTGAGATCGTAATATTTGAGACCATTGCCGACTTGGGTGTATTGTGCATCGGTAAGCTGTGTGGGTGCTTCGGGTGGTTGATCGGGAACACCTGAATCTTGGTTGCCACAAGCGATCAGTGTGAGTGTACAAATTAAGACGCTTAACATTCTCATGAGTTGCTCCTTATAACAAGATTAAGCCCAAGGATCAAAGCAAATTTTGATGGCTTCTTTTTTTCGCAAAAGATCAACACCTTCTCTATAGCGAGAAAGTGGCAGACTGTGGGTAACAAGTGGCGATAAGTTGACAGCGCCAGTCACAATGAGATGCAACGCGCGTTTGGCGGCATCTTTGTTGTGCATGCCATAGCCCATAAGCGTGAAGTTTCGATTCCAGTTTTTGGGGCCAAATGAAACTTCTTCGCGCAAAACACCAAAAATAGAAACCGTTTCACGTGTGCGCGCCATGAGATATTCAATAGACACTTTGAGCCCCGTACAATCTAAAGCCGTATCTAAAGCCTGCTCGGTAAAACGACCTTCAGGAAAAAGATCCGCTTGAGGTGCATACACTTGATCAGCACCAAGCATCTCGGCCATTTCGCGGCGTTCGGACATCGGGTCAAATGCAACCACCTCACGCGCACCATAGGCACGCGCCATTTGGATAGCAATAAGGCCAGCAGGACCAAGCCCACTCACACCAAAGCGTTTGTTTTCTACACAATCTGTCTTTATGAGGCGATCAAAAGAAACTTGAAGACACATGGCCAGCTCAAGTGATGCAATGCGCTCTGGCACAAGCGTGGGCGTTTGCAAGAGGCTGTCGGCATCAAACACAGCATATTGGGCATAAGCACCTGTGCGGTTTTGGCCCTGGTCGCGCCAAGCAGCAACACGCATACCCGGTTCAAATTCTGTTACCTGAGAACCCACCTTAACCACTTCGCCCATCGCTTCATGGCCAGGCTGACCTGCCGTATAAGGATAGGTGAGTGCCAAGCCAGGCAACATTTCTACGCCATCCATAATATGAATATCCCAATGTGGGCAAGTGGTGATGCCCAATACTTTAATAAGCACCTGGTGAGCTTCTGGCTCGGGTGTGGGCACATCTTTCAGGACAGGGTTGCCTGGTGCATCGTATTGAAGAATTTTCATAACAATCTCACAATCAAAGATGATTTGAATAACGTATCACGTGGGCCAATCTAAAATGACGCCCAAAACAGGTTCGCGTTTGGATTCTATAAGTGCCCAAGCATCGGCAGCTTGTGCAACAGGAAAACGGTGTGTGATGAGTGACAAGGTATCTAAATGACCTGCGGCAATCAGATCGAGCGTGTTTGTCATACGATCTGGCCACCATCCCGAAACAAGGTCTATGGAGAGCTCTTTGTAGCGTGGTGGTTGCAAGGGCATAGTGTCTTCTGTGCCATAAAAGCCCGCCGACACAAGATGACCAAAGCGTTTCATAATGGCCATCAAATCGGTCATAACTGCTACAGAGCCAACGGTATCTACGCCCACTTGTGCACCTTTGGGCAAAAGATCGCGCACAGCATCTTGCCAATTCTCTTTTTTGGCATTTACAGTGTGACAAGTGGGGCTGGTCTTAAATTTGGCAAGTCGATCATCGTGACGACCAACAAGCACCACATGTGCCCCCCGCCAAGCCAATGTTTGCGCGGCCCAATGTCCCACCATCCCATCGCCAATCACAACCGCCCCTTCGCCCACATCAATGCGTGGGCGTGCCCCACAGTTATACCCGACTTGTGTGAGAACCATACCCGAAAAAGCGAGTGGATCTATGCCTGTGGGCAATTTCCAAATGCCTTCACGCCCACCAATAGAAGGTGAAATTTGCCCCCCACGTGGTTTAAACATACCATTGACCGCACCCATTGTTGCAAAAACCGTTTCACCCACTTCAAGATCTTCTATTTGCTCACCCACCCATTCAACCACACCAATCTTTTGATATCCTGCAACAATAGGAAAGGGCCACGGATCGCCTTCTCGATAAGCGGTATCGCCATCAATGCGTTCACCACGCAAAAATGAACCTTCAGTACCATTGCTAATCCAAGAATGCGTAACCCGCACAACCACTTGATTGGGTTCTGGATCTGGGCAATCGACTTCTTGATAAACAACGGTGTTGGGTGCGGTGAAAACAACCGCGTTTGCTTTCATGATGTTTTATTTCCTTTGGATGTTGATGGAGTGATCATAGGGGTTTATGTGGCATTGCTATTTTTTCCAAATGCTTGGTTAACCAATATTTGTAATTTGGCTTGCTCAGAAACACAGACACCTTTTAGAATATCAGCTTCAACAAATTGTGAGAGAAGAATTTTTTTGTCGCCTTTGCGATCATAATCATAAACAAGTGTGATTGTACCATCGGGTGCTTCTACGGCATCGGGGTAAGAAACATGGAGCCGTTCATCAAGAAGCAAACCTCCTCGCCACGCCTTGCCGTCGTCTTGAGACAGAAATGCTGTCAGATGAGAACGTTTTGTTTGTTCATCAATGGCACCGTGTTTTACCAAGAGCAAATGCCCCGAACGAAGACGGCGAATAAAAAAACGCGAAACGGTGTGTTGAATAGAAGAGGCTACCACCGGCGACCACGTTTTGCCTTGGTCATTTGAAACACTTTCTCCAATTCCGTATTTGGTACGCACAAGCATCCAAAGAGAGCCATCGTTGCGTTCAACAATCATATGTTCATCACAACTGCGATCTTCTTTTTGAGGCACATTGGCTTGCCCCAAAAAAGACCATGTTTTGCCTTGGTCAGATGTTGAAACAACACCTGCACTGCCTTCTTGAAACCATCTGGCCACAGGCAACAACCAATCACCAGATTGCAAAACAATGGGTTTGTTCATCATAATGCCGTCGCAAATACGTGTGGGCGTAGACCAAATAGGGTTTTCAGCATCTGAATTTTCAGTCACAATGGCCCATACCCCACTGCGTTCATCTGTGTGTTTTGCGTATCCTTGCGCCCAAAAAAGCCACAATTTGCCTTGAGGATCGTGCCACAAACATGGGTCATAGGCACGTACAAGCCCTCCGTCAGGATGATCAAGAATCATCGCAGCAGAAGGCCAAACCTCTGCTTGGGTGCTTGTTGCAAGTAAAATGTAATTGTGACCATCTTCCCCAGTTCCCCCACCATACCACGTGGCCCAGAAACGACCGTTGGGTGCGCGTTCAATGCCTGGAATACCCTGAAACATGCGGTGTTGATCTGCATAAGATTCGGTGGGCGGTATGATCATTTGTGGCGGTAACAAATAAGGTTCGGTAGACATAAAAATATTCACCACAGAAGCGTTGTTTGGAATGACGGATAAAAAAACGCGACACCGCTTTTTGTAAACGGTGCCGCGCAGGGGATAAAAACTATTCTGTGCGGGTGGTAATATCAATGAGGTGATACCCAAATTGTGTTTTCACTGGGCCGTGAACAACACCCACTTCACCACCAAAAACAACTTCGTCAAATTCTTTCACCATTTGACCAGGGCCAAAAACACCCAAATTGCCACCATCTCTGCCAGAAGGACATTGTGAATGTTCTTTTGCAACGGCGGCAAAATCTGCACCAGATTCAATTTCTTCTTTGAGCTCTTGACAGATTTCTTCCGATGAAACGAGGATGTGACGTGCACTTGCTTTTGCCATAGTGTTCTCCTTTGAGAAACAGATGAGAAGAGTATAAAAAAGAGTCGAAAGGTTCTCTTACATTTTACAGTCTTCGTGTGATGGTTGTCGTGTTTTTAAAATGGCCTGATGCCATCCGGCCAATAAAGATTCGCGTTGGTCTTGCGACATATGAGGCTCAAATGTGCGCTCGGGTGGGTTGATGTTGCACAAATCATCTGGATGTGCCCAAACACCTGTTGCCAAACCGGCCAACATGCCCGCACCCAATGCCGTTGTTTCGATGTATTTGGGGCGAATAACGGGTGCATTGAGTATATCGGCTTGAAATTGCATGAGAAAATCATTGACCACCGCACCGCCATCTACGCGTAAACTGGTAACAGGTTGTTGGGCATCGGCGATCATGGCTGTTACCAAATCGGCAGATTGGTAAGCAATAGATTCTAAGGCGGCACGGGCAAGATGGGCACGGGCCGTACCACGTGTTATGCCCACAATGGTACCACGTGCATGTGCATCCCAATGAGGCGCCCCCAAACCCGTAAATGCAGGCACCAAATAAACCCCACCCGTGTCAGAAATAGATGTGGATAAGGCTTCGGTTTCGGCAGCGGTTTGAATAATGCCCAAACCATCACGCAGCCATTGTACTGCCGAACCGGCACTAAACACAGATCCTTCTAAAGCATAAGAAACTTGACCACGTGCATCGCAGGCCAGTGTGGTTAACAGACCGTGGTGAGATGGAACGGCTTGGAGACCGGTTTGGAACAGCGTAAAACACCCCGTGCCATATGTGTTTTTGATATCACCAACCTGAACACCACGTTGCCCAAAAAGTGCGGCTTGTTGGTCACCGGCAATGCCACCAATGGGAATACCTGCAGGCAAAACATTTAAGTTGATCGTTGTGCCAAAATCACCCGACGAGGTACGCACTTCGGGCAAAATAGCTTTGGGAATATCAAAAAGTTCGAGTAATTCAGCATCCCATTTTTGATCGTGAATATTGTAAATCATCGTACGAGAAGCATTGGTGTAATCGGTCGCAAAAGTGCCACCACCCGTGAGCTTGTAAAGCAAAAACGTGTCAATAGTACCAAAACAAATTTCGCCACGTTGTGCACGTGTTCGCAAATCGGCCACATGGTTGAGCAACCATATGATTTTGGTGGCTGAAAAATAAGCATCAATCACCAAACCCGTTTTTTGGCGAATGGTATCTTGTAAACCTTTGGCGCGATATTGGTCACATAAATCCGCGGTGCGACGGCATTGCCACACAATGGCGTCATGTACGGGTTTGCCAGTGATACGATCCCACAAAACGGTGGTTTCTCGCTGATTGGTAATGCCAATGCCTTTGATATCTTGTGCTCGAATATCGGCATCATCAATGGCAATGGCTATCACTTTCAGTGTGGTTTCCCAAATCTCTTCTGCGTTGTGAGATACCCAACCAGGTTGTGGAAAAATTTGGCGAAACTCTGAGTATCCACGCCCTAAAATAGCGCCATCGGGTGACAAAATAAGCACAGTAGTACCCGTGGTGCCTTGGTCAATGCTAAGAATCATCGTGTTCTCCAACGGCTACGATTGCAAATCTGCTAATGGATCTTGATAAACTTTTGGCGCGGTGTGCCATTGATGCAATGTAATATCACCATTTTCCAATACGGCATAACTGTCATAACGCATCCAGTCACCCAAAATAACAAGCTCGCCTTCTTGAACAGTGACTTTTTTAAGATGGTGATAATGGCCACAAACCACAATATCAATGCCCGTATGGATGATTCTTTCAGCGCCCAACATATACGTCTCATGAGCCTCTTCAATGGTTTGGCGATGGCCACGTTTGGTGCGTTTGTCAGAAAAATGGGATGTTGCTTTTGCCAGCCAATTGCCCAAATCGGGATGCAGAAGTCGAAAGAGTGCGATGGCAAGTGGATGTTTGAGCACATAACGGCTGAGTTTAAATTTCCAATCCGTACGAAAAGCATCGCCGTGTGTAATGTGAAGGCGTTTGCCCTGATGAATAACCGAAACAGGGTCGCCAGGCAATTCAACACCCAATTGCTCAGAAAAATAATGCCCTGGCCAAAGGTCGTGATTGCCCGGTATATAAACAACCCGCACACCTGCCTGAATGAGCACATAAAGCTCACAAATGACACGTGCAGAGGTCGATGAGATTGCAGATCGATATTCAAACCAAAAATCAAACAAATCGCCAACAATGTAAAGTGCTTCTGCATCGGTTTGAATGACACGGAAAAAGTCGATCAGGGCATCTTCTTTTTCTTTTTCTGACCGCCGCATAATGGGTGAACCCAAATGGGCATCAGAAATAAAGTAGATTTTGTTTTTCAGGAGGTGTCCCCGTTGAAAATATGCAGAGGTTGATCACCTGCTTTTTATTTATCGAGATCGGTCAAACCATTTTTGGGCTTGTTCCATATCTCCTAAGGCTTGATAGGTGTTGCCTAAGTTATGGTATAATTGAATATCTGTTAAGCCATTTTTAATGGCCTGTTCGTAATAATATTGAGCAGAATCATATTGGCTGTGTTGAAAAAAGATATCCCCAATATTGGCCTGAACAGCAGGCAGTTTGGAGTTCTGTTCAAGTGCCTGTCTAAAATACGCTAAAGCGTGCTTTGTGTCATTTTTTTTATGATAAAAAATGCCCAACCCATTGAGGTATCGGGCATTATGGGGGTCATGTTTAAGCGCATTTTCATAGGCTTTTTGTGCCAAGAGGAGATCGTTTTGTTGCCGATAATA
>JAYODI010000116.1:0-13862 GCA_038279365.1 Candidatus Latescibacterota bacterium | reverse complement strand
CTATTACTCGCTACGCTCGTTGTAGCCTGTGGCTGGGCGTCTATTCGGATTTGACGGTTTTTCGTATCAACTCTCGTGTGGTGGTTTGATCGGCGTGACCGGGTAATGAACGACTGAGTATAAACACAATGAAATATAAAAATTGGATGCCAGCTAAGTAAAGCAGTTCAGAGTCATATGTGGTGTGGGTGAGTTTTTGGACATATTCAAAGACGGCTCCACCAGATAAACCACCCACAATGCCTCCAATGGAGGCTCCATACATGATAACAGAAAAACTTTCGGCTTGGTAGTCAGAAGAGACTGCTTTCATCATGGTGTGCGTGCGCCCCATTTGGTGTGCGCCATCAATGATGCCCCACAAAAGGAATATGCCACCGGCCCATAGGGTGAGCCAAAATAAATTGGTGGGCAATGTGATCCAAAAAAAACCAAGTAGGATCATGCCCAAAAGGGCAATGGTGATGGCAGATCGCCCGCCATGACGGTCAACCACTCTGCCCCAAAAAGGGAGGCAAATAAGTTGACCCAATGCGCCTACGGATGTGAGCCAAACAAAATGCATATAGGACATGCCACGCTCAGTGAGCAACACAACCCAAAATGTGAAGCCCATGGAACGCAAACCCATATACACGGCCATATAGATACCCAAACACTGAACGGGATGGTGCTTGATGACTTGCCAGAGACGTTGAAAGAGGTTTTGATTGGTATGGGGTTGTGGGCATTCAGATACTTTGCGAATCCACCAGGCCCCTAAAAGTGTGGCGAGCAAAGAAAGTGCAAAGAGGGGGGTGAAGTGTTCGGCAGGGGGTTTGGTGCCCAAATACCAGCCTACACAGATGGGTAAGACAATTTCGAGGGCGCGTTGAGCCATGCGCATGCGTGCCATAAAGTGACCAATGGCGTTGCTTGCTGTGTTGTCTTGAATGAGCGGCCACCAGGCGGTGTTGGCGGTTTGTTGCAAGAGCCCCCGTAAGGTGATCATGATGAGAGCCAACCAAACGGCTTGGGCGCTGGGTTGCAGATAAAGGGCCAAGACGATGAGCCCGATGGTCGGTAAGATGGAGATGCTTCGGCCCCAAAACATGAGGTGGGCTTTGCCTATTTTGGGAATGAGGTGTAAACCAATAAGTCGGGTGGCACGCTGGAGGTGGCTGGCAGAGGCGAGAAGCCCCACTTGGAAGGCGCTGGCATTGAGGGCGAGTAAAAAGAGTGCGCTGATGGAGGTGATAAAGGCATTGTTCACCGAGCCCATAACAGCTAATCCAACAAGGCGGGGTTGGCCTTTTTTACGTTGTTCTTCTGTGAGTTCTGTTTCTTCTGTGGTTTTTATTTCCGACATAATTTCCTTTTTTAAAGTGCATTTAAAATGATGGTCTGTATTGTAAGGGGGGGGTGATGCAAATCAAATTGAAGGTCATAAAAGTTCCCTGTCTAAACTTTGATATGCAAATTTTCATTTGATATAGGATCAGCTATTCTTAATGACCTATAAATGCATCAGAACCGTCTTCCCATAGCCCCCCCACTGGGCGCAGTTGGCCGCCACCTGTGACGGGGAAGTTTTTGCCGTCTTTTTCGGTGTGGACGTATTGGGTGAACCAATTTTCGAGTACACCACGCATTTCTGAAATGCGGTTTTGGTTTGTTGGATCGCCAATGAGGTTGATGCGTTCGTTGGGATCATTTTTTAAGTCGTAGAGTTCGTTGGGGCCTTCGGGGTAGCGGTGAATGTATTTCCAATCGTTGGTGCGCACCATGCGGGTGGGGCCATATTCGTCATAGATGATAATGTTTTCTCGGTTTTTATCTGTTTGGCCAAGGAGGGTGGGCAAGAAGGATTGGCCTGGGAGATTGGGATTGTTGGGGAGGGTGAGGCCAACGTAGTCGAGGAGGGTCGGCATAAAGTCGTAGGCACTGCACATGGCATTTTGGGCAACACCTTGGGAGATGTGATCTGGATGGCTGATGATGAAAGGGATGCGCACGGAGTTTTCATACATATTGATGGGGTATGTGCCATTGCCTTTGCCCCAAAAGCCGTGGTGGCCACAGGAGAAACCGTTGTCGCTGGTGAAGACGATGAGGGTGTTGTTGCGAATGTTTTGCGCTTCGAGTTTGTCTAAGATGCGCCCAATGTCGAGGTCCATTGCGGTGACAGCGGCAAAGTAACCTTTGAGCATTTCGCGATTGCCCAAGCTGTTTTTGGTGAGGCCACCGGCCCACGGATGCATCGGTTCTTGTGGGCAAGATTCGAATGGGCAATCATCGTAAGAATCAACAATGTCTTGTGGGTGGCCTGTCCACGGACTGTGTGGGGCGGTGTAGTGTACACTTAGATAAAACGGATTTTCATCTTGGGCGTGTGTGTCAATAAATTCGAGGGCATCATCGGTGATCACGTTGGTGACATAACCGGGTGCGTTGAACAATTCACCGTTGCGAATCATGGGGGCGTTGTTGTATGGGCCGCCCCCTTTTTCGTGTACAAACCAGTGCGAAAACCCGTGTTGGGGCAAGGCGCTGTTGCCCAAGTGCCATTTGCCACTGATGCCACAGGTGTAGCCATTTTGTGAGAGGATGTCGGTGTAGGCTGTTTGGCCATTGAGGTAGGTGGCAATGTGGTCGCCATAGTTGCCTTCGCGTATCCAGTCGTGTACGCCGTGTTGGGAAGAGATTTGTCCGGTGAGGAATGAGGCACGGCTGGGTGAGCAAACAGGTGAGGCGCAAAAGAAGCGATCAAAGCGCATACCTGTTTTGGCGATGCGGTCGAGGTTGGGTGTGCGAATTTCATTGTTGCCATAACAACCCGCTGCCCAAGGGCCTTGGTCATCGCTGAGAATAAAGATGATGTTTGGGCGTTCGGTTGACATAAACGCACTCCTTTTTTACAAATGAATTTATGGGAGAGGGTATTATAAAACCAATAAGACGCCTGTGACACACAAGGCAACACCTAAGAGCAAACGGATGGTAAACTGTTCTTTAAGAAAAAGCACGCCCATAATGAGTGACAAGACGGGTGTAACTGCCGAGAGGGTGGCTGTTTTGGCTGGGCCAATATGAACAACGGCTTCAAGATAAAAAAACGATCCAATGCCCATGCCGAGTAAACCTGAGACTGCGATGAGGATGAGGGCTTTCCATTCAATATCGCGCAATTTCCCTCGGCCTTTGTTGAGTCGCCAAACAACCATTAAACACAAAGTGACCAAGGGAAGGCGAACGCTGTTGGCTTGTACGGTTGTGAGGTGCTCTACGGCTGGTCTGAGGAGTGTGGTGCTTAAGCCCCAAAACATGGAGGCACTAAGTGAGAGAATGACACCGCGTTTGAGCCGAATGGGTTTGTCTTTTTGCTTTTCTTTTTGTTGGTGTGTTTGGTACGATAAAACAATGACGCCTGATGCCGCTAAAAGACAACCGATGATAAATGTTTTTGAGGTGGGCAAATTTAAGAGCAGTTGTTCCCAAAATAGGGTGGTAATGGGAAAAGTGCCCACCAAGGCCATGGTACGCGACATGCCTATTTCTTTCATGGCGTGCAGATAAAGTTGATCGCCAATGACAATGCCTAAGACCACAGATCCAATTAACAAGAGCCATTCATGAATAGGGACAGTGGCAAAGTTGGCAAGCGATTCGCCAAATGGCAGCCATGCCCAAAAAAAGATACCTGCAACGCCACACCGAATAGAAGTGATGAGTGCTGCGGGATATTTTTCGGATAAGGTTTTTAATATGAGGCTTGTTATGGCCCAAATGCCCGCGCTGAGCAGGGCGACGAGTTCGCCATAGCTAATGACCACGCGATATCTCCACATTAAAGTGGCGCGCAATGGTTTCTGTGTTGCTGATATTTATTCCCACGAGAAGCCTGGTCCACACGGAATGTTGACAAAACCGTCTGTGAGTTTGAGAGGTGAGCCTTCTGGGATGAGCCCCGTTTCGAGATAGAGGGCATTGGGCAAACAGGCCATAATGTTAAGCTGAACTGGGCCACCGCCATGAGAGGCATAAGGAATGCGAAAGGCGTGGGCAGTTTGCCCAATTTGTAACAATGCGGTGGGGCCACCTGCTCGGCGCAAGTCGGGCTGAACGATATCTACGGCTTCGCGTTTGAAGAATCGGGCAAAGTCTTGGGCTGTATAAAGGTTTTCGCCTGTGGCAATTGGAATATTGAGGGCATGTGCCAGTTGCGCATAACCATCAATGTCGTCGGCGGGAATGGGTTCTTCCCACCATACACATCCAAGGTCTTCAAACGCACGCCCTCTGTAAGTGGCTTCTGCTGTGGTGAGAGATTGATTGGCGTCAATCATAATGCCAATGTTTTCACCCACAGCAGCGCGTACGGTTTGAATGCGTTTGATGTCTTCTTTGAGTGTGGGATAACCGACTTTGATTTTGACAGCGTGAAATCCTTGAGCCACGGCTTTGGCACAAATGTCTTGGACTTCGCTGTCTGAATAATTGAGCCAGCCGACCATGGCATAGGCACGCACTTGGGTGTTGACGCCTCCCCACAGTTGCCAACAGGGTACACCAAGCGAGCGGCCCAGGCAATCCCAAAGGGCGGTGTCTATGGCTGCTATACCAAAGGTGGTGAGCCCCGATGCACTGTGGTATTCGGTTTCGCGTAGCATTTCTTGATGAAGGCCCCGCACATAGGCTGGGTCTTGGTTGAGGACAATGGGCTTAAGTTCGTGTTCAATAATGGCGGCTAAAGCATCGGGTGCGCCCGCAATACGGCCAAAGCTGGCTCCACCGGTGCCTGTGATGCCGTTGTCGGTTTCGATGATGACGGAGACCGAACCTGAACCCGGTAAGGCTTGTAAGGCATCTCGTTTGGGATTGTCGGATGGTGGGCGTTTTTGAATGTCAATTTTAATGTCGGTGATTTTCATGTTTTCTCCTTTGTGATTTGCTCAACATAAAAAGGAATGTTTTAAAATGGAAGGGGAAAAAGAGGTGCGAGTTTAGCACTTGACAGATGCCTCATTATGAAGCATCATCGAGGCAATCTATATTAACAGGAGGTTGTTTTATGCGACGTATCGGTTTTTGTTTTTTGCTCACTTTATTTGTCTTCGGAAGGGGTTTGATTATGGCGGGGGGTCCATCTGCCGAACAACGATTCAAACAGGTGATGCAAAACAGTCATCTTCAAGTAGAAGGTCAGGTAACGGGTGAGGGGTTTTGCTGGCATGCGGCTTATGCTGCCGATGATTTTGTGACGGGTTATTTGGCTTATAACGATACGGCTTGGCTGGATCGTGGCGTGATTTATTTCGATTGGTTGGTTGGGCTGATGGCCACAGCTCCCGATGGATATCAGGGATGGATTGGGCCTTTTATTTATGATAAAAAGGTTTGGTGTGATGTGCATGTGGGAGATGCAATTTTGTTTAATCCTATGTTGCGATTTTCCGAAACGGTTTTAAAAGATGAGACATTGAAAGAAAAATATGGTGATGTTGCCCAAAAATATGTGGTTTTGGCAAAGAAACATTTGATCGAAAAATGGGATAAACGTGGCACCTGGCATGAAGATGGTCCTTATGGGTCTTATGCTTCTTGGGATCAATATTTGAAACCCGGTGATTTGTCACAGTGGCGCGATATAGAGATTTCAAAATCGACATTGTCGTTGCCTTTTAACAAGCAATTTGACATGGGCATTGCCAGTTTGCGTCTGTGGCGGATAACGGGTGAAATATCTTATCGAGATCGGGCTGTGCGTATTTTCCGTTTGGTGAAAAGCCGTATGCGTTTGGTCGATGATTATGTGGTATGGAATTATTGGGAGCCGACGGGTGTTTGGGATGTTGCTGGCAACGATTTGCGGCATTGGGTCAATGTGCATCCTTATCGCAATTATCAGGCCGGAGAGTTGGATAATATTGTGGAGGCGTATCATTCGGGAATTGTGTTTGATCAGGCAGATATCGAGCGGATGATTCGCACCAATTTAAAAGTGATGTGGAATGGGGATGTAGACGACCCTCAATGGCGCAATTCTGATGCGCGAGGTATCTGGCAAGCGCCACCGCCACCGCCCGAAGGGTGGAAAGGACGCGCTGGCACGTTGTGGTCGGCGCTGCGTGATTTTGATCCAACCATTCGTTTGCTCTATGAAAAGCAACTGAAACCCGAAACACTTGCATATGACTATTTTTATCAGGTAGAAAAAAAAGAGGTCATTGGTTTTGAGCGCAAAGATGTGATGGCCAATGGTGTAGATGTTTTTGATGTGTCGTTTTCAAATTGTGCCGATTTGACACTGGTTGCTGTTTTGCCTGTGGTTTTTAAGCAGAGCGAGACGGTTACTTTGGTGAGTAAGGCAGATGTGAGCGGTGCGTTTGAAATTGCGATCTATGGCGAAAATGGCACGCGCATTGTGGGGTTGTATGACAATGCGATGACAGGTGGGGCAGATGGTGTCAAAGGTGTGTTTACGATGTCTTGGGATGGTACCAATGCAATGGGCAAACCGCTCAAAGCGGGGCGTTATTTGGTGCGGTGGACATTGAATGGTGATTATCGTGAAGTGCCTGTGTGGTTTGAATAAGGTCGCAAATCACAAGTCACAAGTCACAAGTCGCAAGTCGGTTAAAAAAGCTTTTGATAGACTTTAGACCTGTGACTTAAAGGATGATATATGTTTTGGGCAATCGGCATTGTACTGGGCATCGGTTGTTTGTCATATAGATTGCGTTTGTTGAGTTTTGGTGGTGCGGTAGCGGCTGTAATTTTGGCCATTCCTATTTTTGGTTTTGGGGGGTGGATGTGGGCCGTGCCCATGTTGACTTTTTTTTTATTGTCGAGTTTGTTGTCTAAGGTGGGTAGGGTACACAAGAAGCAATACGATCTGGTTTTTGAAAAAGGAGGCCAGCGTGATGCGTATCAGGTATTTGCCAATGGGGGCGTGGCGGGTGTGATTGCAGTGGTCTATGCGGTGATTGGGCGTGGGGAACTGTTTCCATTGTATTGTACGGCACTGGCTGTTGCTGCAGCAGATACGTGGGCCACAGAGCTTGGTACATTGGCCAAGGGAGCACCGCGATTGGTTACGACCTTTCAAAAGGTGTCCGCTGGTACGTCAGGTGGGTTAACCGTTTTGGGGATGACTGGAGCGTCTTTGGGGGCTTTGAGTGTGGCATTATCGGGGTGGGTTTTTTATGGGGATCTATATACGATTTGGGCAGTAACTTTTTGTGGTGTGCTGGGCAGTTTGTTGGATAGTTTGCTGGGGGCAACAATTCAGGCACAATATTGTTGTGGTGCGTGTGGCAAAGTAACAGAGAAACGTGAACATTGTGGGCAGGGAACAGAGCAGGTTTCTGGGTGGTCTTGGATGAATAACGATTGGGTGAATGGGTTGAGTGGGGTTGGAGGTGTTTTTATTGCTTGGTTTGTTGTTGGCGTGGGGTAGTTTTTCCGGTGTTAAGGTGTGGTCATTGTGGGTGTTTTTATGACAGGAGGTATGTCAGATGGAACGCGTGATACTTGGAGAAAGTGGTTTGGAGGTTTCGCCGGTTGCATTTGGCACGTGGCAACTCAGCCCGCGGTTTTGGGGGGCACAGTCAAAGGATGAGGCCATTGCTGCAATGAAGTTGGCTTTTGATTTGGGAATTAATTTTTTTGATACGGCAGAAGCCTATGGTGATGGGCAGGCTGAGAGCGTGCTGGGTGAAGCGGTTAAGGATCTCCCCCGAGACGAGATAGTCATTGCGACCAAGGTGTTTAACCATTTTAATCCTGATGGCACTCGGTATCCCGATTTGTCGCCTGAGCATATTGCGGCGCGCTGCGATGTGTCGCTCGGCCGTTTGGGTATTGATACAATTGATTTGTATTTCTTGCACATGTGGGATCCTCTAACACCGCTTGCCGATATTGCAGGTGTGCTGGAACGCCTTCGGGAGCAGGGGAAGATCCGGGCTTATGGGGTGAGCAATCACACGGTGGAACAGTGTCGTGCACAACGGCGCTTTGGAGCCTATACGGTGATGCAACCGTCTTATAGTTTGGTAGAACCCAATGGTGAAACAGATCTGTTGCCCTATTGTCAGTCGGAAAATATAGGGGTTATGATTTATTCACCAATGCACAAAGGATTGCTTTCTGGCAAGTATAAAGGAACGGAAACATTTTCAGATTTTCGGAATATCCATCCCGATTTTCAAGGAGAACGGTTTCTCGATTTGTGTACTCGGGTTCACAGCCTCAAGCCTATGGCTGATCGGTATGGGTTGACGATATACCAACTGATACTGGCTGCTACACTGATGCATCCTGCAATTGATGTGGCAATTTGTGGGATCAAAACGTCTGATCAGATTACTGAGGCTGTTGGTGCCATTGGCAAAACGCTGTCGCGCGAAGATTATTTTGAGGTGCGGAAGGTCGTTGGACCAGAGGGAACGAAAATTTTGGATGCAAAGGGTGTCCGAAAATAGGGAGATGTTTTCAAATTTTCAATTTCAACGCCATGTTGAATTTTAGATGATCTTTATTTATGTGATAGCGTTGGGTTTGTCGGGTACTATTGATTTGTTGTATTGGCATATGTTTTTTTGAGTATTTATAACGCGATGTGTGACTTGTAAGTTATTGTTTTTCAAAAAGCCGTTTTTTAGATGATGATGCCTCAAAAAATAACTGATTGATTTACATTCGACAAAAGAAGTCACACAGGACGTTATTTAGATCAAAAAAGTGCTTTACAATATGACAGGGATGTTGTTTATTGCGAATAAAAGACCTTATTATCTTTTATTGTTCAACGATCGAGTTGATTATGAATGAAAAGAATCGGCGAGGTCCCATACTTTTGGTGGCCATCTCCATGGGCATTTTTTTAGGGTTGGGTGCTTTTACGATGCATTATGCTGAAGGACTGTCTTATTTTAGCACAGATCCTAAAGCGTGTGCCAACTGTCATATTATGCAACCGCAGTATGATTCGTGGCAAAAAGCGAGTCATCACGGGGTGGCTACGTGTGTTCAATGCCATTTGCCTGGTGATTTTATTGCCAAATATATCGCAAAAGCAGAAAATGGTTATTACCATTCTAAAGGGTTTACCCTTCAAGATTTTGATGAACCCATAAAAATTAAGGCATCGAACGCACAAATTCTTCAAGACAATTGTCTTTCCTGTCATGGTGATCTCACACAGGAAATGGTTCATGGTGCCACAAGAGGGATAAATGGCGTGCAGTGTGTACATTGCCATGCAAGTGTAGGGCATGGTGAAAAGATGGGCCTGGGAGGGCCACTGACACAATCAGAAAGGATTGCGCAATGAAAATTTCATGGAAAGGGGCTTTGGGTATTGCTATAGGTGCAGCAGCAGCCACCTTCCTTATTACGGCTTTATTGATGAATATTTTTGATCGTAAAACAGAGGCCAAAAATTCTTATGTGTTGTTAGAAAAGGTAACTGAAGACGATACCGACCCAGCAAAATGGGGTGTGAATTGGCCCAGGCAATATGATGCTTATAAGCTGACGGCCACATCCACACGCACACGGTTTGGTGGTCATGGGGGCAGTGAGGCATTGCCTGCACAGAAAATTGATCGCGACCCGTGGTTAAAACGCATGTTTTTGGGGTATGCGTTTTCTATCGATTATCGCGACCGTCGAGGCCATGCTTATATGCTTGAAGATCAGGAGCAAACAGAACGGCAAACCAAACCTCAAACGGGTTCTTGTTTGCATTGTCATGCTTCTATTATGCCTGTTTATCGCGAGCTTGGTGATGGTGATGCGATGAAAGGATTTGAAAAAACGTTTCAATATTCTTACAAAGACTTAAATGCAAAGCTTCATGATTCTGGGCATGCACATCCTGTGTCTTGTGTGGATTGTCACAGCCCAGAAAATATGAGTTTAAGGGTCACGCGTCCTGGGTTTATTAATGGCATTCGCATTTTGGCCGAATCAAGTGAACCGACACCACATATTCCTTCTATTGAGCGTTGGCGTAAAGGATCTCGTGAAAAGCCCTATGACCCCAATGTAGATGCCAGTCGTAATGAGATGCGGTCTTTTACGTGTGGGCAATGCCATGTTGAATATTATTGTGCCAATAAGATGCCACTCACATTTCCTTGGGGAAATGGTTTGAAGGCGGAGCAGGTTGAAAAGTTTTGGGATGAAACGAAATTTGAAGATGGCACACGGTTTTATGATTATAAACATGCAGAAAGTGGTGCTGAGATATTGAAGGCACAACATCCAGAGTTTGAGTTGTGGAGCCAAGGGATTCATGCACGCAGTCAAGTTTCTTGTGCAGATTGCCATATGCCTTATATGCGCGATGGGGCAACAAAGGTTTCAGATCACTGGGTGCGCAGCCCGTTGTTAAATGTGAATCGGGCATGTCAAACGTGTCATCGCTTTTCTGAAGATGAATTGAAAGCGCGTGTGGATGGGATTCAGGAAAAAAATCAGGCCTTGTTGCAGCGTGCTGGGGCGGCGCTTATGGATCAGTTGGATGCGATTAAAGCAGCAAAAGACAGTGGCGCGAGTCAGGCGGATTTGAAAGAGTCGCTGGAGTTACAACGCAAAGCACAGTGGCGTTTGGATTTTATTGCGGCAGAAAATTCGATGGGCTTTCATGCCCCCCAAGAGGCGGCGCGTATTTTGGGTGAGGCCGCCGATTATGCACGACAAGGTCAAGTAAAAGCATTGCAGTTGGTTGCCAAGCCATAAGATGATATAAGTTTTGAGCACACAAAAAACCACCGTTCTTTTAAGCACGGTGGTTTTTTGTGTTTGTTAGATATTTATTTTTTAGATCGTCAGACTCAAAGCATTGATGGTCTGATGTTATTCGTCGATGATCGGCAGTTGGTCAAAGTCTGGTATGTCTACCAGATAGACGTTGCCATATCCTGTGACATCTGTTGTGAAGACAACTTGATCCCCTTTGGCTGAAAAACGCGGGTGGACATGAAGTTGTTGGATTTTGCTGGAGGAATCATGACGGCATAAGACGCGTGGACCATCATATTTTTCGCCTGTCCATTTCCAGAGGCGTACTACTTTTCCGCCATCACCCACGATGAGGTTGGGGTCATTAGAGTGGATGTGTCCCGTGTTGCCCGGAAAGCTGTTTTCAACGTGATCCGTGTCGTCATAAAGACAGTGACCTAAAAATTTGGTGCCGTCTGGGTTTCTGCCGTGATAACCGACCCGTTCGCCATCGGCATGCCAATATTCGTGGCCAACATTTTCGCCATTTTGTGGTGCTCTGATTTTCCAGGCTTTGCCTGTATTTACATCAAAGCCCCAAATGCGGTTGTCTACTTTGTGCCAAGGGCCTTCGTGACAGAAGGTGAGGATGTTGGACTTTGTGGGCGAGGTGTTGACGTGGCCGATCCAATATTTTTCTTCAAAGACCGATTCGCCACCTGAGCCATCTGTGGCTACTTTGATGATTTTGCTCAGTGGCATGGCTTCCCATGTTTCTGCAAAGCCCACATACCCTCTGAGGTAATCAACGCGAAACAGATGGGACATGTCTTCGGAGATGCTGGCGTAGACGTGTGCACCATCGGCGGCGCAGTTGATCATAGAGACATCCCAGCCTTCTTCCATGGTGTAGAGCACACGGCTTTCTAAACTGGTGAGGTCGAGCGCAATGAGGTCGAGACCATACCAAAAGTAGGTTTCGTCTTTGGTGGGGTTGACACACGCACGTAAAAATTCGACTTCGCGAGGTAGCGGGAGCGGTTTTAGATCGGTGACTTGTTGGAGTTCACCTGTTTGGAGGTCTATGCCATAAAGATTGGTGGCATTGTTGCGGTCTGAGGAGATGAGGAGTTTGGTTCCGTTTGCATACCAACCGGAATTGGTAAAGTAAAAGTGATGTGAATGTGTGCGATGGTATGTGAGTTGTTTGACTTTGGCACCTGAATCAATGTCTTCAAATTCGGTGATTTCTGACGGCCAGATTTTTCCAATGGACATATGTGTTCTTTCTTTTAGGAGTTTTTGAAATAGAGACGCTCTGCAGTTTTTCCAAGGATCCAAATTTTGTCTGTTTCGGTAAAGAAGGGAATCATGTCTTTCATGATAAGGAATTCAAAGAAGTTGGCATAAATGAGCCTTTGGGGACCAAAAGCATCGTAGAGACGGTGGAGATACGGCCAAACATCGCGATGGGGTATTTGTTCTTTGGACATGTTGTGGAGGGAAGTGCGTGCATAAACATTGGGATATTGCGCCAACTTACAAAGGGGGTCAATGCCTTCGCTGTCGGGGCGCGTGATGTCGATCATGGCCATGTGATCAATGACGATGTTGACACCCGGAAAGCGTTGGGCCATGTCGGCTACTTGTGAGATTTGCTCGGGGCCGAGAAAGATGTTAAAGGTGGCGTTTAGTGCTTGTGCTTTTTCCCAGAGTGGATAAACGACTGGATCGTTGAACCAGACGGTTTTGCGGTCGTAAATGGGGCTGATGCGAAGACCAGATAGACCGTCTTCGGTCATGAGTTTTTCGAGTCGTAGTGGGTTTTCTGGGTCGTTGGGTGCGTAGAGCCTGTGCCCTACAAGCAAACCAAATCCGGCGAGTTTGTCAGGATGTTTTTTGACACAATGGATGGTGTAGTCGTTGTTTCGTCCGTAATAACACACATGAGAGATCACGGTTTTGTCGATGCCGTGTATTTTCATTTCGGAAAGCAAGTGCTCACCCGAATAGTCACTTTTGGGTGGGTTTTGGGGGCAGACGGAAATATCTGGATCTATGGGAAACTGTGGGTTGTTGATGACCCAAGCATGTTCTGCTGCATTAATGACGGGGGTAGACTCTGACATGGAATACCTTGCCTGATGGATGTTTTTTGAAAGGGCTCAATTTTGATTTGTGTATCGATAGGTGTAATTTAGGGTTGAAAAATTTAATGCGTCAAGGATTGGATGAGGCGCACAGAACAGCGCAGACCATGATCGCGTGGAATGGTAGCAATGTGTGTGTGGTTGAGGTTTAATTGATCGCATAGCGATTGGATGGTTGCACACATGTTTTGTGCGATGAGGAGCATGAGTTTGCCATTGGGTTTGAGTACGCGCATAAGTTCGGGCAGAGCATCGTAGACGGCGTGTTGGTATGTGGGGTGAAAAGGCGGTTCGGTTATGATGGCATCAAATATGTGTGAGGGGTGTGGGAGGGATCGGGCATCGGCAAGTGTATATGTTTGAAGGGCTAAGTTGTGTAGGCCCATTGAGAGGGTGGGGTCTATGTCTGATGCAAAGATGGTGATGTTGCGCCGATGTGCTTCGCGAATGATGCCCCCAAACCCCGCAAATGGATCTAAGATGCGTGCGTTGGGCTGAAGGTGTGCAATGTTAAAGAGAAAGCGCGCATCCATTGCTGAAAGGGCGCGGCGCGTATGGTATCCTTTGGCTGCGATCAGTTTGCCATTTTTATAGATAGGGAAGGTTTGTTGGTCGGGTGATTCTTGACGTCTTTGTAAAATGTTTTGGACGAAGGCTTCTTCCTGATAGATTTGGTTGTTGCCTTGGCGCACCCAACCGATATGCCAACGTCCACGTTCGATGGGTGTGATTGTTTGGCCACCATATGGTTCGATGTGTTGTGATAAGATGGCTTCGGTGTAGGCGAGGTTTTGGGCGTGCAGTTGTATTTCTTTTGGTGAGAGGTCTAAAATGACCCACATGCGGTGTTTGGGGATATGCTCGTGTTTGATAATTAAATTGTGATTTGCAAATATGGCCGTGAATTCTGTATGTGCAAGGTCGTAGGGAATGCCCATGCCACCACGGCGGCGGCGAAAGTAAACGAGATAGTGATGGGTCATTTCTGTTTTGTTGGTGGTC
>JAYODI010000115.1:9895-13928 GCA_038279365.1 Candidatus Latescibacterota bacterium | reverse complement strand
CATTTTTAAATATGATTTTGAATGGTTTGGGCAACAGCTTTTCCGAGCAAGTCACACCCTTGATCATTAAAGTGTACGCCATCGGGTTTGAGCACGGTGTCGCGACCTGCGTTGTTGATAACAGAAAAGAGATCGTTGACAGGAATTTTGAGATTTTTGCATATTTCTTGGGCCACTTTGTTATAAGATACAACATCATCTTCAAATCGGTCAAATCCTTTGCGCGCGTGATGCCATTTTTCATTGACGGGTGTGGTGAGTGCCCAAATGAGGGTGGCTTCGGTTTCGTTTTGTAGATATGTGAGAATATATGTGAGATTGTCACGATATTCTTCAAGCGGTACTTGTGGCGTACCGGTTTCAAAATCTTTTTTGAGATCGTGCAGACCACAGTTGATGTGGATGAGTTGGGGGGTATGAATGGTTGTCCAATTGGTTAAGTTTTCTCGGATGCGACGGCTGTCGCCACCGTTTTGTTCGGGTGACCAAATATCGAGTTTGGGCAGTTGGGCGCGCACGGTGGCTTCATAGCCCATCCGAATGGAATCGCCAATGAGGACGACATTAGGCATTGGTATTCTCCTGATAAAATGAAAAAGAATCGCGCAGACCGCCTCCTACGCGTTGTGGAAATTTTTGGATGAGGGCGGCAAGCTCATGAATCTGAAAGAGGGCCAATGCGGCCACTTCGCCATCTATAAACCGAATGCGGTGATAGGCTTGGTTGGTGAGTGTGGCTTGGTAGATGGCCGTGTGCTCCACATCAAAATAGTCTGGCAATGTTTTGACGGGTGTGATGGCAATGTTGTTGGTGTGAATTTGGCGTAGGTTTGTGACATCGGTGTCTAAATCCAAACCGAGTTCTTCAGATGCTTCGGCATAAAGCCCTTCCAAAAATGAAGCGTGGCCAGAAACATGACCGGCAACGGGCATATCAAAACCGCCGGGTTCATTGTATTTTTTAAGGCTGCGAATTTGTACGTAGGTTGCTCGTGTATGTTCTTGGGCATCGAGAAAAAGGTGGATACAACGGTGTCTAAAACCACACAAATGAACCAACCAGCGTGCAATGGATATGGTGTTGTTTGACAGGCAAAACCAGTTTTGCAGTATGGGGTGGTTTTGGATGTTTTTGATGATGTCTAAAGAAGGTTGAACCAGAGTACCTGCTTGATCGACATTGAGCAGGTACTCATTTTTGGTGTATTCGGGAGTTTTGTTTTTTAACCACTCGGGATTGCTTTGTTCAGAAAGCTTTTGCAATGTTGGATAGATGGCATCTGTAAAGAGATAACCATTGGCGCGAGTGTGTTCGCGCAGTTGTGCAAGTGTGTGTTCAACGATCATAACGAACGGCCGTTCCGCTGGCGCTTACCATGAGCATGTTGCCTGTGCCTCCTCCAATGGTTTCATAGTCGAGATCGACACCAACGATGGCATTGGCACCTAATGATTGGGCTTGTTGAATCATTTCGTTAATGGCAATGTCTTTGGCGTTGCGCAGTTCTTCTTCGTAGGCCGCCGAGCGCCCGCCCACAATATCGCGGATGCTGGCAAAAAGGTCGCGAAAAACGTTGGCACCCAAAATGGCTTCGCCACTGACGATGCCGTAGTATTCGGCAATTTGTTTGCCTTCGATGGATGGTGTTGTGATGATGAGCATAACATCTCCTGTTATAAGTCGGCTAAAAGTTCGCGGGCTTGTTCGGCGTCTTGTTCGTTGACGAGTAAGGTGACAGGCCCTGTGGCGTAGATGACTTGGAACCCTTCACCCCGTGTGATATAGGGAATGTTGGCATCTTCTAAAATGGATTTGGCCAGCGTTAAGAGGGCGGGGTTGTTGACCATGGATACGGCGATCAGTTTTTCGTTTGCCATCTTATGTATCCTCTTTGTCAATTAAATGGAGGAGTTGCACGAGGCGATTGATTGGGTGTTTGGGAGCAGGTGTGTTTTGGGGCCAGGGCAGGTGACCACTGAGCCAAATGCCTGTGATGCCAATGGTTTCGGCACCTGCAATATCGTTGGTGGGGTGATCGCCTACATAGTAAGCTTCGGAAGCTTTTAGGTTTAAATCATTGAGGGCCATTTTGAAGATTTCTGGATCGGGCTTTTTGATGCCTGCGGTTTCTGAAATGACAATGGTTTCAAAATAAGCGTGTAAGTCTAAGCGTTCTATTTTGCCCATTTGGGAGCGTTCTGTACCATTGGTGATGAGGCCGAGTTTGAAGCCGCGTGTTTTTAAGGTTTCGAGAACGTCGTATGCGTCCTTCATGGGTTGGGCACATTTGGGATAGGTGGTGTACCAAAAGTCGCTGAGGTCTTCAACGGTGGGTGGGGTGATCCATGGCAGCTGTTGAATCACGTCTTGAAAGACCGCTTCTTTGGGGCGATAGCCTTTTCCATCGGCTTCGCGAATGATATGCAAAAATTCGGTTGTGTCAAAGTCGTGGAGGTCTTCTTCGTAGGTGGTGGCCAACTCGTTTGCAAAAACGTCGAGGGTGTTTTGGCGATTGACGAGTGTGCCATCGAGGTCAAATAAGATGCCGCGTGGAAGCATGGACTCTCCGAAAAACAAGTGTTGGAATTATAAGTTTAAAATGTGGGCAAGTTTTTTGCCCATTGCATTGGCCATGTGTAAAAAACCAAGGTCATTGGGGTGCCCACCGTCTACGGCACCATCGGTGAAAGTATCGCTGAGATAGTCTTTTGCTTCGAGGAGGTGGAGGTTGAGATCGCCTTCTCCCATGCGGTCCCAAATAGCGGCGCTGATGATTTGGCGTTTTTGGTTGACGGTTTGAATGTGTGATTGCGACCACAATTCGGCATTGTAAAAGATGGGTGTGGTGGCAAGCAGAGGAATGGTGGGGTGTGCCTGGCGAATGATGTCGATGAAGGGACGGTATCGTTCTTGCAGTTCTTCAACGGCGTTGTTTTGGCCCACGTCGATGACAAAACAACAGGGATCGGTTTTGGTGAGGATGTTGGCAAGGATGGCTTCACATTTGCCACGCCCGCTAAAACCAAAGTTGAGATAGTCGAGGTTGTAGGTGCGCCCGAGCATGTCTGGGTAACTGAGGCCGGGGCGCGATGCGCACCCACCTTGGGTGATGGAGGTACCATAAAAGACGATGGGTTTTTCAAGGGCAAAGGGTGTGGGTGTGCCAAATTTGGTGTTTTCATCTACACCAATGGATAAGATGTCGATGGGGCCATAAAGAGGGAGGTATAAACAGACGTCGCGCATGGCCCGTGGCACATCGTAGAACAGGGATAATTCGGCTTCACCGCCTTCCATGTTGGGCACACGTGCCGACCAACACCGCCCGTTGACATAGGTTGAAATGCCCTGCACGGTGAATTGGGTCATGTTGGTGCGTGGTGTAAATTTGGGATAGCGAGCACGAATAGACAGGGTGGTGGTGTCGGTTTGGAAGCGGAGTCTGACGCCTGCGGTTTGTTTGCCAATGCCAAAGACGGCTTCGGGGAGGTCATTTTCATAATGATCGGGCAAGCGTTGAAGTTTGGGTGTGGTTTCGTTGAAAAAATTGAGACCGCAAATTTGGATGCGGTTGTCGGGAAAATCAATCCACTGCATTGTTGCTCCTTTTAAGCGCTCATAAGGCTGTTGATCGAAAGAAGAAAAAATCGGTTTTCTTTTTGCTTTTGTCTTCTTTCATTTGTCTTCATATTACCATTTCTAACTCAGAAATGCAATAAGGAGAAAACATGCCCCATGTTCACGACAGAGGTGGTTGGCCCGATGAAACACCTATTGACCGCACCGAGCACGCATTTGCGCAATGGGAAGATCATACCCACGCAATGCTGGAGTTGTTGATTGGGCCCAAGTTTCATTTTAATTTAGACGAGTTTCGCCGAGCCATTGAAGGTATTGAGCGCGAAAAATATGAAGCAATGACGTATTATGAACGTTGGTTAACGGCCATTGAAACGTGTTTGGTGCAAAAGGGTGTTTTAACGCGGGAAGAGGTGGATGAGAGGGTTGGAGAATTGGTACGAATGGGCGAAT
>JAYODI010000115.1:0-9795 GCA_038279365.1 Candidatus Latescibacterota bacterium | reverse complement strand
ATTCGCAAATTCGCAAATTCGTTGATTCGCTGATTACTCGCTGTGCTCGTTAAGTCTGCGGCTGTGCGCGGGTTTTTAAAGGATATCTGGAGATGACTTTGGTTGTGGGTGCAAAATTTAAGACGGGTGATCGGGTGCGTGTGCGGGTGAATCATACATCGGGGCATTGTCGTACACCGTATTTTGTGCAGGGGAAGGTGGGTGAAGTGGCGGCGGTTTTTGGGCAATTTCCGAACCCTGAGCAACGGGCTTATGGAGGCAATGGGTTGCCGTTTAAGGTGTTGTATCAGGTGCGATTTGATCAGGTGGATTTGTGGGCTGATTATGAAGGGCCTCAAAAAGATACACTGTGCATAGATATATTTGAACATTGGTTGGAAGACGTTATGGTGTAATGTGCTGTTTGGGCATCCTCGGGGGATGCCCAAACGGTTGGGATACTTGCGGTTTTTTTATTTTAATTGAGACATTCAGAGTGAGGACGATATGCACGACCATCACGATCATGATGATCACGACCACAGTCACGAGCCTATTACCAGTGAGGCGGAAGACAGTCCTTTTGCAATACGTGAGGCGGCCATTCGCACCTTGTTGATTGATAAGGGTATTTTTACGGCAGATGAATTGCGCCAACGTGTGGAAGCAATGGAAGGGCGCACACCAGCATTGGGGGCCAAGGTGGTGGCACGGGCTTGGGTGGATAGGGATTATAAGGCGCGTTTGTTGGCCGATGGTGAGACGGCGATTCAAGAATTGGGTTTAAAGACGATGCATACGAGCAAAATTGTGGTTGTGGAGAATACGGAGACAACGCACAATGTAATTGTGTGTACGTTGTGTTCGTGTTATCCCATTGCGATTTTGGGTCGGCCTCCGGCTTGGTATAAGAGCTTGGCGTATCGGTCTCGGGTGGTGGTGAATCCTCGGCTTGTTTTGAAAGAGTTTGGGTTGTCTTTGGGAGAAGATGTTGAGGTGCGGGTTCACGACAGTACGGCTGATATTCGCTATCTTGTGATTCCCAAACGGCCCGAAGGCACAGAAAATATGAGTGAAGACGCGTTGGCTCAACTTGTCACACGCGACAGTATGATTGGTGTGGCATTGGCACAATCACCCGAAGGAGTAACGCCATGAATCGTTTGACGAAGTCGATGCAAAAGCAGTGGATGGACGATGGGTATTTGCATTTGAAGCAGGTGATTCCCAAAGCGGAGGTGGCCAGTTGTTTGGCGGCGGCCAATGAAGTGATTGCGCGATATGAGAAGGACAAACCACAGGTGCGCGAAAAAGGTGTGTATACCATTATTCAGGCCTTGGAACACACCAGTGGCATTGATTGTTTGATGGATCACCCCAATTTGTTTGGCATTATTCTCGATTTGATGGGACCTTATTTGCAAATTATGGGGTCACAAGTTTATGTGCGTTACCCGAGTGAAAAAAAAGACAATTTGTTAGGCTGGCACACCGATGCGGGGCGGTCTTTGGGGCAAATTCGGGTGACACCAGACAGTTTGCCACTCAATTTTAAGATCCAGTTTTTCTTGACCGATATTCCCGAAGAAAATCATGCCAATTTTTGTGTGGTGCCTGGCAGTCACAGACGACCTGTGCCTGAAGGCGGTTTGCCCCGCGATGAAACACCCGCTGGCGCGTTGCAACTGATTGCTGAAGCAGGCGATTGTGCAATCTTTCCCAATACGTTGTGGCACGCGGTTGCGCCGAATCATTCGGATGTGGTGCGTCGCAGCGTAACCTTTCGTTATGGGCAGATGTGGTGCCGGCCGTATGATTATGAAAAATGCCCCGAAGAGGTGCTGGCACGCATGACACCGCGGCGCAGACGTTTGATGGGCGATATGGGTGAGAAATATACGGCGACAGATTATTTTAAACCGCACGATCAGATTGACGTGATTATGGATGGGTTGGATTTTGAGTGCCCACACGTTTAGTTTTGTGTTAGATAAAGTGTAAAATTTATGACACAGAACAGTTTTAAGCTTTAGAATAAGGTTTTTGGTGATTTATAAGATAGAGTTTTTGTAAGCATTTTCCTTTTTAAAAAGGACATCATGATTCCAATGGTGTCCTTTTTTAGTTTTTTCCTTGTAAGAATTTTTCAATGAGCGTGGCTTTGCGTTGATCGTCGGCAAGTGCGGTCAAGATTCGGGCACCTTGTCGTTCGTCCATATCTATGAGCAGTTCTAAGACGAGGTCATCGCTGAGGTTGTCCATAACGGCAGCTGCATCGGCGGGGCGCATGCCGTTAAAAAGGCCAACGACTGCGGCTTTGCGTTGTGCGCGTTTTTGGGCATTGGCAGTGCCTGTTTGACCTTGTTCTTCTTGGAGGGTGTTGAGGTCGTCTTGGAGTTGGGTTTGTTGCTCTTGTAGATCGGTTGCGTTTTGCTGCAGTTGGGCGATGTCTTGTTGCAGTTCATTTTTGTGTTGGTTGAGTGTTTCAACAGCGTCTTGTATTTGTGCGGGTTGCGATTGGGTGAGTGGTGTTGTTTCCCCCATTTTTTTGCCAGACAAGAGATTGGAGACTTCTTGCAAATTGTTTACTGTGCCTGTGGCAAACAATATGATGAGGGCAATGACGGCAAAAGAAGCTGTCATTGCCAATAAGATGAGGAGCATTGGAAGGAGTCGTTTCATACGATTTGTTTGGCCAATGCAACCGCACCCAAAAGCACGGAACGACCTTTGAGTTGGGCTTGGCGAATGTTGAGGTGTGGACGATGAATGGGCATGAGAAAGGGACTGGTTTTTTTGCGCAGTGTATCAAATAAGGTGCGACCGGCCTTGGAAACCCCCCCTCCGATGACGATGACGCTGGGTGCAAAGGTGTTCATGGCTGTGGCGACACTCATGCCCAGGTCGGTACAAATTTCTTCAACGAGTGATTGGGCAAAGGGATCTTTTTGTTTGGCGGCCTCAAAGAGTGTTTTGGCCGTAATGGGATTTTCCCCTGATAGGTGGCGTATTACACGTCCTTTTCGCGGGTATTTTTTTATGGCTATTTGGGTGCGTTTGCCAATGGCTGTACCTGAGCAGAGGGCTTCCAGGCAGCCGTGGTTGCCACAGTCGCACAGGGGGCCATTGAGGCGAATGGGGCTGTGTCCAAATTCACCTGCATTGCCATTTGATCCGCGATAAATGTTGCCATTAATGATGATGCCACCACCAATACCTGTGCTGATGGTGTAGTAGATTAAGTTGGTGCTGCCTTTGCCTGCGCCAAATGTAAATTCACCCAATGCGCCTACGTTTGCGTCGTTGTCTACAATGGCGGGCAGGTTGAGTTCTTTTTGAATGATTTGGGGCAGTGGGCAGTTGTCCCATCCTGTTACGTGGGTCGAATTGATGATGTGCTGGGTATCAAAATTGACTGGTCCACCAAAGCCGATGCCACAGGCCAATACGGATTTATGTGATTGGTGTATAAGGGTGCGGCTTTCCAAGATGATTTGTTTTATCATCCATTGGGCACCCCCCGAACGATCTGTGCTGCGTTGCAGATGGCGAACCACTTTTCCATCTGTTGTGGCCAATATCAAGCCAAATTGTGTGCCCCCAATGTCTATGGCAAGAATCATTTTTTACGATCCTATTTGTTTTGTGATGTAACGTTTGTGAGCATAAAACGGTTAACGAGCAAAGCCGCGATACCCGAAATGGTGATGGCCAATATCATAGGCATTGCAGTGCCGCCATAAATATGGCCAAATGCGGTGGCGAACACACCTGCGCCAAACATTTGAATAAAACCCATGAGTGCCGAAGCCATCCCTGCTTTTTCGGGGAAAGGAATGATGGCGGCGGCCATTGCAAGGGGGCGAAGCAAACCGCCGCCTGCGGTAAAGAGGAACAAAGGCCCTACAATGGTGAAGACATTGAAGTAACCCGATAGCGCCAATGCCGACATGAGCAAACCTGCACCAGAAGAGAGCAGGGTGCCAGCCGTGATGAGGCGTGCGTGATTGATGCGTTTGCTCAAACGCCCACTTGTAAAAGCCCCTACCATAAGACCAAAGGCCATTGTGCCAAAACAAAACCCATAGACTTTGGGTGAGACGCCTAATGTGTCTATAAGCACAAAAGAGGAGTTGGCTATAAAGGCCAATATGCCGCAAAAGATGGTGGTGGTTAGGAAGGTATTGCCTAAATATTGTTTGCTGCTGAGGAGCTCGGTATAGTTGGCCAACAGGCGGCGTGGTTGCAAAGCGGTAATATCGATTTGTGTGTTGGACTCTGGCACGACCAAGAAAAAGGTGATAAAAAATAAGATGCCCATGAGGCCTAAGATGTAGAAGACGGATTGCCACCCCCAATAGGTTTGTAAAAAACCGCCTAAAATAGGTGCCAAAATGGGTGCCAAGGCAATGGCGGTGGCCATATAGGCCATAATTTGTGCCGAACGCGCTTTGCCATAAATGTCGCGCACAATGGCCCGACCAATAGCAGGGCCACACCCTGCGGCAAGGCCTTGAAGAATACGGCCGATAATGAGAATTTCGATGGAAGGGGCAAACACACAGGCAAACCCCGCCATTGCGTAAAGGATTAACCCTGTGAGCATGACGGCGCGACGACCAAACCGGTCAGACAGGGGGCCAAAAATGAGTTGGGAGATGGCCAGTGCAATAATAAACAAGGTGACGGTCAGTTGCATATGACCAGGTGTGCTTTGAAATTGCGATGCCATGGCTGGCATAGATGGCAAAAACATGTCTATTGACAAGGGGGGTAACCCCGATAGGCATGTGAGCAATACTGGGGCAATCCAAGATATTTTGGGTGGTACATGTTCTTCAATGGGGTGTGTTTGCGTGCTCAAATCAACCCCATTTCTTGTGTTTGATTTTTTACTGATTGGCGATGTGTGTCTGAAGTTTTTGAAACCGTGGACATGGTGTTCCTGTTTTTGATGTGAATGGCAGAGTTTATATCATGGACATGAGCACCCAAATGATGATCATGGCAACCAATGGTGAAAGGTCTACGCCACCTAAGTCGGGTAAAACTTGGCGCAAGGGTGCCAGTACGGGTTCTGTAATTTTCATGATGAACTGTACGGGGGCGCTATAAGGATTGGGATTAAACCAAGAGAGTATGGCGCGAATAATAATGATGTAGCCATAAATAGAGAGCATGGTGTGCAACACGTGCATTGTGATATCCTTTCGTAAAGTTAAGGCAATAATAGTGGTAAATTACCCGTTTGTGATAGAAAAGCAATAGGATTTAGGCATTGAACAAGATGTGTGTGTCAGATGAGATGATGGAACAAAGTGTTTCAATGGCGTGTGTCTTATCGGGGTAGGTATTTGACGATAAGTTTTTAAAAATAAAGAACAAGGGATTTATGGGGTGTTTTGGCAAGGAGTTTGCAAAGCGTAGGTGGAAAGACGAATGGACGGACAGTCGCAGGCTACAACGAGCGTAGCGAGTAATAGACGAATAGACGAATAGACGAATAGACGAATAGGTTGTGATTCGCTGATTCGCTGATTCGTTGATTATCAATGAAACGGAAGTCGTGATCTATGAACGCACACTCCTTACCCATTGGCCAACCTCCTATTATCGGCTATTTACACCACGCATTTCCTTTGGCCATTTTGAGTCAAAGTGCACAGTATTTGCCATGGTTTTACAGCCAATATATTCAGGTGTATTGTCCTGCTAATTTGGCTTCTGGGCCAGACCCTGAGCGCAAACGAAAGTTCAATTTTTACCGTCCACCTGGTTATGACAGCGCGCCTTTTGCGGGTTTGTCGCTGGTAAGGTTAAATCGAGGGGTGGTGCTTGAACATGGGCAAGTTTTAGACTTGATACACCGTGCGATTTTCTCGGGGCAATATGTGCAGGTTTGTGTGGATGAATTTGAGATACCAGGAAAAAGGGCATTTCAAACAACTCATTTGTTACATGAGTTGTTTATTTATGGGTATGACGAAGACAAACAATGTGTGGAGACTTTGGGGTTTCAAGAAAATGGCGATTTTGGATCATTGGTTGTCAGGTATGAACATTTGCAACGGGCGTTTGATGCAGTGGAAATGGACAATGGATATGATCCTGATGGGGTGAGATTGTTTGGGTTAATGGGGCAGGTGTCTTTTCATTTTGATATTCAGGTTGTTTTGGAAGAGCTCGAAGATTATGTGTTTTCCCGCAATACTTCTGAGCGATTTCGCCTATTGGCCAAACCAACAGATGAGGTGTTTGGTTTGGCCACCTACTCCTGTTTAATAGAAGCATGTGCTCAGTTGTTTCAATACCCTTTGTGGTATGATATTCGCCCTTTGCATATTTTGTGGGAGCACAAGGTGTGTATGTTGGCACGTATTCGGTATTTGGAACGCGAAGGATATTTGAATTTAGATGATGGATTTGGTGATTTGTATGCACAAATTGAAAGAGACGCCCGCACGTTGCGCATGATGATGCTCAAGTTGCGCGCATCGGGTGATGCCAAAGTTTTAAAACGTATGATTCGGCAACTTGAAACGCTTGCCAAAAAGGAAGGCCGTCTTTTGACGTGTATGCTTGAAACGCTTCGGGTAGCACCTTGGTTAAAGGTGAAAGATGTGTTGACGGTGTGATTTTTTCGACATAAATTATGTCGAAGGTAATTTTAAGTGGTATTTGATAAACGTCGAAAATTTTCATTTGGGGATATATACCCATGACCTGTTTGGTACGATTGTCCATTCTGATTTTGTGCGTGTGCCATACCATACAGGCCGATGATACAAAACCTTATCATTTGCTGTCTGTGACGCCCATTCTTCAGGCATTGGAATTGAGACACTATCAATTGTCAAATGGTCTGCAAATTGCCATTGTTGAAGATGCCACAAGACCTGTTGTGACATGTCAGATCTATTACAGCGTTGGTTCGGCCGATGAACCACCTAAACGGCAAGGGTTGGCCCATTTGGTTGAGCATTTGTTGCACGATTCTGGTTTTACAGACCAACTCAATTTGCAAGGTGGACAACATTCTAATGCCTCCACATCACAAGATGGTACGCGTTATTATGTAACGATTCCCAATTATCTGCTTACACAAGTGCTTGAGCATTTTGCAAGAGATTTGGTGGTATTTGATGTGACGCAAGAAGCGTTTGATATTGAAAAAAATGTGGTGCTTGCAGAGGCAAATAGCAGATACAACAAGTCTGCGCAAGTGGTCAATCTTCAAATGGCTAAGCACGTATTTGCAGGGCACCCCTATCAATACCCCGTTATTGGTACACATCGAGATTCTATTCGGGCATTTACATTGGAAATGGCACGCCAATTTCATCAACAATATTATGTGCCCAATAATGCGTGTTTGGTTGTTGTTGGCGATGTACGTGCCTCATCGGTGATGGAGGATGTGGTGACGTTTTTTGGCAAAATACCATCGGGAAAACGCAATCAGCGCAACGATGTTTTTACGCCTACATTTACGCGTGTGTCACAAGATACGGTGATCTATCAAAACAATGCCCGTGAACCGACCGTATGGACGGTATGGCCGGGGCCACCGGCCCATCACCCCGACACCATACCTCTTTCTCTGTTGGTGAAAGTATTGGAAAGCGGTGGCAGTTCACCTTTAGATCAAGCCCTTCGCAATTCACACTTGGCATTAAGTTATGACGTTTCACTGGCCGCGCAAAAAGAGGGGGGGTGGATTTATCACAAAGCTGTTGTTGCACCAGGTGTGTCGCAAGAAGCCATTACTGTTGTTTTAAATAAAACGATTCAGAATGTTGTTGATTCACTATCAGATAGTCGTATGCATATTGTGCACAATTATGCCCGCAAAGATTTATATGCTATTATTACAAGTCAACCTAGTTTGGCAGGTGTGATTGGTTTTAGTTTTATTTATACGCATGATCCGACATATCGGATTCGATGGATGCAGGAATTGGATCAGGTATCCAAGGCTGATATCCAACGTGTGGCAAAGACATACATCATCGATCAACCCATGCGTCAGTTTGTTTTAACCAAACGGTTGCCACCCTCTTTTTGGTCTGGACAATCGGCAAAAGTTATACTTATCTCAGCTGTGATTGTATTGGCTTTTTTGGTTTTTAAGTATTACAGGTACAAACGTTCTTTGCTCGTTGGTGGCATCGTGTTCTACCTGTGTGCTACTTCGGCGTTTGCCGATATTCCGAATCACAAGATTTATTATCAACATGATCCACGTGTGCCACAAACAGAAATTTCTTTGATTTTTGCTACGGGAGGCAGAATACAAGAACCCATTGGCAAAACAGGGTTGTTGTTTGCGTTGGAACGATTGTTGTATGATCGGGTTCGCGCAAATATTAGTCCTCATTTTGACAGGCTGGGTGCTTATGTGCAATTTCGCGTGTCAGATTTGGATGCCACGGTGAAGGTGCGTGTTTTTAGTGAAAATTTGGATGAGACACTTTTGTTGGTACACACGTTTTTAGAGGACTTACATTTTGATGATGATGAGTTGAACCAAAATCGCACACAGATTATGAGTGTGTTTGAAAAATATGTTGATGGCAAACAATTGGATGAGGTGTTGCGAGATCGTTTATTTGCAGACAAACAAAAGCGTCGAATAGGTACACGCCAAGGCATTAACCGTGTAACGGCCGAAGACTTAAATACATATATCTTAAAAACACGACATGCAAAAGTGCTCTATTTTAAAGTGGTGTCTGATTTAGACGAGGCACAGATTCAACAACGTTTACAGATTTTTACCACTAATCGTTTGACCGATGGTTTTGCACCTCATCCCAAACCCAAACGAGATACCATTTATCGCAAATCGTTTGTGGTGGTGCCGATTGCACGGTCAAAAGTGGATTATTGTTATGGCATCACCAATGCCTTGCTCAGACAAGATGATTTGTGGTTTGCGCAATTGCTGATGATTGATGCGTTGGATCGTTTTTTGTTTTATAAGTTGCGGGAACAAAAAGGGTGGTGTTATAGTGCCAGTGTGCGTCTTGACACACAGTTTTTTCCGCCAGTGATCCAGTTTTATGCCAACCCTTCTCCCCAAAATACAGAACCGCTCATAGCCGAAATGGATCGGTTGATAAGAGGATTCCACGAAGACCCCGAATTTTGGACGCAGTTGGAGCGGAGTCGGGCACGGTTAAAGCAGGCATATTTTTTAAAATACGATTTGGGACACGTTTTAAACCATCAAATTGAATTTGATCGCGATGGCATTTTGCCCGTTTCTGTTGATGATTATAAACGTGCAATAGATCAGGTGGATCGAAAAGATGTGTATCAGGTCATTCAAGCCGTTTTTAATTTTTCAGGTGTTCAAGCCAGTGGATTACAGATGCTTTTTTGGGGTGAGAAGAAGCGATTGAAAAAAGCTTTAAATCAGTGTTTCCCCAATCGGAAAATTGAATTTTTTAAGCCAGATGTATTAAAAGACGATGTGAATTAAGGTTGTTTCGCACCCCCTTGACGCTTTTAGGCGAGTTGGGTATTATTGGGGTGGGTAGTCGTGCAGTGCGTCTTTATTACCTTCCCTCCCGATAAAGAATGCACCTGTCACTGACTGCCCTTTTTTTTGTTGACAGACAAACTTATAGATGCTATTATATGTGCCGTTCTTAGGAACCATAGCCTTCGAGGGCTCGGGAGGGAGCCTTCGAGGGCGTTTTTGTGTACTTAAAAGACACGTGGTCAAATCTGCTTAGGTGTGCTTAAAAATATGAATTTGAATCGGCTATATGCTTGGGTCATTATTGTGGTGGCCCTCTTGGGATATGCCCG
>JAYODI010000114.1:0-14321 GCA_038279365.1 Candidatus Latescibacterota bacterium | reverse complement strand
TTTTGAGATGCAAACTTTTTCTGTTTGGTAGATCTGTTCGGCAAGTTCCCAGCGAGATTCATAGGGAGCGGTGGGTTGAAAATCTAAACGTTCGAGATCCAGAGCTTGTAAGACAGCACGTTCTACAAGCGAATGATCATCAGGATTTGGACGATTGAAGCTCAGAGATTCTTTGAGCACAACGGGTGGGTTGCTCATAAAACGTGGTTTGCCAATGATATTTTGTGATGAAGCGTGAATCATAAAGGGATGCAAGATCACAAAGTCGCCAATTTCGCCAGTGACTTCAACAAATTCGGTGCACTGTTTTACAATTTCTTTGGCGGGAACAGACGGCACACCTTCGGGGTGGTCGGCCAAATAACGGGCCACGTGTTTGATAGAATCGGGTGCGATGAGCGTTGCACCGCCTTGGTGGGCAACATCAGACCACAAAAGAATGGTGAGCAGGGCCTGTTCTCGGCTGTTTAAGAAGTGGCGAAAGTAACCGCCATCTGTATGCCAGCCGGGAGAGTCGGCAGAAGGGGGTTGCCAATTTTCACCTTGCCCATAATTAAAATTGACGATAAAAGCATCGTTCCATTGGTCAGACGTGATTTTGTCGAAATGGCCTTCTATTTGGTAAATCTGATCTTCTATGCGGTCTTCGCCCCCCACCACATCACAGATGGCCAGCCAAGCTTTTTCAGAGATGTCTTTGACGGGAATGGCTTTTTCGGGATACATCCAAACGTATTTCTTGTTCCAGGTGTTGCGATCATATTTGTCATACCCCAAACGTTCGTAGGTTCTGTCTGTCCATTTTTGGGCCAATTCGGGGTCGAGACAGCCTTTGATGGTAAGGTAGCCTTTGCTTAAGAATTGATGCGCTTGTTCTTCGGTGATGACTTTGTAGTGAGACATGGTTCCTATTCCTTAAATTTTGCATGTTGCTGGATATCATCTGGGCACATAATAATATGTATTGGTGTTTCGTCAAAAGAATATGTCTGCGTCAAATATGATAAAACAAATGACAAATTGTAACAAAATTATTGTTTTGCTGAAGTACAGGGAACACAAAAAAGAGAATGGGGCTTTTGTCCATTCTCTTTTTTATGTTTATCCATATGATCTATGTGGGTTCATAAAAAAGGCGAACTCTTTTTTATGATGTATAAGGAATCCATTCGGCGAACATGCGTTTTTGATACCAAGGATCGTTGGATGTTTTGAGCCAATTTGCAAGCTCAGACAAGATAAAATCGGCATCTGCTTTTGGAATGTCAGACAACGTGCGTTCTGTTTGTTGATAAGGATCCATTTCATTGTCAAACAGCAATTGATTGCCATCATCATCTACTTGGAAGCTGTAGCGATCTGTTCGTAGGCCTTTGATGCGGTTGTTGTAACCAAGAAACAGTGCAGATTTGGGTTTAGACTGCGTAGACCAGTTGCCAGTGATGATTTCTTGTGCATAGTCTTTGCCGGCTACCGTTTTTGGTATTTGGTTTTTGAGGCCCATCATGCTTAAAAGTGTGGGCATAATATCTACGGGTGAAATCATGAGGTCTTCACGTGATTTTTTTGTGCGACCAGGATATTTGATCATAAAAGGCACACAGTAGGCCTCTTCGTAAATGACCAGTTTGCCAAATCGACCTTGGCTGCCCATCATTTCACCATGGTCGGCAGTAAAAACAACAATGGTGTTCTCGGCTTGGCCAGATGCTTCGAGTGCATCAAACACACGACCGAGTTGTTTATCCAAACCCGTGACATTTGCAAAGTAAAAGGGCGCACATTTTTCGGCTTTTTCACGGCTTTCACCGTCAATTACATTTGGACGCACGAGCAGTTCTTCGGGTGTTTTATTTTTGTAGTGCTCGCGATATGCGATTTCATCACAATCTTTTTCGGAGTTGTATGGACTGTGTGGCGGATTGATGGACCAAATGATAGAAAAAGGTTTGGTGGTGTCGCGTTGACCCGATTCGTTTTTCAAATAATCAATCAACACATCGGCTTCCAGTTTGGGTGAATATGTTTTGGGTCGGTGTTGCTCACCATCGGTTTTGCCAGCAATACGGTTGGGATCACTGGCATACACACGTGGGTCTTTGTGGGCATCTTTAACACATTGGAACCAATAGTCGTTTCCATGACGCCCACGCCCGGGTGGGATGTAGGTGTCGAAGGCATTCATCGAATGACCACCAGGAGGATCGGTGGTGCCGACATAGTTGCCCTGTTCATCAAAGAGGGGCTCATTGCGCTCCCAGTGGGTTTTGCCAACATAACATGTGTCATAACCTGCATCAGACAACACATCGGTAAAACATTGAACGTCGTGGCGAAGCCCATCTTTACGGGTTTCGTGGCAGTTGCTGGTCACGCCGTTTTGCCAAGGATACATGCCCGACATGAACATGGCGCGGTAAGGACTGCACACGGGGCACGTGCTCACCGCTTGTGTGAACACCACACTTTCTTCGGCAAGTTTGTCGAGTGTGGGGGTAACAACAGGGTCGCCTTTGGTTTTGAGCGTGTCTTTGAATGTGCTGTTGCTCCAAAATCCCATGGCTTCGCGGCGCATTTGATCGGGAAAAACAAAAAGCAGATTGGGATGTTTGTTCTGAGCGGCAAAGGTTTGATTGCCAAGCATGGCGGCTCCTAGTCCAAGGCAAGCGGTCTTTACAAAGTCACGTCGTTGCATGATCCGTCCTCTTAATTGCCTCTATAAAAGAGGTGGAATGCCACCACGCGCGGTATTGGGCGCAATATTGCCATGATAGACATCTAAAAATGAATCGGGCAATTCGCGTCCATTGTGTTGTGCCAACCACAGGCGTAACAAGTGGCGTTTTTCCGTTTCGAGATGGTAATCTTGATAAGCATTGCGGCTGTGTAGGCACACATAATTGTTAACCAATTGAATGTCGCCCACTTGAAAATCCATAGCAAGGGCAACATCTTCGCGCTCGGCAACTTGATCAAGATAGTTAAAAGCTTCAATTTGTTTGTCAGTCAGACGAGGCACTTCGGGAAACCGTTGCCCAGTGAGTATGCGACTGCGGCTATAACGTGTGGAAACCAGGCCATCTTTCCAACTAAAGACGGGCAGTTTGTAATAGGGTGCCTGATGAGGTTGTTGTTCGTTTTTAATGTCGTGGCAATATGGCTCGTAAAGTTCTTCCAACAGATCGGGGCGTTCTTGGAGCATGAGGTTGTGTGCCGTCATGGCACTGGCCACAAAACTTTCGCCACCACGTTTGGCTTTGCGCCAACACATAAGCCCAACCACATCACAGGTATCGGTGTGAAAGCTGGCGCGATTGGGCTTCATATAACCGCGTTTGTGAGGGTCGTTTAACACAGCTTCGACCACGCGAATATGACCAATTACTTCGCCATCGGCATTTTGAGAAACAGCTTGACCAATGTGTGTGCCCAAACCCCAGTAAATAAGCTGGGCCTCTTCTAAGGTATAACGCCTTAAGGGAAGACCGCGCAAGAGCACAAACCCACGCCCACCTTCCAAGTCTTTTTGAATGTGCTCAAAAGTTGCTTCTAAGCTGGGCAATGGAAATTGCTCGCGACCAATTTGTGCAAGCGGTGTGTTGTTTTTTTGCACCGCACGCATGGCCGTTTCGATTTCTTCAATTTCTGCAAGTGTAAAAACGCGTATCCAAGATTCGTCATTTTCGAGATCTTTGCCCAGCCAAGTGGCTGGCCCCAAATAGGGTTGCAGACCGTTGGGTGGTTTGCAGGCCTCAATGTGCATTGGGATTGCTCCTTATTTACAATCGAATAAGACGCAGGTTATTTGGCATTTAATTTTTCTCGCAAACGTTGTTCACGCAACTCAAGCAGTTGCTCGTTTGATGAGATTTTGCGCGTAAATCGGGCATTTTTTGACGACATATCAATGTGATACAGATCAATTTTTTTGTCGGCTGGTAAACCCAAAATGTTTATGAGGTTGCGTGCCAACCAACGTTCTATTTTTAAAACAACGATCTTTCGCCTCAGCCGCCCTTGTTCGTCTCTGTTGAGTATGGTGGGCATGGTGTTAAACGTGAGGATTTCATCAATGGCCGTATCCGCCATTTTTTGGCGTCCTTCGTCACTGGCATAAAAATGGGTCACGGCAAAGATCAATCGCCGGGGTTTGGCTTTTTTTAGGTTTTGACAGGTTTTGACAACGGTTGAACCTGTGCGCACCATGTCGTCAAAGAGCACCACATCATGGCCAGCAATATCTTCAAATGTGGATTCGCTCTTTTCATACAGTTGAATATCCACATCGCGCTCACCGGTTCGTTCTTTTTCGAGCAACAAACATTTGACCTTTGGCAGATTTAACCTGGAGATCATTTCTCGCACAAAGGCCCTTGCCCCTTCGTCGGGGGCACAAAGGGCCAGACCTGTTCCATCGGGTTCAAAATCGACAATATTGGAATTGCGCAAATAATCCAAATAAATTTCAAATGGTATCAGATCGTGATACTTGCCTTCAAAAATCTCTGAAAACATGGTTTGCACGGCAAAGGAGTGGTTGTGTACGGTCACCACCCTGTCTACCCCTGCCAGTTTCAACATTTGGGCATAAAGTTTGACCGTAAATGGTTGCCCATCAAATTTTTTTAAATCGGCTTGATCTCTTTCTATACCCACATTACCCAAATGAGGGTGTGGGCCTCTGTCTTGTGCACTGTAATAAAGATCCGGCTCAACAAGTACAACTTGGAAAGCTCCATTTTCTTTTGCGGCTCTGGCAATGAGCAAATTGCGCATCGCCAAATTTTGTCTGCTTAAAATACGGCTGGATGTGCTGATAATAACAACGGTTTTGCCTTTTAGGTTGTTGCCAATAGACGAAAAGTCAAATTCGTCAGATATGAAACGCGGGCAAAATTCTGAATTTGCAAAAGTTTTTAAACTGATAAGGTCTGCAATATCTATGGTTTGGCCCATTGCAAATGCGACGTCTATGGCAAATGGGTCATCGGACGTGTTGCCTACAACAATGACATCTGATAATTTCATGCGTTGGGTCTTCCTGGTAATTGAGTGGGTCGTGGATGATGGAAGTGACCCACAAAATAGCCAATTTAGCGAAGAACGGTTACTTATTTTTTTAAGGGTGATTGGGTGTCTGTTTGAACAGTGCAATCATGTGCACCAAAAAAGTGCGCGGTGATCTTTTTGACCACCGCGCATTTTCTGATACAGTCTATTTTTATGGCTACTGATTTTTTGTGATGCGTCGTTCTGGGCAGGCGCATTTCAAGGTCATATTTTATTGCCCGTTCTGTTAAGGCTGTTCTCTCAGTTCCACCATATTGTTGTGTTTTAGGTTGGGCGAGATACGTGGCTTCAACCCACTGGCGGTTTTTAGCCCTTTAATTTGCAATTTTTGACAAAGCGCATAAGGGAAAGGCCGTTCTGGTAAGAGCGTGAAATCGTTGACACCGTCGTGAAAATCGTCTGGATCGGAGAAGTAATACATGCCTTCATAACCGTCGGGAGTGTTGGTGTCATCTACAAAAAGGCCGTCAATACTAATCTCTTTGGGCATTGAGCAAGGATAACCAAAGTCATGCATGCCGTCATTGGCAACATTAATCATATAAGGTTGTCGTTCCTCTCCGCAAGCGGGTGTCCAGTGGCAGTTTCGAATTTCAACTCGACCTTCCCAAGTACTTCCATAATCTGAGCGGAAGTTGATGAGTGCATTGCCATATAGCGTCGAATCTTCAAGAATCAACCGCCCACGGCCAATGGCGTTGAGACCCATGTGGCCAAGTGTCGAACGTCGAATGATATATGTTCCCGAAACGCCCTGATGGGTATCCATTCGGGAAAGATGGCAGTCTTCGAGCAAAATGTTTTTACAAAAATTAGATCCGATAACACCCCAACGTGTGCGATCGGTAATGTGATTCATTTTGCAATTGATCATGGTAAAACCCACGACATTGTTTGCACCATAGTCGTAGGTGCCCACACTCACGGGTTTTCCTGCACGCCCCATGGCCGAGTAGATTTTGTGACCCGTGGCCCAACAATTTCGAAAGGTGATGTTGGCGCATTGGCGAGCACTGAGAAAACCACTGTAGGCACTGCCTATTGCGGTTTCACCCACAACATAGTGCGTGAGACCATCCACCTCGGTGTTTGATCGTGAGATGACAATGTTTCGACTCCAATATTCGTAGCCTTCTTCTTTTTCCCAGCGGTTGGCAATTGTGGTGATGATGCCGCCGCGCAGGTAGAGGGTGTCGTGTTCGATGGGTTTTGCTTCAACTTTTGTGATGGTATCATACTCCCAATCAATGTCTGCTTCGATAGAACCATCTTGACGCAAAATAAAACAATCGTGTTGAGGAGAACCGTTGTTCACGTTGCGACCCCGTCGCAAATACAGTCGTTTTGTATCGTTTTCGACCATTACAAAACAATCTTGCTTTGGATGCACATCAACCTGTCTTTGATCTCGTGTGAGTCGGTGGAATGTCAGTTCCTCGGGCTCCAACAGTGAGCGTATTTCAAACAGAGATGCTTTGTGATCTTCAACGTCTCCTGCATCATTAATGGTAAAACGCGACGTGTTCCAATCTGTGTTGGTTGCAATAATGGCGGTTAGGGGTTGGCCACCAATGTAGTAGGTGGCATCTGGTTTGGTGCGTACGCTTAGACCGTGTTCGTTTGCATATGCGTGTGCTTTACAAATTGCGGGCATGTCGTCTGTGACACCATCGCCCACAGCACCAAAAGCCTCGTAGTTGACCAAATTATTTTCAAATTCCATGGTAAATTCCTTTGTGCTTTCCTAAGACGGGGTTATTGCGTGTGTTCAAGCAGTGATTCAACAGGCACGAGTGCCACATCTATTTCGCCCAGCACAGTGGTGGTAAAAACCACATAGCGGTCTTGGGCAACAAAGCGCGGATGGGGGTCGATGTGGTAGTTTCTACCCGAATAGTCATGGCGCTCTGCATGTTCGGCCAAGGTGATGACCTTGTTGGTATCGCGGTTGAGAAAGTGAACCAACGACGCGCAACCGCGGTAGAAGCCGTTGTTTGAGTCGCCAACGATGAGTCTCCCATTGTGGCTGCAGTGTGAGTGCCAACAATGGCGTGGAAAGGGGATGAGTTCCACCTCGCCATCAGACACACGAACACGCCAAGTATCATTTCCCCAAACACACCAAACGTGCTCGCCATCTGGGTCCCACCATTCGTGCGTCACCCATTTGGGTTCGCGCAGAATGGGGCGCGGTTTTTCACCTTTGTGAAGGAGCCAAAGTCGATTGGTGATGGGCAGTCTCAGGCCGGTGATTTGATCAGAATGAAATTCTTGAGCAATAAGCGCAACATCAGGATCTGTGGGGCTAAATTGTGCGTGGTTATAATTGCGGTCC
This sequence comes from Candidatus Latescibacterota bacterium, assembly GCA_038279365.1. GTDB lineage: Bacteria > Latescibacterota > UBA2968 > UBA2968 > UBA2968 > JABIFK01. The sequence continues at coordinate 6,916 of JAYODI010000114.1, read as the reverse complement.
ATGCGATGCCAGAGTTCGAAGTCACTCCCGTCGATGGGCAAGCTGCCGTAGATATATTGCAGCCCAACAGACATGTCGATAAAGAAAGATTTGCCATCGGCAGAACGGGTAAGATGGGTGGGTGACCCAGCACTGCGAGAGCCAATGAGTTCGCTGGGTATTTCATTGAGTTGTTCAACTTCGGCGTCGGCTTGTGGACCACGACGCCAGAGGGTTTTCCCATGCATCCAATAGGCAAAGCCTGTTTCGGGTGCAACATAAGGCCCGCCAAACTGTGTTTCGGGATAATGGCGCACCTCGCCTGTTTGGAAATCGACAACACCTAACGTGCGGCCCAATGAAGGTGGAAACGCGCAATAAAACCATAAGTAACGCCCATCGGCACTCATGGAGTCATTCACAAAATAAAACCCCTGTTGCAAAGGGGCCACTCTGCGCGTTAAGACATAAATGACGACACCAGACTCGGGATGTGTAACGGGCGTAAAAAGGTCACGGTTGGTAAAGTCGATCATCACAGACTCCTTAACAAATGAAATGGTCACTTCTAATGGAATGAAAGGGGCAGAATAAACAACACCCACAGTGCCCAAACAACAGTAAAAATTGACATGCGGGCAAGAGATTCGCGCAGTTTGATCGCCCAGGTGTGGGGTTGCGCGCGCCAAAGCGTTACACCGATCACAACAAGTATGATCAGTGTGATCACATTCCAACCCAAAACAGCATACCGATTGGGTGTCAGATCGTAGGTATTGATGCGATAGACAATGGCAACAAGAGCATACAGATTGAGCAAGCCAGTCAAAAAACCAAGCACGTGCAAGGCATAGCGCAAAAGTGTTTGTTGCCGCAGAGTTTGGCCATCGGTATAGGCAACAGAAAGCGCAATAAGAACAAGAATGGCGATGATGGTGGCGTTGTAGACAATGAGCACATCGCGCTCTTCAAAGGGGCGCCAAAAGTAGACAGGAATAAAATAAAAGGTGTAAATGGCCAAAACACCAAGTGTAAGGGGCAAAAGCAGGCGGGTCAATATACCCAGCAAACGCGTAAGGCCCGACGTCCAATTTTGTGCAGTGGGTGAACAAGAGGGGTTGTAAACACTGGCAAGAGACAAAAGCGAGATGGCACCCAGGCCCCAAGCAACGGCTTTTTGCATGTTGCTGTCGGCAATTTTGATATTGAGGGCAGAAAAGATGCCATAGGTCAGCATCAAAAAGATCATAAAGGCACCAAAATAGATGCCACCCGTGAGAACGGTCTCAACTGATTTCACCGAAAAAGCGTGAAATTGTGTGGCGGGATGGTTGTGCTGTTTGACCACACTGGCGCCAACGGTTGCCCAAAGCACAAAAGGCAAATGCAGAGCGGCCAACACGGCAATGGCACCCGTTTGATGCCAAAACACCAGTGCGGTGAGGGCACCTATGCCAACAACAACCATACCCCATATGCCATATTGTGGGACGTTTGCACGGTTTAAAGGTGACAAAAAGGTGAGCACAGCCAATGCGAGAATAGGGCTCCACCCCAACCAAAAATATGGGTTTTGGGGGTTGGGAAAGGGTACGGGCGGTTGGTTGCCAGAGAGCAGTAAAAACAAGCACCCCAGCACCAGGCTGATCCCGATGGCCTTTTGCCAGTGGGTACGTTGGGCACTATGCACATCGGTATTTTCAGGCAACAAGTTGAGGCGATAAGCCCAAGCCAAAAAGAGCGTGTGCTGAGGCTCTTTGGCAATGCCTTGTGCAATGGCCTCCTTGAATACATGCGTTTCGCCATCTGCTTCGGCCTGTCTATAAAGTTGCTCTAAGTCTGCGACATTGTTTTGAGCATACTCAATTTTGTCTTGTAAAGACATTGTATGACCTCATTCACTGGGTGACACATATAACACGGCGCTGACAAAAGCAGAACCATTGGGCACATCAAATTGGGCCGTGTTTGATGCCTCAACGGATAGGGTTTTATTTTCGGTGCGCATGTCTGCTGATGGGCTATACCAAAAAAATTGATATGAACCATTTGGCAGGGAGAGTGTTACAGATCGCTCGTGGGGAACATCGTCTGCCACACAATAGGCCAACAACACACAGGTGCGTCTGTCTTTGATACACATGGATAGGGTTTCACCCACGCCATTGGTTTCAACAACAATGCCGTGATCGGGATAGGCCTCCCAGGGTTTGAAACCTGTTTCTCTTAAAAAGTCAACCACACGCCCCACACACGAAAGCTGTAACGCAACAGGGTCAACACCTTCGGGCGGTTTGTAATTGCCAGCATTGTTGAGTGTGCGGTGATAACGTGCCGATGCCGAACCCGACAGCAACCGCATCCACAACACATCTGTGGCGTCGCGGTTGTAGATTTTCATGCACGTCAGTGGTTTGAATTGTTTGGTTTGTTCTGTGTACTGATAAAACGTGGTCAGGTTTTTTTTGACATTTTGAATTTCTCTTAACCCTTTGCCTTGGCAATATTGTGACACATCTGCAAAACCATAGATGGGGTCGTCAACCATTTGTTCAACCGTAAAGTTTTCGGTAAATGAAAATTCTCTGGGCATCTCCCCGGCCAAATGAGGCGCGCCTTCCCAAACGGTATCAAAGTAGGTGTGTGTAAATGTGAGCCAATAATCGCTCCAAGCTTTTGCAGCCGAAGATTCATTCACCATACAGTACATCACATTTGGATATGGGCTTAACACATCGAGCATTTTGCGTACGTATTGCTCTTGAAAGTGCAGCGCTTTGGCATATTGCCCCTTGGTAACCGTGTGGCAATAGGAGATGTCTTTCATATGGGTTTGTGCAGGCAACATGTCTTGCCCCGTGAGGTCGGGGCTGTTTCCGGGAAAAAAAGGATGTGCGCTCCACCGATCACCCGGTGGCGTTTGAAAATTTTGGTTGCCACCAGGCCCACGGGCAGGCCCGTAGAGATCCCAAAACTCAAATGAGATGATGATGTCGCGTTCATAGGCATAGTGCACCAGATCGGTTAGGCGATTCCAAAATGTGGGATTGCCACCATCGCGTTCCAAATCCAAATGATAGTGTTGCCCTTCTCGTCGCCACGGATAATTGTTTTTCTGGTCATTAAAACGATCTGGATCATCCACTGTGGGAGGCAAAAACGGTGTGATGCGCACCAGATTACCGCCCACTTTGTGCAGTTCATCAAATTCGTGCCTGTAGTCATGATCTTGCGTTTGTAATGACACCGTCCATCCCTGATTACACCCCACCAAAAAAATGGGCGCTCCGCGATATTGAATGTAACGCGGATTTTTTTTATAAACCTGCACACGATCTTCTGGTGGTGCAACAGCTTTGAATAAGCTCATCCTTTTTTCCTTCTGAATGCGTCATCGTTATTTATGAACGTTGAACATCTACAAAGGTACGGCTCGTTTTTACGCCTCATATGATCATAAATTTTCTGAGCGTATCATATCTTAAGTTCCAACGATGCCCAGATAGGTTTGTGATCTGATAAGGGCTTTTCCAGCTCAATAATGTCTCCATCTGTTGCTTTTATTTTTTGCGAATGATACATAATGTGATCAATCACATGGCCATGGCGTTCGCTTTCAGGTTCAAACAGGCGACATGTGTTGCGTTTGGAAAGGTCCATGTTTAAATCTTTCCAACTGACATTCAAACCGATGTCCATAAACATGTCATGATACATGTTGTGGCCATTAGGGCCCGATGGTGTAAAGTTAAAATCACCCATAACAACAGCCGTTTCTTCTGCTGATCGTTCTTTTAAATAATGGACAAAGGCCGTTATTTTTCCTGTGGTTTCATCAATGTGGGCCTGATCGCGCCACCCAAATGGGAAATGCACAGAATAGATGGCAATGGCTTTGCCATTTATTTGGGTAAAAGCTTTGGTTGCAGTATGAAGGGTGTCGGCCATTAAGATTTCTTCGTAGCCATAGAGCGGTGTTTTGCTCGCAATGGTTTTGTATTTGTCTTCGTGACCAGCCGTCGAATACTTTCCCTCAATCACATGGGCCATACCCAAAACAGCCCCTGCCCGTTTGGTCCAACCCCCAAGAGGAGCCTCAGAAAAACAGACCACATCCAAATCATAAGGTTTGAGTGCCTCTCCGATTTCTTCTGCGGCGGCACACCGACCCACCTGAACATTAAATGCAGCAACTCGAAATTGGATAACAACCTCCTGCGTTTATTTTCTTTTACACTTTTTATGATGCCTTGCGTTCAACCACATAAACATGATCGGGGTGGGTATACCCTTCAAACATCACGTCCTTCTCATACTGCATACCTAATTTTTCTGCCACCCGAATAGAAGCGACATTTTGTGGGTCAATCATCGCAATTAACCGAGTCAGATGCAAGGTGTCAAATGCATAGTCTCGCACAGCCCGCGCCGCTTCAGTTGCATACCCCAACCCCCAGTAGGGCCGCGCCAATCGGTAACCGATCTCCATTTCTGGCTGACCACATACATCTGGAAAGTAAAACAAACCACAATAACCCATTGCTTGGGTGCAATTTTTCTGAACCACCGCCCAAGGTCCTGTTTTTGTTTTTTGCCGATCGCTTTCAAGACAATGGCAAAGCCAGTTGTGAACCCATTCGGGCGTTTGGATGCCATCACCAAAGTGCATCACTTCTGGATCGCCAAAAACGCCATTCATCGCATCCCAATCGGCAAACGTAAACGACCTGAGCAGGAGGCGCTTTGTTTCAGCAATGATCATGATGTATTCGATAAGTCGGAAGCAAAAAGATTTGACCAGCAGATTCAGACATGTGCATCATCTCGTTTATTCAAAACGTCTGGATCTATTTTATGACTTGCGGCGCACCATCCACACACCAAGTATCACAGTGCCAACCATCAACAAGATGCCAAGAAGAGCTGCACCAGGCGCGTCGTCGGTGTCTCCAATATAAATACCAGAAGCACAAATAGCCACACCGATGGCAACAAGGCCAAGTGCCATGACCCAGTTTGTTGCGAAGGGGTGGTCTGTCATTTTATCCAAGAGATCAGGGCAACAGCAAAGCGTGCATCATAGACACTTTTTTGTCTTTGATTTTCTATTGCTTTGAGTTGGATTGTTCCCACTCTTGTTTTGTGAGTTTGAAACGATAGGAAATTTCACCTTTGAACTTTGGCACCTTCAGGGTGTATTCACCTATTTTTGAAAAACCGTTTTTCTCTAAAACACGACAAGAGCCACGGTTATTAGCAAGACATCCTGAGTGAACAGTTTCCATCTGGAGTTCAGTAAAGGCATAGGATAGTGCAGTTGAAACCGCTTTGGTTGTAATCCCCTTCCCCCAATAGGCGGAGACGATACCAAAGTCTACATGGATTTCTCGCGTCTCAAAGTTGGCTCTGTTGAGGTCAACTATACCTATCATCTCTTCATCTGCAATTATAGCAAATGGAAATGTTTCCCGCTTTTCTCGTGCATTGATTTTCGCCTTTACAAAGTTTTTTCCACCGTTCTCTGGATAGGGGTGCGGAATCGAGGTCGTTCGAGCAACAGGTTCTTCTGACGCATAGCGTTGTACTCCGTCGGCATCGCTGAGTTCGAGAGGGCGAATACTTACCTCTGTTCTCTGCATAGAATGTCTCCCGTTACAAAAAATAAGATAGCGCATAAATTTGGTTTTACACGCTATGTTTTTCTGGGTGGTGTTGGGGCGATTGCTAAGTTATTACCCCGTATCCACCACTTGTTGAAGGAACTTAAACAGGCAAAACCAAATTAGGTGCGTCCACAATATGTCTTCCGAGATCTATCTGGCAACCCCATTAGCAAGACCGAAGCAAAGGCCATTATCAATGCCAAATGGAAAGGCATAAAATACGAAAAATAGTCCTTGCAACTGCTTAGAGAAAGTTGCACGCTGTTCTGGGGAGGCTTCCGCCACTATAAGTATTTTCATTCAGGGCGGTGAAAGAGCACGCGCTATCCATTTATTGGGCCGTGATCTTGGCCAAAGAAAAGAGTATTTATTCTCTGAGAAAATGCGGTATACCGATTCTCCAGGAAGGTGTTTCTGTCTGCTCCTCCTTGGTAAAAGTTCACTCTCATAAAATCTTGAAATGGCACACGGAGATTTTCTTGTGCATCACATTTTAGAGTCAAACAATCAAGTAAACTTAATCTACTCTGTAAGTTTGGAGCGAGAACTTCGAGATCTTCAAGTGTAATGACGGTTAATGGTTTAATTTGGGGTAGAGAGTTAGGCACAAGCCATCTGCCTATAATGGACTCGAATGCCGAATTCAGTTTCCAATTCATCAATGGGGTGCCCAGACTCTCATCAAGCACGATCAGAACTGGGAAGACATTACTGATGCTATTCACTGGTAGTTGGGAGTATGGTCTAGCTTGGCTATTTCCAAGACCAAACAGGTTTCTAATATTCCGAGCTATTTGTGCAATACCTTTTGCATTATTTCTGGATAAGCCAAATTTCTCTTGGATTTCACGAGAAAGTAAACCTGCATCACCTTTGTATTTAGCTTCTATACTCAATTGAGAAGCTTTATATTCGAGCATTATGATATCGACGCCGTAATCGATGAGGCCATCGGCTATTTCATCAGAAGAATTATCAAACATAGGAGATGCGAAGAAACGGTTTGATGCAGAAGGATAAACATTTTCGAATATTTCGTTCACGTATTTTTCAAAGATCAGCCCCCACGCATTATATAGTTTCTGTGATTCTCCCATTCTGCGTAGAGCGTCCCCAATGATATGAAAAATACCGCTATTTGTTTTATCTATGGCAAAAGCTGGGTTGACACATATGAGCCGTTTGTCTCTAAGTTCTATAAAAGGGAATTGGCGAAAGGCCATAAAGTCGTATTGCGGAGAGGTCGTAGAGTTGTAATAAACATAGTTTGGAAG
>JAYODI010000113.1:0-14327 GCA_038279365.1 Candidatus Latescibacterota bacterium | reverse complement strand
TGGTGAGTGGTCATGGATTGGATCTCGTTTAAATTTTATATTGTATTACTTAGTATGTAAATATGAAAAATCCTTTTAATAAAGGATTTTTTTTGTATAAATTTTTTTTGTCTTCAGAAACAAAAGTTTATGGATTTGGCAGTTGTGCTTTTAATCGTGCAATTTGTTCGACCGCATTGGGGTGGGTAATGAGGTTGTTGTTTTCGAGCGAGTCACTTTCAAGATCGAAAAACTGAGGGGTGTCGATAAAGCCTTCAACATATTTAAAACGCCCGTCATAAACCATTTGCCAGTTGCGAAGGCTGGACGTAACAACTTTGCGATGGGCAGTCGTTTGACCTTCCAAGAAAGAGCGCAAAGAACGGCTGTCCATTTCTGGAGGAATGGGCACATTGGCGTAATCCAAAAAGGTGGCGGGTAGGTCGAGAATGGTGGTGGGCACATTTGTTGTCGCGTGTTTTACCTGTGGCCCCGCAATAACCAAGGGCACGCTGACGGAAGGGTGATAGGGTTGGGTTTTGCCCCACAAATTTTGATCGCCAAGCATTTCACCGTGATCCGAAGAAAAGACAATGAGGGTGTTTTCAAGTTCGCCACGTTCGGTGAGCTTGTCTAAAAACTTCCCCGTCCAACGATCAATGTTTTCGACCATTGCGGCGTAGTTTCGGCGCACGTCTTGGTGCACCTCGGGGTCGATGTCATCGGTTGCATTGGGGGCAGGAAATGGTGCGTCTTTGTAGAGCGCTTTCATAGATTCGGTAATATCCCACGGGTTATGAGGACCATTGTAATTCACCTGGAGAAACCACGGCTTGTTTGGGGGAACGGAATCAATCAGATCCAATCCGTTTTGCCCAATCCAGTTGTCGCAGTAGGCGTCGTCGGGAAGTGGCGTAGCAAATGACGATGTTTTGTTGCGCGCCGCAAAGTCGTCGATATGAACCTGACGGAGCCCCCGTTCTTCCAAAAACTGGAGGTAGGGGCCTTGCGGTTTTTCTTTGCCACTGTTTGCACCGTCCATTTTGCCTTCATTGTTGATGCCATCAGAAAAACCCCACGCGTGTAAATTCTTTTTGCCATCAAGCCCCCAGGCGGGTTTGCGAGAAATGCAGTCGCCCTTGTTCAAATCAAATTTGCCACACCCCATCACGTGGTACCCAGAATCGCGTAAATGCTTGTAGAAGGTCGGTGCGTTTAGAGGCACATTTTCGCCGTTGCCTTGAACAGGGCTGTGGTGATATTCAACGCCCAGGGCAAGGGCGGCTCGGCAAGGGGCGCACAAAGGAGAGGGGGTAACGGCTTTGGCAAAGGTGGTGCCTTGGGCACGAAGGCGGTCGAGGTGGGGCGTGCGAACCGGGATTTGAGGGTTGCCGGAGATCCAATCGAATCTGAGTTGGTCGGGGAAGAGGAAGAGGATGTTGGGTTGGTTGGGCATTTGGGGTCGCTTTCTTAATCGGATGGGTATTGTGGTTTGTTGGGTGAATGAAAACCGGTTTTACGTTTTGTTTTGTGGCCTCCGGCGGCCTACTTTTTAAGCAACAAAAAAGTAGGCAAAAAGTCGCCCCTCAAGTGCCGGGGGGCTGCACAGCGCAAATCTCGTTTGTGGGTTCAATGGGTTCAGTGGCCTACGAGATGGGGTGGTTTTGTGACAACTATGCCAGTGGGATCATGCGCTGTGCGAGGGTGGCCCTTGGCGAAGAAGATTGCAATAGGATTAGGGTAGGTATTGGCTGAGCGAATTTTTGTTGGGGTTGAAGGTGGGCGTGTGCGCCCACGAGACGTTATTGGTTTGCTGGGCTTGGTTGATCATTTGACGGCGGTAGAGGCTGTCGAGGTTGTCTTCGGCAATTTCAGCGGGGTCAAAGTTTTCGAAAATTTGAGCGCGCAAATCGGTTTCAATGTCGGCTGTTTCTGGGTGCCCCAAGAGATTATGCCATTCGCCAGGATCGGTGGACAGATCAAAGAGTTGGCCCGGGTGTTCGTGAATGTGGACGTATTTATAATGGCCCTTTCTGGCCATTATACAGGGGGCGGCAACAGCTTCGTAGGCCTCTGAGAAGACCGTGCGATTTTCGGTTTCAGTACCATCAATAAGAGGCATAATGCTTTGACCGTCGCAGGGGAGGCGATCGTCTACGTCGGCAAGGTCACACAAGGTGGGCAAAATGTCGATGAGGGAAACAGGTTGGTCAATGGTTTTGCCGGCTTGGTAGCCGTCGGGAAAACGAACAATGAAAGGCACACGGGCAGACCATTCATAGAAAGTGCGTTTTTGAACCATTTCTTTTTCGCAAAGCATATCGCCGTGATCAGATATAAAAATGACAATGGTATTGTCGTGAAGCCCATTTTCTTTGAGGCTATCCAAAAGTTCAGATACCTTGTTGTCCATATAAGAAACAAGGCCGTAATAGGAACGACGCAGTTTATAAAGCGCGTCGCGATCTCGCAAGTCGTTGCGTCGGGTGCCGTGATAGGCATTGAGCCATTTGTCCATCATAGAATAGGTATCATCTAAGTTGTCGGGCAGGTCTGGAATATCTATTTCGGCACCTTCATATTGATCCCAATATTTTTGAGGCGACCAAAAAGGTTCGTGAGGGTGGTGGTAAGACGCACACAAAAGAAAAGGTTTGTGGTCTTTTTGTTGCCCCATTGCGTGCAGATATTCCAAGGCCCGAAAATGGGTTTCTTCATCATAACTTAAAGGCGCATTCCAAGTGCCAATCTTGAGAGTGTGGCCCACATAGTTTTTAGAATGGTAGGTGGCACGGGTGCTCATAATGTCTTCGTAGCCATCGCCTTTGGCTTCTTTTAATTTGATCCACTCGGGTTTGACCCATTGAAAATCGGCGGGATAAATGTCGGTGGTGAGGCGTCTGTTGAAGCCGTGGAGTTGATCGGCACCAACAAAGTGCATTTTGCCAGAAAGTACGGTATCATAACCGGCGTTGGTGAGGTAATGTGTAAAAGTGGGAATGTCGGAGCGGAGTTCGGAGGCGTTGTCATAAGCACCGATGTTGGCTGCAAAGGAACCCGTCATAAGACAGGCACGGGCAGGTGAACACAGCGGAAAGGGGGAATAGGCCGCGTCAAAGCGCACGCCCTGTTCGACCAAGCTGTTGAGGCCAGGCGTTTGCACAACAGTGTGACCGTAGGCACCCGTGAGGTGAGCTACCATTTGGTCAGAAATGATGAGCAAGATATTGGGCTGAGACATTACAAGTTCCTCCGTGCAAAAAGATGGGCCATCTCTTCTTAGGACGTGCTTGTCTTGCGTTGATCAATAATGTAATTGGCCACATTGATGACGGTATCTGTCCAAATGCGGTGACGATTTTTGTGGAGGTATGCACACAGTTCGCGAAAAGCGTCTGTTTCAATAGCCAAATGATCGCCCCCCACACCGTGCATACAAATAACACCCCACAAGCCTTCTTTGACAGCTTTTTCAACATAACCGATCATATCTTGCCCAGAGTGGCCTTCAACCGCAAAGGACCAAATATAAGAGAGATCTATTTTTTGCGGATGATTGGCACGCTCACCACCACCGCGCCCCACTTTAAATCGTTCGGCAACCACAGGTACGTAAGACTGGCGGTGAACACCTGCGCCCACATAAGATTGATAACACGGATAACAAAAACTGCGGTCGCCATTTTGTTCTGGAAACAATGCATCCAAAGCTTGGTTGGCTTCGTCAATGGTGTGGGCAATATCTTCCAATGAGATTTTTTCCAAACAGTAATTGCCATCGCCAAAGCCAAAGTTACACGAACACGGGTGACGCGTGGTGTGATTGCCTATTTCGTGGCCATTTTTGCTGGCCATTTGCCATTGTGGAATTTGACTTTGCCAGCGTTCATGACGACCAGGGTTCACGTAGAAAGTGCCTTTTAAGTGGTTGTCGTCTAAACACGGCAGAGCATTGTTGAGTTGGGAAGGCGCATTGTCGTCAAAGGTGAGCGAGAGCGCCCCTTCGATGCCTTGAGGCCAAAACGCAGCAGTTGAATTGGGCATTGGGAATCCTTTGGAATCTGTCGCAGGTCACAGGTCTTCAGGTCGCAGGTCAGCCGATCAAGGTTTTGACTTGCAACTTGCGACCTGCAGACTTGTAACGGTATTATATGTTTTATTCTGTCGGTAAGACATGGATCGTTTTGCCTTCGCGGTAGGCAATGGCGTCTTCAATCATCCGAATGATGTCATATTGGGGGTTGAAGCCAATAAGGCTTTTGGCTTTGGAGAGGTCAAATTCGTAGTAAGTGGGTGGGCCGTGTAAGATCGCTTCTTGATAAGGAATGTTTAAGCGCTGAGACAAATAAGGAATGGCTTCATCCCAAGTAAAAGGGCGTGGGCCACCCAATTGAATGGTTTGTCCTGCGGCTTCTGTTTTGCCCAAGGCACAAATACAGCCGTGCACAATGTCGCGCACATCAGCAATGTGTTTTTTGTAAGCGCGACCTTTCATATCTTTGAGCAAGAGCAAACGTTCTTCCCCTTTCCACACATTTTGTAAGTCGGGGCGATCTTTCATTTTGCTCAAGTAAAACTGACGAAAATCTAAAATTTCGCCTGCACCCACCACCATACTGAAGCGCAAAATGGTAATGGGCAAATGAGATGTACGCCAATAGCCATTGCAGAGTTCTTCCCCCACCGACTTAGACAACGCATACCAACCCGTGGGTTCGCTGGGCAATTCATCTTCTTTGATGGGTTTTTTCATGCCTTCAAAAGGATATTTGGCATATTGGGCGTCGGTACTGGCAAAAATAAATTGTTTAAGTTTATCGTTTTCCTCAGCAGCTTTGAGCATATGAAAGGTGCCACGAATATTGATGTCAAAATAGTCTGTGTCCTGAAAGGGGCCTCCACCCTGAAAGGCCGCGCCCAAATGGTAAATCACATCCATGCCTTCGGTGACTTTTTTTACATCATCATAATGGGTTAAACTGCCCTCAATCAGTTCCAAATCTAAATCTTTAAATTTTTCAATGCGCGGGTCTTGAGGCCACACCAAACCACGCACTTGGTGTCCTTGTTCTATAAGTTGTGCAGCCAAGTTGCCACCAATACGGCCTGTAATACCTGTAATTAAAATACGCATAAGATCACCTCGAAATATGTTGCTGATTTTCGTTTTTAAAGAAATGTTGAGGCCTATTATAGGTACGCAAAGGGCATCCTGGGCGCAAGTTTTATCCCTTGCGCCTGAGATAATTTTGCTTGCAATGTGATCATATTTCCCTTTCCATAAATGCAGTGATCAAATGCGGTATGTGTTATTGGGATAGATATTGAAAGGATGGCTTGTGGTGACCATTTTAGATTTACGTGCGCACATTGGCAAATTACCACGTGTAAAGTTGGGGCATTTGCCAACCCCATTAGAATGTTGTCCAAGATTAAGCGAGGCCTTGGGTGGTCCCGAAATTTTTATCAAACGCGATGATTGCACAGGTTTGGCTTTTGGTGGCAACAAAACACGGCAACTGGAGTTTACAATTGCACAAGGCTTGGAACGCGGTGCCGATGTGCTCATAGGTGGGGCAGGTTCTCAATCCAATCACTGTCGACAGCTTTCAGCCGCTGCCGCCAAGCTGGGTGTAGATTGTGCCCTGGCAATGGTGAAAGATCATAAAAGTGGCACAACACAAGGCAATCTTTTGTTAGACGATTTGTTTGGTGCTTCGGTAGATATGATCGATGTCGAAACACAAGAGCTTTTAGATGAAGCCAAAGATGCTTTGGTCAACCGGCTCACACGTGAAGGGCGCAAACCGTTCACCGTCATGCAAAAAGCCAACCGTCCTTATGGTGCAATGGGATACGCATTGTGTATGGCAGAGATCTTAGAACAGTGTGAAGCATTGGGTAAAAAACCAACAACCATTATTTTATGCTCGGGAAGTTGTACACAACCCGGTTTGATTTTTGGCAAAAAAATGTTGGGCATAGACACACGCATTATGGGCATTGCCCCAATCGTGTGGTCTTATGATATTCAAACCGCTTTTTTAAGTGTGTTGAACAAAATGTCGGATATTTTGGGTGTGGACTTGTCATTTGATGTTTCTGATATTGAGAACACCAGTGCCTATGTGGGTGAAGAAGGATATGGGTATTGTACTGCAAAAGGCAATGCGGCTGTGCGTTTGATGGCCGAAAAAGAAGGCATTTTATTGGAGCCTATCTACACGGGAAAAACGATGGCTGGTTTAATAGACCTCATACAAAAAGGGGATATTGGACCAGATGAAACGGTTGTATTTGTGCACACAGGAGGTACACCAGCATTGTTTGCATATTCCGAAGAGCTTTTAGAAGATAAATAAATCAAGTCACAAGTCAGCAGGTCAAAAAACAAAGACTTAAAGATTCTGACCTGCGACTTGCAGACCTGCGACAGTTTTCTTAAAAGGAGTAATTGGATGTACAACGATATCATACAAAACCCACCACCAGAGGTAACATTAGATACGTTTGATGCAGTATTTGCCCAATGTTTGCCCAAACCCCAAACAGAGCGTTGGACAGAAATTCAGTGGGAAACCGAGTTTTGGCCTGCCCGTCAACGATCTGCCCAAGAAAACAAACCGCTTTTTTTATGGGCAATGAATGGCCACCCCGTTGGCTGTGTCTGAAACAATGGTGTTGTGCGCCGTGAGCGCACATACTCTGACCCACGCATTATCCAACTGTTAAACGAACGGTTTGTAACAGCTGCGATTGATATTAACAGTTTACAACGACAAGATGACGAAGAAGGCCGCTGTTTTCGCCTCATTGCATTACAAGGCCGGTTCAAGCTTTCATTTGATGAAGCCCTTGCAAAAATGGCGCAAACCGATCACGGTGAATGTCATCAAGGGCAATTTGTAGCAACCATTGAGGGAGAGTTGTTGGGCTCGCGTCACACAGCCGATCCCGATGAGTTGCTTGCAATGCTCCATCAAGCACTGAGCAATTGGGACAACCGCACCACGCAAAAAGATGTGTCTCAAATTGGCGACTTTTCCCGCGATACCAAATATGTTTGGCATTATCCCGAAGATGGGCTGGTGTTGCACTTGGGCTGTACCGATTTGCCCCGCAAAATTGATACACGCCCCGATGGCGATTATCAACGCTTGGCACACAATCAAGACTTTGTATGGTTAACACGTGAAGAGATGTTATCTATTGTACCTGAGGGCGTTCAAAAGGGCGATCGTTTTTCACTGCCCGAGGCCATTCATCGGCGTCTGGTTCGTTATCACATGTTAGACATTGTGCGTGGCGAAACACCCCCTTGGCCCAAAGATGTGCCACAAGATGTGGCACTGGAATTGTTGGTAACCGATGTGGATATGGATCATGTTTATATGACGCTACACGGTGGGGGTAAGCTTCAAGAAAGTGGATCGTGGTGTATTCAACCGCCTTCGCGTTCGGTGTATCGACGCGGGCAGATGTGTTGCTTGGTGGAAGAGCGTGGTTTTGAACCCCACATTTTAGGTCACCTTGCATTTGATCGCATTCAAGAACGGTTTACGCGTTTTGATGTGTTGGTGGTTGGCACACGGTGGGGAGGCACCACATTTAATATGCGCTGTGACGATACCGATGCCGCACCTTTGGGCATTGCCATGACGCTTGCCAATGACGATGCCTTTAGCCGCATTCCACCACACGGCAATCCCAGCTCATATTTTCGTGCATAAAAGGTTTTAATTGCGAATACCTATTATGCAGGGCCTCAAACAAAAAGCACACCACAAGGGTGTGCTTTTTTTATAAAAAAGAGGACCCCCAGTCGGGCAACCGGGCGTCCTCTAAAGGATGGGTAGAAGGAAAGGGTTCAATCAATCACTACCCACCGGGGCGTTCTAATGAACGCTATTTTTTTAAGGTGTGCGAATCAGTTTGTTAATGGGTGCAAGTTTAATGTCTTCTATTTTTACTTGTGCCATATCTGCACGGATGGTGGTCAGCGAAATGGGTTGAAAATTGGGGTGATCAACCACAATTTCAAAATCACCAGCCAAAACTTCTAAGGTTGCCACACCAAATTCATCTGTGCGAACGATTCTGGATGTGCGCACTCCATCAGGGCGTCGTGCTTCAACAGCCACGTTTTGTAGGGGCAAGCCACTTTCACTGTCGTGCACATTGGCAATCAGTGTAATGGCTTCTATATCTGTTTGCACAATGCGAACGTTATTGGTTTTGCGCCATATGGAACCATCGGATGTATAGGTCAGCTCAATCAAACCGCGTTGCGCGGGCTGATTGTTGATGCTAAATAAAAATGCCCCGCTAATAACACCATTGCCATCCGATGAAAGTGTTCGTTCATGCTCGACAAAATCAAAACGATAAATGCGGTTTGGCAACTGCCGGTTAACAGGCGGTTTGGTTGCCTGTGGTGAAAAATAATGCACAAGATTTTCACCCACATCCGTCGTTAATGTAAAAGGCAGCGTTGACAAATCGGGTGACCCCGATGAATGGGTAATGCCAGAACCACATCCTACCAAGAACAACAGCATAAACAATGCGCCGTTTTGAATAAGCTTCAACATTTTAAACCTCCAAGAGAATACAAACCCTTTGCAAATGGAGGCATGTCTGTTATATTAACAGCAGTGCCCCCGTTTAAATACGGTCCCTGCGCCGGGGAAACCAGCTTGCTTGTTGCTTACCAGGCCTTTTGCAAGTCGGTTCGGGCACTCTATTTTATTTTTTTATTACGCAAAGCCAAACCCTCCTATGGGTTTATCAACCTCCGTGTGCATCCTGCGCACAGAGGTTTTTTTTGTTGGCATTTGCGCTGATCAGCGACAAGTTTTCCGGAATTTAGACTGTATAAAAAGCAACAGGTTTCAGCTAATTTACACTGCTAAAAAGATTTCCAACTGTTGCTTGAGACAAATGTTCAATTACTTCGCGCTTGAGCGATAATTGAATAGATCGTGCTGCAGGTTCTTCAAGTAACAACCCAGCCTCGCGCAATAATTGAACGTGATGTGAAATCGTGGGTTTGGATACTTTTAATATTTTTGAAAGTTCTGCTGCAGTACACGGTGTTTGAGCAATGTGTGCAATAATGGCATATCGGGTGTTGTCACCTAAGGCTTTAAATATGAGTGACGGATTCATTTCGGGCACCCGTTTGCCGTTGGATGAGATCGACACAACGTTTTCAGGTGATGTTTCTTCATCACCATCAAGGGTTAAGTCATAGACAAAGTAGGGGAGAAAGATGTTGGTATAATCACCATATTCGTAAAATGTCCAGAATCTCATGCTGTTAAAAATAGACGGCATGAGCGAGAAACTGCCCAGCTTATGAAAAGGAATTCGGAACTGGCCTTTGCAACAGACAAGGGTTTGATTTTCCTCATCAATTTTCATGGCAACAGTTTTGTCATTGTCTAAGGCACGTTCTAAAAACTCTGGCAATGTATAGGTTTCAAAGAGCCGTTTCTTTTCTTCTATCGATTTGACCAGTTGTGGATATTCAGACAACCAAATAGATTCCAGTTCAATATCCCAAATGAGGCGAAGCGTTTCTACGAGTGTGTTTTTGAATGCCTCGGGCGTATGGATAAGACTGTTCATAGCTTTGACAATGTCGGCATCTGCCTGATAGGGTCTTAATCCTAAAAATTCAAGCCACTTTTGTTCTTGCTCGGGTGCGTTTTCAGAAACATCTGCTAAGGTTTTGGCACCCGAGATCAAATCGTTAACAATGTCTTGCTCGTGCAAGGTGCCCACCAAAATAGATTCTCGAAAATCGGATGGATCGAGATTTTTGAGATAGGTGATGATGTCTTCAAAAGAAGCTTCAATGGGGCAGTACTCCAATGCATCAGCAATTGCTGGCCAAAAATGCGGTGAACCACCCAAGGTTTTAAAATTGTCATGAAAGGCCTGTGGCAATTTTTGAAGCGTTTTTTGTTTCCAACCCAAATGCATACCAATGCGTTTGCCATCGTCACAAGTTGGTGTGCTGTGATATGTGAGTGTTTGGAGTGCGTAAAACAGTTCAAATCGCAAACCAACCACAAATTTGAACTTGTCTTGGGGTTGCGAATTGGTATTAAAGGCAAATGCCATTTAACTACTCCGTTTGTTCGATGAATATCTAACCGTTAAAAAATAGCCGTATTTACCACTGACACCCATAATATAGGCATATAACCATTTACATGCAAGTCTATTGTTAGATTTTTTTTGTAGGAATATACAAACATCTAACACAAACATAAAACATTGTTTTTAATGTGAGTTAAATATTTTTTTCTTGTAAAGTTAGATGTATTTGGAATATTTTTTTGGTTATACACGCATCTAACTTTAAAAATAAAAGCGCTGAATATGCTATTCAACGCTTTATTTTATCCTTTGCGATTGCAATCATTGATGATGTCGTTACAAAATTAACCAATCGTTTGGATACATAAATGGTCTTTGAGACGGTTTGATTTTGCGATAACACCATCACGTGGTGGCAACTTTGTGCTGGTGAATGACAGACACTTTGCCAGTGGTTACAGGTTGTAATTTTATATTTTTATGGTGTGTGCCAATTTGTTCAAACCATCCAAATATGCTTTGGCACTGGCTTCTATAATATCTGTAGCCGCACCACGCCCAACCACCTGGCGATTGTTTGCAGATAATTTCACCGAAACTTCACCCATAGCCTCTGTGCCACTGGTGACAGAGCGAATGTCATAATCGACCAATTTGGGTGCGATGTCGGCCACCGATGCAATGGCTATAAAAAGAGCATCCACAGGGCCAGCACCTGTGGCCGCGCCTTCATGTGCTTGGTCGTTGATGCACAATTTGACCGATGCCGTGGGCATCGATCTGGTGCCGGTTGTAATTTGAAATTCTTCTAATCGATATATTTCGGGCTGATCGCGAATTTCATCGTGCAAGATGGCAATGAGGTCGTCGTCGAAGACTTCGCGTTTTTTGTCGGCAACCACCAAGAACCGTTGATAAATTTGTTCGAGTTCTTCCGTTGAAACAATGTGGCCCAATTCTTCCAAGCGATGTTTGACACCATGGCGACCTGTGCGTGCGGTGAGCACCACTTGTGAGTGTGACATGCCCACATCTTCAGGTGACATAATTTCATAAGTGGTGCGTTCTTTTAATACACCATCTACATGAATACCCGAGCTGTGTGCAAAGGCGTTTTCGCCAATAATGGCTTTGTTTGCCGAAACGGGCATGCCCATTGCGTCTGATACCATTCGGCTTGTGCGATAAAATTCTTTTGTGTTGATGTTTGTATCCAATCCAATGGCATCTTGGCGGGTGCGCAGTGCCATCACCACTTCTTCTAATGCGGCATTGCCTGCGCGTTCTCCAATGCCGTTGAGCGTGCCTTCAAACTGCCCTGCACCATTTTGCAAACCCGACAAGGTATTGGCAACAGCCAAACCCAAGTCGTTGTGACAATGCACACTAATAATCGCTTGTTTGATGTTGGGCACGTGTTCCGTCAGACTGCGAATGAGCGCACCATATTGATCGGGCAAGGTGTACCCTGTGGTGTCGGGAATGTTGACAACGGTAGCACCCGCTTCAATGACGGCTTGAATCATGGCAAACAAATACGCCCGATCGGCACGCCCTGCATCTTCTGCATAAAATTCAACATCATCCACATAGGTGCGAGCATGACGCACGGCATTGACGGCCATGTCCAAGATGCGTGTCTTTTTTTCCGCAATGGTTTTCCCATATTTGATGTCTCCAAATTTGCCCATCACATGAATATCCGACACACCAATACCTGTGTGAATACGTGGGCGAGAGGCTTTTTCCAATGCTTTGGCGCATGCATCAATATCGGCTTTAACGGCACGCGTCAGACCACAAACAATGGGGTTGCGCACTTCTTGAGCAATTAAGGCCACTGCTGCGGCATCTTCAGGGGATGAGGCCGGAAACCCAGCTTCAATAACATCCACTTGCAAACGTTCCAACTGTCGGGCAATGGTGAGTTTTTCACGGGCGCCCAAACGTGTGCCTGCAGCTTGTTCGCCATCTCTTAAAGTGGTGTCAAATACAACGATTTTGTTAGACATGATTAAACTCCTTAATAAAAAATAAAAACCCGCTGACGACGAATACGGCAGCGGGTGGGATAAAATATGCTCATGGTGCATGTTGTTAAAGCCGCACCAAGCCCCCTGCCGAACCTCCTGTAAGTAGG
Organism: Candidatus Latescibacterota bacterium; assembly: GCA_038279365.1. Taxonomy (GTDB): domain Bacteria; phylum Latescibacterota; class UBA2968; order UBA2968; family UBA2968; genus JABIFK01. The sequence continues at coordinate 2,101 of JAYODI010000113.1, read as the reverse complement.
AGGTCGATTGTAAGTAGAAGGATGTATAGAAGCATATTTTTCATGATATTTAAAACCTGTTTTAATTGAAATTGCTTTTTGTTTTGTATGTTTTAAACAAAAAACCCCCGCTGCCAACGGCAGCGAGGGTTTGTGTTTTAATCTACCAAAATCTATACACACGCCTCTCCAACTACCGTTTCTTGGAACAAACCAAGTAGGCTTAGAAGGAGAAGATGAAGGTGTGTGTAAGGGATGGTCATTTTTTTCTCAAAGATAAATGTATGGTTGACTGTGCCAAAAGTTACAGGCATCAAATTGAAAAGTCAACGGTTTTTTTAAAAACAGTACTTTTGTTATATGTGTCCTGATGATTCAGTATCCGCTTTTTCATCTGCCTTTTGCCATCTACCTTTTGATTTTAAAACTTAAAGGTCTTTGTCTCCACCTGCTCAAGCGTTTGTGCAATCATTTCATCCAAACGAAGCCGCGATTCAATCTTATGCACCATATCCAACTTCGCCCGTGTCTCTGGGTGTTTGGGCACAAACACCGAACAACAGTCTTCATATGGCTCAATCGACAATTCATACGTACCAATCTTTCGCGCCTGCTCAATAATCTCATCTTTATTATCACCCGCCAAAGGCCGCAAAATAGGCATCAGTGTCACCTCTTCAATGGCCCGTATGTTGGCCAGTGTTTGTGATGCCACTTGCCCCACATTATCCCCCGTCACCAACGCCTGACAATTTGCCTGCTCAGCCAAAGCCGCCGCAATGCGCACCATACAGCGCCGATACAGAATCACTCGATAACTTGCAATGGCTTCGGTCATGATGTGTCGTTGAATCTCTACAAACGGCACCAAATACAAATCCGACACATACTGATATCTGTTCAATACCTGCACCAATTCTTCTGTGTTGCGCTGAGAGTTTTTATTGGTATAAGGTTGGCTGTGAAAATGTACAAAACTTAAATGAACGCCCCGCTTCATCAACTTATAAGAAGCCACCGGTGAATCAATCCCCGAAGAAATCAAACTCATCGCCCGCTCCTTCGTATCAACAGGTAATCCCCCTGGAGCAGGTATTTTTTCGGCATACATAAACAACCGCGACGTGGTAATCTCAATATAAATTTCCAAGTCGGCATCTTTCATCTTCACCTGAGCACCCGAGCGCTCTTTAACATAAGCACCCACATCACGACATATCTCATCCGAATTCATATAAAACGATTTATCGCTTCGTTTGGCCGTAATGCGAAATGATCCAAATTTTGCTTTTTCCGCCAATGCCCAAGCCGTTTCTCGCAGCGATTCAATCGTGCGTTCAACCGTCACAGCCTCTGCAAAATTGGCAATGCCACACACATGTGACAAACGATCTCGAATCACATCCACAGGTGAATCGGGGGTAAGCTCCAAAGTCATACGACCAAACATACGCCGCACAGAACCACGCGGAATACCTTTTAATGCCCGATCAACGTTGCGTTGTAGGCGCTGCTCAAAGCGAGTACGGTTTTTTCCTTTTAAACCAATTTCGTGATAGTGAATTAAAAACAATCTTTCGTTCTTCATGAAACCTCTCGTTGCAAAACCACCATGGTTATATCATCTGTACGCGGTGCATCACCAATAAAAGATGTCACCTGTGTCACAGTCTTCTGAATAAGATCTTCAGATGTCATTTCTGCACCTGCTCGTTCAAGCAAACGCAAAAAACGATCATCATCAAACAAATGATGACGGGCGTTTTGTGCTTCAACCACACCATCAGAATACAACACCAAACGGTCACCAGGCGACAAGGCAAAACAAACCGTATCATATGGCTCGTCGGGTCGTACAATTTTAGGTAACCCCAATGGATACCCATTCAAATCGACCAACTCAGCCGTGTCTTTTACCAACACGGGTGGGCAATGCCCCGCATTGGCCACTTGTACCTCACCCGTTGACACATCCAACACCACCACACAACACGTAATAAATGTTGCCAAATCAATTTGATCTTCCAATGAGGCATTGAGCCCATCCAAAATTTCGGCAGGTTCTGTGCGCCCTTCACATTCATAACGCAACATCTCATTAAAACGCAAAGCCGTCACAGCC
>JAYODI010000020.1:19955-67445 GCA_038279365.1 Candidatus Latescibacterota bacterium | reverse complement strand
CATACTTTAACTCTCCCTTGAAATTTTGTCCATTCGTTTTGGGGGGCAATATAAAAGCCTTTTGGCAGATCTCCAACGCCTTTTTAACATCACCTACATTTGCATAAGCTTGTATCAAGCCCAAATAAACTTCTATATTCTTGGGAGAAATAACAGCCGCTCTTTCAAAAAAAATAATGGCATCTTGATAGTTTGAGAGCGCAAAACAAGCAATCCCAGCATTGATCAAAACATCTGCCCGATTGGGGCTTTTAGAAAGTGCCCACTCATAAATTGAAAGTGCTTTTTTATGTTCACCTTGCAATTGGAATCCAACACCAATATTGATATACGCTGTTATGTAGGTATCTCGCTGAGGGTCTAAGACAAGTGCTTCTTGAATGGCTTCTTGTGCAGGACCATAATCACCGCTTGCTGTTAAAATTTGTGCCAACAAGTACCACGCTTCAGACTGTTTTGGGTCAAACTGCAACGCCTGCCGCATCACCTGCTTGGCAGCATCCATCTCACCTGTATGGAGGTGCAACAAACCCAACGCACGATAATAGCCCCACATACGATGGGGTGTTACCAATGTATCGACGCGCATTTCTATGGCCATCTCATAGGCCTTCTTGGCCCGCTTAACATCTCCCAGTCCTTCGTAAAATTCGCCGAAGTAAGCATACTTATAAGGTGCATCATAAAAAAATGGGTCGTTGGCATAATGGGTGTCTGGACGAATCACACAAAGCAAAGGTGCACCATCAGCTTCAATGGTATGCAATATCTCACCCGGAATCAATTTGTGACGATCATAACGCGTAATGGCCAAATAATAATCGGCATCTTCAGATACATGCACCCATTCAAACAAACTTGGATCCAACATTAACCGAGCATGTTCATAATGCGTACGAATACGACGCTTGCCCACAGAAGGTTGTGCCCCAACCCAGGCCACACCTTGTTGATAACTGTTTTCCCAATAATCGGTATCATATCGCAAAGACGCTTCAGCCACACCCCCTGCCAATAGATGATTGAAATAAACATATTGATTGGGATGCAACACCACCAGGTTTCGCAAAGCAAATAAAATGCATACACACACGCAACCAAAGGTTATCCAAGCAATTTTCTTTTGGGTCTGGAGCAAATCATTCACACCCAAAGCCGCAATGACAGCCATAGGCGGCATCACAAAAAGCAAATGGCGAATGCCATCATACAAAGGCATCTGTTTGACAACAGCATACATAACAGGGAAAAAGGCACCCACCAACAAAATGAGATAAGGCATTTTAAAACGGCGTTTGGCCAAAGCCATACCAACGGTCAACACCACACCCACCAAAACATATTCAGGCAAAGTCAACAACAACCATTTGGGCGCATAGTACCAAGGGATTTCATTGCTTCCAATATAAATCCCTTCAAAAAATGTAAAATGGATCTCGGGAAATGCGCCAAACATCTGAATCGCATCCCAAAACCCCGTTATCGGATGCACTTGTAAATAAGGCCAAAAAAGGAATGCCACCCCATAAGCAATGACGCCAATGGCACATAGCCCTTTCATAAGCAAAAGAAAAGAAGACCATGTATGTACACGCAATTGCCACCAAGCGAACAACAAAAACACACCCAAATAAAAAATAAGCAACAGCCCACCCACACGAATGGCCAACGCCGCCCCAATGGCCAACCCCGTCTTCACAATCAAACCACGCGACAAAATGGGATAAACCCTCACACAGCGAATCACATAATAAATTCCCCACAGATACGTTACTGCCACAGGTATATCCTTAGGATTGTTAAATGCATGGCCATAATATCGTGGCATGAGCACCAAAAAAAGTGCGGCCCAAAAACCTGCCCGAGGTCCACCCAACAACGCACCCAATAAATATGCGGCAACCACACCCAATAAACCCACCAGCGCATTGCAAAGATGCCGCACCGCATATGTGTCTAATGGCAACACATGCGATACCACTGCCACGCCAAAATCAAACAACCCACCATATAACCACGTGTTTTTGCTTTCAAAAATGGTCTGATCTTGAAACCCACTCGCATACCAATTGACAATGGCCTCGCCATAAGCAACATGCCCAGGTTCATCACTGGTAATGCCATAATCAAAAAACGTGACCACAATCGCCAGAAAGTAGCCCCCCAACAAAACCCCAAATGCATGCGTCCAAAAAACCGAAGCATTTGCATCGGTGCCCAATATTTTTTCTCGAATCAGCTGCAACATAAACACACCCATAACAAAAGTGATCCTGTCTCATACGACAGGCTCACCTAAAAAAATTGTTTCTATCTTAAAAAAAACATCTGCCTAAAACCCTTCAAACTGGCTCAAATCGACAATGCCATTGGGCAAGGCGGCAATGCGCTGAACCAATGCCAAACGGGCCGTTTTTAACTCGGGCTCTTTGGCCATCACCAACACCGCTTCAAAAAACGCATTGATGGGTTCGCGCAACTCGGCCATCACATCAAGCAGTGTGGTCAACTTATCTTCCGAAGCATCCATTTTCTGCCACGCCGCTTCTGTGGCTTCGTGCAATGCCAGGGATGATGGATCAGGATCCACACCAGGATTAAGCGCAAACGTTTCATCCAAGTCACGCACAATGCGTTTACAACGCGAATGGGCATGTAAAATATCGCGCCAAGCATCCGTTCCAATAAGCACAGTAAATGCCTGTGCAATGCGTCTCATTTCATAAGGATCGTCCAAACCCGTAGCAACAACAGCCGAAATGGCATCGTGACGCAAACCCTCATCGCGCAATTGCACTTCAAAACGACGAATCACAAACTCAACCGCGCTATCCAACGCCTCGTCATCGGCCTTTACCGGCAAATGCAATGCAGCGGCTTTTAAACCACGGCGCAGTGAAAAATGCACCTCTTGTCCAACCAAATTGGCCAACAAACCCAATGCATCACGGCGCAATCCATATGGATCAGACATCGAGCGGGGTTTGATGCCCACACCAAAAAGCCCTGCCAAACTGTCCAATCGATCCGCCACAGAAACCGCCAAACCCGGCAATGTATCGGGCAATGTATCACCTGGAAAACGCGGGTGATAGTGGCCTTCAATAGCCTGGGCAACCGCTTCAGATTCGCCAGAAGCAAGTGCATAGTATCGCCCTATAACCCCTTGTAAAGACGTCATCTCAACCACCATACTGGTTGCCAAATCGGCCTTGCACAAAGTGGCCGCACGCACAGCAGATTTCAAATCTTCACCTGCCAAACCCAGGTCGTTGGCCAAATCGGCCACCAATTTTTCCACGCGTTGCGACTTGTCGCGCATGGAGCCCAATTTCTCTTGAAACGTCATCGTGTCCAAACGAGGTAAAAAGTCGGCCAATTTCTTTTGGGTATCGTCCTTAAAGAAAAATTCGGCATCGGCATAACGGGCACGCACCACACCTTCATTGCCACGAATGACAAGTGCAGGATTGCTGGGTTGGCCATTGGAAACCGTAATAAAACACGGCATCAATTGGCCCTGGGCATCAAACACAGGAAAATAACGTTGGTGCTTTTTCATGACCGAAATCAATACCTCACTGGGCAGAGCCAAGTGTTTTTTGTCAAAAGCACCACCCAATGCATGAGGGGCTTCGACCAAATCGGTCACTTCATCGAGCAAATCGGGATCTTCTTTGACCACACCTCCAGCATCATTGGCACGCTCAGTAACCATCTTCCAAATGGCCGCACGGCGTTTTTCACGGTCAACCAAAACACCTGCTTTTTCCATTTGGGCATGATAATCAGATGCCGATGCGATCTCAATGTCGGGTGATTGATCGGGTCGCAATCCTCGACTGATTCGCCCTGAGACAGCACGTGCATAAACAAATGGAATGATCTGATCGCCAAACAAGGCCACAATCCAACGCAATGGCCGAGGATATGCAACCCCATCGGAATGCCAACGCATCGTTTTTCCAAAACTCAGTTTGCCAATCACCTCAGGCAACAAGCTGGCCAAAATAACCTGTGTCTTTTGCCCCACCGTTTTAACCGTGGCCCACACATGTTCATCGCGCTGTTCCACATCGGCAGGATCTATGCCTTGCCCACGGCAAAACCCTTGAAGGGCCTTGGTGGGATTGCCATTTTCATCAAACGACACACGAATAGCTGGCCCACGCGCCTGTTTGGTTTCGTCGGGCTGACGACCCAATAAATTTTTCACACACACATATTGTCGACGAGGTGTGCCACTGGCCTCAACACCATCAAATGTCAAACCAGCCTCTTTCAAACGTTCGGGCATCAACGTCTTTAGCTGTTCAATGGCCCGCACCACATCGGCAGGAGGCAACTCTTCCGTACCTATTTCAAGCAACAAATCGGCCGCATCCACATCGGGCAAATCAGCCACCTGAACATCTGATACCTGAACAGGTGTTGCCACAAACGCCATCGGGTGACCTTCGTCTTCGCGTTGTTTGGCAAATGTTTCGGCAACTTGCCGCGACAAATCGCGCATCTCGGCAAAAAACCGCGCCCGCTCCGTAACGCCAATGGCACCGCGTGTATCGAGCAAATTAAACGTGTGTGAACACCGAAGCACATAATCATGTGCCGGAATCACCAATTCGCGATCCAAGGCACTTTTGGCCTCGGCCACAAAAATGTCGTACATCGTTTTAAGCCGATCTACATTGGCCCAATAAAACTCATAATTGCAATATTCAATTTCTTGCTTTTTCAAAATATCGCCATACGTCACCGTATCATTCCACTGCAACTGCCACACTTCGTTCACTTCTTGCAAATACATGGCAATGCGCTCAAGTCCATACGTAATTTCCACGGCCACAGGGTCAAGTGGCATCCCACCAGCTTGTTGGAAATAGGTAAACTGCGTAATCTCCATGCCATCCAACCACACCTCCCACCCCAACCCCCACGCACCCAAAGCAGGCGACTCCCAGTTGTCTTCCACAAACCGAATATCGTGTTGCTTGCGATCTAAACCCAAGGCTTCCAAGCTTTTTAAATACAACTCTTGTGGATTGCCTGGATCGGGTTTTAAAATCACCTGATATTGCGTGTGCATCTGCATGCGATTTGGGTTTTCACCAAAACGACCATCATCGGGCCGGTAGCTCGGCTCAACATAAGCCACATTCCACGTTTCGGGGCCCAACACGCGCAACACCGTTGCGGCATTCATGGTACCGGCACCCACTTTTTCGGAATAAGGTTGCCAAACAATACAGCCCTGATCAGCCCAAAAGCGCTCTAAGCGCATAATGATATCTTGAAAATTAAGTTTCTTATCCACAAAAATCCTCTTTTAGCCAGCAGATGAAAGCCGAGAAATGATATCTGGGCTCACCTTTGGTTTCACCGTCTTTTGAATTTGTTTAATCTCGCGTTCGACAGCTTGCACCTCACGTCGTGAATCGTGCACGGCCACCGTTAAGTCATAAGATTGTGTTTCGCCACCCTTGAGTTGGACAACGCGCCCGGCCTCCCGCTCAAAACGTTTCACATTGGGGTAATTGGTGGCCGGTTCCAAACCTGTCACATACCCATTTTCAACAGCCGCAGTATTTTTCCACAACGAAAAACAAGGCATTTGCTTGAGCGAAAACTGAAGTGAAGACCCCAAACTGCCATCGGCATTTTTAAGCAACACCGTTGTCTCGCGACTGCCCCGTTTGCCTGCCAACTCATAAAAATACACTTGCTCCACATAACCCGATTCGGGGCCTTTAAACGCATCATACGTTTTCATATCTTCTTGTGCGCGAGGGTCGCGTGGCGACACCGTTTTAAAGGGCGCCACCAAAGACGAACCCGCTTCCAACAAAGGCGCACCATAATTGCAGTGATACAACAACTGAACTTCTGCTGGTGACGCATTCAAATTGGTTACTTGATCACGTATCGTTAATGTATTGGAACCCAGCTCGGTTGAAATCTCTGTGGTCAATCGCAACGCGGGGCCAAACATCATTGTCTCATCCACAATGCCCACCACCGTAATGCGATGCGGTGACGCCAAATCGATGCGCACTTCCACATGGCGCGCCGGTGTGTTGGCAATTTTGCCATGCAAAGGCACAAACACCTCAGCTTCATTGCCATTGTTATCAATCACCACATCTTTTCCGGGTGCCCCATTGCTGTCTAAACCACACCGCACGATCCACTCATTAAACCCCTTGAGCCACCCCAACCCACCGCGGTCATTCAACTCAACAAAAGATGGATGTACCAAATCGCGCACGGGCGACTCCCACCCCAACGGAATCCCGCGATAAATCCCCTTCCAAATGCCCATTCCACGAGAAGGCACAATGAAAAAGGACAATGCACCATTATCCACTTCGATCAAATCGACACCATCTTGCAAACCGCCTTTAAGCGTGGTCTTTTGTACCCGCCACGTATGCCCCGTGCCCAAAGGCAACGTTTTTTCATCTACATCCCAAGCGTCAATCCACTGCGCTTGTTCAACGTCGGTTAATACAAAACGATACATGCCTTCCATTTGGAGATCCTCTTAAAAGGTCAATGGTCACAAGTCACAAGTCGCAAGTCTACAAGTCACAAACTTTAATTCATCAGGGTTTTGACCTATGACCTGAAGACCTGAGACCAGTGACTGGTTTTCTTTAACCGCCAGAATATACAGGAAGATGTAATACGAGTCAAATATCCTAAAACAACATTAAGATACCATCTGTCGCCGTTTTAATATGCCCTGCAACACATCAGGACAATCGGTCGTCATCCCATCCACACCCAAATCGATCATCCGCTCCAACGCGGGCCCTTGATCTTTACCCAAGCCCCAGCACCGCACAACCAAACCTTCGTCATGGGCCATATCCACCATCTCTTGTGTGGTATCAGCGTGCAATGGCCCAAAAACGTCTGCCCCATACTTTTGAACTTCTTTTACCCAGTGGATAGACAGATCTTTTCCAGGTTTAACCAAGGCCGTTGTTGAACAAGCCGAACAGAGCCGTTTGACCTCAGGCAATTTGTTCAAATCAAAAGACGAAATAGACACCTGATCCATCAAATTTCGATTCTCCAAAATATCCAGCACCTGAGCAATCGGCTCAAGCCCTTCAAACTTCAACTCCACAGCCATCTTGGCCTTGCCCGCCAACAAATCCAAGACCGCTTCAAATGTGGGCACGCCTTCCCCCGCAAATTGGGCACCCAAATGCGCTCCAGCATCCAAAGTTAAAACCTGTGACAAGGTCAAATCCGAAACCAACCCGCTGCCATTTGTGGTGCGATCAACGGTTTTATCGTGCATCACCACCAAGTGACCATCGGATGTAATTTGCAGATCAAATTCCATCCAATCAATGCCAATATCCAATGCTTTTTGAAAAGCAAGTAGCGTATTTTCAGGAAATTGCGACGAAAGCCCACGATGGGCAATATTCATAAAAGACATATACACTCCATTTAAGAAGATACAAAGCGTCAAAATCAACATCGAACACCCCAACTTATCAAAGCCACAGCTATAAAATAAACCCAAAACACCTAAACGTCAGCAAAATAAATACTTGGTATTAAAAAATAAAAATTAAAGATTTTAAACATCTTGCCGATCATGAAGAATAGGGAGAAAAAAAATCCGTCTTTGAAAGACAAAGGCCATGCCCATTCATACCGACCTACATACCGAAGCCTTATTGGCCCAATATCGCGCCCAACGCACCAAAACGCGTGAATCTCAAGGCGCACCGGACACCCCCAAAACACAAGCGACACAGCAAACCAAAGATCGCGTGGAAATCTCGATTTCTGCCAATTTAACGGTAGAAACCGCCAATGGCATCATGTTTGACTCGGTCGTTGAGCAAATCAACAAAGCGCTCCAAGAAGCCGGTATTGATCTAAAAGTAGAAGACGGCCAATCGGGCAAAGTAGACACATCGCCAGAAGGCACCGCGCGGCGCATTGTCGATTTTGCGACAGGGTTTCTTGACAAATATCGCCAAAACCACTTGGGCGAAGACCACGGCGTACAAATACAAGGTTTCATGTCTCTCACACGCAATGCCATTGAAGAAGGCTTTTTGCAAGCCCGTGACTTTTTAAAAGGCATTACCAAATTGAGCGATGCCATTGAAAAAGACATAGACCAAACCTTTGAACTCACAAACAAATATTTGGATGAATTTCAGAACTTACAACTTTCAACACCGAATAACGATACTCCCCCAGCAACCACCGTGGAGGCATAGTTTATGAAAATGGACCAAGTACAAACCCAAATGGCAAGCAATCTCATCCAGTCGGTGGTTGGACAAGCACAAAACGCCCAAACCGATTTGGCCTTGAAAATGGCAAAGATTTCGCTCTCACAGAATCTGCAATCGCCCACCAACACCGCTTCGGTCAGTGGACAAGGCAGTGTTGTTGACATGGTGGGATAACAAAGTTCTTTTAAACGAGCCATTCAAAAACAGAACAGACGTTCTCTTATTACGAGAACGTCTATTTTTTTGTCTAAAACGAAATTTAATACTATTTTATGGACAATACTTGTCTCAAACAAACACTTGGCAGGAGAACCATATTGGGATTTCGTGTAATTGTTATCTGTCTAACACTCTGCTTCACCATATCATCCCCCACGCAGGCTCAAACCCCAGAAGTTTGGAATGGTGGTATTCGTGTGGGACAACTTTTTGCCGATACAGAATTACAAGACCATTACGGCATCAATGCGTATGTGTTTTTTCGAGGTAATCTGAAACGATATATTCTCCTTGAAATTGGGGGAGGATATGGTCAATATGAAGGCATTGGTTACAGCACAGATGTTTGGTTAGGAGAACTGAAACTCGTTTTCAAACCGTGGCGAGGTCGGCGCATACACCCTTTGGTTTATATTGGCACAGGCCTCACCTGGCACAACATTCAACTGTTTTCACCTCAAAGCACACCTGACGCAAAAAAAACAGGCTGGACCCCCATCATTCCTGGTGGATTTGGTTTTCAATTTCCCCTGACCAAACACATCCGTTTTGAAGTGCTCAGTGGATACACTTATACCTACCGAGATGATCTAAACAGTGCCATTCTCGTTAAAGGAAATGACGGTTTTTTTCATTGGACAGCAGGCTTCACATTTGGCACCTACATCAAACCCAGACCGCCTAAGTCCATACCAAAATCTAAAAAAATACCCGTCTTAGAATCTTTAGATGACGACCAAGATGGCCTCTCAGACCAAGACGAACTCAACATCTATCACACCAACCCCGATCAAAGTGACACCGACAAAGATGGCCTCACAGACTATGAAGAAGTACGTCAGTACTTTACCAACCCCAACCAGTTAGACAGCGATGCCGATGGCCTGATTGACAGTGAAGAAGTACGTGCCTATAAAACCAACCCTCACCAATCAGACACCGATGGCGATGGCCTAAGCGACGGCCAAGAAGTCATCACCTACCGCACCGACCCGCTCAAAAAAGACACCGATGGCGACGGCATGTCGGATGGTGAAGAAATTGTAAAAGGGCGTGATCCTTTGACAAAGGATTAAATTTAATAGTCGCAGGTTCAACATATCACACAATAAAAACACAAAGGCACGGAGACCGTGCGACAGGGAATTTTATGTCAAAAACATTCTTCTTTTGCGGTATTGGCGGTTCGGGCATGAGTGCCATTGCCCAGGTGCTCTTGCACAACGGTCATACCGTTCGAGGTTCTGACCGAAGCTATGACCAAGGTAAAAATGCCCAATTGTATCAAAATTTAACCCAATTGGGCATGCACCTTTACCCACAAGATGGATCGGGCGTGGACAAAAGTGTAGACACGCTTGTGGTTTCCAGTGCGGTAGAACCGACCATTCCCGATGTCAAAGCCGCACTCGACCTCGACTTGCCCATTCAAAAGCGCGCCGAAATTCTCGCGTGGTTATTCAACCAAGGAGAAGGCATTGCAATAGGCGGCACCAGTGGCAAAACCACCGTTACGGGTATGATTGGCCACGTGCTTCACCAAACCAAACGCAACCCCACCGTGATCAATGGCGGCATCATGCTCAATGCCGTTGACCCACCCCACTTGGGCAATGCCATTTGCGGTGCCCCCAACCTACCCGTGGTAGAAGCAGATGAAAGCGACGGCACCATTGCCCTTTATGACCCCACCGTGGCGGTGTTGACCAACATCTCACTCGACCACAAACCCATTGAAGAGTTGGAAAAACTCTTTGGAGATTTTTGTCAGCGCGCCAAAAACGCCGCCATTGTCAACTTAGATTGCCAACATTCTGCCAACCTCACCCAACGCTTACATACCCGCATCACCTTTGGCCTTGAAAACCCACAGGCCAACATAAATGCCACACACATCCAGCTCTTACCCGATGGCGCAACCTTCCAAGCCAATGGCATACCCTGTCGGCTCTATGTGCCCGGCCACCACAACATTGCCAATGCCTTAGCCGCCATTGCCGCTTGTGAAGCCATTGGTGTTTCCATTCAAGAAGCAACCGAAGCGCTGTTATCATTTAAAGGCATTGGTCGCCGCCTTCAAATGATCGGTCAAAAAAATGGCATCGTGATCATTGACGATTTTGCCCACAACCCCGACAAAATTGCGGCCTCATTGGCCGCGCTCAAAGCCCAACCAGGCCGCCTCTGGGTCGTTTTTCAACCTCACGGATTTGCCCCCACACGCTTGCTCAAAGACGGCCTCATTGCGGCTTTTTCCCAAGGATTAGACGAACAAGACCATTTGATCATGCCCGAAATTTTTTATGCCGGTGGCACCGCCCAAAAAGACATCTCCTCAGCCCACCTCATAGACGCCATTGCCCAACAAAACCGCAATGCCACATTCTTGGCCACCCGAGACGCCATTCAGGCCCACTTGGTGCGTGAAGCAAAAACAGGAGATCGCATTGTGATTATGGGTGCGCGTGATGATACCCTCACCGATTTTGCTCGAGGTATTTTGGCGTGCCTCTCCTAATTCCACCCAAATTAAAACCGCATAACAAACTGGGCATCGTTTCGCCCTCGGGGTCTTTTCCTGCCACGCGTTTACAACCTGCACTGGCCTATCTGCAAAGCCAAGGGTTCCAAATTGGCGAAGGCCAATCGCTTTATGCCCAAAATCGCTATTTGGCTGGCACCGATGAACAACGTGCACACGACATCAACACCATGTTTGCCGACCCCACTATTCACGCCATCTTTGTGTCGCGCGGCGGATACGGTTCTGCCCGTTTGCTCCACCTGCTCAATTGGGAAACCATTGCCCAAAACCCCAAACCGCTTATTGGCCTTAGTGACACCACCGCCTTACAATTGGGCATATTGGCCAAAACAGGTTTGGTCTCTTTTTCAGGCTTGGCTTTGTGTTCCGACATCACACCCAATGGCATCGACCCCCTCACAGAAAAATCAGTTTGGAACGCATTGTGTGATCATGCGTTTGAACCCATTGAAAGCCTCACACCCATTCGCGCAGGCAACATGTCGGGCCCACTCATGGGCGGGTGTTTGTCTTTGGTCACCTCATTGGTGGGCACAACGTATTTGCCCGATATGACAAATGCGATTATTTTTCTCGAAGACATCAGCGAACCGCCTTATCGCATCGACAGAATGCTCAACCAACTGATTATGGCAGGTGTCTTTGACCACGCCGCAGGTGTTCTGTTTGGGCAATTTGAAAATTGTACCCCCGACAAACCAGAAGAAGGCACTCTGCAAGATGTGTTGGCGGATTTTGCTCAGCGTGTTACCTGTCCGGTATATACAAATTTGCCCTATGGGCATCAAAAAAAAAGGCGGGTCATCCCCATAGGGGGATATGGAGAACTCGTGGCGGGGGTGCTGACGGTTCGGTTAGAGCCTCCCAAGAACAGTGCGGTTTTCAATAACAATCTTAACAGGGTAGGGTAAGCGTAGAAATACGTTTGGGAGATACTTTTATTGTTTTTGCTTATGCCTGCGGCGCCTTACTTTTGAACGACCCAAAGTAAGCAAAAGTCGCCACTAACCGTGGTGGTTGGCACAGCGCAAATACCGTTTGTGTTTTTATAAATAAATGTGGCCTACGAGGCACCGTGTTTTAAAAAACGTTTCTACCAATGGGAACCGTGCGCTGTGCGCGAGGGCTTTTGGTGAATGGATGAGGGAATGATGAAAACAGGTGAAAAACTCAGTTTAAGAACAGCAAAAATCGGGTTGGTTGTTATCGCAATGATGTTCACATTTTCATGTGCGGCGGTGAATCAACTCAACTTGCTAACGCCACAAGATGAGGTGGGTATTGGGATGCAGGCGGCTAAGGAAGTTGAAAAAGAGATGCCGATGTTGCAAGATGCCACAGTGGTGTCCTACATCGACAGTTTGGGGCAGGCCATGGTCAAAGCTTCAAACCTTACCATGTTTGACTATCATTTCAATGTTGTCGACACAGATGATGTCAATGCCTTTGCTTTGCCGGGAGGCTATTTGTATGTCAACCGAGGTCTCATTGAAACTGCCGAAACCGAATCGGAACTGGCCGGCGTAATTGGCCACGAAATTGGCCACGTGGTAGGCCACCACGGAGCGCGCCAAATTTCCAAGCAATATGGTTTGGCCGTGTTGGTCGAACTGGTTGCAGGCAGTGATGAAAATTCATCTTTGGCCCGAGATATTGCCAGTCAGTTTGCCTCCTTTGGCGCGGGCCTCACCTTGCTCAAATACGGTCGCCTTGCCGAACAAGAATCCGATGCATACGCCGTGCAGTTTACATCCAAGGCCGGTATACACCCCGAAGGTGTGGCCAAGTTTTTTGAAAAGCTACTCGCCTTGCACGAAAACCAACCCGAAGGCATTGCCGTGTGGTTTACCACGCACCCGCCCACACAAGAGCGCATCAACTTTGTGCGCCAAGAAATCAACAAACTGCCCAACACAAAAGGTCTACGCATTACCTCTGATCGCTTCAATGAAATAAAAGCACGCACGCTTGCAGGCAAAAAGCCAAAAACAAACCCGTAGGACCACTTAGATAACCTGATCAGGAGAAAGAAGGAAGAAGAGAGATGGAAAAAGAAACGACCGTCTGTTCTCTTTTGTCTTCTTCCTTTTATCTTCTTCCCTCTCCCGATTGTCCACGTGCCTGAGCTTGACGTATTCATTCAACCAAAGAACCCATGAAATATGTTTATCGCATACTCGTCGCCATTGTACTGCTCATAGGCATCGGCCTGATAGGCCTACACTTTTATTTTTCACCCACACGTTTACATGCACTGATCCAACCCTATCTTCAAAACACCCTTCAGCGCCAAGTTTCTTTTCAAAATGCCCAACTCCGCTACGGCTTAGAACCCCGCATCACCTTAGACGACCTCATCATCCAAGACCATCAAACATTTTCCAAACAACCCTTCATACAAGCTCAAAAAGCCGACATGGTCATCTCGCCCATCGCCTTTCTCATGGGCAAAAACAGAATTGGCGCACTCCACCTCCAAAGCAGCCACCTCATGCTCACGCGCAATCGCCAAGGCACGTACAACATCCAAGACCTGATGCAGGCCAAAATACGCTTGCCCATCAACCAACTCCAACTCACACACACCACCATCACACATCACAACCAACAGATCGCACAAAAAACCACCCTACACATCCAAAACGCCAACATTTTAGCAGCCCCAAACACAAAAGGCATCACCCTCACAGGTGATACAAAAATCCAAAACATCACAACCCACACAAAAACAGACAGTATCTACATCCCCTCATTCAATGTGGCCCTTCAACTCACCTACACACCTAAAACACCCAATATGGCTGTGGATCAATTCGCCATTGATATTGGTCCAACAATCATCAACCTATCGGGGCATATCAATTGGCAAACACTCGAAACAGACTTACACACACAAAACGAATCTCTTGACTTTGATCATCTCAAAAATTATCTCATCAATCAAGCCCTTCTCACCTCACAAGCCACACTCTCGGGCAACGGCCAACTCGACCTACACATCACAGGCTCTTGGCCTCCCAACATTAAAGGCCAGCTCAAAGCCACAGACCTCGCCCTATCGGCACCCAACACACTCAAAACCCCCATCATCAACGGAGAACTCTCGCTCTCCACAGATGCCAAAAGCGTGCGCCTGCACGCCCTCAAATTTCAATCGGGCCTCACCGATATCACCTTGGCAGGGGTTTTATCGAACCTTTACCAAAACCCACACCTTTCATTTGCGTTGCATTCACACACCATAGACCTCGATGGCTTTTTAGCCCCATCAAAAGTCGCGCAGGCCCAATGGGGCATCGTTTCACCAGTACATGCGACAACAAACAAAAAAAAATCCGCCCTTATATCCTTTTTCAATCACCTGGATATGGACGGATCAATTCGTGCAGATTCTCTGCGAATTCACAACACTTGGATAAAAAACTTAAAAGCCACCATACAAACCAAAAACGGCACCTTAAACATCAAACCCATTATGGGTCAAACACACAACGGCGCACTCAACAGCAATTTACAACTCACCACAAATGAACAGGGCGCCTATCTTGAAAGCAACCTCTCACTTTTCAATGCCCATGCCCACCCATTGCTCAATCAAACCCTTGGATGGAAAATTCCGCTCTACGGCAACCTCACACTCACCACGCAAGTGACCACCGCATTTGACAGCACATTTGCCTTATTGCCCAGCACAACAAAAGCCAATGGCAGAGTCAGTATGCAAGCGGGCAAACTCATCAAATGGGGGGTGTTGCAAAACAACCTCAAAAGCGTTGAGCAATTGGGTCTTTTAACCGCCGATGAAGTACCCCTGCAAAATGCCACCGTGGCCTTCACCCTCACGGGCAATACCCTCGCCCTCAACGGCACCCAACTCACCGCCGCCCAGATGCCCTGCCGTATCACTGGCACTGGTGAATTAGATGGGCTGCTCAACTACACCTTAGACATCGACGTGCCCTCGTCGCGCATTCAATTTGGTGGGTTCAACTTGGGTGCACTCTTAGGCCAACACGCCATTCCCGTGCGCATCAACATTGGCGGCTCTGCGCAAGCCCCAAACATCACCGCAGGCATTCGATAAATTAGACATATAGCCCCATCACGCATCAAGTGAAACACCTTCTACCGTCAAATAAACACGAATACGTTCAACAAATAAGTGTGCATCGTCAATCAAATCACTGGCGATTTCACGATTCCAAACCACTTCTACATCATAATCTGCAATCGACCGCTGTGTCTGCTCGCGTGATAATATCGCGGCCCACTCTTTTTCTAATCGCTCTGGTTTAATCAACTCTAAACCAAACAGTCGGCGTAATGCTGTGTGTGACTCAGCTATCACATCGTGAAAGAGCAATGCGGCCCGAGCAGCATGCATAACCGCGTAATAACTTCTTGAAATCGCATCTTCTATCAAATCTTCTGCGATCAGGATTTTGGCAGCCTGTAGTGATTTTAGCGCACGGCTAAATTCCTGCGTAATATGTTTGGGCTTCACGCTACCGTCACTCCATCGCGATAAATCGTCTGCCAAAATGGTGCTTCTTCTTTCATGCGCAAATCCCATTCATCTTTTGTAAATACAACAAGCGAAGGAACCACCTGTGTCCCAATGGCCAACGCGTAACCCGCATCAGAAACGGCTTGTTTTACCCTCCAATCACCTTCTCGAATAATCACAACCATATCCAAGTCAGAATCTTCGGTTGCAGTACCACGCGCTTTTGAGCCAAATACAATAAGATCCTCAATCAATTCGGGAAACTGCTCCCGAATGGCACATTTATAAGCATCTAACCATACTTTCTCATCTGACGTTAGTGCTAAATTATTCTCTGGCATCTCACAGTGTTCCTCTTGTATGATTCCCATCTCTACACGCGCTTTGCCAAGCCCACCTCAATCAATTCGCGGTTGAGAAACAGCCCTTGCTCCAACACCACATCCACATTTTTTTCATCGGCCAAATAAAACACATCTGCCAAATAGCGATCATATTTATCGGGCTTGGTGGTTGTAATGGCCAACACGGGGCACTTGCGCAAAGCGCTTTCTACAAAACGGCGTGCACGTTGTCCTTCGGGTGTGTCCATTTCGGGCGCATCAATGCCACGCAAACGCACCTTTTGATCAATCCACGTATCAAACCCACAATCAAAATTGACCCACAACGTATCGCCATCAATCACACGCTGTAAAGTGGCCCGATACGTATAAAAAGTATCGCGCCGACCTTGCGTGGGTTCAAGCGAAAAACCCGAATCGGTTAAAACGGATTGTACCACAGGTGCTTCAGACACACCCTTGGGCCACGCACGTGAGATGTGAAAACCCAAGTCTAAACGCGCCTCGCCATTGACCTCTTTGCGTTTGTAGGTATATAAACGCCCACGCAAAGGAGGCAAATGATCACGTGGCGTACGCACAGGCTTGGGATCGACGGTGACCTGCTTTTGAACCTGATCGCGCAATTCTCTTACCGTCCAACCTTCTTCGGCAGCGGTTTTTAAAAACTGATTTCGCAAAGCCGGTGTGGGCAACATAAATAACACCCGCAAATGGCTCCAACCTAAATCTGTTGATGTAGGCAATGTTGGAAACTGACGAAAAAAACGGATGCAATCATACAACAACCGAATGCCCAACCCCACATCGGCGGCCAACCGTTCTACCAACTGCGCACCATAAGTTGAGGCATCTCCCATACCATCCAAATGCGCACTAATTTCTTTCCCTACCGCATGATATGTTTTGACCAGTTCATCTTCAAGCGCACGCTCGGCTCTGTTTTTACCCGCTTCTAAAAGTTGGGTAATGTCGTTTCGCAAAGAACGATAAGAATCAGTTGCCACCGGATGGGCCACAGGAACCACCTTTCACAAATGGTAAATTTTAAAACACAAACAAATCCAATACCCTCAAAATATAACGCGCCTACCACAACGACAAGCCTAAAATCTTATGAGGGTGTAACATCTTCGTCTTCGTTCTCCGCCTCACCCACCCCTTCATCAGGTGCTTCCAACTGACGCAGTTCTTCTTCAATACGCGCTTTTTCACCCAAAACAGCCGCCAACTCGGCTTGGAGTTCTCGTTTTTTCTGTGATTCTTTCAACTTTTGCTTCATCTGCCCCCCAAACCGACTCACCAAATACCCCACCCCTCCCGCCAACAACGTCATCGCCCCAACAAATTTCACTTTGGCCAAAAGCTTCATTACAACACCTCCAGAGATTACAAAACCACATCAGTAATCATAAACAACACACATACAGAAAATATACACAATTTTTCACCCTAAATATTCAATCCTTGTTGTAGTGGAATGACTTTGGTAATCCCTACACCAGTGGGGATCACTTCACTGTACAAGCTTTGTTCAAAGCCTTACGCGGTTCATCCCCACACTCGTGGGGAACACCCAATGACAATTTCCAATATGTTTCCAATGGCATGGATGTATCACAGGCCGTAAAAAAATCCATATTTGAACCTATCCAATCACACAAAACAGCGAATCCACCTAACCACCAAGAAACCATTTTCAACATTGCTCTGTCTACGTCAGGCAAAGAAAACCATACACGGGACAAATAGCTGTTCTTCTAAACCACATAACTCGGCAAGCGTTCTTCTTAAGCGATCGTTTCGGCTCAAAAAAACCTGGCCTACGGCGGCAACGTCCAAACAGTGGTAAGGCAATAGATGGATTGTCATGGCCTCGGTGCCATAACCGGCCTTGCCCCAATAACGCAGGTAATTATCAACTTGCTGTTCGCCCATATTAGCCTTTCACAATTATCATATTTGATTCAACTTTTGCATCACTACATAAATCTTACTATATTTGTCATACGCACATTGATTACCTTGATTTGCACCCCACATCCCATAATGGGAGTTTCTAAGATGGCAAACACAATATTGGCAGTTGTTAAAGATGGTAAAATTGAAACCGTAGAACGCGTTTTGTTTCCTGAGGGTACCAAACTGTTGGTCACAATGCTATCTGATGATGACACATTTTGGCAAGAAGCCAGCCAAGAATCGCTTAAGAAAATCTGGGACAACAGAGAGGACGATGTGTATGCCCAATTACTCAATGAATGACGTGGTACTTGTCCAATATCCTTTTTCTGATTTAAGCGCATCTAAAATACGGCCAGCCATTATTGTCAGTACGCCACACACTTCACAAGATGTCTTTATTGTACCCCTCACAAGTCAAACCACAAATTTGTTAGCAGGTGAATTTGTACTTGAAAGTTGGCAACAATCTGGCCTTAATGTCTCATCTGCGATTAAACGCGGGCTATATACAATTCACCAAAATTTGATTCTTAAGAAAGTGGGACAGCTCACACAAGTAGATCAAACACAACTCACAGCATCCTTAAAAAGTTGGCTCAATATCACATAGAATCATCTTGAGCCTCTATGCACTCATACACCTTCCCTGCCGCAATCATCTCCTTTGCAATCACCTGCCTCAAGTCCTCCGGCTCCAACACCTCACAATCGGCACCCCACCCACGAATCCACGGCTTCATCTCCAGTGTATGGCTCACCGTGAGCGTCATCACACAGCCCCCGTTGGGCAAATCTTCATAGGTTTTCGAGTGTTTTGAGCCGTTCAGATCGGGTTTCATCTCGGTTCATAAAATCTCCTATGAAACAATATAAATCGGAGTTGTTGCAGCTTCTGCTACACAAAAGAATATTTCAGTTTAAATAATTGAATAAAATGAACATGGTTTATATTTTGTCCAGACAATATAATTAACAAAAAATGAAATGCTATAAGAAATATCCGAAGGTTTATTTCCAAATCCACACGATCAAGTAGAAAGGATTATATAGACAAATCACACTTCACCTACTCTCTAGACACAGACACCCAATGCCTAAACATCTCGCCAACTCCTGCCACAGGTGGTGGTAAAAATGAGGGTGTCAACGGTGAAGATCCAGACATCATATTCTCTTATGATAACCAAGACCGCCTTATCAACATTTTGATTGAGCACGCCCGTAAACGTGTAGATATAGCAAATATCAAAGCCGCCCCAAAGGATTCATAGCTACAAAATACAAAAAGGCCTTCGATCTCTTTAAGATGAAAGGCCACAAAATTTAAACATATTATTAAGTAGTATTTGAACTTAAAAAAATCCTTTAATAAAGTATTTTTTTAAATTTTTTATAAAATGTTTTCGAAAATACTATTTTATTGAACATCACAAACCATTCAAAATATAGAACCAACCATTAAAACAAAGAAAGTTGTGTGGGTTTTTCTTGTGAAGAAAATTTGGGAGGAGGTGAAACTGTGGGGTTATCTGGGAAACAGACCGCTTTGAAGGAACAGGATTCGCACGTTGAGCGATTATCGGTCATTGGAAAAGCGTCTATCGACGCGGTATTGGCATTAGGGTCATCGAGCCGTTCCCGCATTTGGGCAATGCTCTCACAAATAATCTGGCGCGTCTCGTCCAACACCTCTGCGTCCACACGTACAGAACTGACCACGCCAGCTTGCAAATACACATCTTGCAACTGTAAATGTGGAATGGACACGCCCCACACCGTGGAGGCATATAGGGCATAAACCGCCAATTGGAGTCGATCTGCTTCTCGCTCACGACCGGTCTTCCAATCAAAGATGGCCACGCCGCCATTTTGTCGAACCGCCACATCTAAGGCCACCCACAGCTTGGTTGCATTAAACAAAAACGACGTCAACGCCTCTACGCTTAACCACTGATCGGTGGGTGTGTTTTGGAGAACTGTAAATGCTTCAGATTCAAAAAACGCGTTGATATTTTCGACCACACGCGCACGACTTGCGTCGATATCTACATCTTGGCCATAATAGTGTTCAAACAAATGGGTGTGTTTAGACGCCGACCGCAACCATCGCTTTTCCAATGAATCTTCGATGTGCCGATCTAACAACTGTGTGGCGTACGTCTCTGCCGTTTTAAACGGCACATCGCGCCCACTTTGAATCGCCTTTAATACCCGGCTGATGGCATCGTGAACCACCGTGCCCACCAACTGGGGCAACGTGCTCATCTTCTTGAGCCGATATACCAAACGCGTCAACTCATCTGCCGAATCGTACCACCCCCCCCAACTGCCGTAATAGTTATAATAATATTGGCGGGAACACGATTCAAACATCCGATGCCGAGACGGCGACCACGAAAATTCATTTTTAAGTTCGGCCATAAGATAATAAAATCTGGTCACAAATCGCAGGTCTACAGATCGCAGGTCAAAATAAAGGCAATCCGCTATTTGACCTGCGACCTGTAGACTTGCGACCTTCTTTAAGGTTCTGAAACAGGAATCACAAACGTAAATGTACTGCCTTCGCCCAACGTGCTTTGAAGGCTAATCAAACCATTGTGTCGCCGTGCAAGGCTTCGCCCCAAAGCCAACCCCAAACCTGTACCCTCGTGCTCACGCGACAAAGATCCATCCCCTTGCTCAAACAAATTAAAAATGCGCTCTTGCGCTTCTGGCGCAACACCTGGCCCCATATCTTTGACCGAAAGATGCAACCACTTTTCCGAAGAAACGGGCAACTGAAGGCGTTGTTCTTCCGTCACATCGGGTTCTGAGCGCACTTCGGCCAGAATTTCGACTGTGCTGTTTGGTGGCGAAAACTGGACTGCATTTTTCACCACCACCTCTAACATCTTTTCACAAAGCGAAAAGTCGGCCCGGATCACCGATTCTGCATGCGACGAATCGACCTCAATTTCAATACCTTTTTTCTGAATGAGATCGGCCAATGTACTGCGCACTTGTCGAATCAAATCGGAAACCAACACCGGTGACAATTGGAGTTCACCCTCCGTGCTCATATCGGCATATTGCAACATATCGTCAAACATGCTCAACAAGCGTTGAGCCGCCCCTTGAATATTCTTTAAATAGCGATGTTGTTTGTCATTTAAACCATCAATCGTTTGTTCCAATATTTCGGCAAACCCAGTAATATGCCCCAACGGTGTTCGAATTTCATGGGACATACCGTGCAAAAAATCCGTCTTGAGTCGGCTGGCTTCCATCAAATTTTCAATCAGCACACGATTTTCAATTTTCAACCGCCGTTGTTCTGCTCCAATTTTGAGCGTTTGCACCAATCGCTCGGCATCAATCGGTTTACTCAAATAATCGTACGCCCCTGCACGCAGTGCTTCAACAGCACTCTTCATATCACCAAAGCCAGTCAAAATCACCATTTGCAAATCAGGGTCTTTTGCACGGGCTTTATGCAACAACTCCAATCCATTCATACCGGGCATGCGCAAGTCAGACACCATCACTTCTACGGTATGGTTTTCCAAATAAGCAAGCGCATCATCACCACTGTTGCAAATATGTACCTGATTTCCCGCCACCTCAAGCATTTCAGCCAAAATGGTGAGAATTTGTATTTCATCATCTACAAGAAGAACATTCATAAATTATGATTGGGAAATTAAAACAATGAGCAATAAAAACAACCACCCGTATCTCGGGGATTTAGGCACATTTATCGAAGCGTCTCTAACACATCAAAATAAGTAGGAAAAGTTTTATTCACACAGGCAGGATCGTTGATGATAATGCCTGGCACCTTCAACCCCACCAAAGCCAAACTCATTGCCATGCGATGATCGTCATACGTATCTAAAGCGGCAGGTTGAATGTGTTCTGCAGGGTAAACGGTGAGACCATCAGACCAGGTATCAACGCGCACACCTAACTTCTTGAGCTCAGTTTCAATCGCTGCGATCCGATCGGTTTCCTTAATACGCATATTACTCACGTTGCGAACCGTAACCCGATCTGTAGCAAAAGGCGCAAGCGCACACAATGTTTGCACCACATCGGGAATGTGATTCATATCAATATCGACACCCGAAAGCTGTGCAGGCCCTTTTACCACAATGCCATCGGCTTCGGTGATCACCTCACACCCCATTTGAGCCAACACATCCACAAAACCAATATCGCCCTGAACAGACGCTTTGGTCAAGTGTCGCACCTTCACGCGCCCACCCGTAACCGCGGCTGCCGCAAAAAAATAAGACGCATTAGAAGCATCAGGTTCAATCACATACTCGCGTGCCTGGTAGCGTTGCCCAGCCTTTACACGCAACACCTTATAATCTTCATTCACAATCTCTACGCCAAAATCGCGCATTACACCCGCCGTTAAATCTATATAAGGCTTAGAAACCAAGTCGCCCTCAACCACAATCTCAACATCTTCTTGGGCATAAGAAGCCACCTGCAACAGAGCCGTAAAATATTGGCTGCTTTTATCACCCGCCATTATCGTGCGCCCACCGCGCATGCCAGCGCCCACCACCATCACGGGCGGACACACATTGTCTTTGCCTTCACATTGGGCATGCACCCCCAAAGGGCGCAATCCATCCACCAAATCTTGAATGGGCCGCTCACGCATTCGGTCATTGCCATCAACCACAAAGGTGCCTTGCCCCAGCCCCAAAAACGCCGATAAAAAACGCGCCGTGGTGCCCGAATTGCCCACATACAACTCAGCTTGTTTGGCAGGAATATGACCACCCGTGCCACGCACCACAAAAGACGCCGCATCTTCATCGGCCACCACCTCAATGCCCAACTGCCGCAAGGCTTGTGCCATATAGCGTGTATCGTCACTAAAAAGCGCACCCAAAAGATGCGACTCACCCTGGGCCATTGCAGCAATCAAAAGCGCCCGATTCGTAATGCTCTTCGAACCTGGCACCGTCACCACCGCATCAACCGCACGTGTCAAAGGTTGTATTTTTAGAGTATCCATAAGAGCAACAAGATATAGGAAAACAGAGTGTGGAGAAAGCAAAAACAATCGCGGTCAAAAAATACCCCCCTGGATTCCGGTCACCATAAAGGCTCCTACTTCCAGAGGGGCTCGACCAATCGGTACCACTCAGAGTCATCCATCATAATCGCAAGGGATGTGCCAAAAAGCCTTCAAATGGCTTAAAACAAGTCCACCTTGCCAAAAATGACAAAAAAACAAGTACTTACATCACCTCAAAATTAAAAAAGCGTGAAGCATAAACAAGCTTCACGCGCTAAGAGAGGTATTTTTTTCCCATTTATGGGGTCATTTAGGATTTTTCATCTTCATCCAACCGCGTTTTTGACGCCGCTTTAAGATCAACAATTTCAATGCCCGCCAAATACGGTTTGGTCGCATATTTTTTGATATTTTGCATCTGCTTCACGATCTCTTGAATCGTCAGACCCGCTTCTCGAATCTTCATCAACTCAGGCCGAAAGAAATGATTCTCAGACAAACCTTCCAATATCAAATCGGCATACCCCACCACAGTCGTCAACGGCTGATTAATTTCGTGAGCGGCAGCACCCGCCGTTTCATACAACACCCGCAAGCGTGCCGCTTCATCGTGTTCCATTTGCAAACGATGTCGCTCAATTGCATACCGAATCACACGCCAAAGCCGTTGTCCACTCGTTTGTGTCTTCACCAAATAATCTTCGGCCCCTGCCCGTACGGCAGCCTCCCCAATTTCTTCATCATCCACCCCAGTCAAAACAATAATAGGCACACCCTGAGACTGAGCCACAACCTGCGACAAAGTAGACAAACCATTGCGATCAGACACACCCAAATCGAGCAGAATCAAATCATAGTGAGCCGCATTCAAACACTGCAATGCCTGTGACAAATGCGTCACGCAATGCAACGAAAAGGCATCTTTGGCCACTTCGTCCAACGTACTTCGAAGCACTCGGGCATAAGCCACATAGTCTTCCAAAAACAAAAGTTGAACCGTGCGCGCAGTCATGTATCACCCATTTTAGAAAGGGTCATAAGACATTTTCTTTTTCAAATATCTGAAGCATCAAAAACCCAAGGTGTGATCTTACGCACAAAATTAATTATTTTAACCAACTGTCCAAATTTTCAGCCACAAAATTATCATCATTTAAGTGAGGATAAGCCGCATAAACACGGTCAATTTCTTCAAATTGACCAGGTGACAAGCCTTCATTGGGGTTCAAACACCAAATACCATCCAACAAACCCTGCCGCCGAAGCACTTCGTGAACCCCTGCAATACACCCGTGAAAAGCATTGGCCACATCAAAAAAGGCCGCATTGCAATCGGTCACTTCAATCGCACGCGTCAACATCTCCTGCGAAATGGCTTCATTGGTCTGTGAAATACGCTGGCATTCGCGCAAAATCTCAACCGCACCCTTTGTCCACACGGCCCAATGGCCCAAAAGCCCCCCCACAATGCGTGCCGACACGGGTTGGTCTTGGCATACAAAACGATGTGCGGTAAGCAAATCCATCACAATATTGTCATCATTGCCCGTATACAAAGCAATATCATCAACACGTCCCGCTTCAACAACCCCCCGAATCACATCCAACGTTTGATATCGGTTAAAAGGCGCCATCTTAATGGCCACCACATTGTCGATTTCTGCAAATTGTCGCCAAAAATCGAATGGCAACACACGCCCACCCACAGCAGGTTGCAAATAAAAACCGATTACAGGAATCACTTCGGCAACTGCTCTGCAATGGGCCACCATATCGGCCACAGAACCATTGGCAAACGCACGCAAACTCAACAACCCTGCATGATAACCATGCCCAACGGCCAACTCGGCTTCGGCAATGGCCTGTTTGGTGTTGCCCACCACACCAGCCACACGAATAAAATCAGCAGATGCGTGTGTGTTCATTTCTTCTGCGGCCAATTCCAAAACGGGTCCATACAAATTCCATTCTGGGTCCCGAATTTCAAATTGCGTGGTATGCACCCCCACAGCCAAACCACCTGCGCCAGATGCCATATAATACCGTGCCAATGCACGCTGACGACGCTCATCCAACTTCCGCTGTGCCGTGAGTGCCAAAGGATGAGCAGGAATTGCCTGCCCTATTTTTAATGATAGAGCAACATTTTCAGGTAAACGATATGCCATAAAACACTCCAATCTAAAAATCAGTTACCACAAATATAGGATATCTCACTTATCAAAAGCACATCTTCATGCATTATATCATTGGTCTATTTGCTGCCTCGTTTGCCGCGCCAACTCTGCCTGATAATCTTCCGGTGTATCCAAATCCCTCAAAATACCTGAATCATCCACATCTAACATCCGTGTGTCATGCTCATGCCCCCGCATCACAGGCTTCAATCCCGCATCACCCGACAAAGACATAATTTCAGACCGATACCGCTTTAAATCGACCAATGCCGGATGCCCCCGTTTTCCTCCCCAAGTCGGAATCACAATCCCCACATCGCCACCTTGATACGCGTCTATAACGGCACGCCCCACCCGTGCCTCAATATGAGGCTGATCGCCTAAAACCATCAAAAAGGCATCGGCCGATTCAGGCATATGATTTAAGCCGCACAACACACTCGAAAACATACCCTCACGATAGTTATCATTCACACAATACGTCACAGAACGATCTGCCAAACTGGCGCGCACACGCTCAGCTTCATGCCCCAACACAACAATAACACCTGCCAAAGGCAGGGTCAAAAGAACATCAACCACTGTCTGCAAAATCGTTTTTTGCCCAAAAGGCAACAGTTGCTTGGGTGTGCCCATTCGTTGCGACAAACCTGCCGCCAACACCAATCCATATATATTTTTTTTCATTGCCCGATATGATACCGATAAGACCTATGATTGACAAGTTAGAAAACCAAAACCCTTTCTTACGTTTCTCATACGCTATATATCCCGTAACATCATAAAAACAGTAAAATTATAATTTAAAAGTTATTAGCATAAATTATATAAACACGGGTTGATTTTTTTATTATATTTTAAAGTCTAAACATTCTAAAATCATCTCTTTTATTTTTTTGCACAAAAAAGAAATAAAATAATAAAAAACAGCATTTTATTAAAAAACTTGACTTTTGTTTTTTGGATATTAAATTGTGAAGGTTGTCTAAATCCCATCGTCATAAAAAACAACAACCTGCATAAGCATTATCCATTTAAAGAGATGTCATATCCTATATCTTCACCATAGGAATTGTGCCGTGACCTGTGAAATTTGCAAAAAAGCTTCAGCAACACAAGTAATCACACAGGTACAAAATGACAAAAAAAGTATCCATTACCGTTGTGATGCCTGTCTCACGCTTAAAAACCAACCACCCCCTAAATTAAACCGCCCATGCGCCCAGTGCAAACAGCACGAAGGTGACATTAAACTGGTGCGACTGCGCCCAAAAGGCCGTGTTGTCACATACGTTTGTGAAATGTGTGTAAGCAAATAATAGGTTTGGCAAAATGAACAAAAAACCTATCGGGGAAAAAGTGACACAAACCAGAACCATATTAACCATTGACGACGATCCTCTCATACTCAATACTGTTAAAGAATTTCTCAATGCACGTGAATACAAAGTGGTTACAGCGCAAAGATGGACAGATGCAATTGCCCAATTGGCCGATGTATCCCCCGATGCGGTTTTGCTCGACTTACACATGCCCACAGTTCAAGGGGAAGCACTCTTAGAATTCATTCGAGAAAATTATGCCACATTGCCCGTTGTCATCATTTCTTCAGGCGCAACCCCAGCCGAAATGTCGCGGTTGGGTGAGTTAGGGGCAAATGGATTTATCAGAAAGCCTTTCGATACCGAAGACTTAATCGTCATTTTAGAACAAGTGCTCTTAGATCTAGAAACCCATTCTGAGCCCATTCCAGACACAACACCCTCATATGAAGTTGCCCACGAACAACAAATCGATATTGCAGATGAAGATGAGGATGAAGATGAGGATGAGGAAAAAACGTATACCCCAATAACGACAAACCAAAGATCACAACTACCACCTGGCATCTCACCCGGATCAGGCATACAAAACTTAGTAAGTATGCAACCCAAACCTGCGCAAACAGAAGTGCGACGCAGACGCAAGAAAAAACGCACAGGAGGTAGAAAAATTACGCGGCTTAGAAAAATCCGAAATTTGGTGATCATCGTTCTCATTTTTCTGGGCTTAGGGTACGGTATTTTCCTTTCACAAAAAGGCTTTGATAGCAATTATTTTTTGGGTATAACCATTGGCGAAACCAAAGCTGAATAAACCTTACCCGTCTGTCTTGCGGGGCGTTCAACCATTTGGCGAAACCCGTTAGAAAGGCTAACGATCGCCACAACTCATAAAGGTGAATAACAAACCTATGAATCCCAACGCATTTGTCAATCCGCCCGCCGCAAACCGGCTCTTGCCCATTTGGTATTGGAACGGCGTGATCGAAGAAAATGAAATTGTGCGCCAGATTCAAGACATGAGAGACAAAGGCATTGGTGGCTTTTGTTTGGCAACAGGTGCAGGGCTTAATATCCCACACCTTTCACAGGTTTGGTTTGATCGGGTGCGTGTGGCCTTAGAAACCGCCGAAGAATGTGGTTTGCAAGTTTGGCTCCAAGACGAACACATATCTCTCAATGGTTTGGGCACCAAACAAACATTGCTCGGCCATCCACAATTTGTTGCCCAACACCTCACATACCGAGAAACAGTGGTACAAGGTGGGCAACAAGTAGATATGGTCTTGCCTTGGGCACCTGTTTTACTCGCCATAGCCGTACCCTTGCGCCGAGACCGCAGTTTGTGGGAAAATGCGCAAGATATTCGCACCTATTTGGGTGCCAATCACCAACAAATGCATTTTGAGCAAAATGAAACCCTCCCCAATTACCATCCCTACACATATACCACACACAATCCCACACGTCGCCTTTATTGGAAAGCCCCAACAGGCCGCTGGCGGGTATTGGTGTTTCTGCAAGAACCCGTTGCCACAGAAACCCAAAAAGGCATCCACATCGATCGCCTCAATCCAGAGGCTGTTCAGCATCTTCAAAATACCACCCTACAACCTTATCTCGACAAATTTGCAGACCAAATAGGCAAAACTTGGATGGGCGTACTCACGCACCAAACCGATCCCTCACCTTTGCCACTGAAGTGGTCACCTGTATTACCGACCTATTTTCAAGAGCGCAATGGGTATTCCATTGTGTCTTGTTTGCCCGCACTCATCACACACTTTGGACCCAACACAGCACGCATTCGATACGACTATTTCCAAACCATTGGCGAACTCAAACAAAAACACGACTTTGCCCAATGGCAAAGTCTCAGCAAACAACACAACCTGCACTATGCCAACAACGTTCCCCCATCACGCTCCGCACACCGAAACAACATTACCATACTTGGCACTGGGCAAACAGGTGAAAAAATTGGCATAGAACAAGTACGCGGATATACGTCTAATCCCACCACATATCAAAAAAATGCCGTATTCACGACCTCTTTGGCAACCCAAACAAATGCCAATGAAGTCTTAAGCACGTGTTTTAGAAACGCAGGTTGGGCACTGACCCTGCAAGACATGAAGGCCCAAATTGACGCCGCCGGAAGACAAGGTGTCACACAATTTGCGCCCGATGGTTTCTTTTATACGCTTAATGGGCTTCGCAAACACACCACGCCTCCTTCGCAATTTCACCAAAATCCCTACTGGAAACATTTTCGGTTGTTATCCGACTATGTCGGACGTTTGTCCTACGTCATGTCCAACAGCCAACCCGATGTTGAAATTGCCTTGCTTGAACCCATTACCAGCTTGTGGGCACACCTGAGTCACCCAGAAAACAATTGGGAATATTTTGGTCCAGACAAAGATGAAAAAGCCCTTGTAGAACGCCTCATCTCCGACTGGACATATATTATTCAGGCACTCGAAAGCATGCAACGCCCGTTTCACACCTTAGACCCTGCCATGTTGAGCCAAGCCAAAATTGTGGGTCAAGAAGTACACATAGGACAAGCCAAATACAAAGTGCTGGTCTTGCCCCCCATGACAAACCTCGAACGTGAAGTTTTTGATTTTTTAAAAGACTTCATTCATGCAGACGGGCAAATTATTGCATTGGGGCTCATTCCCATCGAAGACATTCAAGAAGGCGCATCCGTCATGGACGGATGTTTCCGCTTAACCGATGTTGAACCCAGCCGTATGATTCGTGACTATACTGGGCATGAAGTGGGTGTACACTTGGTCAAACGGGGTAGTTTTAGCCTCATTCGCACAGGTGGAGCAGTAGAAAAGAACCGGGGTTCAGAAATGCTGGCCAACCAGCTCGATGAAGTCCTGCCCAAACGGGTTCACATTCAATCTCAAAGTAAAAATCCCAGTGCCATTCAATATCAACACCGCGTGGCAGACAAACAGCACCTTTACTTTTTTATCAACACAGACAGCACACCAACCACTGCGCGCATCCAATTGCCCAGCCTCAAACGCAATGGCAAAATAGAGCTCTGGAACCTTGAAACAGGCAAGCGAACACCTATCTTAGCAGAATATATTGGTAACCAAGCGATCATCCATCTCACGTTTTCCAATCATCAATCTCATCTGATTGTCTTGTCTGATGAACAGGTAGACCCTCCACCCCCCCCCGAAATTTCACCCTTAAGTTTTGAAATAAAGGGCAACTGGAAAGTAGACCCAGAAGAAGACAATGCCTTACGTTTAAGCACCTTTCGCATGCAACTGGACCCCCAAAATCGAGGTGCGCGCCAAGGGTGGCACAAGCCCGATTACGTAGACAACCGTTGGGCAGAAGTCACCCCAAAACCCATCATCGAACAATTGCGCGACCTACCAGCCTCATATGATTTGCCCCTAAAATTGGTATCAGAAAAGCCACAACTTTCCTATCCCATTGTTTGCTGGTATCGTGCCACATTTGCAGCCGATGTTGTGCCCACCAAATTGGCCTTGGTTATGGATCGCCTTGCCATAGAAGGCGACTATCAAATTTATATCAATGGGTCCAAGCTGCCCAACAACGCATTTCGCCCCACCTTTCGATACGACCATTCAAACATCACCTGTGCCGTAGGCCGTCGCATCAACAAAGGCAAAAACGTCATCGCCATTCGCGTTGAAGCCCACCAACCCGATGCAGGTTTATTGGATGCACTCTATTTGTTTGGCCGTTTTCAGATCAAGTCTTGGCGCAGTCGTTATTTGCGCATCGTTGCCCCCAAAGACAAAGGCGTCTTTCACGACCTCGATGCCCTCGGTTTGCCATTTTATGCAGGCACTGTCGCATTTACACAAGAAATCAATTTTAGAACCATACCAAGCACAAAAGAATTTGAATTGGATTTGGAAAAAACACTCAAAGACATAGATGATATTGTTGAAATACAGATCAATGGGCATACATTGGGTGTTCGGGCCTGGGCACCATATATTTGGTCGGGCAACACATCATGGCTTAAAAGAGGAAAAAACAAAGTCACACTGCGCGTCACTTATACTTTGGCACGGCTCTTAACAGGCCAAAAATTCCAACCTCGTGGCCACAAAATGGTTCCCATCAAAGTCTAACATCTCTTGATAGCACACAAAAAAGGGTTGGCATAATAAATGCCAACCCTTTTTTGATATGTGTTCGTAAACAGTCTAAAATTTTAATTTGATCAACCTATGCCACCAATGCAGCCGCACCCACATCCTCAGGTAAAGCCCCTGATGTTTCTTCTGGTGCCAACACTGCATTGCGCGCATCACTCAAAAAAGCATCTACATCTTTAAAAAAGGCCTGCACTTCAGAAATCACCATATTGGTTAAATCATCTGCTTCAGCATCATTTAAACCAAAAGCCGCCTTCACATCGGTCAAAAACGAACCCAAAGAATCTTTAACAAAAGACTCTGTATCGGCCAGAATTTGATCTACTTCGTTAAAAAATGCCTGCAATGCCTCACCCGATAATCCCGCCAACCCATCTGCATTATCCAAATACTGCCCCAACATATCTTCGTCGTCTGCCAAACCTTCGGTTTGTACATTAAATTGGCGTAAAAATGAAGCGTCCAAAGAAATTTCAATCTCAAACTGACGAGCCACTTTACGCCCAGTCGATTCCAATTGTTGCCCCGTTTCAGGGCTTAAATTTTGTGAGAGCGTGCGGGTTCGGCTAAAAAACATATCGGTCTGAAAACGTCTTACTTCGCCAAAACTGCCACCAATATTGCTTCGCTCAGAATATGCAGAAGTTTGGTAGGAAAACTGCGATGACGTACGATCGCTGACCAAAGAGCCACCCTGCAAATTGGGCCGCTGAACCACTGTGGCTCGGCTTAACGATGCCGAAAATGCAAAATTTAAACTGGAATTAAATTGTATTTGTGTTGGGCGATAGGTGCCGTCCGAATTCACAGCGATAGGCGGTGGCTCAGAGGGAGCAACAAGAGGAGTGGGTTCGCGTCTATCAAATGAAGACCCAACCACATTCGACCCAACAGGAGAAAAAGAAAAACTGTCTTTTTCAGGCGTTTTGGGTGCTTGCGGTATGCTCAATGATGCAGGCTTGGGTTGCCCCAAAGTATTTTGAATGGGAAAATTAGCCCCAAATTGAGACAAAACATTTGAAAAACGTGAGAGATCCAACATATCAAACCATCCCATATAAAATGAAAACTTCTCCTATTATTCATGATATCGGCATTCTCACGCCAGTCTTGACCCATTTTTACACAAAAAAAACCGCGTTGAT
The DNA here is from genome assembly GCA_038279365.1 of Candidatus Latescibacterota bacterium. Lineage (GTDB taxonomy): Bacteria > Latescibacterota > UBA2968 > UBA2968 > UBA2968 > JABIFK01. The sequence continues at coordinate 35,759 of JAYODI010000020.1, read as the reverse complement.
ACGCGGTTGCGAAACATTGCATTTATATAGTTCCAAATAAAAGCGATAAGGATAAGATGGCTTGCGCCCATCATCCCAATATGTTTTTGTTAATAACAGATCAGGATATCCGTCTTTTAGCACTTATTTTTCAATCACAATTTCAAATCGCCTATTTTTACGCTGTCCTTCGGGGGTATCATTTGAAGCAATCGGTTTACCTTCACCATAACCAACGGGTACCAGAATATCTTCATCAACACTATAGTTATTAATTAACATACGCATCACAGCCTCTGCACGGGCTTGCGAAAGTGTCATATTCACATCATCATCCCCCGTATTGTCCGTATGCCCTTCTACGCGCACCTTAATGGGCGCAAATCGCGCAATAAAACGCGCCGCACGCGCAATTTCTGTTTGTGCTTCAGGGCGCAATTGACTGCTCCCCTGATCAAACAAGTTTTCAGATGCCACCACAAACACAGGTTGTACATAATCACCAATCACCACCGCATTGAGTGCGCGATGAGGATCCGAATAATCTGCCAAGTCGAGCACCCGAGCCACCGCATATTCTTGGCTTGTACGAATAACGCGCATACGTCCAATATAATGACGATCTTTCACCACAAAATTGCCCACATCAGAAACAATATCACGGTCGCGATACACATTTAAAACCGTGCCAATTTGTGCCCCTTCAGCAATACCAATACGCACATAAAAATCATTTACGCGCCCAGAATCAGGCATCACTTGCCCCATATCAAAAGGTGTATGCACCTTAAAAACCACAAACTCCTGCGCCGAAACATCTTTGGCCCAAAAAGCACATACCATAACAAGCCATGTAAACAATCGCATCATAACAAAACCTTTAAAATCAGTGAAACAAGAGAAGCAATAAAACGGCAAACCGCAGAAAGCAGATGGGTGGTTTCGGTTTTGATTTTACATTTCACGTTTGCCGTTTGCCCACTCAATCCTCAATCACAATTTCCACACGTCTGTTGGATTTTTGCCCCTCACTGCTGTCATTATCAGCAATAGGCTTTTGGTCACCATAACCAACCGGTATCAACATATCGTTGTCTATCTCCGCTTCCTTGACCAACCAATCACGAATACTCTTGGCTTGCGCTCGGGATAATTTAACCGATCCAGTGGCATCCGAATCGGTATGTGCTTCAATACGCACTTTAAGCGCCTTAAAACGCTTAATAAACCCAGCCATTCGCCTCAAAGTCGGCACACCACTTGCCATTAGGTCCGTTTCATCTCGCTTAAACAACTCATCTGCAGAAATCAAAAAAGCTGGCTGTGCCAAATCCCCTTTCAATACAGCTTTTTTGGTATCCTCTTCAATAACAGAAGTCACCTCTTTCACACGTGCCACGGTTTGTGTGTCACCCACTTTGTATGCCAAAATACGACCAATAAAAATTTGAGTCGTAAACTTCATGGTACCATATTCAGATTCCACCTCTTTTTTGCGATAAACATTCATCATCGTCCCAATTTGTACGCCCGTCTGTTTACCAATATTGACATAAATATCTTTGTCACTCACCTTAGAAATTGTGGCCGCATCCAAACATGACCCAGATGCAAAACAGCACAAAATCAATCCCAAAATATATTTCATAATACGATACTCCTCACAATTACAGCGTTCCCGAAAACGCCCTTGTTAAAAACCTGTCACACAGTGTCGTAAAGATATGGTGACACACCACACGGCACAAGGCACGATTCGAGCAAACAAATCCGATCGCAATACCAACAAGCATATGGCATCGCTGCTCTTTTACTTATCGGCCTAAAACCCAAAAACCTCAATCACCTTTTTACCCCGACAAAGCCGTTGTTTGCTTAACCGGCACCTCAGGTGTTTCACCCAGCACATATTTTTTTAACAAATAATCATAAACCTGAACAAAATCACTGCGTCCATTGTGAAAATTATAAAAATGACACACAGGATTTGGGTTCACTTCCAAAACAGACAAACCATCGGGGCCTGCAATTAAATCAATCGCACAAAAACCCAAATCCAAAACCCCATTCAACAATTTAACCACACACCGCATTTCTTCAAGCAAAATACCATCTACCACCGGCACCGCCACACCACCGGCCTGATGTAAAGGGTTGAGATCACCTCCCAATCCACCATCGCCTTGTTTTTCATAGGCAAGCAACAAATTATCTTGGCTGGCCACAATGCGATATTCTGGGCCATCGACAAATGCTTGAACCAAAAGCACATTGTCCATTCGTCCACTCTCTTCGCACAACTCTTGCAACCGCCGTGTCAAACCATCTACATCCGTTTCCAAATAAACACCCTGCGCCATAGAACCACGGTTTCGTTTCAAAACCACTGGCAACGTAAACTTGCACATCACATCTTCAACAATAGCGGCCACAGATGCATGTGTTTTGTATCGGTCAAATCGTCGATCTGCAAGTGGGTTAAACACCATCAGGGTTTGTGGAATACACAACCCAGCTTGCTGGAACAGTTCATATTGGTATCCCTTATCTTCGGCCAATCGACCCGACACATAATCATTAAAAGGGTGTTTGTTTCGCATAAAATACATCGGACGCCCCTCTTTAACAATACGCACCACATTGCCATTATCCGACACGGGTGTATAAGACACGCCCAAATTTCGGCAGGCAATTTCCAAACACTGCAAGCTTTCTAAAAAAACATCTTCACTAAAACCGTCTTTTTCATGAGGCAAATCCAACACTTCTCGCGCAAGCGCCACCAAATGCAAAGAACCCAACACACACAAAGGCCGCACAATGGGTGAAGCCAACAAGGTCTTTAAACAAACCAAACCATCTTGTTCCACAGATACAGGAATATGATTGGGAATATGAGATTTGACAGCGGTTAAATCCAATGCTTTGGGATGCATCGAACGCGTCAACACAATCCGGTGTGCAAAAGGCACAATCATATCCAAAATACCTGCGGCATCATGACCCGCATTGACGCCCACAACAAATGTCCACGAATCAGAGCGCAATTTTAAATCAGCCATCAAATCGCGTACCGCATCGGGGTTATGCGCCCCATCCAAAATTACAGGTGGTTTATCTTGCACCACCTCAAATCGCCCAGGCCACACAAAAGAGGCCATCACTTCATCTATCACCGTGGCATTTAACGCACCTAATAAATGACGTCCCACAGCAACACTCAACGCCGCATTTTGAGCAAATGTTTTGGGGCGACCTTCTATACCTTCTAACACATCCACCACATGTAAAAGTGCACCACGGCGTTTGCTCTCATCTTTTAGCAAACTCAAAACAGCACCATCTTGCGCCGCCGATGTAAACAAGGGGCGTTCAGCTCGCGCAATATATATCTTATCCAATGCAATCTCTTCAACCGTATCACCCAAAATCGCCGTATGATCCAATTGAATGGCCGTCAACACAGCCACATCCGAATCCCACGCATTGGTGGCATCATATCGCCCACCCAAACCCACTTCAAAAATGCCATATTCAACATCTGCCTCTGCAAACAAAAGCGCCGCCAAACCCGTCAAGGCCTCAAATTTACTAAAAGCCCCCAATCCCTCACGCTCAAATTCTCGGCTTTTGTCATACAAACGTGTCACACCATTTGCCCATATATCGCGTTGTACTACCTCACCATCTATCCGAATACGTTCTCTTACCGTGTGCAAATGTGGCGATGTATACACCCCCACACGTTTTCCCGAAGCGCGCAACAACGCAGCCAGTAAACTGCTGGTTGTACCCTTGCCATTCGTGCCCCCCACAATAATGGTTTTAAATCTCTCTTGTGGCTTATCCAACCGATCCAACAATGCCCGCATACGTGGCAAATAATTTTCCAACGCACCCAAAGGTGCCGGCCCCGTTTCCCAATCTGGCAAGGTATCTAAAAAGCGATTGCTTCTAAAATAATTCATCTCAAAATCTCTTTGGCTTAAATTCGATGGAATAATATCGTTTCACAAAATATCAATAAGTGGCCATTCTGTAAAGCAAGGAGCCGTTGAATCCAATCTACATATTATACATAAATATAAAAAAGGCGATGGTTACACACCATCGCCTTTTGCCGTTTCACTTTTGCCTTTTGCCTATTTTTATCCAATCATCGCCAAAGTCTGTCCATTGGCCACCTGATCACCCACCGAAACAGGCAATTCGGCTATGGTTCCTGCCTGCGGAGCGGTAATTTGAACCTCCATCTTCATCGCTTCAAGCACCACAACCGCCTCACCTTGTGCCACAGAGTCACCCACCGCTTTAAGCACCCGAATCACCTTACCTGGCATTTGTGCCCGAACGGCTACCGCATCTGTCGCACCAACCACCGATCCCCCAGAGGATGCACCTGGCTCTTGTAAATTAACGGTATATGTTTTTCCATTGACCATTGCTTGGTTGCCATTGACAGCCACCGTCACAGACTGTCCATTTACGGTTAAACGATATTCTGCAGGGCCATCGGCAACAGGCACTTCTGCTTGTTTATCAATTTTACGCACCCCAACTTCAGCATTGCCCTTTAAAAAGTCCATCCCCTTGGCACCACAAGCGGCCACAATAAAAATATTCTCATCTGTGGTTTCCAAGCCTTCAGCTTCCAACTTTTTACGCGCAGCCTCAATCCCTTTCTTGGGATCGGCATCATTGCGTTCCAAAGGCGGTTGATCTGTGGGTTCTAATTTTAACTGCTCAGAAGCAATTTTGACAATCTCTGCATCAGCCGGCACAGGCGTTTTACCAAAATACCCCAATACCATCTGCCCATAAGGCTCAGCAATTCTTTCCCACGGCCCAAACATCACATTGTTAAACGCCTGTTGAAAATAAAACTGCGAAACAGGTGTCACCGATGTGCCAAACCCACCCCGCGCCACCACTTCGCCCATGGCCCTAATCATATCGGGGTATTTATCCATAATGCCATTGTCGCGCAACATTTGAGTATTGGCCGTTAACGCCCCCCCTGGCATCGGGCTCCATGGAATCAAGGGCTCCACAGCCGTTGCTTCAGGAGGCAAAAAGTAATCGGCCATACATTCCTTAAACACCTCTTCGGCTTCGCGCACCTTTTCAATATCCACATCCAAATCGTATTGCGACCCCCGCAAAGCATGCCACATCACCAGCACATCGGGTTGGCAGGTACCCCCAGAGCACGGCGCCATCGACAAATCAATGGCATCGGCTCCTGCATCCAATGCCGCCATGTTGGCCTGCACACTAATACCCGCCGTTTCGTGCGTATGAAAATGGATAAATGTGCCTTCGGGCAACATCTTGCGCGCCCGTTTAATTGTTTCATGCACTTTAGATGGCACAGCCGTTCCCGATGCATCTTTAAAACACACCGCATCATAGGGAATACCAGCATCTAAAATTTCACGCAGTGTCTTTTCATAAAAATCAGCATCGTGTGCCCCTTCACATCCGGGTGGCAACTCCATCAGTGTCACACACACCTGATGTTTCAGCCCTGCATCAACAATACATTGCCCACTATAAATCAAGTTGTTCACATCATTGAGCGCATCAAAGTTGCGAATGGTCGTCATGCCGTGTTTTTTAAACAAATCGGCATGGAGCTTCACAATATCGCTCGACTGAGACTCTAAACCCACCACATTGACACCCCGTGCCAAGGTTTGCAAATTGGCATTTGGACCCGCAGTTTCTCGAAAAGCGTCCATCATGTCAAATGCGTCTTCATTACAATAAAAATAAAGCGACTGAAAACGTGCTCCACCACCCGCCTCAAAATAGTCAATGCCCGCATCGCGCGCAGCTTCCACAGCCGGCAAAAAATCCTTCGTAAACACACGTGCACCATATACAGATTGGAACCCATCGCGAAACGCGGTACACATAAACGTCACTTTTTTCTTCGCCATAACCAAACTCTTTTCAAAAAACAGTCAACAGGTCGCAGGTCTAAAATCACAAGTCTAAACCAAGACACCCACTCAACAGGTTTTGTCTTTGACCTGCAACTTCTGACCTGCGACGATTTTTTAGAACGTTATTTTAATATGCCTTATTCTTATTGCTTTTACTGCTCTCGTCTTTTCTCTCTTCTCGCTGCGTTTACTTTACCATCACCGACCACAAAATACCCGCCGCCACAGCCGAACCAATCACCCCTGCCACATTGGGCGCCATCGCATGCATCAATAAAAAGTTATTCGGATCTGCTTCTTGTCCCACCATTTGGACCACACGTGCCGAATCAGGAACCGCCGACACGCCAGCAGCCCCCACAAGTGGGTTAATCTTATCTTTAAGAAACAAATTCATAAACTTGGCAAACAACACACCGCCTGCAGTTGCCACCGCAAAAGACAAAGCCCCCAATCCAAAAATAAGCAAAGATTGAGGGGTCAAAAACGTTTGGGCTTGTGTGCTGGCACCCACAGAAAACCCGAGCAAAATTGTAACAATATCAATCAACGCATGACGCGCCGATTCGGCCAACCGATCTGTCACCATACTTTCCTTGAGCAAATTGCCAAAAAACAACATGCCCAGCAAAGTCATCGCCCCCGGTGCAATCAAGGCCGCAATCAAAAATCCTGCAATGGGAAACATAATCCGCTCACGCACCGACACTTGACGCGGTTCTGGCATCCGAATCAAACGCTCTTTTTTGGTTGTGAGCAACTTCATAATTGGGGGCTGAATCACGGGCACCAAGGCCATATAGGAATAGGCCGCAATGGCAATGGCCCCCAAAAGATGTGGGGCCAATTTGGCCGACAAAAAGATTGCCGTCGGTCCATCAGCCCCACCAATAATACCAATGGCCCCCGCTTCTCCGGGCGTAAAACCCAAATACAGCGCGCCAATTAATGTCAAAAAAATACCGATCTGCGCAGCAGCCCCCAACAAAATCAATTTGGGATTCGACAACATGGTCGAAAAATCGGTCATCGCCCCAATGCCCAAAAAGATAAGGGGCGGAAAAATCCCCGACGTCACGCCAAAATAAATATAGCGTAACACACTGCCTTCGTCATAAACCCCCAAGGCCATACTGGCAATAGACGGTACATTGCCCACCACCATTCCAAAACCAATCGGCAACAACAGCAACGGCTCATAATGCTTGGTAATGGCCAAGTTAATAAACGTAATTCCAATCACAATCATCAGCACATTGCCAAATGTCAAATTGGCAAAACCTGTTGTTCCTAAAAACTCGACCAGTATTTCCATAACCCATCCGTCCTCACATCTATCCGCTACTATTTCTTTAACCGACGCATATGATACACATAAGCAATGGCAGCCAATACCGAGTCATTGGAAGATGCTTTAGGTGAGGAAGATACATGCACCTCTGCCTCAGGGAAATACCGCCCCAATATGGCCGTCAATTTTGGCAACAAAGCAATAAACAAACTGATCAAAGCCAACACACAAAACACAATGCCCATGCCCATCAATGCAATAGGCACACCTTGACCATCAATAATGTTTTGCACACCAAATTGAAACGCATTCATCAGATAAAACCCCACCAAATAAACAACACCATACACCCCACCATCACCCTCGTGCCACATAACCTATAAAATTATTTTACAGTAAATTACAAAGATTTTAGAAACCGTTCTTGTGGCAGTGAAATCGGCATGAATAGTGCATTAAAAGGAAGAACTTGTCAAGTTAAAACACGGTCAAAAATATCCCAACCAACCTACAATACAATTTTGGTACTGTCATGTTCCATCAATGCCGTATAAACGTAGATTCGGTGTGGTTCATTAATAACGGTCATCTCCAAATTAAGACTGCAATATGTACCTTGAGCACTGTGATTTGATAGGGTAATGGTATATTCATGATTGCCAACAACCTCATCAATTGCCCCCCTCATTTGGGCTTCGTCACGCCCTATCACCTTAAAACGCCACGGGCAAGGATATTCAATGTCTGGCCGTCCTTCTAACATGCGCATATCCACTCCTTGTTTAAAATACAAAAGAAAAAGGGACGAAAAATTCGCCCCTTTATAATAATTGATTTATGAAACCTTGTCCACCCTACACACAAGCCTTGCAAATAAGTGCAAAACGAATATGCCCCCCATCAGGTATTTCGGTTTCATAATCGGTCTTTACGGGCCCGTTTGTACCACAAAAGTCACATTTTCCTTTTAGATCGTATTCCGAACGCGCTGCAATTTTGAGCATGGTGCGTTCTTTGTGCTCCAAATTCTCTTTTTGCAAGGTTTTTAAAAAGTTCAACACACGTTTATCGGTTTCATTTGCACGGGTCCGCTCAAAAATCGCTTCCATGCGTGGGTCATTGGGCACACCACCATCATCTAAAGTATGCCAGGCACGCGCGCGCACTTCAGGGTCAGAATCTTCCATCAATCGAAACAAAGCCGTTTGAACTTCCGGTACAGGGTGCCGAATGTGGCACGGACACAAATTGGCAGCCGCTTCAAATCGGTCTTTGGGATTATCGCTTTCAGCCAAAGCCAAATAATGGGGCACGTCTTCACGCCGCACCCGAAATTCACCCTTTTTGTGTGCCTTCTTCTGAAATTTATTCATTCCCGACTTGCTTCCACTTTTGCTTTTGGGCATACACACCTCCATAGATAATAGAATGCCATTTACCTCTTATGACAAAAGACAAAGTGTTTAGGTTTCCAATCTACCATTCCATGTTATGCAGAGTAATTACAAATGACGTCCAAAAATGCTTCCCCATAACGCTCTAACTTCACAGCACCAATCCCAGGAATATAACCCAAGTCTTTCACTGTTTTGGGGCGATTTTGAGCCAAAGCAATGAGCGTGCTGTCATGGAAAATGATATAAGGCGGAATGCCCTGCTCACGCGCCAATTCAAGGCGCAAATCGCGTAGCGCATCAAACAATGGCTGAGCTTGGTCATCCAGCAAATCATTTTTTGTTGTGCTTGTTTTTTCTTTTTTGCGACTTCGCGACTCAGGTTTTGGATCTTTGCGAAAGCGAACCTGCTTTTCACCCTTCAAAACCGCCACACTTTCCTGCGTCAATCTCAAACCACCATATCCATCTATATCAATACACAAGTGGTTAGACGTTACCAACTGACGGATAATGGCACGCCATTGGGATACCTTATACTCTTCTCCAATGCCAAACGTACTGAGTTTGTGATGCCCAAAGCTCTCAACTTTATCCGTCAATTTTCCCAAAAGTACATCCACAATATGACCAGCACCAAAACGTTGCCCCGTACGATGCACACAAGATAGCACTTTCTGTGCCGCCACTGTGCCATCAAATGTTTCAACAGGCACCAAACACGTATCACAATTGCCACAAGGCTCAGGCAACACATCGCCAAAATAATTCAATAATATTTGCCGACGACACTGCACAGATTCGCAATATCCCACAAGTGCATTAAACTTGTGCCCCTCCACGCGTTTGTGCGCTTCACCCGCTTCTGAGTCGGCCAAAATCTTTTGCATCAACACCACATCGGCCAACCCATAAGTCATCCAAGCATGGGCCGGCAACCCATCTCGCCCAGCCCGCCCCGTTTCCTGATAATACGACTCGGGGCTTTTGGGAATGTCCAAATGTGCCACAAAACGCACATTGGGCTTGTCAATGCCCATCCCAAAAGCAATGGTCGCCACCACAATCAGCCCTTCTTCTTTCAAAAAACGATCTTGATTGGCTTGGCGTTGTTCGGCAGATAAACCTGCATGATAAGGCACTGCCGTGTGCCCTTGTGCCACCAACCAATCGGCCACATCTTCCACTTTGCGCCGAGACAAACAATATACAATGCCCGCATCTGTTGGATGTTCTGTGCGAATAAAATCCAACAGTTGTTGCTTGGCACTCTTTTTGGGCACCACCGTATAACGAATATTCGGGCGGTCAAAACCCGCAACAAAAAGCCCATCATCTTCAATATTCAACTGCTGAACAATTTCTCGGCGCGTCGGCCCATCTGCGGTGGCCGTTGCCGCAATACAAGGCACATGCGGAAACCGATTGCGCACTTCGGTAAGCTTCCGATATTCAGGGCGAAAATCGTGCCCCCACTGCGAAATGCAATGCGCCTCATCAATGGCCAATAGGGCGATTTCAACACGCGTCAACAAATCCAAAAAATCGGGCATCATCAACCGCTCGGGTGCCACATAGAGCAAATCCAGTTTGCCACTCAAAAATGTTTGAATCACCCGATATTGTTGCCCACCATCCAAATTGGAGTTGAGATATTCCGCACATATATCCAACTGCTTCAGCGCATCCACCTGATCTTGCATCAAAGAAATCAACGGTGAAACCACAATGGCCGTGCCTTTACGCATCAGAGCCGGAATTTGGTAACAAATCGATTTCCCACCTCCCGTGGGCATAATCACCGCTGCATTTTTACCCTCTAAAAGACGTTGAATAATGGCTTCTTGCTGCAATCGAAACTGATCGTAACCAAAAACGGTTTGAAGAATATTTAAAGGCACTGATATTTCCCAATTTTAAATTCTAATTTCAAGTGCTTCGGCAACAGCTTGTGGGTTTTTCTCGGCAACTTTTAACAATGATTGAGCTTAACGCCACTACACCATAATCGCTTCTCGTTCTAACTCAACTTTTGCAACGTGAAATCCCGCTCGTTCAACATCAGAAATTGCTGAGGACATTGCATCTTGTAACGTATCAGCCGCTCATTCAAACATAACCTCCATGCCATCAGCATGGCCTCGGATAGAGGCATCAGTACACCCAGCTTGCCCTAAAGCATCTGTCGCATCAAGAATTTTATCGTGATACACGAGCATAATAGGCACAATCACAGAAAAACAATATTGAGGCATAAGTCTCATCTCTCCATTTATAGCATTCAAATTTCAAGAGCGTCTGCAACGGCTTGTGGGTTTTTTTCTGCAACCTTTAATAGAGCACGCGCAGGTCCACGAGGTGTCCGGCGCCCTTGCTCCCAGTTTTGTAGCGTTGACGTACTCACACCAATCATGAGCGCAAACTCACGTTGTGACTTGTTCAGCTTCCCACGAATAGCTTTAATGTCCAAAGGTGTATATTCAAACACGCGGCTGGGTGCCTTTTCTCCTCGCAGGATAGCACCTGCTTCACGCACACTTTCGAGCAAATCATCGAATAATTCTTTTCTCATTGGCTTGGATACCCTTCAACAACACGCCTCAAAGCATTTAATTGCGCCACAGTTAAATTATCCCGCTCACTTTTAGGATAAATCAAAAGCATAAGCATTTGCTCACGTTGTATAACCCAATAATAAATAACACGTACTCCGCCACGCTTACCACGCCCCGAAACAGCCCAACGAATCTTGCGTAATCCGCCACTTGCTTGAATAATAGCACCTGCATCAGGGTAGCGTATTAAATATCGCTGGAGTTCAGAATACTGATCATCTGTAAGTAATTTTTGAATATAATGGCTAAATGCCGATGTTTCAATGAATACCATAAGTATACGCCATTGGCTTAGTTAAACAAGTGTAAATTTACTCCCACAATTTCCTATCCAAACTCCGATATTGAATCGCCTCCGCCACGTGTTGCGACTTGATATCCACCTCACCTTCCAAATCGGCAATCGTTCTACTCGCCTTCAAAATCCGATCATACGCCCGAGCCGATAAACCCAGTCGTGTAATCGCCATTTTGAGCAATTCTTCGCTCTTGCCATCAATTTTGCAAAACGCCCGAATCTCCTGTGGCCCCATATGCGCATTGCTAAACAAATGCGGATAATCTCGAAACCGATGCAACTGACGCTCCCGAGCCACTTGCACCCGTTGTCGAATCTTCTCAGAACACTCACCCGTCGGCTCACGCGACAAATCATCATATTTCACCGCAGGCACTTCAACATGAATATCTATGCGATCCATGAGTGGCCCAGAGATACGGCTCACGTACCGCTGAATCAGCGGCGGCGAGCAAATACATTCATGATTCGGGTCACCCAAATGCCCACAAGGGCATGGGTTCATCGCACACACCATCATAAATCGCGCCGGATAAGTCAGCGACATCGCCGCCCGAGAAATCGTGACAAAACTGTCCTCAATCGGCTGACGTAAACTTTCCAACACCTGCTTTTTAAACTCGGGCAATTCATCCAAAAACAACACCCCATGATGAGACAAAGACACTTCTCCTGGTCGCGGGTAAGGCCCACCACCAATCAAACCCGCATCTGAAATCGTGTGGTGTGGCGATCGAAAAGGCCGAATGGCCACCAATGCCGTATGCGGAGGCAACAGCCCCGCCACCGAATGGATCTTCGTTGTCTCCAAAGATTCATCCAACGTCATCTCTGGCAAAATCGTGGGCAACCGTTTTGCCAACATCGTCTTGCCAGAACCCGGTGGCCCCAACAAAATCAAATTATGCCCCCCACTGGCGGCCACCTCAAGGGCACGTTTGGCATGCTCTTGCCCACGCACATCTTTAAAATCCACCCGATAGGTCATGGCTTGTCGAAACACCGCATCCATATCGACCACAAAGGGTGCGATGTCACAATAGCCCTCTAAAAAATCCAACGCCTCACTCAAATCGCGCACAGGCAACACATCAATCCCGCCCACAATGGCCGCTTCATGGGCATTGTCAACAGGCAACAAAATCCCCTTCAAACCCACGCGCTTGGCTTCTACTGCCATTGACAGTGCACCGCGCACCGAACGAACCTCACCATCTAAGGCCAACTCACCCCAGATGGCATATTGCGACAACTTCTCTTGTGAAATATGCCCACCTGCCGCCGCCATAATGCCCACAGCAATCGGCAAATCAAAAGCCGAACCTTCTTTGCGAATATCTGCCGGTGCCAAATTCACTGTAATGCGATGGTTGGGAAACAATCTGCCCGAATTTTTAATGGCCGCCGTTACCCGATCACGGCTTTCTTTCACCGCACTATCGGGCAACCCCACCACAGAAAAGGCGGGAAGTTGATTGGCAATATCGGTTTCCACATGCACCACATACGCATCAATACCCAAAGTTGTACAACCCAAAACACGCGATGTCATAAAACGCTCCTTATCAAAATGATCAAAGTCCAGTCACAAGTCTCACATCTACAAGTCACACGTCAGGATCTAAAAAACTTTTTGACCTGTGACTTGTGACCGGCAGACCTGAGACCGACTTTAATAGGCAAGGAACGTGCCGAAGCAAATACCCTTATTTATATGCTTTATTTTATGTATCGATATTTGATAGAATGAAACAAATTGTTCAATCTCCACAAAAAAACGATCACAACATGCCACAAAAAAACCGCTCTCAAAAAGAACGGTTTTTACTTCATCATCCAATATCTCGCTTTTTAAATCATCTCTTATCCGCCACAACCACCTCATCATCACAATCCAATATCTGAAGCAATGACAACAATTGACCTATCGATATGATCGACTTGGCGCAGTGCAGCACATCTGTGTAACACCACCAAATAGGTTACGGATATAAAAAACTATGTTTTTCGTGACTATTGCTTAAAATTATCGTTTGTTACCCGATACTTATAATCCACAAAATCCGGTATTTTTTTTAGATCTGGGTTATAAAGGGGTTGTTTCATAGAAAACAAAAAAAGACACGCTATACCCAAAAACAATTAAGATCTCTGGCAAGTATTTTGCATCGTAGTTGGGATTTGATTCCCCACAGTCCGCACTCACCCATTTAAGCGAAGAAAATCTTGCAATGAACTACAAAATCATCTTAGAATCGGGCATCCAAATTGTCTCCACACAGCCCGAACACGCAGAACAACTCGAAAAATTGCAAGAAATCGTCTTTCCAACACTCGCACCCGAAGAACGCTTTACCAAAGCCCATTATCACAAACACATCCGTCTCTTTCCCGAAGGACAATTTGTCGCCCTCTACCAAGACAAAGTGGTCGGAATGACTTCATCCATTCGCTACAACTTTGATTTTGATCACATTCACCATACCTTTGCCGACATGATTCAAGGCGGTTGGCTCACATCGCACCAACCCAATGGTCAGTGGTTATACGGTGCCGACATCGGCACCCATCCAGACTTTCGCCGCCAAGGCATTGCGCGTGGATTATATGCCGCGCGGCACCACACCGTTCACACCTTACATCTCCAAGGCCAAGTCACCGTGGGCATGATGAACGGGTATGCAACCTATCAAAATCAGATGACACCCGAAACCTACTTTGAAAATGTGCGAGATGGCCACATCACAGACCCAACAGTTACTGCACAAATGCGCTTAGGATTCGAAATTCGCGCCCTCGTCAAAAACTATGTCACCGATCCGCAGTGTGGCAACTGTGGCATACTCATTGTATTGCCCGCTCACAAAACTGTATAAGGACACCCTATGAACACATCGCTCAACAACCTTTCACCCGTGTGGACCCATTTAAGCCAAGCGGTCATCGTACGTGGTGAAGGCCCTTACCTCTACACCAACACCGGGCAACGCCTCCTCGACTTTACCTGTGGCATCGGTGTGACCAACACCGGGCATTGTCATCCACGGGTTGTAGAGGCCATTCAACAACAAGCCCAAAACCTCATTTTTGGGCAAATGAACTGTGTCATCTCCGAACCGGTTTTAAAACTCACCGACGCATTGCGTCCTATTTTACCCCAAAATTTAGACAGTTTTTTCTTTTCCAACAGCGGTGCCGAAGCCGTTGAAGGCGCCATCAAACTGGCCAAAGCCGTAACAGGTCGCACCAACATCATCGCCTTTCAGGGTGGCTTCCACGGGCGCACCGCACTCACCATGGCCCTCACCGGCAGCAAAACGGTCTATCGCGCAGGGTTTCAACCGCTCCCATCGGGCATCTTCTTTGCCCCCTTTCCCTATGCCTATTATTACGGCTGGGACGAAAAAACCACCGTGGCATTTTGCTTGCGCGAGCTTCAAACCATGCTCAAAAGCCAAACAGCCCCCGAAGAAACAGCCGCCATCATCATTGAACCCATCTTAGGCGAAGGCGGTTATGTACCCGCCCCCACCGCTTTCCTAAAAGGTCTGCGTGACATCTGTGACCAACACGGCATCATGCTCATCTTCGACGAAATCCAATCTGGCTTTGGCCGTACAGGCACGTGGTGGGCACACCAACCCAGTGGCGTCACGCCCGACATCATGACCTTGGCCAAAGGCATTGCTTCTGGCATGCCTTTATCGGCCATTGTGGCCCCGCGTGCCCACATGAACAAATGGGTGCCTGGTTCTCACGGCGGCACCTATGGCGGGGGCAATGCCATTGTTATGGCCGCCGCCATCGCCACCATTGGAGCCATTCAAGATGACCACCTTATTGACAATGCCCAAGAAATGGGCACTTATTTACAAACCCGCTTACGCGATTTGCAAAAACGATTTGACGAAATCGGCGACATCCGAGGCAAAGGCCTCATGATTGCCACCGAATTGGGCGCACCCGGTCACCCCAATGCCGAACGTGCCAAAGCCATTGGCAGTGCCTGTGAAAAAGCAGGCTTGTTATTGCTCACTTGTGGCACCTATGGCAACGTCATTCGTTGGATTCCGCCGCTCATCATCACCAAAGACCACATTGATGAAGCACTCGATACCTTCACAAATGCAATCGAAAGCACCCGTTAATGAATGGGCGAATAGACGAAAAACCTTGATTCGTAGATTACTCGCTACGCTCGTTGTAGGCTTCGCCTGTGCGTTGATTCGCTGATTCGTTGATTCGCTGATTCGTTGATTCGCTAATTCGCTAATTCGCT
>JAYODI010000020.1:0-19855 GCA_038279365.1 Candidatus Latescibacterota bacterium | reverse complement strand
ATTCGCTGATTCGCTAATCCGCCTCTTCTTCAGGAGAAACACGTGAACACCATTCATCTCAAAACAGAAATTCCCGGCCCCAAAAGCCAAGCCATTTTGGCCCGTCGCCAAACCGCCGTACCCACTGGCCTGGCACGCGCCACAGATGTGGTTGTCAAAAGTGCAGAAGGTGCTGTTGTTCACGACATAGATGGCAACACCCTCATCGACATGGCCGGTGGCATTGGCATGCTCAACGCGGGGCATTGCCCACCCACCGTTGTTGAAGCCATTCAACAACAAGCAGCCGCCTACATTCACACATGCGCATTGGTCGCCACCTACGAACCCTACATTGAACTGTGTGAACGCCTCAACGCAATGACACCCGGTACATTTGCCAAAAAAACATTGTTGAGCAACTCTGGTGCCGAAGCCGTCGAAAATGCCGTTAAGCTTTCACGCGCCTACACAGGTAAGCCTGCCATTGTTGTCTTTGAAGGGGCTTATCATGGGCGTACCTATCTTACCATGAGTCTCACCAGCAAATATGGCCTCTTCAAAAAAGGCTTTGGCCCTTTTGCACCCGAAATTTATCGCCTGCCACACCCCTATCCATATCGTCGCCCTTCCGAAATGTCGGAAAAGGCCTATATTGCGCACTGTTGTGACCAACTTGAAAAAGCACTCATATCGCAAGTGGATCCATCGGCCATCGCGGCAATCCTTATCGAACCCATTCAAGGTGAAGCGGGTTTTATCCCCATGCCCACAGCGTTTTTACAAAAAATTCGCGACATCTGTACCCAACACAACATTGTCATGATTGCCGATGAAGTACAATCGGGTTTTGGCCGCACAGGCAAGCTCTTTGCCATTGAACACGACAACATTGTGCCCGACCTCATCACCACCGCCAAATCGTTGGGGTCGGGTTTGCCCATTAGTGCCGTAACTGGCCGAGCCGAAATTCTCGATGCCGCTCATCCGGGCGGGTTGGGTGGCACCTACTCAGGTAGCCCCATTGCCTGTGTGGCCGCATTGGCCACCCTCGACCAAATCAATCAACCCGCATTTTTAAAACGAGCCAATGAAATTGGCGATCTCATTGCCAACGAAATTGGCAGTTGGCGCAAAAAATATCCCCTTATTGGCGACACACGCGGTGTGGGGGCCATGCAATTGATCGAATTTGTCTTAGACCCAAATACCAAAACACCAGCCGTTGATCAAACATTGCAAATTGTCAAACACGCCACAGCCAATGGCTTGCTCCTTATTCGGGCAGGTCTCTACAGCAACTGCATTCGTCTGTTGCCACCACTTGTGATCACCAACGAACAGTGTTTGGAAGCCCTTTACATTTTACGTAAAGCCATCGAACACGTTCAAAACACACCCTAAGAGGAGGACAGGTGAGAGTACCGCTCAGTTATCAAGTCTCTGAATACGACTGTGCACCGGCAACGCTGCTAAATGCCATTTCATATCTTTTTGACCGGCGCGACATTCCCCCTATTATCGTACGACACATTTATATGTATAGTCTCGATACCGTTGGAAGGGGCAATAAATTGGGGCGTGCAGGCACCAGCCGTTTGGCCTTACGCTTACTGGCCGAATTTCTTTCTTCTTATAAAACACCACGCTACAGTGTCACCACCGAGTATCTGGATGGCGACAATGTCACCCTTAACAAAATCACCCAATGTTTCGACAGTGGTGGCGTGGCAATGTGCAATGTGCTTTTAAGCAAAGCAGAAGAACACTTCATATTGGCCCAATATGCCAAAGATAATTGGATTTATTGCTTCGATGCTTATTACCGAACACGCCTACAAGGATTAGCAGGACAAGTTCGTGTGTTACAAAGTTTAGATGGCCGTCAACCCAACCTCGCCATTCAAAAAGATTGGTTTGACAGCAGCACCAAAAAGCGTCGATTCTGCTTAGGATGGCGACGCCAGCGTGAATGTTTGCTCATTTGGAAAGACCGATAAAAAAATATTTTATTTTTTTGTTGACAATAAGATTCCGTTTCTTTAAACTTGCCCTTGATCTTCGAAATTGAAAAGGCAAACTGCGTGAAAACGCAGGACGCGAAGGAACGGGTCCTCACTTGGCGTAACACCATTTAGGATAGCCGCACTGTTGAAGATCAGAGGTTTTGCCCTTTTCAACAACAGTGCGTTTTGTGCAATCGCTCAATGCTTATGTATGGCGCACTGTTGAATGTTGTTTGACAGTGCGCTTTTTTATTTTAGCACCGTTAAACAACGGTGCTTTTTTTTTGGGCGACAAAATGACCCTATTGGGCCTTTCACTACGAAATTTTGTCGCCATTGACACACGTTGACACGCAAAACCACGGTTTATCGCTTTTGGCACAGAAATTGTTTACCTATTTAAGCATCACAACTTGCACTCAAGGATACAATCATGAAATCCGATTATTCACATAATTTTCTGCGTTCCACCGTTTACCTGCTCGACTATGGAGGTCATTAAGTACTATGATAGATAACCAACCCCTCACACCCGCACCTACGTGCCCCAAATTGCTTTTTGTACACAGCGGCTCCGTCAAAAAGCGCCTCACCTTCGAAACCGCTGCCGAAATGGGTATTGAAATTTACCTTCTCAATGCCAACCCCGGCTGGGCAGATGATTATGCCCAAGAAACGATTTATACCCACGGCAAAACCCTTGCCGATATTCTCATTCTTGTTGAAGAACTACATCAACGTGTCAAACTCACAGGCGTGGTCACATTCTGGGAAGAAGACGTACCCACCTGTGCCGAAATTGCCCAACACTTAGGTTTGCCAGGCAACACGCCCAAAGCCGCCATGAATGCACGCAGCAAATATCACATGCGTGAAGCATTCAAAAATGCCGGTGTGCCCGTTCCCAATTTCCGCCTTATTACAGGCGAAGAATCACTCATTCAAGCCTGCCGAGAACTCAAATTACCTGCCGTGCTCAAACCCGAATGGGGTGCCGACAGCGAATGGGTTACCCGCGTTGAAAATGCCGAGCATGCCCTTAAAATTTATCGCGAAAATCGCAACCGTGCCCGTGTGCAAGATAGCTTATATCCCTATCCGCCCGCTCGGTTTGTGCTTGAAGAATTTTTGTCTGGCCCAGAAGTCAGTGTCGAAGGCGTTGTTAAAGATGGCCACGTGACCCTCTATGCCATTATTGACAAAGCCAAAATGGACGATGGTTCATTTATAGAACGTGGCGAAACCACACCCTCTCGTTTTCCACAAACTGTTCAAAATGCCATTCGCGACATGGTGGTCAGTGGCGTCAAAGCACAAGGCTTAACCCACTCTGGAATTCATGCCGAAGTCAAACTCACCCCCGAAGGCCCACGCATTGTCGAAATTGGTGCCCGCATGGGTGGCGACTGCATTCAACCTTTGGTCAAACGCGTTTATGGCATTAATTTGGCCGAAGAAAATATCCGTGTGGCCATTGGCATGCCCATTCACACACCTGTTCGCCCAAAAGGTTGGGGTATTTCAACCACCTTGGTGCCCGAACAGCCCGGTTTAGTACGCATCAAACCCATCCGCTATGCAAAGCGCAACAACAAACTCATCGAAATTGTTTACACCAAACAAAACGGTGACCGCGTAGAAGTACCTCCCGTAGCCTACGACAACTTGGGGTGGGTAAGCGTATGGGGCAAAAACTACACATCCGCCAAACGCAGCCTGGATTTACATACCCATCGCGTTTCTCGTGCATTTGATATCAACCCCAATGCACCCATTCTTTATGGTGATGTTGCAGACTAAGAAGCGGCAAGAAGAAAGACGTAAAAAGGAAGAAGAAAAATCTCTCGCCATTCATCTTTCATCTATGAAAGGTTGTTTTTTGAAACATATTCTCATCGTTCACACAGCCATTGACCCAACCCCCTATACGCAAGCACAAGCAGGCAAAGGTTTTTGTTTTTCACTGCTTAAAAAACGGCCCGATATCAACGATGAGGCCTGCTTTGACAACATCATCGCTTGCGACTTTGAGACAAACTTTGACCAAGCACTTGCCCAAGTGCAAACGTTACATGCCAAACAACCCATTCATGGCATCACCAGTTTTTCAGAAACAGGTGTGCTCATGGCCAGTTTTTTGGCCCAAGAATTGGGCCTGCCCAGCAACCATCCACGTGCAGCCTTGCGGGCACGCAACAAATATCTCATGCGCAAAGCATTAAAAGAAGCCCAGTTATCGGTACCAGAATTTCACTTGGTTCACAACGCAAAAGCCATTCATCAACATGTGCAAAAGCGCCAAGCACCTATGGTGCTTAAGCCTCTTAGTGGCTCATCAAGTTACGGGGTCATTCGCATAGACCCAACCGACTCTCAAGAAGAAATTGAAGCGCACTTAGATGCTGTGCAAACATATATTCGCACCTATAAAGAGCAATACCCACAATACCCTTTTGAATTTTGGTTGCCCGAAGCAGGCCACGGCATCGCCTCATCAGATGTGATGAATCCCGAAACCGACTTTTTGTTGGAAGGATTTATTCACGGCCAACAAATCAGCGTAGATGGCATTGTTTCTAATGGGCAAGTCTCTTGTTTTGGCGTCATTGAAATTGAGCGCATCAAAAACACCGACTATTTTCTCGAATATGAAGAGTGGATGCCCACACGACTGGGAACAACCACTGAAAGCCGCATCAAAGACACGGTAGAAAAAGCCGTGCATGCTTTGGGCCTCACCAACTCATGTTTCCATTGTGAGCTCAAAATCAACGAGCAGGGCATCTTTGTAATCGAAATTGCTGCCCGCCGCGGTGCCGACAACATCACCGACTTTCTCAAACGTGTCATGCACATCGACATTTATGAAGAAGGCTTGCGCCTTGCAACGGGTGAATCGCGCATTTATGCCGACCATCCCTACCAAGGGGCCATGCATATGCGTTACTTTTTGCCCGACGTCTCAGGTACGCTTATTGCCATTCACGGTGAAGACGCCGTTCGAAAAGACCCTCGTCTGAGCGAAC
Organism: Candidatus Latescibacterota bacterium; assembly: GCA_038279365.1. Classification (GTDB taxonomy): domain Bacteria; phylum Latescibacterota; class UBA2968; order UBA2968; family UBA2968; genus JABIFK01. The sequence goes on along the minus strand of JAYODI010000020.1, from coordinate 14,844 downwards.
TACACTTTGAATTTTCATTGGGTGACAAACTCCTCGCCCCTCCTCATGGATATGAATTTTTAGGATACATATCGGTATTTGGCAACACACTTCAAGAAGCAAACAACACACTTGAAGAACTCTATGCTCAAATTCAGTTTCACATTGACCCTCAACCCATTTTACATGAACAATCTGAAAGTGTATCATAAATGAGCGAAACACTCCTTGTTGTGCAACCCAGCGATGATTATGCGCGTCGTGTCTTAAACACCGTGCCCGATGCCGTTTTTGTTGCGACCAAACAACGTGCCAAGGAACTCAAACATCATCCCCACGTCATTGCAGTCGATTTGGAAAACGCAGCAGAAACACATCAAACCGTTGCAGAATGGGCACGCAAACACAACGTCACGTTTGCAGGGATCACCACATTTATATGCGAAGCCATGAGCGAAACAGCAGCGCTTGCTCAAGCACTGAATTTGCATTTTCATTCCGATGCGCTCGTACAACGCACACGTGACAAACACAAATCGAACATGGCCTGGCAACGCGAAGGGGTCACAACACCCACAACACAAAAAATACGCGACCTCAATGACCTGCTCGACTTTGCCACACAAACCGATGGCCCATACATCCTCAAACCCGCAGAAGGATCAGGCAGTGCTTGGGTGCTTCGGGTCGAAAATTCAGAGGATCTGATAGAGGCCCATGCACGCATTACCGCAGGCATTGGCCATTCGACCTACCTTGCCCAACAATGTGTTTCTGGCCGTGAATTTAGTGCAGACTTATATGTCGAACGGGGCAATGTTCACATTTTACGCCTAACAGAAAAATATCTTTTGCCCTGTCAAGGCCGTGCAGGTTTGGTAGGTGCCTATTACCCTGCCAATATAACAGGTAGCATGCGCGATACCATTCACACCACCTTTTTACGGGGTGTGATGGCCTTGGGTGTCAAAAGTGGCATTGTGATGGTAGACGCCATTTGGATGCGCAACAAACTTTATTTACTCGAAATGGCCTTGCGCCCAGGTGGTGACTGTCTGCCAGATTTGTGTCTACATGCCACAGGGTATGACCCCATTCGCATTGCTTGTGAAGTGGCCTTGGGCAAAACGCCCGACTTACCCAGCATAGATCGCCCCAAGCCCGTGGCAGCACTGCATCTTATTACCGATCAAAATGGCATTATTGAAGACATTAATTTTGACCGATTAAAACAACATCCTGTTGTTTTGCACGTAGACCCTTATCATCTCAAAGGGGACGAGTTGCGATCTTGGGCAGGCAGTTATGACGACAGCATCTTGGCATCGTGTATCGTCCAATGTGTCAAATCTGATGACTTACCGATCTTGGTCGAAATGCTTACCAAGCGCATAGATATCAAGCTCAAATCCGTTGCCAAGCGCAAAGAAAAAATTAAAAAAAGCGCGTAAATACCATCACTTATTTAGCCAAATAGAAAGAACCATGAAAAATAAAGACCTCCATGAAGCTCTTGATACATTCTTAGACAAAGATCACACCCCGCTTTACAAAGGGGAACTCACAGGTTTGGTCAGTGACGTTCTTGCAGAACGCGACACCTTACTCGACATGGCCCAAACCTTTGGCACACCTGCCTATGTGGTGGATGAAAAACGTCTGTTGCGGCAAATTCACCGCTTTCAACGCGCATTTGCACAACAAAAGCATGCCATACGCATTCATTATGCTTTTAAGGCCAATCCGACTTTTTCCATCGTACAAGCCATTCAAAAAGCAGGCTTAAGCGCCGATGCTTCCAGTGGTTTGGAGCTCGAATTGGCATTGCAATTGGGCTTTCAACACATCGTATTTAGTGGCCCTGCCAAAACCGATGACGAATTGCGATTGGCCGTAGACAATGCCGATCGTGTCACGGTGCACTTAGACAGCTTTCAAGAACGCGAACGACTCAATACCCTCGCATCTGAAAATGGCGTGACCATACGCGCAGGCATTCGTCTCAACATTGGAGCTCACGGTCTGTGGACCAAGTTTGGCATTCCACTTAGTGCATTGCCCGAATTTGTGCGCACCACTTCTGCTTTTGAAAACATAGAATTACAAGGCGTTCAATTTCACCTCAGTTGGAATCGCCAATCCAAAGGCTACCAAAACACATTGGCCGAATTAGGCCCCGTGCTCAAGGCCAATGCCCCTCAAAAGGGTTGGAAGTTCATTGACATTGGCGGTGGGTATTATCCTGAAGATGACGAAGCTATTTACCCTTGGATGACACCCCAAAATCGCTTGCGTGCCCTTTTGGAAGGCAAAGACCCCAATCAGCCACCCGCCGATTGGGATATGCAATATCTTTTGCACCCCGTACAACCCATCGAAGACATGGCCCAAGACATTCTCAAAGCCGTAGATCAACATCTTGCGCCATTGGGCAACCCACAAATTTGGCTCGAACCAGGGCGCTATATCGTAAACGCCGCGGTTCACATCTTTTTGCAAGTGCGCGACATCAAAGGTGACGATGTGGCCATTACCGATGGGGGCACCAATTTGTTGGGCTGGGAAAAGCTCGAATCGGAACATTGCCCACTCATCAACCTCACCCATCCATCAAAAACACAACACAAAATTCGCGTTTATGGCAGTTTGTGTACCCCACACGATTTGTGGGGTTTCACATGTTATGCCGAAAAAATGGAAATAGACGACATCCTCATCTTGCCCGCACAAGGTTCTTACGTACAAACCTTGTCACAACGCTTTATCAAACCTGTTTGCCAAACCCTCTATCACAGCACAGATGGTGAAACAACACGGGTCACCCACACCGAGCAATTTGAAGACCGTTACCCCGAATTTCAGCAAAAAAATAACCTACTCATGGTCTAAACGCTCACGAGTAGGTATCCAAGCCACACGTTTCCCATTTGTTTGCCCATAAAGCAAACAATCAGAGACGTGTGGCTTTTTTTTTCATCTCACCCTGTCCAAAAGTACAGAGAGCATACCGAACGATAATCTGATGTGCAAAATTTTTCTTTATGTATATTGCGTTTTCATCCAAACAAGAAAATCCTGGATATATCTTGGAGATGCCCCCAATGTTAAGCGACGACTATTTAAAAAAAGGGCTTACGGCACTCAGTCGTGCCTGGACCAAAAGTGCGATGCAAGGGCATACTGGCGCCGCCATTATTGCAGCATATTATTTTTGCAAAGAAAACGACTTGGAAGCATCCGCTCAAAAACCATTCCAAAATTTGGTGGATACCTTAATTGAAGAAAACGGACAATTTTGGGATCCACAAACCAAAGCCGCAGAAAAACAAGACTCCCTTTTTGCACCTCATCCAAACGAACAAAACAACCCAAACTTACTCACACAAATTGTCTCAGCCTTAGATCAAAAAATCGCGATGCTTCGCCAAAGTGGTCACTGCACCATTTTTGCCTCGTTGGCCTTAAAAGGACTTCGGCAAATGCCACATATGATCACACCAACCATCGTGGAAGGCATTTGCAAGCTCATTGAAAAATTCAACGATTCGCCAGGCAGAGGATATTATGGAAAAGAAAAAGGATGGATGTCTGGCATTCCTGTAGAACCCGAAAAACACTTTGCCCCCTACCAAAACATTGAAACCGTCATCCAAGCAGCGTTTCAAGAACTCACTGCGTCTGATAGAATCAAACGAAAAGGGTATGGTGGCCAGGTTCATCTGATCACCCACACCTGTGCGCTCCTTGAATTGGCAGAGATGGGTTATATAGACCTGTCACAAAAAGGGTATCTGGCGCACCAAACACACATCCTCTTACTCCGAAGCCTCCCACCCGATGATGAACAAGGGGATCTGCTTCATTTTCAACCTGCAGAATTTAGCCCCCTCACAGCCAATTATTGGAATACTTACGACCCAAAGATCGAATCGCCAAGTGCATTACAACTCGGTGGTGCCGATCACGCAATTAAAGTCAGCTATGCCTTTTTCCACATCCTGAACCAGATCAAAGATCCCAATATTCAAATGCTGTACCTGCAACAGCTTGGTTATCTCACTTAAAGCATCTCTTCGATGTCTTTCGCTGTGCGTTTTTTGATGCCATTCATCCACTCTCTTAAGACCAAATGGTATTCCTGCGTCGAGATATTTTCTAACAAACCGTTTTTCCAGCGCTTCTGGCTTGGTCAGAGATCATACCGAGGATTTTTTATCTCGGATATGTATAAACCTGCGCATATATGTGCACCGAGACCATTTTAACATAAACACATTAAAATCAGAATTTTATTCTCAAAAATAGGCATAAAACCTCTCTTCTATCATGAAAATGTTAAATTCACGTCACATTCATGACATACACAAAAAAGAAAATTACGGTATACTTTTGAAACACAACGCTTAACCGCTGTGTCACAACATAAAATAAAGAGAAACAACGCACCGGATGTACCTGTCGGTGTGATTTGGGGTCCTCGCGTCGTCCCGCCAAGAACTCGCGCGAGGGCCTTTCTCATGTACCCCAAAAAATCGGTTGCAAGTCGTAGGTCAACAGGTCACAAGTCAAAATCCAAAAACTTGTAATGGTTTAAACCTGTGACTTTAAGACCTGAGACTTGTGACCGATTGACTGCGCCGTCCCGCCAAGAACTCGCGCAAAAATGGGCCATCATCCGATGGTTGTCTCTCAAATCCCCCAAAATACGTTAATCATTTTATTTCAAAAACTTATTCAAATTTAAAATAAAAAAACGCCTACTCGTTCATCCACCAAATCACCAAAAAAGTGAAGGAACGAGCAGGCGCCTCAAGGACTGGAGTGGCTATCCTGCTGAAACTCAATGAGTTTCAAACTATTGTTTTTTTCATAGGCCAGTCGGGAAAAATATAGAGAATCAAAAACCGTGCGTCAAGAAAAAATTTGGAAACCACCTAAAAACCTCTTTATACACCTCCCTCATCACACCCCGAACAAGACAGAGAACAACACTTCCTAAATCACACAGAAACACCCCACAAACAACTTGATTTTCGCTTGTAAACAGTGCTACCTTGATAACACGAATAAAAGAATCGGATCATCTTTCCTTTGTTCTACACAAATCATGAAATGTGTATCACCACCTATAAACCTTCACCCAGAATCTCAAAATGACCGACACAGACAAATATCTTTTTGACGTACATGGCTATTTGGTTATCAAAAATGTCTTATCAACTGAAGAAATTGCTTTCGCCAATGCAGCCATCGATCACCATGCCCACAAAGTTCAAATTCGCCCAAACGATTTGGCCCGAGAATCTACATCCCTAAAAGGTCGTATTGGACGTGGTGACTTGAGTGGCATGCTCACCTGGGACAAACCTCATTGCCATATTTTTCGCGACATGATGGTGCATGAAAAGCTCACCCCCTATTTGGAAAATTTACTCGGCCCAGGTTTTCGCCTAGAAGCCATGAGCATCATCACCATGGACGAAGGTGCAGAAGGGTTTTGGTTTCATGAAGGCGGTGAACCTTTAGACCGCTCGCGCACCTATCGCTATCACAATGGGCGCATGTTTTGTGGCATGACCAATATTGCCGTACAACTCAGTGATGTGGGGCCTCACGATGGCGGTTTTGCTTGTTTGCCCGGCAGTCACAAGGCCAATTACCCTTGCCCCGACGACATCCGCCTCTACCAAACCCACCAAGAGCGCATGGTTCAAATTCCCGCCCAAGCAGGCGATGCCATTCTATTCGTTGAATGCTTGATGCACGGCTCACTCCCTTGGGTGGCCAAACACCAACGGCGCTCTGTGATCATGCGCTACAACACGGGCGTTACAGCCGAGCGATTGATGGGCACCTACACACCACCACCCTTTTATGATGATCTCACCGAAAAACAAAAAGCCGTCATCTCAGCCCCTCATTACCGCAAAGAAGACAAAGGTTCACGGCTTTACAAAGCCACCCCATAAGCATTGGTAAACCTACCTGTGCAACCCACTTAACCCAAAGACTCCGAGCACCCAAAACGGTACCAGACGCTCAAGGAAACAGCCCCATGAAAATATATTGGTTCTTTCTCTTTTCCTTTTTTTACATCGGCCCCTTACATGCCCAAACGGGTGATTTAAACAGCGACAACAAAGTAGACTTTTCCGACTTCCTTATCTTTGCAACAAACTTCGGTAAAACAGGAGAACCCAATGCAGAGTGTGGATCGCTCGTTGGAGATTTCAACTGCGACAACAAAGTGGATTTTTCAGACTTTGTCACCTTTGCCAGCAACTTTGGCACAACGGGAAATGACAATGCGACACCCACACGCTTTTATGCGCCTCAAACCTTTGCTGAAATCCTTGCCACCAACCAAACCATCTCCTGGACACCACACACCCAATCGCTCGGCAATCTCACACGCATTTCACTCGGTGTTGCAAACACGCAAGACCTGATTGCCATAAATGACAACAGCACCTCATATGCTGCCACCTTTACCATAGAAAGTGGATTGGCCACATCAACCACACTGCCTCAAAACACACTGCTCAAATCGATGTTTAAACTCATCGAAATATCTTCCAATACCTATATGATTATCTCGCCCAAACATGCCAATTATGCCGTTGACTACGCCACCATCGCAGGGACGCCCACACTCGTAATGCGAGATATACGAAGCTATTTCTTAAACACCACATCGGCAGCCTTCCTCACATTTACCTTCACAACATCAAATGGAACCACACAAATCACTGCCAACAGGCATTATACCTACAATGCAGCAACAAGTGATTTTGTAGCAGATAGCACTTGGGCCGCGATGCATGTTGCCATCAACGGTTCGGCAGTTGTTCTTAGCCCCCAAACAGGCACACCATTCATATTGTATCAAGCCCCTTTAGAACAAGACATACCCATTGACTTTAACCCAACAAATGTCGCACGTGTGAGCAATGAAGAATTTCGAGCTACCTCCAACGGTACAGATCGGCTGGCAGGATCCATCAAAGATATTTTAGGGCCTTACAAAGCCCAAGTAACCGCAAAAGGATTAAATGATGCAACCACAAAAGCCGCAGAAACCATGCTTGCGACCATCGACTCTACCCTAACTGCGGAAGGATCAAAACTCCGCTATCCCATCACATTTTACAAAACAGTTCGCCAAAACATGCTCTCAAGAATCGTACAAGTATCAGACATGTATGACATGCAGATTGGCGAAAACACCATTCCTTATGTTTACTTTACCAATGAAGCAGATGCCAATGGCATACATCATCCATTTATGGTCATTGCCAGTTATGGTGTTCCTGAAGGCATGACCCACTTGTGGGATGTACCACGCCCCCCAGGAGATGGCGCACCAGGAACCCAATACCCAGAGCAAAAAGTAACACGCAATGCCGCTCGCATGGGATATATGGCCAAAATTGCCATGAAAGATTACGGCGAAGTAGAAACGCTTACAGAAAATACGTTAACAGACAACCTCGCCACAGATGAAAACGTTTCAACCTTCAACCATCTCAACTATGCCAGTGTCTCTGCAACCGGCATCGCTATTGATGGTGTTGTTGTTTATCCCAGCCTCAACAACACACTCGCATTTGCACAAGAAGTAGGTGAAATCACCAGCACGGGCATTCACTCAGGCCGCGGTTTAGGAGCGCACTACCACGCCGATGGACACAGTGCAACAGGGCGAGGATTTAACTTATACAACACACCAGATTACGCTGGTCAAACCCATCCTCCCATTATCAGCTTGGGTTTTGACGGTATTGCAGGCTATGGAAAATATATACCCAATGACACCAGCAGCGAAGGGGCTACAGAACCCCTTGATGCTTGGGGAGGGCACAGGCATGGTATTTATGGCTATCACTACCATTCTGAAACAGCAACACAGACAGCCACATCGCCCGGTTCGCAAAACCAATCTTTTACTGCCCACATGCTGCCACCAAGAGGAGCATGGAGAGGCAAAATCAACACGATACCTGAATTTTGGGACGGCCGGGCACCCGTTTATGGTGGACGCCCCAACCGGTATCACGGTATAGAAGAACGGTAAATACATGTATCGCTCATAACAAGGAGAAACAATCATGTCCCCACATATGAAACCCATACAAGATGCAAGTGCTTGGACCGGTGAAGACTTAGAACACGACTCCTCTTGGAAATTTAGCCTTACAACACAACAACAAGACGAATTGGATCAAGCCCTTCAGCAAGTCAATAAACGTGGCTTAAAATTTCCCGAAATCACACAAAAAGACTTTCCACTTCCCAGTTTAAAAGAGACCCTCAAAGACCTTTTACACCAACTTCGCAATGGCAGAGGGCTCACTTTACTTTCCAACTTCCCAACAGAAGGATATAATTTTGAAGACTTAGAAAAAATGTATTGGGGCCTTTGTACGCACCTTGGGATCGGTGTCACCCAAAACAAAGAAGCCGGTCTGATTCATTATATCACAGATGGAAAGTTGGCTCCTCAAAACGGCGCACGCATTCTTGGCAAACCCACTCCCAGCGCACTGCACGTAGATCTCTCAGATTGCGTGGGTCTTTTCTGTGTTCGCCAAGCACCCGATGATCCAAAAAGCTTGGCCGCCAGTTCAATGACCGTATACAACGAAATCCTCCGCCAACACCCCGAATACCTGCCCAGACTCTATGAAGGTTTTATCTGGAACAGAGTCGACAATTATCCAAACGAAACAACATTCTCCAATTTTAAAATACCTGCATTTAGCGCCGCAGAAGGTGTGGTCACCTGTCGTTTTCACCCGGGTTGGATTCGCGGTGGCATGAAAAAAGCTGAACAAGAACTCACAGATCAAGAAACTGAAATTTTCGATTTTATTGCCGAAACAGCCATAAAAAATAGCTTCGCTTTTCCATTGCATACTGGTGACATTGCCTTTTTCAATAACTACACGGTGTTCCACGGAAAAGAAGGCTATGAACCCATTGAAGATGAAGATAAAAAACGCGTGCTCTTGCGCATTTGGCTCGATCTGCCCAATGTGCGTCCATTTGCCGACGAAGGAAGCGTTCGTTATGGTGCCGTAAGACATGGCAACATGGGCTGGACGGCCGCCGACATCCTGGCAGGCAATCACAAAACCCCACATAAACGCCGTGAAGACGGTGTGCCAGAGGTCTGTTGATGCTATCATCAAGTTGCTATCAACAACATCTACCACTTTTTTATATTTTGAGAGAGACCAACTTCAGCCAAATGGCCGATGATAACCAAAGACGATTGTTGGATAACACAAATGATCACACATAAGAATATCTGCACCGTGTCGGTCACGTTTTATTGGTTGCAGAAAAATGCGTTTGATGGCACTCTCCAATAAGACTACAAATATAAAATCTCCCACACAAATGTGGCTTGACCTTTTTTATGTCATCATACATCATGAACGAACACATCACACCCCACAAGCCTATTAGGAGTTGGCTATGAAAATCACCAACATCGAAATCATTCCCATTGCCCTCCCACTTGCCAACCGATATGACAACCATCACGGCAAAACACGAATGTATGACATTGACCAACACGTGGTCGTCAAAATCACAACCGACAACGGCATCATTGGCTATGGCGATTATGAAGACCGCACCAACATTGCACCTTCAGAAATTGAACCCCTCATAGATCGCAACCCATTCGACTTTATTGGCAACAACTTTAACATGGCCATTGGCATGGCCCTTTACGACGTTATGGGCAAATATCTCGAAGTACCTGCCTACAAACTCATGGGGCAAAAACTACGCGATGCCGCTCCAGTGGCGGCATGGACGCGCCCGTGTGCACCCGAAATTTTTGCCAACGAAATTCAACGTGCCGTCGATCAAGGTTATCGTATTTTTAAAATGCATTCCGATGCCAAATGGGACGTGATAGAACAAACCAAAGCCGCCGCCGATGTGGCCCCCGACGGATTCAAGCTACATTGGGATTTTAATCACAACCGCACCATGGCCACCGTTCTTCCCATTGTGGCTACCCTTGAACGCAACTATCCCGTTGTGGCCTTCATTGAAGATCCGCTTCCCTGGACAGACATTGATGGTTGGCGCACACTACGCGGCAAAACACAGCTTCCAATCGTCATGCACAATGCGCAACTGGGTGGGATGCAAGAGGTCATTCACGGCGTGGCCGATATTTATATGACCGGTGGGGGCATAGGCAAAACACTCGAAGCCGGTTACGCGTATGGCAAAGCAAACATACAGGTGCTGATTCAACAATCTGGCAATGCCCTCATGAAAGCTTTTTCGCTACACCAAGCCGCCGTTTTGCCCACCGCAACAGCGCACCTCATCACCTTAGACGATCAGTATGAAGACGACATTACCACATCGACCATTGACGTTATCGACGGTTTTTCGCGTGTGCCCGAAGCCCCTGGCATTGGCTTAGACATTGATGAAAAAAAGCTCCAACAAGCGGCCAAACGCGCGCACATTGCTCAAATCAATGCCTTAGGTGTCATTCATTTGCCCAGTGGACACAAAATCTATACCCAAGGCGACCCCAAAGTTGAAACCATCACAGGCTTTGAAGAAGGAGCTGTGCAAGGCATTCACTATGAACGCTGGGTTGATGACGGATCTGAAACCTTCAAAACAATGTCAAAACGCGTTCAAAAAGAAGGTACAATCATTGAATAAACACCAACCCCATTAACAAGCAGAGAGGATGCATGTTGCATGCTGAAATTCATTTTAACCATCGTTGGTTTTTTATGCTTTGTTCCTCAAATACATGCCCAACCATCGCTTGGACAAGGCATCATGTCTGGTGAAGTCACACAAACCAGTGCCCTGCTTCAGTCACGACTTACCAAGGGGAGTCAACTTGTCAATGGCGACTTATTGGGTCAAACGGGGTGGGCACAGTTTGAAATTTCACAAAGCGAAGATTTTAATGCCCCTTTCACCACAGGTTGGCAAGAAGCATTTGCGCGCGATGACCACATCATTAAAGCCCAAGTAGACTTGTTGGAACCCGACACACAATATTATTATCGACTCGTCTATGGATCAACCACGCAAAATGTGAAACGCAGTCACACAGGCACCTTTCACACTTTGCCCAAAGACCAGGTCATAAAACCAATGCGTTTTGTTGTGGTTGCCAGCATGAATTATCACAAATTTCTACACACAGATCAAAGCGAAGACAAAACCCAAGGCTACCCAGCCTTTGCCGCCATCACACAACTCAAACCCGATTTTTTCATTTCAACAGGCAACAATGTTTATTACGATTACCCCAGCAAACCCATCACGCAGACCGTAAAACAAATGCGTCAAAAATGGCATGAACTCTTTGCGCAACCCCACTTTGACCAACTCGCGCAACATATTCCTGCCTATTGGCAAAAAAACGACCGCGATTATCGCTTTGGCGATGCCGACCCAACAGGAACACGTTTTCCTTCCCACGAAAATGGTATTGCCATTTTTAAAGAACAAGTCCCCATCACCACCCCCTTCCGAAAAGATGCCGTCACCTATCGAACCCATCGGTTAGGAAAACTTGTACAAATTTGGCTCACCGAAAACCGCGATTATCGCAGTGCCAATGATATGCCCGATGAACCCAATAAAACACTGTGGGGCAACAAACAAAAAGAATGGCTCAAACGAACACTCTTAGAAAGCGATGCCACCTTCAAATTTCTCATCTCACCAACACCCATCGTGGGCCCAGATGACGTACGCAGAAAAGACAACCATGCAAACTTGAAAGGCTTTCGGCACGAAGGAGATGCCTTTGTTACTTGGTTGTACCGCAATGCATTTTATGACAAAAATTTTTACATCATTTGTGGTGATCGCAACTGGCAATATCACAATGTTCACCCAACAGGATTTGAAGAATTTGGATGTGGCACCCTCATAGATGCCAACGCAATCAATGGCATTCATCCGGGTAATCATATGTCTACAGATCCCAACCGATTGATCAATCAAAAATACACATACGATAAACCCACGGGGGGCTTTATCATGGTAGACATCAAAGCCCATAAAAATGGCAGTGCAACTGCGTCTTTGATATTTTATGATGAACAGGGCATAGAGCTTTACCGTGCCGAAAAAACGGCCCAAGTAACATCCAATCAGGATTAAACGCATCATACGCACCTTTTCACACAGCGTAAGAGTCATTTTCGACATCACAAAATAAAAAAAGCAGCACACAGAGTGTGCTGCTTTTTTTTCACATATACAAGTGCAAAGCTTTACGATTTATCGCTTTCATCTTTTGCTTTCTGAATCCACGCATCCAAATCATCGACATCTACCCGTTCACGATCAAAACTGGCCGTTGCATCAAAAGCACCTGCCACAGACACTTCCAAATCGGCTTCATCAGGCGCGTTGGCAAATGGTGAGAGTTGTTCATCAAAAGTGGTAAGTATCGTTTTGGCCGCTGCCAATTGTTGTGCAACCACATCATGAAATTGCAACGCATTCATCATATTGTGCAGCGCATCTTTGGTCGGTTGGGATATCTTTTGATCTGTAAGTGACACATTGAGTGCCTCAAACAACTCCCCCCACGCCGTTTCGGTCGATTGACCAATGTGCATTAAAATGCGTTGTGTCTGTGCCACGACCTTTCGCCCATCAGTCGCAAGACCATTTATCAATTGCTCATCTGGCATTATGCCTCCAAAGGTAGGGATCAATTCAACCCATCGGCCAACGATTGTAGCAAAACTTTATGGTCATCTAAAATAGGAATACCAGCCACACGCCACGCCTTTACTCATTCCCATTCCAAACCACCTAACAATTCTGCACGCTTCAATCCTGGCATCGGTTTTAAAGACCGCGTCTTAAAAACATTGCGTGACACTTCTCTTTTAAATTCCCCAGTATCATTCACCTGCCCAGGATCAAGGGCCACAATTAAAAACCCACGTGTAGCCCCCGCAAATTTGCGATCACCGTCAGGCACACCGCCAATATACCACCCAAAAGCGGAGATGCAAATTTTGTAAACGCTTTAAAGATAAAATTGGGGAACGTATCCAATGCCTCAGTTATGACCTGGTTGTTGGGTTTTAAAACTGCCAACAGTTACAATATAGGGTCTTACCCCCAACGTACCAAAATGCTTTTATAGAGCCATCAAAACCATTCCTCTGATACAAAGCATACCCGTAGGTTGATTGGATATGGTCATCCGTTGCATATTCAACGCCATAGATGCGCTCCCCAATAGAGAAGAAATACATATCGGCACAAAACAAGTGGACAACAACCAAGTTTGGCTCACCATTCAAGATACAGAACATCAGTATGGACGCCAAAACCTAAAAACGTGTGTTTGAACATTTTTTGCGCCCCAAGCAGACATCGGAACGGGTTTGGCGTTGGCAAACGCATACAATACCGTAAAAAAATGTGAAGGCGTCATAGAAATAACCTACCAACCCAAACAAGGCACCACATTTTTAGTCAAGCCAAAGCCCTGGGTAAATAGATACGCCTACTCCAAATTAAAAACCCAAGGCAATCATAGCCTTGGGTTTTCTTTTTCCTGTCCACCACACCCTACGCACCCCAAACACGTGGCATAGGCAACGATTCTTTATACATTTCAGCGTGAAGCAATTTGCGCGTCAGTTCCATCTTTAAGGTTTGGCTCCCCGCATCATTCCACAAATTGTTCACCTCGCCAGGGTCTTCTTGCAAGTCAAACAACTCGCCATAATCTTGCCCATAATACACCGTCAACTTATAGCGATCTTCCACATACGTCTTCACATGTAACGTCAACGGGTCGTGGTGATTTTCCACAATCACATGATCGCGCACCGTGTCCTTTTCACCATACCAAACTGGCGATTGGTTTTCACCCGTCATCCCGTGTGGCACATCAATGCCCGCCGCACTCAAAAATGACGGTGCCAAATCGACCAACGATTGTAATGACTCAGACTGTTTACCCGCAGGCACTTTGCCGGGTTGGCGCACCACAAACGGCACACGCACCATATCTTCATAATGAAACGCACCCTTGGCCGTTAACCCGTGTTGCCCATAAAAATGCCCGTGATCCGATGAAAACACCACCAACGTATTTTCCGACAAACCCAATGCATCAAGCTTGTCCATAATCTGACCAATCTGCTTGTCCATCAAACTCACCATCCCATAATAAATGGCCACATCTTTGGCCAATTCATCCTTGTCGTGCAAATGTGAGCTAAACCCATGTAACCCCTTGCCACTCGATTTCCACGGCGAAAAGTCCGGTTTTTCCGTTTGTGTCAGTTGAAAGTGCGGGGGGTTCTTGTCGTGTTCACCCGGTGTCACTTGTGCAATGGTCAACGACTTGGGGTCATACATCGTATCCCAGGGGCGTGGCACCAAATATGCAGGGTGCGGGTCAAAAAAGCTCGACCACAAAAAGAACGGCTCATCATTTTCTTTGTATTGATCCAACAATTCACACGACCGCTCGGCTATCCACGTACCATAATGAAATTCCTCAGGAATTTCCCACGTGCGCTTTTGGCTGTTGTTGTTGCCCGTAGGGGGCCGGTAATAATCTTTCCAATTCGTGCACCCTTTTTCCTCCAACCAAATCGCATAATGCTGGCCCACATGCGCTTCATCCGTATGATTTCTCGCCAACTCAATGTGCTCAAACCCATAAAACGGCTCTTTATAATTGCGCCAAAAATCCAAATCTTGCAGTGTCGGATACGATTCCAAAGATGGGAATTCATCTGTGCCGTGCAACGGCTGAAAATGTGCCTTGCCCACCAAGGCCGTGCGATACCCCGCCGCCATAAAATCTTCACCCAC
>JAYODI010000194.1:0-2107 GCA_038279365.1 Candidatus Latescibacterota bacterium | reverse complement strand
TTCGGAAACTCACTTCAAAAACCGCTCTCAAGTTATTTCTCCAGGCACCTCCTTGTGAATAAAGGTGATGAATACTCGGCTCAAAAAAACTTAACGTATCAGGCATGCGAGTGTGTGAAGAAGCTCAAAGAGCTTCTTCACACCTCTCCGAAGCTGTGAAATCCGTCCCCGCCAAGGTAGAAAAACACAGCAATTTGATCCAAGTTTGAGACAAAAAATATTTAACACTTAACTTTTATTGCGTCTGCAAATCCAATGCCACCTTCCAAAACCAGCCACATCCCACATTTATGTTCGAATTAAATGTGTATTTTGCGACATTTTGCCAGATTGAAATTTTTACAATGTCAATGTGTCGTATTTTTTCTCGAAAAATATCCAACAAGTCCGATTTGTTTAAGATTTCTTTTTATATCTATAAATTTAGAATAATCAGGAACAAACCACCTTGTAACTTCGTCTTAATGTAGAGTATGTGCACTCTCACAAGGAGCACATACCTGCAGAACTTTATATATCGATTTTACAGCCGGAGTCATTATGACCGTTCTTGCTATTGATCCCAATAGGAACAACTTAGAAATCATTGAGAAGCAGACTCAAAAAGACCGCCATAACTTTATTGGAATCACCGAAACCGATCAGGGTTTGGAATATCTAACTACCCAAGATGTTGATGTTGTCATTGCCAACAAGTTCCTACCCAATCGCGACGGTTTTGAAATTTTGAGAACCGCCTTAGCCAAAATCCCTCCATCTCCTGTTGTGGTCGTTTCTCACCAAAATACAGTAGACGCAATGATTGAAGCTCTAAAACTTGGCGCCATAGACTACATTTCAGATCCCATAGATCCCAAAGTTCTCAAAATTGCAATTCACCGCGCCTATGAACGGCGGCAAATGCATTTGATAGAACAACTGGAATCAAAACCAAAACAAGAAATGGCATTTGGCTTTTTGCAAGGGGCATCTCCTGCTATGCAAGCCGTTTTTGAACAAATTCGTCAAAGTGCCCCATACAAAACCACCGTACTCATTACTGGCGAAAGTGGCACAGGTAAAGACCTGGTCGCCAAATCAATTCATACCCTTAGTCCCAGAGAAAACAAACCGTTTATCGCCATAAATTGCTCTGCCATTCCAAGAGAGCTCATAGAAAGCCAGCTCTTTGGTCATGAAAAAGGCGCTTTTACCAGTGCAATAGCACGACAAACGGGTGTTTTCGAAGCCGCAAATGGTGGCACTTTGTTTCTTGATGAAATTGGCGACCTTGCACTTGAGGCCCAAGCCAAATTATTGCGCGTACTCGAAAACCGACAAATCACCCGCATTGGCAGCAACAGTACCATAGACATAGACGTACGTTTGATCGCTGCCACCAACACAGATATTGAACAAGCCATCGCAAAGGGTCAGTTTCGGGAAGATCTCTATTACCGTTTAAATGTGCTAAACATTACAATGCCCCCTCTCAGAGAGAGAAAAACCGATATTCCCCTTCTTGTAAATGTCTTTTTAGATCGTTTTTCACAAGAAAACGACATGCCCCTAAAGGGGATATCAGTAGAAGCCTTAACAAGATTGTCGGTATACGATTGGCCAGGCAATGTACGAGAACTCAAAAATATTACCGAACGATTGGCCGTCAATGCGCCGAGTAATACCATTGAAGCCTCTCATTTGCCAGCTCAATTCCAAAACTTGATGCCGCAGATGCAGTCACCCTCTTCTCCGGTACTTGACCTAACACCTTTCTTGGGCATCCCACTGGAAGACATTGAAAAAATGCTCATTGATTATACACTCGAAAATACCAATGGCAATCGTACAAAAGCTGCCCGTCTTTTGGGCATCAGCCTACGAACGCTCCAACGAAAATTAAAAGAATATGGCCAAGAAGAACTGGCTGTTTAAATCCATCAAAAAAGCATATCACTTTAAGCCCTGCAATCCATGCAGGGCTTTTTTTATTCCATTTTAATTTTTAGCGATTGGCTTTTTTATAAACGTCACAAATAATCATTTATGATTATTGCCCACAATCTGGCCAATAAAAAAGGCGGTGTTGGAAAAATCCAACACCGCCTTTTTATAGATTGATCTTAAG
>JAYODI010000193.1:0-2113 GCA_038279365.1 Candidatus Latescibacterota bacterium | reverse complement strand
AAATGTGAGGGCCTACATCGAGGATGAAATCGCGCCATTGCCAACTGCGAGACATGCCCCCATAAAAGGGTTCTTTTTCTATAATTTCAACATCCCAACCCTTTTCTAAGAGTTTCCATCCGGAGACCAAACCACTTACACCCGCACCAAGGATATAGGCTTTGCGCTTTACCATGCGGTCCACCCTCCATCGACAACCAGATTGTGTCCATTTACATAGGATGACGCCTCTGTTGCCAAAAAGAGAAGGGCACAGGAAAGTTCATCTTCTTTGGCCATGCGCCCCATGGGGGTGCGGTATGAGTAATTGGATACAAAATCTTCACCTTGATGGTTAAATACGCCCCCTGGACTGATGGCATTTACGCGGATGTTGTACTGGGCCAAATGAACAGCCCAATAACGCGTCATTTGAATGACTGCTGCTTTAGATCCTCCATAAACTTCGGATGTGTTGCGGCTGCAGTCGGTATAAATGCGCGGGTCTCCGCTTACAACGCCGTATAGTGAGCCAATATTAATGATACGACCCCCAGTTTTTTGGTGTTTCATAATTTTGGTGGCTGTTTGCGTGCATAAAAATGTGCCACCTGCATTGACTTCTAAGACCCGCATAAAATCTTCAAATGTGCGTTCTTCAAATGGTGCAAAAATCTGTAAACCTGCACAGTTGATTAAGACATCAAGCCGGCCAAGCTTATCTTTAACTTGATCGAACCCGCTGTGCGTGGCCTGGGTATTGGTGATATCAAAAGGCAAAGACAGTGCAGGAATACCATCTGTTTCGAGTTCTTTTGTAAATGAATGGCAGGCGTCTTCATTTTGGTCGACAACTGCAATGGTGGCACCTGCTTGCCCCAATGTGCGGCAAAATTGGCGACCCAATTGACCTGCGGCACCGGTTACCAACGCAACTTGGTCATTGAGCGAAAAACGCTCAAGGATATCGGCTGACATGCAAACTCCAATGGATTAAGCTTTTAATGATTTTGTGAAGATCGGAGGATGAGACGGAGCACTATTGGGATGGCATTCGACGGCTGGTTTTAGGGCGGGGATAGGGTGCCAGCCTCATAGATATTATCGACACCTTACAAAAAAAAGTGAGTGCAAACTCTCTGTGTATGATAAGGCAATTTTTGTACCTCAAAAATTAATGCAAGGCGTGTGTTTTGGGTAAATATAAAGTATATATAAGTTTATATATGTTTCTTGCTTTTGAGCGAACGGGTAATTCAGTTAAAAGGGTTGGAAATTAATGGACAAAATTTTAAAATTTGGAAAATATTTCTCTCCAATTATTTTTATAGATACTATGAAATATAATATCGTAATAATAGGATAAGACTGATATAAAGTAAAGATATCAATAGGGTTTAAGTGCATTCTAAACTAATATTTTGACTTGTCTTTAATGAATTATAATAAAAGGGGTTGGGGTTTTTTGTGCCAAGGGGATGGATGGGGATATATTCTTGTTTACTGATTTTCTAATAGTTGGTTTGGGGGCACGCGATTGTGAGGACGGGCTGGTACGCCGGCAACGATCTGTTGGGTGGGTATATTTTGAGTAACAACGGCACCTGCTGCTGCAACCCCATCTCTTTCAATGACGATACCAGGTAAGACCGAGGCATAAGCTCCAAAGCGTCCGCCATAGTGAATGGTTACACCTTTAAAGTGTTTTTTGCGTTCTTCTGTGCGTCCCATGAAATTGTCGTTGGTAAATACAACGTGTGGGGCAATAAAACAATCATTTCCTATTGTAGAGTAGGCTGGGATGAAAACGTTTGTTTCTACTTTGCAATGATCACCAATGGTCACTTTGTTTTCTACCACAGCACTTCGCCCAATAATCGTATGATGACCGATACAACTCTCTTCTCTAACAGACGCATAATCGGCGATCAGGCATTTGTTACCTACAGTAGCCCCACGATCGAGTATTGCCCCAGTTCCGACCATTGTTTCGGAACCCACTTCAAGTGGTGTAAGATTTTCGCTTTGTTTGATGGCAATTACAGCTGCTCGCATGGGTTTTTTGCCCAATACGGCATGGTCGTCGATACGGCAATTATTACCTATAACCGTATCTGAATGAATGACCACATGG
>JAYODI010000112.1:0-14537 GCA_038279365.1 Candidatus Latescibacterota bacterium | reverse complement strand
ATAAAACATTAGGGAAATTTACTTAGCAATTTAAAAATAGAGAACCAGCAATGCGATCATTGCAATCTATAAGACCCCATCTCTTTGTCCGATTCATTTGGCTCTTATTGCCCTTCCTTTTTACACCATCTGAAGGGGCTCGTGAGGGCAAGGCCCATCTCATCATACAACACCTTACCCCATCCCCCAATGGCACAGCTCTCCAAGTGGGGGATATATTTCACTTAGCACTCAAAGTAGATGCCCAAAATGAAAATATCACAGGCGTCGTCGTCTATCTCTCCGTTGATGACGATTACTTCGAAATCATTCCTGCCAGACAAAGCCGCTCCTTTTTCTTTCCGTTTCGACAGGGCAACTGGTTAAACGGTACCGTCTTTCTCAACAGCACCCTCGGAGACAGTTTGCTCAACGGGCAAATCAACAGCATGGGCAACAAACGCCCCAATTATCAACTTGTTTACAACGAAGACAAACCACCTACCTTTTCAGGAACGCGAAATGGTGTTTCTGGCAAAGGCACCTTGGCGGAGTTCACATTACGCCTCATCAAAGATCACCCAAACCCACTCCAAGCCATCACAGTTGATCACACATCACCTACGGGAAGTGAATCGGGGTATTTTGTTAAAGACTTTCCGGGCACCGTGTATTCACTCAAAGTTCAATATGGCTCAAACCGCGTCGGAGACTTCAACGACGACAACGTATGTGATTTTCAAGATTTTCTACTTTTTATTCAAAACTATGAAAAACCCACAACAAATAATACATACTCTTCTCGCTACGATTTAGACAGCGACCAAAAAATTGGCTTCAACGACTTTATTATTTTTTCTCAAGTTTTTGGCAAATAACACCATTTTCACCTACCCAGTACAAACCCATCAGGTCTTTCTAAAAAATCCGCGCGATTTCAAAACTGCCATAAATCCCCGATGTATCCAACCGCTTTGTCACATTCATGCGCACCAAATCAAAAAGACCATTTAAGGATGCACCGATTTCATGATGAAAACCATTCTGATACATAGGGGCATAATTTAGGCTGGCCAACGTTTGAGCCCCAAACCACGTGCGTCCATTCGCCCCGTGAATCAAAATCCCCCAATTGCGTTTGACTGCCCACTGCCAGCCAATCCATTCAAATGGTACCGTTCGAAAGTTATGCTCCCAAAACACCGCAAAGTGCTTTTCACCTTCATAAGGACGATCCACCCGAGAGCGAAAGCCACCAAATGTTGTAAACCCATCCAGCCACACATCCAAAATACCATACCGCTGTCTTGGCAATGTCCCCACATACGTGCTTCCTACCACCCGCACATCCAATACATTGGGCAACAAACGCCGTTTAAAAAACGTTTCGAAGCGCCAGTCCCATACCATTCTAAATTGCGTAAATGTCACATCACTGCCCCACCCCGTGTGACTGTGTTCAATTTCCACCTTCAATTTCCGTTGCCAAAAAAGTGGCGCAGGTCCTTGTTTTTTACCTGTTAAAATGGCAGCCACAACCACCGATCTAAACTTCTGAGCATCAATATTAGGGTTCACGCGCTGTATTTTGTTCTTTCCCCAAATATTCCAATCTGTCGTTTTCACGACAGATGCATGTTTTTCAACATTCACCCCCCCCTCAAAATGCAACCGCGGTTTTCGAAAATGATACCCACCTCTTACCCGCATGCCTTCATTCCAGAAATAATCAAAATAGTCTTCGTCTCCAAAAAACTGTTGCGGGCTCGTTTTAAACCGGTCGTATAGCGCCGAAGTATACCGCACATCCGTCCCCCGAAACCCCGATAGGGTAACAAAACCACGCTTCTTTTCCCCAAATCGTCCAGTGATTTGCCCAGAAAAAGCCCAGCGTTTCAAACTGACATTATAGGCACTGCTCGCACCCATACCAAATGGTGAACGCGAAGTACCCGTTTCAACCTTTAATCCCAAGTGTCCACCATCTACCCGATTATACCACACCTCAGGTCTCCAATTCACCGAGAGCTTGCTTTTTTCATTTCTACTTTTCCCACCACCGCCATCATCGTCATCATCCATATCGATAAACCGTGCCAAAAAACCTTTGGGTTTATATGCCTTTTCCAAGGTCATGGTGCTGTCAATATTGTCATAAGCCACAGCTTCTGTTTCAGACAAGGGTACCACCACACCAGCTTTGCTCATCAAACTGTCGCGCACAACAGATACCGAATCGACGGTGACAAGGTTTGTGCCTTCGCCATACAAAGAATCGGCCAAAGGCACATTCACCCTATAATCGGAAAGCTTCGAAACACGTCGCGCCTTAATGGGTGGAAATTGCAAACCAACCATCCCAATTTCCAACGCAATCTCCGACTGGTATCCAATGGGCAACCAAAATGCACCGCCCATATTGCTAAATTGCTGAGACAGCGTCATCCCCAGTGCCCGAATGGGTGGCGGAAACAAAAAGGCCCGATTGGGTGTCAACGCCACCTCAACCATTGCATAAACACTGTCTATCACAGACACACGCCCCGTAAATGCCGATTTCAACTTATTTTTTGGCATGACTTCAATGTCATAAATCATTTGGCGATCCAAAAACCGCCTTCCCAAAAGCTTAAAATCGTAATGATCCAACGCATCGGGGTGCGTGACCCCCACCAAATTGTGCCCACCAATTTCAATTTCATCACCATACAGATTCACCGCCGCTGCCGCAGGCAGATCAAAGTTCCAATTTATATTCTTGGTCTCTCGTTTATCTTTAATAATTTCTCGCCAACCTCTTTCTCTGTCCCAATACGCATCCGACAAACGCTCAACCACCCCCACAATCTCAATTTCATTGCGATACGTAAAGCGAGAATAAGCCCGCACCTGAAACGTTTCCAAATCTTTCCACCATGTCTGCTTTTGAGCAATAACCTTACGCATAATATTAGGGCCCATATCTTTTGCCGTAACCACCAATTCATCCATCACAATAGGCACAGGGGTGAGTTGCACGTTTTGAACCGCCTCCGTCGTTTCGACAACAACAATCTCAACAGATTGATAACCAATGTAACTCACCCGCACCACAGCAGGCATCTGTTTGACCACCAATTCATATGCACCATCCAAATTGGTAATAGCCCCCTCATACGTGCCCAATATCTGCACCGTAGCCTGTGGCAAAGGCGCACCCGATTCCTCATCCATCACCACACCGCGAATAACTCTTTCTGCCATGACAGGCATCACACTGAGTGTAAATATTCCAATGACACACACAAACAATCGCACCAACACCCCATCCTCCTATCACTCTGAAAGCACACCGATTAATCGCTCAATTTCTACAATATACCCAAAAGAATACAGGCACGTCACCAGTCCCTGACGTGCCTGTAAAACGACAACCTTCCCCATCACCAATCAAATCTCAATTTTCATCCAATGGCGTCATGGCAAAAGCCTCAGAACAGGAAACCATCTCCATAAACATAGAAGGCGCAACTATTTTGAGTGGTTTGAATGACGCATCGCGATAAATGACATACGTCAATGTTCGCCCTTGTAAAGAAACCTCTTCTTTGGTTTCAATAAGCTTCATTTTTTTACCCAACACGTCCACCTCTACCTCACCCAAAACAGAAACCCAAGCTTCGCCAACCGACAAATCTTCGGTAAAAAACCGCAAATACTGATATTGCAACCCTGCTTTTAAGCCTTTTTGCCGAGCAAGCAAATGCCGTCCTTCTACAAAAAGCGCTGGCTCCGACCAATCCAATTCTCGTTGGTGTTTTTGCCCATCCGAAACCAGCGAAATTTGCAAACGGTGCCCATCACGCCTACCCGCCAAGCGAAACAATCGTGCCCCTTTTGCAGTTTCGTGTCGAAAATGAATCAATTTTCCATCCCGCGATTCCACCGTTTCATCTATCGATAATTTTTCAATCGTGCCTTCATCTACCGGAATAGAAAAGGTCATCAACTCTGTGGTCACCACCGAATCGGCAAACACCTTTCGCGTTTTATTGTGATATCCCACACGTTTGCCTTTGACAAACACAGCCATATATTCTTGTTCTACTTCTTGAGCGTGCAAGAAACCAACACCCAAACCAAAAACACCACACAACAACAAGCCTACAAATCGCATCTTAAAAATCCCATTCTATAAAATGTTAAAAAACCAACACGATCATTTCATGCCCTTCTAACTTGGGCAAAACAAAAGAAATCCGTCCATCTGCCAGTTCAAAAGGTAACGCTTCACCCCCCAATGCCGTTGCAACTTTTTTCACATCGCCATCTACACGAACCGACACACCCACATTATAAATCGGAATCACATCTTCAATCACATCAAAATCTTGCCCACGCCGTTCAGGAATATAATGCAACAAATGAACCACCCATCGATTCTCCTGGGGTTGTGCATTTACAGTAGACAATGTGGTAGATGGGGCATCCAAACGCAAAATGGGTTCTGGCAACACCTCATCAAGTACATTGACCACCAACTGCTTCACCCATCGCGGTGCATTCTTGGCATACTGGCTAAATACAGGATGCATAAAATATATACTTTGCCCATTTTTCACAATCCCAGGATAGCCTACCGCACCTGCTGAAGGTGTGTGTCGGTGCGAGCAAAAATGTTCCCAAGTGCGGTTAAAATAAGGCACAACACCATCGGCCAACACTTCTGCACCTGCACGTGCAGAAACTTCCAGCCCTTTCAAATACATCACGTGTTCTGTTTGAGGCACTTTTTTAGCCAAGGCCTCACGCGGCAACAAAAAATCTGGGCAGTATGGCGCATCTCCCACATAATTTACGCCCAAAACATCCAATGCAAAAGCATCACCCGCTTCATTTAATCCCGACTTATAACTGGCAATAAGAGCCCCCCCCGCCTTCACATACGCATCTAACTTTTTAGCAAAATCACCCAAAACAGGCACTTCATCGGGCAATATCAAAACCTTATAAGGTGACAGATCCGATTGTGTATCCACAATATCAAACTGATACCCCGCCTCTTGCAACAAACGCACTGCACCCGCAACAGGTGTGGGAATACGCTCGCCCGTAAACTCTTCCGTTGTCATCAATGCAATATCCACCAGTGGCACAGCACCCACACACCAAGGCTCTTTCTTTTCTACTTCCGAATAGACAGAGCCAATGAGATTGTACGTTGTCTGACAAATTTCGCCATGCGGGGGCAGTTGATCACCCACGCTACACTTTGCGCCATGCGCCAACATTTGAAAACATTCATACTGCAACGCCTCTGGGTTTTTAAACGAATGAAAATCGCCCCAAGACGTATGAAACTTACCTGTCATACCCATACAGTCTAACCCCAAACCACGTGCATAGCGTACCGCCATAGGAAAATGGACGTATCCCCATCCACCACTGGGCAACGACTCCAACTCAAAATGAGAGTAGGCTTGAGATACTGATCGTTGGCGTGGTCCGATATGCCCTGCATTATAAAAGATCGTGCAGTCTTTATCTAATGTTCTAATAAACGCACTCATGTCGGTTTTAAACGTATTAATCACCTCAAGCCCAAAATGTTTGCGATCTTGTATCAATGAAGGGTTCATCCCCTTTGCCAGCATTTGCTGACGACTAAAGTAAGATGAATCGTCCAAGGGTTGTACAATGTCAAAAAACAAACCATCTACAGGCAACAATTCAAACAGATCGGCTACGTGTGCTTTCAAAAAATCGTAATACCCCGAATTTACCGCCAACCGCCTATAAAACCCGGCCTCATAAGGTGGGGTTCCCATTTGTTTGCCCGCATCATCCATAACCAACCATTCTGGATGTCGCTCAGACGTATATTGATCCCACTGCACCGTCAAATAAATGGGCACACGAATGTCTTTTGCATGGCAAGCCTCTATTTGCTCCTTCAATAAATTGCGCGTCATGTGCGGGTGCATGCGTTCTTTAAATTTTTCCGTCTCGTAATAAATCCAACCATGATGACACCGTCCAAAACACGTAATCGAATTGACCCGTGCTTTTACCAGTGTATCTGCAAATTGCTCTGCATCAAACCGATCACCAATGCCCGCAATTGCTTCACTGGTGTGAAAATCCAAGTGAATCTGTCGAAATCGCAAATCTGTTTGTCCCATAACACATCCTTTCACATCTGTGATCTCAAAAATTTAATGCCCCTCTTGAACAACGGCCATCCCGGCCTCTTGCAACTTTTGAGAAACCTCCGACATCATCTTCATTTTCGGTTGCTGTTTCAAAAGAGCCGCTTCCAACTCCAAGTTGACCTTCTCTGCCTGTTCATTCATTTGTGCCAAGTCATTTTTCAACGTTTTAAGATATTGCTTTGCACCTTCTTTTTGCGATACCTCTTCGCCTTCCCGAACCATTGCTTCTCCATTTAGTCCCAAGCTAAATTGCTTTTTTTTAATGGTCTCAAGCAATGGCCCATCTTCTTCTGGCACCGCATTCACCATCTTTTCTACTTTCTCAATCTCTGCCTTCATTTTAGATCGCATATCCCGATAAAACCGCAGTTTCCCACCTAAAGATTCTAATCCCTCATTTTCTGCTGCAAATGCTTCACGCATCACATATTTTGTCATTAACCCCACATCGGCCGGCATGCCACTGCCTGCCACACTTTCAAGAAATGCAACCCACAACCCCTGCGTTTGTGCATCCAAATGACCGCTCTGTCGCAGAACACCCCCGATCCGCTTCAACGAATGGAGCTGATTTCGCATCAATGCCATCTCTACTTTCTGCAATTCTTGTGGCGCCATCACAAAAGGCAATTCGGGTTCTGCCATGCCTCCAAGCCCACTTGCTGCCTGTCCCACAGATTGTGCCATCTTGTTTTGCACTTGTGTTTGCAAATGCGGAGGCAACAAGTCCAAAAAGGTATCGATATCCCGTTTCATATCCATCACCTTATCCATGGCGACTTTGTCTGACGATGAACCAGGTTTCATCATCAGTTGGTCAATCTCCGCTTTTAGTTTCAAAATCTTGTTCATCACGGCTTGTTCAGTAGACGAAATCTGAGCCGTTATAAGTTTAGGACTCCCCAAAGCAATCACAAAGACCATAACAAACACCCATCGGTTGCATCGAAAAGCACACATAACCTAACCCCTTCGTTAAAACGTGGTTTCAACCCTTCAACACCTCTTTTGCCACCCCTTCAAAATTACACAGGCAACCCACGAATCACAACCAATTGTTGCACAGGCATAAATCATATTGATTTCCCTCCACAGAACATTATCTTTCAAAAGATACAAGATGTCATATCCACAAATGAGCCATTTAAAAATACCAAGACTTGCGCCCATACAATCACCAATCAAATTTCAAACCCCAAGGATCTACATTTATGGCCTTCTGTACCTTACAATTTCGAAGCCCCGCACTCGTCAAAGCCTGTTCAATGAATGTGATCTTTCCAGACAATCACAATGGCCCCTTTCCCGTTTTTTATCTTCTCCACGGTCTTTCCGATGACCATTCTATTTGGATGCGCCGCACCAGCATCGAGCGCTACGTACAAGACCTTCCTATCATTGTGGTCATGCCCGATGGTGGGCGCAGTTTTTATTGCAATGCCATTGAAGGGCCCGCTTACGAAAGCCACATCATCCAAGATGTCATCGGTTTTACAGATCGCGTATTCAACACCATAACATCTCGCGAAGGCCGCGTTATTGGTGGCCTTTCAATGGGCGGTTATGGCGCACTAAAGTTGGCACTTAAATTTCCGAATCTCTTTTGCTCTGCCGTCTCACACTCTGGCGCTCTGGGCATTACCAAAGTAAAACCTGAAAATGTGCGTCAAGACATGCGCATCGAATTTCCACAAATTTTTGGAGACGCGCCATTTGAGGGAAAAGATTGCCTCTATCAACTCGCCGAAAACATAGACAAAAACCAACTCCCAGCCCTTCGCATAGACTGTGGTACCGAAGATGGCCTCTTGCAATCCAATCGCGATTATCATGCCCATCTAACACACCTAAAAATCCCGCACGAATATGAAGAATTTCCAGGTGCTCATACCTGGGACTATTGGGATATTCACGTGCAAGAAGCCATTGCTTTTCATCGCAAAAGTTTGGGGATCTAAAATTTAACCCATTCCTGTTTGTTGTGATCTGGATCTGTCTTTTCCGTTCGAAAGGTTATACCATGAAAAAAGTCGTAGTTGGAACCGATATCGAAGGTGTAGCCGGTGTCGTTTCATTTGAAGATCAATCGCGTAACACGGGCCGTTATCACGACCTTGCCAAACGCCTTGCCACCGCAGAAGTCAATGCCGCCGTGGATGGCCTTCTTGACGCAGGCGTAGAAGACATCTTGGTCATAGACGGCCACGGCCCAGGTGGGCTTTGGTTTGAAGATATCCACGAAGCAGCCCAACTCTTGCACGGGCGGCCTGGTGCCCCACGTTCTGTGCGCGACCCTATTTTTGCCCAATATGATGCCTGCGTTATGATCGGCCAACACGCCATGGCAGGTGTTGCCACAAGCAACCAAAACCATACCCAAAGCAGCACCCACATCGACTATTACAAACTTAACGGAAAGCTCATTGGAGAAATTGCCCAGTTTGGCCTTTATAACGGCGCATTGGGTTTGCCCCTCATATTCCTCAGTGGCGAAGAAGCCGCCTGCCAAGAAGCCGAAGACCTCATTCCCAATATCGTCACAACCTGTGTTAAAAAAGGCTTAAGCCGAAATGCCGCCATTTCACTTTCGGCACAAGCGTCACGCAAAAAAATACGTGCAGGCATAAAAAAAGCGGTCGAAAACCACCGCCAAAACCCAATCCCCCCCCTTGAATGGCCAGGGCCTTACACACTTGAAAAGCGGTTTCTTTTTACCGACATTGCAGATGCCGCAGCCAACCAACCCGATGCCGAACGCATAGACGGCCAAACCATCCGCTTTCAAAGTGATGACATTCGGAAGATCATTTATAGATAACATATCCACCTATTTGTCACAAATAAAGCCCGACTCTCACGCGGAGAGACGGGCTTTTTAATTTTTTAATTGAACACAACCTACCAACCTTCACGCATCCACTCAAACAAATGATACCGCGTGTCATCCATGCCCATTGCCCGATACACTTCTTGTGCACGTTCATTTTCTTTTTCAACATACAATCTTAAACCACGCAAATGATCAGATGTTTCCACTTCTGATTTTAGCTGGGTATACATCTCCCGATACACACCCAATCGACGTGCTTCAGGCACCACATACACCGAATGTATCCACAAAACGGTGCCATTGCGCCAATCACTCCACTCAGGCACCGTGAGCAAACACCCCACAACTTGTTTGCCAGATTCAGCAACCCAATATGCGCCCTTAGAAGGATCATCAAAAACAGCTTGAACACCTTTTTCTACCACCGTCTTGTCCAGGGCTATATGCTCCGTCTCCTCTGCCATATGCACTTGAAAGTCTGCAATGATCAACGCATCTTCAGGCCTGCCCTTTCTCACCACAATCCTATCCATGTAAACTCCAAATTTTTAGCCCATGTTATGGTGTCGAACCTCAAGCCGTTTCATATACTTGGGATTTTCCGAAGGTTTAAAATCCAATTCACCCACAGAAACAACATATGGTTCTTGTGGTTTTACACACCGCACATCTTGACAACGTTTCCCCCCCGCCTCCTCCCACTCCCAAATCACATCCAATGGATCAACACCCTCATCAGACACCATCACCACATTTTCACCAGACAACAAACGGGGGCGCGTTATAAAGTTGTGTTGAAAATGCAAAGTCACATTCACCAGACCAATAGCATCCCCCACAGGACGTATGGCAAGATGATATCCACCCATTACAAAATCGCGCAGATCAATTTTATTTTTACCCGAACGAACAGGTATTACAACCTCGCATACATCTTCTTTTTGACATGTCAAACAAACCGTGTGCGTGCGTAAACCGGCATCAAACTCCAAAGTCCCCCCCACCAACACATACGGAAAAGGCATCGCCACAGATTCTCCTTCCCCAACCCGATCTTTCACCGTTTGAAAGGTGCCATTGCCATAATGACGCCATTTACCTTCTTCTACATTGGGGTGTCTGGGGCCATCGTCAAAATACGCGTGCACAAATCGTTGTGCCCAAATCTCTGGCCAATAAAACTGTTGGTGTTCCCGCTCCCAAAAATACGTTACCAATTGCCCTTTTTGCAAAGACACATCCATGCGTGTATCCATCACCATAAAATATCCTGGCCCTGGCCCCCAGTCTGCAAATCGAGAGTGATAAAACACCTTTCCAATATCACCATCTGGCATCAACCCCTTTATCTTTCGGCTGGGTTTCGTCACCAAGGTAGGATCAGCAAGTGTCTCTTCCAAAGACGCAATATGCCGCCCGTCACGGGTGTAACAATAAAACCCCACCATAGGGTCTAAATGATGCCAACGCCCATCATAAAAAACCTCCACACAAGAGTGCCCCGACGGATTTTGGGGTGCATAATTCTTCTGCATTAATGAAAATACAAAGGCACCGGCATCCTTTTCCAATTCCCAATCTCCGGGATGACATTCATTCACACCAATTAGTCGTTGGTTTTCATATCCAAAAACCTTCTGATACAATGCACCCAATGTACGTGCTTGCACCCCACACAAGCCATGCCCATACACATTCAACAACTTCGTTGCATCGTGCCACTCTTCGCGGCGTTCTTGCACATTATAAACCCACGGATATTGAAACATAGCCCACCGCACCACATCAAAACATGCCAATGCTTTTTCTTCATGAGACATGCCCGTATGCACAATACTTTTTGCAAGTGCATCCAAATCATGAAAATCCAATGTGCGATCTGTGGTCACCCTCATAACAACCCCAACATACTGCGTTGTGTATCTGCAAATTCCATCAAATGTTTTAAGGTTACATAATCTTCCGCTTTAAAAGTCTCTTTTTTATCCCGACATACAGGCAAAATTGGAAGCCCCAACATCGACAAATATAATTTTGCAGAAGATTTGTATTTGTGCCCTGCCACTTTGTTGGCCACGCTTAAAAAACGCTGCACATCAGCCGCGAGTTCAGGTTCATTCTCAAAATACCGACACATCCATGCAAACAAGTCTGGGTAAAAGTTTGCAGCCGTGCCACAATAACCGTCACCACCAGCAAAAAGCGAATCCAACAATGTCGGTGTATTGGCATTATAAAACCGCAATGCCGCCCCTTCTATAGCTGCCAGCTTTGGCCCAATCAAATCCATATCACAAGATGTATCTTTAATAAAACAGAAACGCCCTGTAGAAGCACACCAGCCCAACATGTCAGCAGACAACAATCTGTGATAAGGCCCTGGGCATTCATACACCCCAATAGGAATATCTCCCGTCAAATCCAGCAAACGTTCCATTTCCTGTTGCCACTGCGCATCCGATGCTTCTTGCGGCACAATTTGACACACCAATGCAACCACCGCATCCACACCCGTTTCAGCCGTTTTCATAACGGTTTCAGATTGCAAATCCATGGCACCACCAAATGTACCCGATGCCACCACAGGCACACGACCATTGGCCCGTTTTACGACACAACGAGCAAGCGCATAACGCTCACCTTCTGTCAAATGATACATCTCACTGGACGCACAAACAGCAAAAAGCCCCGACACACCCGACTCTATATACCAATCGGTCAGAGCATCTACACCATGCCAATCAATTGCACCATCTGCTGTAAAGGGTGTCAACATAACTGGCCAAACACCTTTAGCAAGGTCAATCATTTACATCTCCTAACAGGTGCCCCGACACCCATTTTAATGAAACTGATTCGCCTTTGAAGGCTCAGTGCCATTTAAAAATTCTTCCAAATTGGTATAACCATCTCCATCATTATCTTTTATGTGATCCGTACCATCTTCTGGGTTGAGCGCATGAAACTTTTCCCAGTGATCTGGCATACCATCCATATCCTGATCGTAAGGATATCCTGCCGATTCATAAGTGGGCCATCCCCCCACATCTTTTTGAGAATTGATAATACGCCCTTCACCACGCTCAATATCCGCCATAATACGCCGGTCTACAGCATCGCGCATTTGCAAATTTGCCCCAGCAAATCGAAGCACTTCATAATACATTTCCTTGGTTTTTTCCTTTCGAATGGGAGACACTGGAATAGGTTCTTTTAATTTATAAGCATCCAATCCAAATGCCCAGTTCCACCATCCTCCCGAAGCAATCAAAGACCAGTCATCTCCTCTCTGATCCACCCCCTCCAATATATTATCTGCAACATACATCAATGTGGTTTGTCCACCAATTTGAAAAATATGGTTTTTATCGGTGGTCTCCGGGCCAGGTTTATAATAGTTGCCCACCAAGTTGATACGCACCGAATCTTCTCGGCTATATCCCGCCATACTTTTCCAGTTGTAAATAACATTGTGTTGAAAATCCAACAACACACTTTGATCGCCATATGTTCCAGGCCGTGGGCAACGTGTCACATGGTGTGCATATAAATTGTGATGAAATGAAATGCGGCCATCTGCACGAATCAGCGACCCATATCCATGTGCTCCTTTTGCATGTACCGATTGATTCAAGCTCTCAGCAATAAAACACCATTGCACCGTCACACTGTCTGTGCCTGCCCCCGTGACCGACAAAGTTTCATCGGTTCCCCAACTGGCCGAACAATGATCCAAAATCACATTTTTAGATTTATAAACCGATATGGCATCTGTCTCTTTGCCCATCTCATCGCCTGGGCGCACGCGCAAATAACGCACCACCACATCGTGTGTCTCACGAATTTGAAACCCATAATTCTTCAAACAAATCCCCTGCCAAGGAGCCACATGTCCAGCCAATGTCAAATAAGGATGACGTACCACCAATGGAGCTTTCAGTTCGATAATGCCCCCCACCCGAAACAACACCATGCGTGGGCCTTCGGCCTCAATCGCTTCACGCAAACTACCTGCAATGGGCGATTCGTCTTGGCCATAATCTTCAAGCGTTGTCACCATAA
The DNA here is from genome assembly GCA_038279365.1 of Candidatus Latescibacterota bacterium. Lineage (GTDB taxonomy): Bacteria > Latescibacterota > UBA2968 > UBA2968 > UBA2968 > JABIFK01. Next base: position 1,475 of record JAYODI010000112.1, on the reverse strand, counting down.
ACAATTTGCCACCGCGCCCACCTATGGCATAAGCACCAAACCCTTCAGCTTCAGGAAATGCTTTTATCTTTTGCGCTTCTCCTATGCCAACCATCACAAACCCAACCATCACAAAAACCCACACATATTTCATCATTTGAAGCCTCCAACAAACACAACCCTGTTATTCACAACTTAAAAATAGTCACCAATGCCATTGAGTTGATACCGCACCGTATATGGATCAATGCGCTCCGCACATTTATATCCACGACTGGCCGACTCGGCACGTTCCAATCGTTTAAATCGAATTTCAAATTCTAAGGGTGAGCCAAATGTGAAAGGGGCAATCTCTTTCCGTTTTACCACAGCCTTTTGCACACCTTCATAAATTTCGTTCACTGCACGTTTGGGATGTTTGCTTACCGCACAATTCCATCCCATCGCTTGTTTGGTCGTCACCGTTTCCACACCTGGGAAAAATGCCTCTGCCTCTGCAGTACCCTTATCATCACTCGACACAAAAATAATGGGCACCCCCTTCTCACCCGCCATAGCGGCATCAATGGCCATTTCGCCCACTTCTTTGCCATTCACCTTCATATACTGATAGGTTGCCGAACTAAATGAATGGCACATCACCCCATCCACCGTATTGTCCATTGCGTGATAACCAATCAATGCAATGCCGTCAAAACCTTTGTCCATCCACTCAAATCGATGCTTAAAACCCACACCCAAAGCCACATCGCACCGTTCATCCAACAAATCATATTTCAAATTCAAACTGCCATTGTGATTATCCCATACAATCACTTGCTCTGCTCCCGCCTCAAACAACCCCCGCACAGCCGCATCGGCTTCTCGCGTGGCTTGTAACTGAGCAAAACCCAAGTCACGAGACGCATTTAATGAACCATTGGGTGAGCCCACTGCACAGGCCACACCTTCGCAATCAACTGCCACTACAAAACGCATACCCACCTCCTTCAAAGATTAAATCTTGACAGGCCAAAACCCTTTGTGTATTTTTTACTCCCAAGGCATTACATTCTTCAAAATAAACATCTGTTATTTATACCCTTAAGCCACCCTAGCTCAGCTGGTAGAGCACCTGATTCGTAATCAGGCGGTCGGCGGTTCGAGTCCGCTGGGTGGCTCCATTATTTTTCAGGCACTTACGTTACATAGCGTGAGTGCCTGTTTTGTTTGTGATGACATAACGGGTATCACAATAAAAAGCATCCAGCATAATCATTGATAATAAGAAAAGACAACACACGTCAAGCTAAAATAATCTCATAATCACGCTCAACACATAATATACTCTCATATACCAATGAGAGTATATCACTCACACATGTGCTCTCCATACACAAACCCCCTTCTATCGCAATATAAAACAGATATATTGCCCCCCAAAACGAATGGACAAAATTTGAAGGGAGAGTTAAAGTATGAAAACCCTTGAAAGGAGTCCTCGCTATGAAGCGTCG
>JAYODI010000192.1:0-2124 GCA_038279365.1 Candidatus Latescibacterota bacterium | reverse complement strand
ATGTCTCGCAGTTGGCAATGGCGCGATTTCATCCTCGATGTAGGCCCTCACATTTATCACACCACAGATGAATTGCTTATCGAGTTTTGGGAAAAAGAGTTTGGCGATCTTTTTGTCAAAGGTGATTTTTGGTGCAAAAATGTCAAAGGTGAAAACTTTGACCAATACTTTGACTACCCGCTTTCATATGAATCCATTGCTCAGTTTCCATCTAATATCAAACAAACAATTTTAGACGAACTGGAAAAGGCCAATCCCGAAGAAAAAGCGCGCGCCCAAAATTTTCAAGAATATATTCGCGCCATGGTTGGGCCAACCATTCAACAGATGTTTTTTGAAAATTACCCCCAAAAAATATGGGGCCTAACCACCAAAGAAATGACCCCAAACTGGGCTCCCAAACGCATAGAATTGCGCCAAAACATCACGCCATTTTACCATGGGCAATGGAGTGCTGTCGGCAAATATGGAACTGGTTGTGTCTACGATCGCATTTATGAAAAAATCATTCAAATGGGTGGCACTGTGCGTTTGGGTCAAGGCCTCAAGGCACTTGACCATCTAGTGGGTATCATCACAAAACTTCTACTCGATGGAGATGAAACCATTTCGGTTGCTCCCAACGATGTGGTCATATCGACGATTCCCATTGGTCTGATGTGTCGGTTTTTAGGCATTCCCAGTAACTTGAAGTTCAGAGGGGTCATCACCGTTTATCTTGCCATTGATCAAGAGTATGTACTGCCCGATGGCCTCCATTGGCTTTATTACGATCACCCAGACATTATTTTTCATCGCATCAGTGAACAAAAACGCTTTTCTCCCGATACAGCCACACCAGACAAAACGTGCATCAGTGCAGAAATTTCCTATTCGCGAGGAGACGCGCTCGACCGCACATCAGATCAGGATATCGTCACCCGCGTACTTGAAGATGCCATCCGTGTGGGTTTGGTCAAGCGCACCGCATACATCGACGGCTGCTTAAACCGACAACCGGCTGTTTACCCCCTTCAACATCGCGATTATCAGCACGAATTGGCCCAAATTCAAAGTCAATTGGGTGAATTTAATCAGCTCAATTGTATTGGAACAACAGGTGAATTTAACTATGCCGATAGCCAAATTCTCTTTCTCAAAGCCTTTGACCTTGTAGACCTGCTCACAGATCAATATTCAGACTTTTCCCAAACCAAACGTCGCGAATATGCCGCCCAACTCAACCGCGTGGTTCATCTAAACACCACACCCGTTGGCGAAGGACATCGCCCTTATATTATTGCCGAGGCAGGTCTTAATCACAATGGCAGTCAAGAATTGGCCTTAAAGCTCATAGACACAGCAGCAGATGCAGGGTGCAACGCCATTAAGTTTCAAACCTATACCAGCGCCAACCGCATATCGGGCAAAATCAAAACTGTGCGGTATGCCGAAACCACTTTGGGCGAGCAAGAAACGCTTATGGAAATGTTTCAGCGTTTGGAATTTAATCATAAAAACCACCAAATATTATTCGATTATGCCAAAGAAAAAGGCATTGAAATCTTTTCAACCCCCTTCGACCTCGAGAGCGTTGATATGCTCGAGTCTTTGGGCATCAACCTTTATAAAATAGCGTCCTTTGACATTGTTAACCTACCTTTGCTGCGTCAGGTCGCCCAAACACAAAAGCCCATCATTTTATCAACGGGCATGTCCACATTGGGTCAAATTGAGGAAGCCCTCGAAACCATACGCACACAAGGCAACAGCAACGTGATTTTACTGCATTGTGTATCGGCATATCCCGTAGCCCCCGAGAACCTCAATCTGCGTGCCATAGAAACGCTCAAACGAAACTTTAATATTCCAGTGGGGCTGTCAGATCATAGCCTGGGCATTATGGCTTCACAAACGGCCTTGGCTTTGGGTGCAAACATCATTGAGCGCCACTTTACCCTCGATCGAACCATGGAAGGTCCAGACCACATCCTGTCTTCAGAACCTGAAGAAATGCGAGCGCTCGTACGGTATGCAGGTCTCATCAACCAAATGCTCGGAGATGGCATCAAAAAGATTGAAGCTTGTGAATACAACATGAGCAATACCCAACGCAAACGCCTCTATATCAACCAAGACATAAAA
>JAYODI010000019.1:0-68147 GCA_038279365.1 Candidatus Latescibacterota bacterium | reverse complement strand
ACATATCAAAAAGCCCTCAACCTCGCACCCAACGACCCAGATGTGCTCACCAACCTCATTGCACTTTATACCCAAGCAGCACAATACAATGACGCATTAGATTTTTGTCGCACATTGCAAGAAAAATTGCCCGATGCCGCACAACCCCAAAAACTAACCGGTGCCGTCGCTTATGCCGCTGGCAGATTTGAACTGGCGCTCATTGCCTATCAAAATGCCTTAGATATCTCCCCCAAAGATCCAGATACACTCCAAGGTATTGCTTCTACATATGAAGCCTTAGACAACCCCGAAGCGGCTCAAGAACACTGGCAGATGTGGCTCAATAGCGTGGGCGATGATCCTCAGTTTTCTCAAGAAGCAACACGGGTCATAGAACACTTACAGACGCTGGCAACGCTTAGTGTGACCTCTCAAGGGCTTTTTCCTTAAGATACAATTCAAAACTTACTACCAGTCCAAAGTTAAAAAAAACCGCTCATCTATTGATGAGCGGTTTTCTCTTTTAACCACATTGTTATTCCAACAACATTCTATTTGTTTTCCAAATAAGCAAGCAAACTATTCAACGCCCGATGGATCTCTTTAAAGTGTGCATTCTCACGCAAACCACGCAAGGGTTCCCAGGCTGTTACAGCCAATGTTTCTGGGTCAAAATCTACGGGATCATGTCGAAAATACACACCCAAGCTTGCCAGTCTACCATTGTCTTTGCTTGTATCAATACGCCCACGTGTTATCTCGCCCAAAATCGAAAATGTTGCAGGAAGATTGGGTTTATACACCTCTGCATCACCCGGAAAATACAACCGAGGATAAAAATGCATCAACATCCCTTTGCCCATTAACGCCTCTAACAACTCATCTGGCGCATCAGGAATGGTTGTCCCCTGCATCAAATACGATTCCAACAATGGACTGTTTTGCAAACCCACACCACTCACACAAAAATCTCGTATCACAGCAGGCAAACCCATTTGCTTCTGAATAGAGCCAACAGGGCGCAGCGTCACCGTTTCTAAGCTACACTTGCGTACCCGACAGCGCCAACGATAATGAATGTCACTGCCTTGTAACAACCCACGCCCCACAAACCGAACCACCAACAAATCTCCTTCAGCAAACGTCAACATCGGTTTTTTATCTGTCGGCTTGCTTGTGCGTCTGTTGCGCAAATGAATGTGACTCTGCCGAGATTCACCCGCCAAGCCCAACACATCGTGATATCCCAAATCAATAAGTTCAATGGCACCCGTGCGCGATTCTTTGGCCACACGGCTGACATGTACACTTCGCAAATGATCGGGTTTGCTACGCAAAATATTTTGAAAAAAGGCCACCATCTCTTCAGGATCATCACACCCTTGCAATCCCTCAGGAATGGCCATGTCACCAGGAAAAGGCACAATAGTAGGTGGGACTTCATGTGCCAAACCATTAGAAGTCACGTTTTCAACAAACAAATCAAAACGAAAATGAGGAAACACTTGTGGGCCTTTTACACCGCGAATATGAGCAAAACGCAATGTACCACGATGATCGTCTTTGTTCAAATTTCCCAAAGGAGAAATTTTATATCCAATCGGCTCACGAGGCTGTAACCCCCCCAAGAGGCGTTCCGAAAAACGCACGCGCTGCACCACTTCACATTGCATATGATAAGGCATGCGATTGTGTTGAAACTGCAAGTCCAACACTTCTCCACGACCCGAAAATGGCAATTTTGCCATAGACGGTGGCACCAAGAACAACGCTTGGTCGCGAATAAAGAGCCGATTGTCCCGACGATAAAAAGACACAGGCCCCACTTTATCACGTGCTTTTTGCCCATCTGCTGTTCTTACCATTGTACAAACAGCGGAATGTGCGCCCATTTGAGTCAGACGCCGCAATGCAGGATGAGCAGCTTCACGTGTAGATTGAGTCTTCTTAAACAATTTGGCCAACATAACAACCCCCTTCTGAGCAGGGTAGGGTGGGAACAACATGAGAACCTGTTATAAGAACAAAAAGCAACACCTCACAAAAGACGTTGTCTCACATTCCAATCACGCATCTCACGATCTTTTACATCGACCCGCCCGATGCACAATACGACATAAATCTTCTTAGTATTACATTATATCGACAGAATTATCTATTGGATGAGTCTTTATTGCGGGTTTACTCTCCACCTTGGCCTCTTGCAACCCGTGTGCCACACAAACACATGCATCATTAAGTGTTATATATCAATATGTTACAAAAAACCCCAAAACATCTTACGATCTACAAACAAAGAAATTTTTTCCCTATGTGCCCTTCATAAGCAAAAAAACGCGCTTGGGAAAAATCCCAAACGCGTCATCAAATCCATCCAATGCTTAAAAATAATCAACCAACAAAGAAAAAAGGAGAAGAACAATTTCTCTTCTCCTTTTTCTTGCTTCTTGCCAAATAGAAGTGACTGAATCACAGATCCTTTATTGTTGATCCAGAACCATACATCAACCAATCTTTATCCTGATATCGCCAGAATCAAAATCGCGAAGGTGCTGGGGATAATCCGTTGCCACTCCCCTTCGACTTTATTGATCAGATAAATCCTGAAAAGATCTACACATTCTCGGGTCAAGCACACACAACAAGCACACGCATTTTGAGTGTGATTTAAAAATCTCACCCCATCAGTTGGAAGCAAATATGGTTATTGAGGAATCGTAAACGTAAACGTACTGCCCTCACCTAACACACTCTCCACCCAAATAGAGCCATTGTGCAATTCTACCAAACGCCGCGTTAATGCCAAGCCCAACCCCGTGCCTTCATACCGGCGCGAATACGTTTCTTCCACTTGGCGAAACTCCGAAAAGATCAATTCCTGATGTTCTTTTTTAATCCCTATACCCGTATCAGCCACAGCTATTTCAAGTGTGCCATTTTCCCGCCGAGCCACCAAAACATCTACCCGCCCATCTTCCGGGGTAAACTTGATGGCATTGGACAACAAATTATACAAAATCTGTTTAATTCGTCCTTCATCTCCCCGAATCAAACCCAATTCAGGATCAATATCGTGATTCAACACAATAGACTTGTTCGATGCCAACGGGCGCACCACTTCGGTCACCTGATCCAAGCAATCTTCTATCAAAAACTCCGTTAAAACCAATTGCATCTCACCCGATTCAACTTTGGCCAAATCTAAGATCTCGTTAATCAATTCCAACAAATGACGGCTGCTGGTCAAAATATTGTGTACATAACGGCTTTGCTTTTCATTGAGATCGCCAAATGTCTTGTCTTCCAAAATTTCTGAAAAACCAATCACAGCATTTAAAGGGGTGCGTAATTCATGAGACATATGGGCCAAAAATTGAGACTTCATTTGACTCGACTTCTGAATCTCCTCATAAGCCGATGTCAACTCATTATTTGTCCGACGCAATTCTTCTGTTGCACGGCTGACTTCATCTTCCAAATACGCACTTTGCTGTTGCAAATCATCAAAAATTTGCACGTTATTCAACGCAATAGCCACTTGGTCAGTAATAATCGTCATCAATTGCGAATCTTCAGAACTAAACGCATCCGCCAAAGGGTGGCTCATATTGACCACCCCCACCACCTCATTATCAATCACAAGAGGCAAACACAACATAGAACCAATAGAACGTGCCGTCCCCACAATAAACTGAGGCACTTCGGGCAATTCGGGAATTTCAATAGGATTACCCGTTGCATCCAACTCGGGAAACAAACGCACCACCAGCCCCGTTGATGTATCGGGAATGGCTATTGGCTCGCCGTATTGCGCCACCCATCCAGCAATCCCTTCTCCCAACTTAAAAGACCGCGTTCCCGATGAAATGTGATAAAAACTAATTTCTGAATCTTCTTGACCTCGAGCCGCTCGGGTGTTCAATTCATTCGTTTCGCGGTTAAGCAACATCAAAGAACAGTTTTCTGCGCTGGTCTCATCAATAATTGTATCAATAATCACTTCAAATACTTTGCGTGGATCACGGGTATACTTCAGTGTTTCACCAATACGACGCACCACCGATAACTCACGTACTTTCTCTTCAAAACGCTGCGTGGTTCGGTGCAATTCTCTAATATAAAGATCACGCTGAGAAACAGCCCGTGTAAGCTCTTCCTGCAATCTCTGCGCTTTGGTCGCATCGTTCATCATAACCCGTCATCCTCAAATGCCATAAAAAATCCCTATCGGGCATCAGCCCGACAGGGAATATAGCAAGAAACACTGCCAAATAGCAAGTTAAACAGGCATCTATCCTACGCTTTAATCTATCCACTTAAATAACTAAAAAATTCATTTATCTGATCGCGTTCATCGGATAAGCCTTTTTCAATTTTGGCAATTTGGTCAGCCGTCAACTTCAGTTCTTTTTGAACCTCACTGCTGGGTTCAGGAATGGTCGCTTCATAGCACAACCCAATGCCCGCACGTTTGGTCAATATATTGGCCAAATGAACAATCACAGCTTCTTTAACAAATTGTTCTTCAGCAGCCATCAAGTTGTGGTGAGCCGCAATGGGCGACACCAAAATTTCGGGAAACTTCCACCGAGTCGCCAACCAAGCCCCTACTTCGGCATGGTCAATATCTAAAATATCGGTTTCAGCATCAAGGGCCGAACGCTCTTCTTCGACCATTTCTTCAACAACTTCGGCATATTGCTCACTAAAATACGTATCGAGAATCACTTTGCCCAAATCGTGAAGCAAACCTGCCACAAAAAACGTTCCCGAATCGCGATAACCCAATTCTTTGGCAATCAAACGCGAAGCCGTACCACACCCAATGGAATGAATCCAAAATGCCTCACGATCAAAACTCACTTCATTCGTATTTTTTGAAAGGGTTTCAAACACCGATACGCTCAAAGCCAAACTGCGCACCGTATCAAACCCCAACACCACCACAGCCTGAGGTATCGTCGTAATGCGACGCGAAAAACCATAAAATGCCGAATTGGCAAGGTTTAACACCTTTGCCGATACCGACATGTCACGCGCCACAAGTTCTGCCAACTCATTGGCACTAGAACCCGAATCATCAGCCACTTCAAGAATACGGCTCACAATAACAGGCAATGTCGGCAGGTTTTTAATATTGCGAATACCTAACCGAATGTCTTCACGATCCATACCAACTCCAGTACCACAACCCACAATCTAAAAAAGTGCGCCCACAGGGAATCGAACCCCGAACCTACTGATTAAGAGTCAGTTGCTCTGCCAATTGAGCTATAGGCGCATTAAAAAACTAACAATGGTAATCAAAACAGCCCCAACAACCCATTGCGATTGATGAATTTAAAGAAGGCAATAATCTTTGTCAAGGGCTTTATCCCGCATCAGAATCAGCCTCTTTACGAACATCTATTTCCTCATCTAATGCTTTAATTTTTTGGCTGATTGCTTTCGACTCTTCTTGAAGCGCAGACAATTGCGCTTCGGCCTCTTTGGTTAAACGATCTACTTTTTCAATCTCAATTTCATGACGCTCTCTTATTTCCCTTGCCTGTTTCAGCGCAGGCATAATAAGTCCTCTTTGGCTGTTATAGTCAACCAACATTTGCAAAAAGAAAAACGCACATGCCAAGGTAATAATGCCAAACACCCATGCAATGCTAAACCATTCCATGACAAATCACCCTTATTGAGCACGAACGTATGTGCCACTCCGTCCGCCACTTTTGCGCAACAAACAAATATCCCCAATAACCATACCCCGATCCACAGCTTTACACATATCATATATGGTAAGCAAAGCCACGCTTACAGCTGTCAATGCTTCCATCTCCACCCCCGTCCGATCAGGCACACGTACAGATGCCTGTGCATCAATTTGGGCTTCTCCCACCTCAAAATGCAAATCAATGCCAGTAATCGCAATCGGATGACACATCGGAATGATTTCCCACGTGCGTTTGGCGGCCATAATACCTGCAATACGTGCGGTTTCCAGCACATTGCCCTTAGCGGTTTTCCCTTCCACAATCAAACGCACAGTATCTGCCTGCATCCGAATGTGCCCCCGGACAACCGCTTCTCGATCTGTCACTGCTTTTTCTGTCACATCCACCATCTTTACCGCACCATCTTCACCAATATGCGTCAACTTATTCATAAGCCTACCAATCTTCCAACAAAATGAGATCCAATGCCGTGCCAGCAGGCACATGATCTACCTCGGCATCGACCACAAACAAACTATTCGCACGCGCCAATGCAAACAAATCCGCAGATCCATGATGCCCCACCCAATCACTTGTCCAGAGACCTTGTTCACCCAGCACGCTCTGAGCCGGCACAAATTGCTTACGCCCTGGTGACTGCTTAAAATCAGCTTTTAAAACCGTTTTTGCCTGTCGATGGTGCACCACCGTCATAGATTGCATTTTGCGAATGGCAGGGCGCGCCAGCAGCTCCAAACCCACCACCGACGATACCGGATTACCAGGCAATCCAAAAACCAGCTTCTTACCCTTCACCCCAAATGTGAGCGGTTTGCCCGGTTTCATCCGAATGCGATCAAACAGCACCACCACACCCAAATCACGCATCGCATCTTGTACCAAATCATATACCCCAGCAGAAACCCCACCCGACAACATCACCACATCACACGTATCCAAGCCCTCACCAATCACGCGTTTAAGCGATGCGGCATCATCTTCTACAATACCCAAATATCGCACCTCTGCACTGGCGCGCAATGCCTGTGCCATCATCGAATAACCATTGCTGTTGCGAATCTGACCCGGTTTGGGCACATGCTTGGGCTCAACAATCTCACTGCCCGTGGCAATAACCCCTACAATGGGTTTGCGAAAAACAGGCACTCTCACAGCACCCACTGTGGCCAAAATGCCAATCTCGGGTGGGCGAATCCGTGTCCCTTTTTTTAACACCACCTGATCCACAGTCACATCTTCACCCAAACGCGCAATATTTTCACCCACATCCGTCACATCCAACACCTTAACCTTTTGCCCTTGGGCCTCAGACTCGGTGTCTTCTACCATAATCACCGTATCTGCCCCTTGAGGCACGGGTGCACCCGTCATAATACGAGCGGCCTGCCCAGGCCCAACACGTTTTTGTGGCACAGTACCTGCTGGTATTTCTTCAATAACCTCTAATACCACGGGCGTATTACCCGAAGCTGAGGCAATATCAGCACCTTGCAAAGCATAGCCATCCATGGTGGCCTTATCAAACGGTGGCATATTGATATCTGATTGCACGTCTTCAGCCAAGACATATCCCAGCGCATCCATCAAATCAACCGTTGTAGAATCCATCAACTGCGTATTTTCCATCACAATGCGAATCGCATCATCCATTTCGATCATAAAAATTCCTCCTCAAACCAATATACAAAAACCAAAGAGAGATGTCACGCTTGCCATAAAAGACATTTCTTTCTGCTTTCGTCTTGGAACATTCTTCCCTATCTTGCACGTACTACACAATATCTCTTATTTATGAAAGCTATCAAAACAGAAACATTCACTCTGGAGAACACATAATGTCCAAAACCACCATCATTACAGGAGCAGGCACAGGTATCGGGCAAGGCATCGCCATTGCATTTGCCAATGCAGGTTATCAACTTGTCTTGGCAGGGCGCAGAATCGAACCACTTGAAGAAACGGCTAAAAACTGTGGTGGTACAAATATTCAAATCGTGGCCACGGATGTCACTGATCGAAATGCCGTTCAATTACTTGCTCAAAAAACCATCGACACCTTTGGTTCCATTGATGTCCTTATCAACAATGCAGGCATCAATACCCAAAAACGCAACCTTGACGACATATCCGATGAAGACTGGGACCGTGTCATCAACATCAACCTCACAGGTGCATTCAACGCCTTTCGGGCCGTTCGATCCCAAATGAAAAAACAAAAAGATGGCGTTGTCATCAACATTGCTTCTATGGCGGGCAAAAAAGCAGGCACCTTGGGCGGAGCTGCCTACAGCGCCTCCAAGTTTGGCATGGCATCACTCACCCAATCGATCAACGCCGAATTTAGAGACAGTGGTATTCGTGCCTGTTGCATTTACCCAGGAGAAGTAGATACCCCCATTCTCGACCATCGTCCCATACCCGTTTCTGCAGAAAAGCGTGCCGCCGCACTCTTACCCGAAGATGTTGCTGCAGCAGCACTCATGGTCGCCCAATTGCACAATCGCGCAATCGTTGAAGAACTGACCATTTTCCCACGAAGGGTTGTTTCTAAATAAAACAATTTTCATTCACAATGCACATTCTCAAAAAGAAAAAGGGCAAATAATCATTCACCCGATTCCATTTCTTGACACAGCGCCACACACATTGCTCTCATCACCACCTTAAAAACAACTTGTCCAAACCCCTGTTTCTTATTAGTTTTCAACCATAACTGACACTTAGACAGAGATATAGACCGCACCACCTGCCTCATGTTGCGCCCTCCCGAATGGCCGCGTTATCCAACCCGATGGCGTTATCCAAATTAACTGCGCACCATTGTTCATAAAACCGTTCCAGGCACAATCGTTTTTGTATGTACATTTGTGATATTTTAAAATATTTTCAGCGTAAACAGAACCATTAGAAACAATTTTTATACACCATAAAATAAACGAACAGTAAACATTTATGATGTATGACCAGATATTGAGGCACCATCAAGCGTGCCACCAAATTTGTAGAAGGGAAGTATGTGAAAACCGAAATTATTATCAACGTGGCCTCTCACGAGTCTCGCATTGCCATCTTAGAAGATGACAAGCTGGCCGAGATACTGGTTGAGCGCGCCGAAAAAGAACGCATGGTGGGCGATATATACAAAGGTATCGTAACCGCCGTCTTGCCCGGCATGCAAGCCGCATTTGTTGACATCGGGCACGAAAAAGCGGCATTTTTGCACGTTTCCGACATGCCAGGGTCACCTGGTTCCATGGTCGAACTCGACTCAGAAACACTTGAAGATGTCGATATGCAAAAAAATTCGCGGGGCAAATCCTTTGTACCTATTGAAGAATTGTTGCAAAAAGGCCAAGAAATCATTGTCCAAATCAAAAAAGAACCCATCAGCACCAAAGGCCCCCGCATAACGGCAGTGCCATCCCTTGCTGGGCGATTTATGGTGCTGGTGCCCGATGGTGACAAAATTGGCGTGTCGCGCAAAATCAACAACTGGAATGAAAAACGACGCCTAAAAGATGTCACAAGGCGCATCAAGCCCGATGGGTTTGGTCTTATTGTACGCACCGAGGGCGAAAACAAAGGCGACCGCGAATTGGGCCGAGACCTCAAAGACCTTTTGGGTACCTGGAACCGCATTCAAAAACGCGCTAAAAAAATAAGCGAACCCGAGTTGTTGCACAAAGAAATGGGCATGACATCCAGCCTCATTCGCGATCTTTTTACCGACGACGTACACCGTTTGGTGGTCGATTCAAAGCACGAGTACAAACAAATTCAATCTTACCTCAAAACCACTTCGCCCCAATTGCGTAAATGCGTCGAATATTATCGCGACAAACGCCCCATATTTGATGCCTTTGGCATTGAGCAAGAAATTGAAAAACTTTCTGAGCGCAAAGCGTGGTTCAAAGGGGGCGGATATTTGGTCATTGACCACACAGAAGCCCTTGTGGCCATAGATGTCAACAGTGGCCGAAATGTAGGCCGATCAAACCAAGACGAAACGGTGCTCAGAACCAACCTTGAAGCGGCCAAAGAAGTGGCGCGTCAGTTGCGCCTGCGTGATATGGGTGGCATTATTGTCATCGACTTTATCGACATGAACACCGCACAAGACCGCCGCCGTGTAGAAGATGAAATGAAACAAGCCATTCGACGCGATCGTTCCAGAATTCGCTTTTCCGACATCACCGAATTTGGTCTCATGGAAATGACCCGCCAAAGGGTGCGCCCCAGTCTTTTATTTACCTACAGCGAACCCTGCCCAACCTGCAATGGCACAGGGCGTGTGGCAAGCCGAGACACAGTGGTCGCCCGAATTGAGCGATGGCTCAAAAGATCACGCGCCGCAGCCCTTGAAAGACGCCTCACGGTGCAAGTGCACCCAGAATTGGGTGAATATTTGCTTGAAAATCGCAAAGAGCGCCTCAAACGTATCCGAAAATCGACCCGCGTCTGGTTAAATGTAGAAGCCGATCCCGAACTCAGTGAAGATGAATACCGTATCTTTTCTCGCAAACGCAAAATTGACGTCACAAATGAAGTTCCAGCTTGACAGAACCTCTGCATTTATCTAAATTTATCGTTCTTTCCGCTTTTCGGCTCATGTCTTTGAATCGAACAAGGTTATTTGTAAAATCAGTCACAGGTCTCAAGGCAACAGGTCTTAATCGTCAATATCAAGCAGATTTTCTGCATGACAGACCTGCAACTTGCGACAATTTTTTGGGAGGTTCTCCCCATGTATGCAGTCGTAGATGTCGCTGGCAGCCAATACAAAGTGCAAGAAGGCGACCGTATCCGTGTTTCAAAACTCGGTTCCGAAGCGGGTGAAAAACTCACCCTTGACAATATTTTACTCATCGGTGGCGAAGAAACCCGTATAGGTGCCCCCAAAGTAGAAGGCGCTGCCGTAGAAGCCAGCGTGCTTGGACATGGCCGTGCAGACAAGATTATTGTGTTCAAAAAGAAACGACGCAAAGGTTATCGTCGTAAAAATGGACACCGTCAATCTTATACCGAACTTCAAATCGATAAAATTTCAGCATAAAAAGCAATCAGCTTTCAGCCATCAGCTTTCAGCTTCATCACTTCAAAAACGTCGTCAATACATATGCGTTTTTGTTTTTATGTTTTTGCTGACCGCTGACCGCTGACCGCTTAGGAGGCTAAAATGGCACATAAAAAAGGTGTAGGCAGTTCCAGAAACGGTCGCGACAGTCAAGCGCAACGCTTAGGCGTCAAAGCTTTTGGTGGACAACTCATTACAGCGGGTAGCATCATTGTTCGTCAGCGTGGCACCCGCGTGCATCCTGGCAACAATGTTGGCAAAGGCAAAGACGATACCTTGTATTCTTTAGTCGATGGCATTGTCCAATTTGAACACCTCGACAAACAGCGCAAAAAGGTCAGCGTCTACGCCCAAGCGGAGTAACGCGTGAATAAAATAGGTATTGTTGGCGCAGGAAATGTTGGAGCAACCACAGCCCAACGTGTTGCAGAACGCGAATTGGCACGTGAAGTGGTTTTGCTCGATGTCTCAGAAGGTATTCCACAGGGCAAAGGCCTCGATATGGCCGAATCGGCACCTGTAGAACGTTTTGACACGCGCATCATTGGAGCCAACAATCCCGAAGCACTCGCGGGTTCAGACCTGGTGGTCATCACCGCAGGCATTGCCCGCAAGCCGGGCATGAGTCGCGATGACCTCTTGGCAACCAATGCCGATATTGTTGGTTCCGTCAGTGAAAACATTCAGCGCGTAGCACCCCATGCCATTGTCATTGTTGTGTCCAATCCGCTTGACGTCATGGCCTATGTTGCACTCAAAAAAACCGGCTTTCCTGCACACCGTGTGGTGGGGATGGCCGGTATTCTTGATTCTGCCCGTTTTCGTTACTTTATTGCCGATGCCCTCGATGTCTCCGTCGAAGACGTAACCGCCTTTGTATTGGGCGGTCACGGCGATTCCATGGTTCCTCTTCCGCGCTACTCATCAGTTGCTGGCATTCCCCTCTCAGAACTTCTTGATCAAACCACCATAGATGCCCTCGTACAACGCACCCGCAATGGGGGTGCCGAAATTGTCGGTCACCTTAAAACCGGCAGTGCCTATTATGCACCTGCATCAGCAACCGCCGAAATGGTTGCATCCATTGCCCACAATAAAAAACGCATCTTGCCGTGTGCAGCATATCTTACAGGCCAATATGGCCTGAACGATGTTTTTGTTGGTGTACCTGTCAAATTGGGTGCCAATGGCATTGAAAGCATTATCGAAATAGGCCTCACACCCGAGGAAAACCTTGCCCTCAAAAACTCTGCCGACGATGTACGCGAAAACATTGCCAAACTCGGTTTCTAAAATCCCAACAAATATATAACCATCCCGACCGGTATAACCGGTCTTTTTTTTAGTTTTTAGCAAGCGGTTTTCTCTTTTTAGCCGACCGCTAAAAGCTGATCACTGAAAGCTTTTTTATGAAAAAAATTCTCGTTACTGGCTCATCAGGTCTCATCGGTTCTGAAGTATGTGTCTTTTTTGCCTCACAGGGGTATGCCATTCACGGCGTAGACAACAACCAACGCGCCACTTTTTTTGGCCCACAAGGTGACACGCGCTGGAACCAAACACGCTTATCCAAAGCCTTACCTCACTTCACCCACCATGAGTGTGATATTCGCGACCGACAAGGTGTTCAAAATTTGCTCAAAACAATCACACCCGATGTGATTGTACACACAGCTGCACAACCTTCACACGATTTGGCCGCCAGCATTCCCTACGACGACTTTGACGTCAATGCGGTAGGCACATTAAATATGTTAGAAGCCGCGCGCCAAGCCTGCCCAGAATCGCCCTTCATTCATATGTCAACCAACAAAGTCTATGGCGATGCACCCAACAACATTCCACGCAAAGAATTAGAAACGCGTTGGGACTATGATGACCCAACTTATGAACATGGCATTGCCGAAACATTTACCATCGACCAATCCAAACATTCACTCTTTGGAGCCTCCAAAGTAGCTGCCGATGTCATGGTACAAGAATATGGTCGCTACTTTAACTTACCTACCTGTTGCTTACGCGGTGGATGTCTTACTGGCCCCAACCACAGTGGTGTTGAACTGCACGGATTCTTGAGCTATCTCATCAAGTGCAACCTCGAAGAACGCGAATACACCGTTTTTGGTTACAAGGGCAAACAAGTGCGCGACAACATTCACTCGCACGATGTGGCACAGTTTATGTGGGCATTTTCACAAGCTCCTCGTAGTGGCGAAGTCTACAATTTAGGGGGCGGAAAAAACAACAGTTGCTCCATTCTTGAAGCTTTCGAATTGTCTGAAAAATATTCTGGCAAAAAAATGAAATACACCTACTCCGACCAAAACCGAGCAGGAGATCACATCTGTTATTACAGCGACTTGCGCAAAATGAAAACACACTATCCCAACTGGGACATCACAAAATCATTGGACGACACTTTTCGTGAAATTGTAGAAAGCTGGCAAAACCGTTTAAAGGCAATCTAACATGCCAAACAGACATCTTCTACTTGTTGACGACGAACCCAACCTCCAAGAAAGCATGAAAATTGGGTTGGAGTTGCGAGGGTATGATGTCACCCTCGCAAGCACGGGTCAACGCGCCATCTCTTTTTGCCAAAACCAAAGCCTTGACACCGTCCTTTTGGACATGCGTATGCCCGAAATGAACGGTTTGGAAACCCTCAAACGCATAAAAGAAATTCGCCCCGAGCAAACCGTCATCATGCTCACAGCTCATGGCACAATTGCCAATGCCGTTGAAGCCACAAAATTGGGCGCATTTGATTATCTCACCAAACCCTCCTCTCCCGAAGAAGTCGATGTCAAAATTCAGCAAGCTTTAAACTTTCCCATCCTCTCAGCCAAACAACGTGTGATCAAATCAAAACGCCCCGAAACATGTCGTTTTGAAGGCATGGTAGGTACCAGTTTGGCCATGCAAGATGTGTATGACCTCGTAGAACGCATTGCACACAATGAAAGCACCATTCTCATCACGGGCGAAACCGGCACAGGCAAAGAACTCATTGCCCGCGCCATTCACGACAATGGCACACGCGCCGACAAACGTCTCTATGCCCTTCATTGTGCAGCCATTCCCGAAGAACTGCTCGAAAGCGAATTGTTTGGCCACGAAAAAGGATCATTTACAGGCGCGGTCAATCAAAAAATTGGTGTTTTTGAAGCAGCCAATGGAGGCACCTTATTTCTCGACGAAATTGGCGAAATGAGCCTCAATGCCCAGGTGCGCATGTTGCGCGTTTTGCAAGAAAAAGAATTTATTCGTGTAGGAGCCACCACCCCACAAAAAACAGATGTGCGCCTCATTGCAGCCACCAACCGAACGCTCTCTGAAGAAGTCAAAGAAGGCCGCTTTCGAGAAGATCTTTTTTATCGGCTCAACGTCATCGAAATTCAAATGCCACCCTTGCGACAACGACGCGATGACATCCCTATGCTGGTAACTCACTTTTTACAAAAATTTAGTGGCCAACATACCATCTCCAATAATGTGATGGATACCCTCATGCGTCACGACTGGCCCGGCAATGTGCGTGAACTTGAAAATGCCATTGAACGCGCCGTGGCCTTAGCTCGCACAAACACCATCGAAATGATCGACCTACCTCCCATACTCCAAAATGGTGGCACCACGCTCACATCCCATACAGGTGACAGTTATGGACATCTTTCATTGCGCGATGCGCGCGATGTTTTTGAACAAAAATACATTGCCGAACTGCTCACCAAAACCAAAGGCAATATTACCCATGCCGCCAAGTTGGCAGGTATTGCCTGGCAAAACTTTCATCAAAAACTCAAAAAATACGAAATCGATGCCAAGGAATTTGCCAATAAATAGTGCCATTTGAAAGTACGACATGACAAACTATCGCATTGGTTTTCTCGGATTGGCAGCCCTCCTCCTTGGTTTTGGACCTGTTCCACTTGATATAAAAAAAATCCTTTTTCAGACCTGCTCATTTTATTTTATATTCGTCGCTGTTGCAATATGGTTTTGGACCCTACTGCCCAAATCACCCTCAATTAAAATTATCCAATCTCATCTCCCTGCTCTCTGCCTCGCACTCATTTTCATCACCACTATTTTTTTTATCAGCCCCACCCATCTGCGAATCCTATACGACGAAACCAATTTGCTCGGTGTCTCCCAA
Source organism: Candidatus Latescibacterota bacterium (assembly GCA_038279365.1). Lineage (GTDB taxonomy): Bacteria > Latescibacterota > UBA2968 > UBA2968 > UBA2968 > JABIFK01. Next base: position 53,206 of record JAYODI010000019.1, on the reverse strand, counting down.
GCCATGTTAGAACAACATGCCTGTTATATTCCTACCCAAGCTATTTTCGTAAATCAACAAAACCACCTCATCGCTCCCGAATGGGGGATTCGCCCCTTAGCATTTCCGTTTTTTCTTTATATCATCCATTTGATCAATGGATATGCACTTTCCAATGTGTATCTGCTCAATGCCATTGCAGGTTTTTTTGCACTCTTTTTATTTTATCTTCTATTACAAAATTTCTTTTCAAAAACCCTGGCAATCTTAGGTATGGCCTTGCTTGCTGCATATCCCGTTTTTGCCTTATGGACAACCTCCGGTGGATTTGAAATTGCCAACCTAACATTGGCCCTGCTTGCCTTTTATCAACTTTACCATTTGTTCATATCTCAACAACCGTATCACGCAACGCGTCTTTTTTTTACACTCATTATTCTTGCCCAAATGCGTTACGAAGCCGTTCTCTTTTTATGCGCTATCTTGCCCTTTGCCATTTACCACAGCATCAAATATCCACAGGCACCCCCCCACAAAATCGCCCTTATCACACCCTTCTTGCTATTGCCAGTCGCTTGGCAACGGAGCTTGTACTCTGGCGATTATGCCTTCATGGTAAAAGAGGGTGAAGCCATGTTTGGTATCCATCACTTCATCACAAACCTCTTTCATGCATACTCATTTTTTGGCGGCGCACAAAGTGACTATGGTACCATACCTTATCTCTTTTATCTGACCCTTGCTGGCATACTCATTGGTTTCATACATCTCCATCAAAATCGCTCACGCATACCATATGCAACACGCACAATAATTTTCATAGCTTGTTTGGCCTTTGCCCTTCAAGCCATCATCATTTTAGGTTATATCTTGGGCAACCTGACCCGCCCATTTAGCATACGCCTTGGCATCATATTTTTACCATTTCTCATCACGCCCATCATTTACCTATGTCATCTTATCACAAACAAAAAACCCGTATTGATCGCACCCATTATTTTATGGGTTTGCATCATTCTTTTTTATGGTGGCACACACACATTTCAAAATGCCTCTGTAAGCAACTTCCATTTGGTTCAAATCAACCGTGCATATACAGACTTTTTTCAAGATCAAGACCCACAAAAACAAGCCCTCATCATCTCACCCTATGCCCGACTCTTTGTAGCAGACCAACGAAGTGCCGTCACCTTTTCATATGCCAATCAAAATTGGCAAGAAATCATAAACCACCTCCACAACAATATGTATAACAAAATTTATATCTGCCAAATTGCCCATGCCCAAACACATGTGATCAACAATGACACACGTCTCTCCCACCCATTGTCGCTCAACCCTTTTGGCGAATTACAAATTGGCAATGAAATCCACCTCATCTCACAAATCACCATCACCAAATAAAACAGCCCGTTCGATTGCTCGAACGGGCTGTTCTTCTTCCATTTCTCTTCTATCTTCTGCCTGCTTCTTACGCCTTCTTTAAAAAATCGCGCAACACCGTGTGCAAAATCCCACCATTGCGATAATAATCAATTTCCACAGGCGTATCTATCCGCACAGTTGTGGTAAATGTCTTGGTATTGCCTGCATCATCAGTGGCGGTTACCGTGGCATCTTGCAAAGGCTTCAAATCACCAGAGATGCCTGTAATCGAATAGGTCTCTTTGCCCGTAAGGCCCAAAGACTCGGCACTTTCGCCATCTTTAAATTGCAAAGGCAACACACCCATCCCCACCAAATTGCTTCGGTGAATGCGTTCAAAGCTTTCGACAATCACCGCTTTCACACCCTGAAGCGCTGGCCCTTTGGCTGCCCAGTCACGCGAAGAACCTGTGCCATATTCTTTGCCAGCAATCACAATGGATGGTACGCCTTCTGCAATATATTTCATACCCGCATCATAAATGCTCATCTGCTCACCCGAAGGCAAATGTATGGTTACCCCACCCTCAGTGCCAGGAGCCAACAAGTTGCGAATGCGAATATTGGCAAACGTACCGCGCATCATCACTTCGTGATTGCCACGGCGTGAACCATAAGAGTTAAAGTCTTTGGGTTCCACACCCTTCGAAATCAAATATTGACCCGCAGGACTATCCACAGCAATAGAACCAGCTGGTGAAATATGATCGGTGGTCACCGAATCGCCAAACAGGCCCAACACACGAGCCCCTTCAATATCCGTCACAGCATCGGGTTCGGCAGAAAGATCCACAAAAAATGGCGGCTCCTGAACATACGTACTGTCTGCCCGCCATTCATAAAGCTCACCCCGACTGCCCGAAATGGCATTCCACATTTCATTGCCATCAAACACATTGCCATATCGTTTTTCAAACATCTCGGGTTTAAGCGACGACGCAATGGTATCAGAAATTTCTTTTTGGCTGGGCCAAATATCCTTCAAATAAACAGGGTTGCCATCTGGGTCATTGCCCAATGGATCTTGGGTCAAATCAATATCCACACGCCCCGCCAACGCATAAGCAACCACCAATGGCGGTGACGCCAAATAGTTGGCCTTCACATGTTGATGCACACGACCTTCAAAATTTCGATTGCCACTCAACACCGAAGCCGCTACCAAATCACCGCCGTGAATGGCGTCCACCACAGGTTCAGGCAATGGGCCACTGTTACCAATGCACGTTGTGCACCCATAACCCACCGTATGAAAACCGAGTTTTTCCAAATCACCCGTTAAACCTGCATGATCCAAATAATCGGTCACCACACGCGAACCGGGTGCCAAACTCGTTTTCACATAAGACGGCACTTTCAAACCCTTGGCAACGGCTTTTTTAGCCAACAAGCCGGCTCCAATCATTACCGATGGGTTGCTCGTATTGGTACAACTCGTAATCGCCGCAATCACCACAGCACCATGACCAATTTCGGCCTGACCATTCATCGCCACAGTGGCCTTGCGCTTGGTGGCTTCATTGTCTAATCCAAAACCACTGTTGCCAACAGGTGCCGCCAACGCTTTGTCAAATGCACCTTTCATATCCACCAAGGCCACCCGATCTTGTGGTCGTTTGGGCCCTGCCAAACTGGGCACCACCGTGCTCAAATCCAATTCCAAGGTATCGGTATACTTAGGTTCTGGCGATTCATCAGTGCGGAACATGCCCTGCTCTTTGGCATATCGCTCAACCAAATCCACTTCATTTTTTGTGCGACCTGTGCGGGCCAAAAAGCGCAACGTTTCAGCATCAATAGGGAAGAAACCCATTGTGGCGCCATACTCAGGTGCCATATTGGCAATAGTTGCACGGTCGGCCAAAGGCATCCCACTCAAACCCGTACCAAAAAACTCAACAAATTTGCCCACCACACCCTTTGCACGCAACATTTGCACAACCGTCAATGTCAAGTCTGTGGCTGTTGTGCCTTCGGGCAATTGGCCAATCAGTCTAAAACCGACCACTTCAGGGGTCAGCATATAAATAGGTTGCCCCAACATCACCGCTTCGGCTTCAATACCACCCACACCCCATCCCAACACACCCAAACCATTAATCATCGTTGTATGAGAATCGGTACCCACCAAACTGTCTGGAAAAGCTTCGCCATTGCGCGCAATCACACCCTTGGCCAAATATTCCAAATTGACCTGATGCACAATACCCGTCATGGGGGGTACCACGCGAAAGCTTTCAAATGCATTGGAGCCCCAACGTAAAAACTCATAACGCTCTTGATTGCGCTCAAATTCGATCTCGGCGTTTTTGCGCACCGCATCAATATTGGCAAAACTGTCCACCTGTACCGAGTGATCAACCACCAAATCAACAGGAATCAAAGGTTCAATGCGTTTGGCATCACCACCCATACGCCCCATGGCCGAGCGCAAAGCAGCCAAATCAACCAACGATGGCACACCCGTAAAATCTTGCAACACAACCCGAGCGGGTTTAAATGGAATTTCCACAGCCTCAGGATTGGTGGCATTCCAATTGGCCAACCCTTTCACATCTTCTTCTTGTACTTGGTAATTATCAAAATTCCGCAAAGCGGCCTCAAGCAACACTTTAACCGAATAAGGCAAGCCCGACACGGGGCCAATCCCATCGGCCTCCAATTGATCCAGCCGATAAATCGCTACATCACCGCCCGATGTTTTTAGTGTATCGCGAGAATTGAGAGGATTGTGATCACTCATGTTTGATACCCTCATAATAAATAATGTGAATGATGGTTTCGATTTTTCGGCTTAAACCCTATTGATCAAACCACAAGTTGTTAAAATAGCATGACTTGAATGCGTTTTCAAGCGCGATTTAAGCATTCCATTATTATAACTTGCCGTTTATATCTGAAATATATACCTTCAAATAAATTAAAAAAGCGAATAGTAATACTCATATACATTCCCAAAGGGAATAATAAAAACCACCAGTCCTATAAATCCTACATTTTTAAGCGAACAATTCAAAACGAGTAGCCCCATGATTGCCAACCTTGAAGCTCTATCTGCCTTGTCAGAAACAGGCACAATGACACATGCGGCCACCCGCTTGCGCATTACCCAATCGGCTGTCAGCAAACGCATTGCAACGCTTGAAGCAGAGACCGGTCAAAAACTCATCGAGCCCATTGGCCGAAAAGTACGCCTCACACCCGCAGGCATGCGCTTGCTCGAAAAAACGCGTCCCTTTCTCACAGCCCTCAAAGACGCCATTGCAGACAATGTACCAGCCCAAGGTGGGCGCATTGTCATTGGCATTTCCGAATCCATATTGTGCTCATGGGGGCCCAAACTGCTTGCCCAAGTGCGCACCACCATACCCGACCTCGAATTTACCGTCAACACCCACCGCAGCCCCGTGGTCATAGACCAAGTCCGATCGGGTGAATATATGCTAGCCTTGTGTACCAGCGAGCAACGCGACACACCCGAGCTCAAAACAGAATTGCTTTATGAAGAACCCATGGTCATTGTGCCATCCAACTTAGATCCCATAGATCTCAACACACAAGCCACATTGCCCGTGTTAACCATAGAACCCCATTCCGTCACCTGGCGTTGTCTGGCCCGCCGCCTGCGTGACCATGCTCATGCATGGCCCTTTAAGCTCGAAGTGGCACAAACCGTACAATCCTTTGCCAGCATTGCACAAATGGCACGTGCAGGTTTGGGGCATGGCCTTGTACCCATTGGTGTTGCCCAAGCACTGGCCGTACCCACCAACACACTTATTCACTTTCCACACCCCAGCTTAACCCGCCCCATCAGCTTGGTCGGGCGCAGTTCCACCATGGCCAGCCCACTTATCAAAACATTTCACCAAGCCATCACCCAATATTTCACCCATCATTTACACCACCCTCAATAAACGATAATCCCCCACAATCCCACAGCAACACATCATATCCACCGTATTTTAATTTGCTATTATCTGCTTAAAGCCTTATTTTCAAACGCTCAAACGATTATAAAAAGTGATCGCTTTTGACAACTCGCTTTCCTTATTTAAAATACAATTTCCAATGGATGATTATGTCTGATTCTCGTTTTTCTGCGCTCATTATTCTCGATGGTTGGGGCCTCAATCCACGCAAAGATTACAATGCCGTTGCATTGGCCAACACCCCCACCATGGACCGCATTTGGTCACAATATGCCCACACCACCCTCAACACGTCTGGCCGAGCGGTGGGTTTGCCCGACAACCTCATGGGCAACTCCGAAGTGGGGCACCTCAACTTGGGTGCCGGTCGCACCGTTATGCAAGCCATGACCCAAGTAGATGACCGTGTGCGCGATGGTCGCTTGCTTCAAAACGAAGCCCTCATCGGTGCCATGGATCGCCTCAAAAACACCCAACAAAAACTCCATTTTATTGGCCTTGTTTCAGACGGTGGCGTCCACTCTTGGCCCAGCCATTACGATGGCCTCATTAAAATGGCCGCCGCGCGGGGTTTAACCAACGAGCAAGTATTCATTCACGCCTTCACCGATGGCCGCGACACCCCACCCCAAAGTGGTATTCATCGCATGCGCGAACTGCTCGAGATGTGCAAATCGGCAGGCGTGGGCAAAGTCGCATCCATCTGCGGTCGCTACTATGCCATGGACCGCGACAAACGCTGGGAACGCACCCAACTGGCTTATGACCTGCTCACACACAGCGATGGCATCTCAGAAACCGATCCCGTTCAGGCCATGCAAAATGCCTACGACCGCGGAGAAACAGACGAATTTGTCAAACCCGTTATCATGACAGACACAAACGGCAAAGCCCTTGCTCAAGTAAACGATGGCGACTCCGTGATCTTCTTCAATTTTAGAGGCGATCGCCCGCGGCAAATCACACGCGCTTTTGTGCTGGATGACTTTGACGGTTTCAAACGGGCAAAACGCCCCAAAGTACACTACACAACATTAACCCGATATGAAGCCGATGTGCCCGTCACCAGCGTGGCCTATTCACCCGAAGAGCTCTCACAAAACATGCCCAATATCTGCGGGCAAATCATCTCACAAGCAGGCAAAACACAACTTCGCATTGCCGAAACCGAAAAATATGCACACGTCACCTTCTTCTTTAATGGCCAAGAAGAAAAAGCTTTTGATGGTGAAGAACGCATCATGGTCCAATCGCCCAAAGACGTACCCACTTATGACCACAAACCCGAAATGAGCGCACCCGAAGTGGCGGACAAACTCATTGCCGCCATTGAGTCGGGCCAATTTAACACCGCCATTTGCAACTTTGCCAACCCCGACATGGTGGGCCACACAGGTATTCTCGAAGCCGCCATCAAAGCCGTAAACACCGTAGACGGATGTTTGGGTCGCGTTTTAAACACCATCGAAAAAATAGGTGGCACCGCCATTGTCACCGCCGATCATGGCAATGCCGAACAAATGTTGCACTATGAAACGGGCGAACCCCACACCGCACACACCACCAACCCCGTACCCTTTGTCTTAGTCGATCCCACCTTCACTGGCAAACTCAGAGAAGGCGGTGCCTTGCGCGACGTATCCCCCACCCTACTCGGCTTACTTGGCATTACCAAACCCGCCGAAATGGATGGCAGTGATTTAAGAATTTAAAAAACTTCAATCCCACCCACGGTGGTGTGGGCCGTTGTGCAGTTGGAGAGGTATGGATGTGTGGGCAGGGTGGCGCGTGGAACGCGAGGATGGGTGTGGGAACGGCACGGGCAGGTGAGGGTGGTAAAGGTTCGTAAAAACACTGAACAAAATTTAAAGCCCCCCGCAGGGGCAGCCTTTTTGCCTACTTTTTTGGCTGTTGAAAAAGTAGGCCGCCGTAGGCAAAACAAAAAGCTCGTAAACAACAAAATGTCGTAAAAGCTCCCAACCAAACACATAAAGAAGGAGCCACACCATGAAAATTCACGAATACCAAGCCAAAGAAGTGCTCAAAACCTTTGGTGTCCCCGTTCCCAAGGGCGGCCTTGCAACCACCCCCGAAGAAGCCGAAAAAATAGCCCAAGACCTCGGTGGCACTGTGGTGGTCAAAGCGCAAATTCACGCCGGTGGACGTGGCAAAGGAGGCGGTGTTAAAGTTGTTAAAGACGCTGCCGCTGCCAAACAAGCCGCCACAGACATTTTGGGCATGAACCTCATCACACCCCAAACAGGCCCAGGGGGTCAAAAAGTAAAATCCGTTTGGGTAGAAGCAGGCACTGACATCGCCCGTGAACTGTATTTGGGCATCGTGCTCGACCGCGCCCAATCGCGCCTCGTTATTATGGCCTCACAAGCCGGTGGCATGGACATTGAAGAAGTGGCCGCCAAAACGCCCGAAAAAATACTCAAAGAAGTCGTTCATCCCGGTGTGGGGTTACAACCCTTTCAAGCCCGTCGTTTGGCTATGGATTTGGGCCTCGAAGGAGATCAAGTCAAACAAGGCGTGGCATTCATTACAGCCCTTTACAATGCCTATGTGGCCACCGACTGCTCCTTGGCAGAAATCAATCCCCTCGTTGTATCCAAACAAGGTGACGTATTGGCCTTAGATGCCAAATTAAATTTCGACGACAATTCCCTCTATCGCCACAAAGACCTTCAAGAACTGCGCGATACAGACGAAGAAGATCCACTGGAAGTAGAGGCTTCAAAATTTGCACTCAACTACATCAAGCTCGATGGCGAAGTCGGTTGCATGGTCAATGGTGCTGGCCTTGCCATGGGCACCATGGACATCATCAAATATGCGGGCTCATCACCTGCCAACTTTCTCGATGTAGGCGGCGGCACCAATGTTGAACGCGTCAAAAATGCCTTTCAGATACTCACATCCGACAAAGATGTCAAAGCCGTACTCATCAACATATTTGGTGGCATTGTGCGTTGCGATTTGGTAGCCGAAGGGATTTTAGCAGCTCTTGAAACCATGACCATTAAAGTGCCACTTGTGATTCGCCTCCAAGGCACCAATGCAGAAGAGGGTGCACAAATTTTAGAAAATTCAGGCCTTAAATTCACTGTGGCACGTGGGCTTCAAGAAGCCGCAGAAGGCGTGGTCAAAGCCGTCAAAGGCGCAGCATAAAAACGAAAATTTTCGTCTCCCATCAAAAGCATGAATAAATACCAGCGGGTTGCATCTGCCAGGCAACCCGCTTATTTTATGCCCCCTACTGCCAATATGACAAACATGTATGACAAAATGAATGCAAGAATTGCATGGCAGTTATTCACTTTTCATGAAAAAAATCACAAATTATTTATTTACAATATCTTAAAAACACACACAAACATGGTATGCTTGTTGCTCAACACATGCACGACCATGATCCCTATTAACCATTCAACCCGTAAAAGGTTTTATTTATGCCAACTTATGAATATGCCTGCCCCGACTGTGAACACCAGTTTGAAGCCTTTCAATCCATCACCGCAAAACCCATTCGCAAATGTCCAGAATGTGGCAAGCGCAAGGTAGAACGCCTCATCAGCGGTGGTGCAGGATTGCTCTTTAAAGGCTCTGGCTTCTATATTACAGACTATCGCAGCGACAATTACAAAAGTGCTGCCAAAAAAGATTCAGATACATCTTCAAGCAGTTCCAGTTCAACAGAAAGCAAAAAGTCAGACTCTAAAAAATCAGACTCTAAAAAATCAACCAAAAAAGACGCCGCATAAACAACGACAAAACAAATACAAAATCATCGGATCAGGATCTGATATCCTGATATACCAATCAGGTTTTGTCGTGATTACTCTAAAGGAGCACAACTATGGGAAAAGTAATAGGTATCGACTTAGGAACAACAAACTCTTGTGTGGCCGTAATGGAAGGTGGCGACCCTGTTGTTATTCCAAACTCTGAAGGGGGCCGTACAACACCTTCAGTGGTTGCATTTGCCAAAGACGGCGAACGTTTGGTTGGCCAAGTGGCCAAACGCCAAGCGGTGACCAACCCAGGCAAAACCATCTATTCGATCAAACGGTTCATGGGCCGTCAATACAATGAAGTCAGCAATGAAATTTCAGAAGTGCCTTATAAAGTCGTGAGCGGTATGGGCAATTTGGCTGCGGTTGAATTGGATGACAAAACTTATACCCCACCCGAAATTTCAGCTATGGTGCTTCAAAAAATGAAACAAACCGCCGAAGATTATCTCGGTGAATCTGTTACCCAAGCCGTGGTCACCGTTCCTGCTTATTTTAACGATGCCCAACGTCAAGCCACCAAAGATGCAGGTAAAATCGCGGGCTTAGAAGTCTTGCGTATCGTCAACGAACCCACAGCCGCTGCCTTAGCTTATGGTTTGGACAAAAAGAAAGACGAAAAAATTGCTGTTTATGACTTGGGTGGTGGTACTTTTGATATCTCCATTCTCGAATTGGGCGATGGTGTTTTTGAAGTCAAATCGACCAATGGCGATACCCACTTGGGTGGCGATGACTTTGATCAACGCCTTATCGATTGGCTGGCCCAAGAATTTATGAAAGAAAACAGCGTTGATCTTCGCAAAGACCCCATGGCCTTGCAACGCTTAAAAGAAGCTGCAGAAAAAGCCAAGTGCGAGCTGTCCAGTTCATCATCAACCGACGTTAACTTGCCATTTATCACGGCAGATGCATCGGGTCCTAAGCACTTAAACGTGACACTCACACGCGCCAAGTTTGAACAATTGGTCGACGATTTGGTTGAGCGCACCAAACAACCTTGTTTGCAAGCCATTAAAGATGCGGGGTTGTCTACTTCCGAAATTGACGAAGTCATCTTGGTGGGTGGCAGCACGCGCATTCCAAAAATTCAAGAAATGGTCAAGTCGCTCTTTGGCAAAGAACCCAACAGAGGTGTGAATCCCGACGAAGTGGTCGCCATTGGCGCAGCCATTCAAGCTGGTGTATTGGCCGGTGATGTCACCGACGTGCTCTTGCTTGATGTAACGCCCTTGTCTCTCGGCATCGAAACATTGGGTGGCGTGATGACAAAGCTCATTGAGCGCAACACCACCATCCCTTCCAAAAAGACCGAAGTCTTTTCAACAGCAGCAGACAGCCAACCGTCGGTTGAAATCCACGTCTTACAAGGCGAACGAGAAATGGCCGTTGACAACCGCACCATTGGTCGGTTCCATCTCGATGGCATTCCGCCTGCCCCACGTGGTGTGCCTCAAATTGAAGTCACCTTTGACATTGATGCCAACGGTATCTTAAATGTCTCGGCCAAAGACAAAGGCACAAACAAAGAACAAAATATTCGCATCGAAGCCTCCTCTGGTCTTTCAGACGCAGAAGTAGAAAAAATGGTCAACGATGCACAAGCCAATGCCGCCGAAGACAAAAAGAAACGCGAAGCCATTGAAACCAAGAACCAAGCTGAACAACAAGTACATCAAACCGAAAAGCAGCTTGAAGAAATGGGTGACAAGGTCAGCGCAGAATCGAAGGCCAAAGTAACCGAAGCCGTCGATAAAGTAAAAGATGCCCTCAAAGGCGATAATATCGACACCATCAAATCAGCCACCGAAAACCTCACAAAAGTATGGCACGCAATTGCCAGTGAGCTTTATCAACAAGCTGCCGCCGAAGGCCAAGCTGGTGGCCCAGAAGCACCCGGTGGTGACAATTCTGATGACAGCGCTGTAGATGCTGAATTTGAAGTGGTAGATGACAAGAAGAAGTAATTCATATCTTTTATAGCAATAAAATGGGGAGACGATCTAATCGTCTCCCCATTTTTTGTGAACCTAATTTATTTCTGCAATCACGTTTTCTCAATGGTCACACGAATAGCACCCAACGGTTTAATAAACAAAAATCGTACCGTTTTGCCCTTTGTATCAAACCCACCCTGACCTTTGTCTTTGCTTGAAAGCCCCTTTAAAAAATCAACCACCCAATCCGTATCGCGCTTCCATTGAGGAATTGCGTTTTGAACAAATGTTCTCACAAAATCGGCATTGCGATGCAAATCGGCATCCGAAACGTCAACTGTAGACACCATAATCTCGGCCCGTTGCAAATCGGTTTCTGGCCCCCAAAATTCCACCACCACTTGCCCAGCAACCGCTGCCCCCATAAAACGCGGCTGTCCTTCTAAGGGGTCCATCTCTTCCAACGGCAAATCGTCGGGTAACCCTTCCATCATATCGTCAATGACCATCTCATCCGACGATTTGGGTGTAGATAGGGTGGTCTTTTCAGGTGTTGGAACGGGTTGTTGACGCACACGCGGCTTGCTTGTAGTTGATCTGTGCGCCAAATCTTTTTGCAATGCCTCGCGCACCGATACCGCATCGCCTACATAGTCGCCATGTACCCATCCTGTTGTCTCATCTTCCAATTGCACGTGCAACCACCCATCCCCTTTTTCAATGACGGCCAATTCTTGTCCGCGCTTCAATCGCCCCACCACATTGGACTTTGTTGTGGGGTGATCACGCAAGTTTAACACTGTTGCAGTCACATATACCAACTCGCGTTTATCTGTCTGAAAATATTCACACCCCGTAAATACAAACAAAAGAAAACCGATCAACAATCGGCTGCGCAACAAATACGAACCACGCATCACACCACCCTTTTCAAAAGGTCTCATTACAATGGATTTGGCCTCCAAAATATCCCAAAACAGAATTGAGATCAAGCACAAAAGTCTAAGTGTTCAAAAACACACACAGATATCTCCAGACAATGCGACACGCCCAATAAAAAAACATGTCAAACATTGACGTATCGAAACGGATCACCTATATTGCCCACGCCCCAAAATCACCCATCACATTCACCCAACGCACCAAATGTCTGCAACCACATCATATAAAGGGAATCACATATGAAACCCAACGTCATATGGATCTTTGGCGATCAACATCGCGCACAAGCCACAGGCTATATGGGCGACCCCAATGCCCGCACCCCCAACATAGATCGCATGGCCGCGCAAGGGGTGCCTTTTTACCATGCCATTTCGGGTTGCCCGTGGTGCACCCCCTTTCGCGGGGCCCTCATGACCAGTCGATATGTGCATCGAGCCGTACAAAAAACACCCCAAGAACTCGATATTACCCTACCAACCATTGCCGACGCTTTCAACGATGCAGGTTATACAACAGGCTACATTGGCAAATGGCATCTCACAGGCAGCAACAAACTCATTCATGTTCCCAAAGAAAACCGTGGCCGATTTGACGTATGGCTTGGTTATGAAAACAACAACGCCCAGTACAACTGCTGGATACATGGACACGACCAAGATGGGCGAGACGACACCGACCCCTTGGCCGAAAAACTCGAAATCTACGAAACAGATGCCCTTACCAACCGCTTCATAGATTTCATCAAAAAACAAAAAGGTGGCAATCCCTTCTTTGGTGTCCTATCCGTCCAACCCCCCCATGACCCGTATGTGGCCCCACCCGAATACGAAAAAAATTACAGCCCAGAATCCATTCAAATGCGCCCCAATGTACCCGATATTCCACGCGTAAAAGACCCTGCACGTAAAGACCTCGCAGGTTATTATGCACAAATAGAAAACCTCGATTATAACTTGGGTCGCATTTTGGACACACTTGAAGAAGAAGGCCTATCTGACAATACCCACGTGATCTTTTTTTCAGATCACGGCGATTCACATGGCTCACACGGACATTTTAGAAAAAGCAATCCTTACGAAGAAGCCGTGCGTATTCCATGTATTGTCTTACCCGCTGGAGGCAAACGCGTACAAGAACACAGCAATGCCCCCTTTAATCACGTCGACTTTGCCCCCACCTCCTTGGGCTTATGTGGCATTGATGTGCCCGATTGGATGGAAGGCACCGATTTTTCGCACCATGTCATACCCAATCGTCCAACACCCAAAACAGAACCCACCTCCGCTTATATCCAACAATGTGTTCGCAAACGCTTTCAAAGCCTTAACCGTACCTGGCGAGGTATTCGCACCAACGACGGTTGGAAATATGTGTGCCTCGAGGGCCAACCCTTGGTCATGTTTGATCTTAATGAAGACCCTTACGAAACGCTCAACCTCGCCTTTCTCGACACCCACAACGAAAAACGCGAAGAACTGCAAAAAGAACTCGCCAACTGGATTGAAAAAACAGGCGATACCTTTGCCTTACCAGAAGTGTAATTTCATTTCTTCAAGTAACAACATGAAAACCCCCCTCTGTGTCTTAGATACTGAGGGGGGTTGGCATTGGGTATATGAATCGTGCATGAAATTTTATCTCTTCAAACCCAAATTATTAAAAAAAGAAACTACTTTTTACTTGCTGCCACAGGGTTCTTTAAGCGACCAATCTTCGATATTTCAATCTCCACCAGATCACCAGGTTGCATATAAGTACCGGTTGTATTGCCAACCCCCGCAATCGTACCCGTCGAAATAACATCACCAGGCTCCAGGGTGATAATGGTCGACACATATTCAATAATATCGGCTACCTTATACAACATCTGCCCAGTATTGTTGTGCTGCTTGCGATCTCCATTTACATAGGTGCTGATATCCAAGGTTTGTGGATCTTTGATCTCATCACTCGTCACAATCCAAGGTCCCATAGGCGCAAATGTATCCAACCATTTGCCATTGAGCCAATCAAAAAAGGCATCGCGATCACGGGTAGCACTGCGCTTTTTGATCAACAATTTGCGCTCAGACACATCATTCATCACCGTATAGCCTGCCACATACTTCAGCGCATCTTTGGCCTTTATCCCCTTGGCCTTGCGGCCCATTACCACCGCCAACTCACCTTCCCAATCTACCCCATTAGCAACCGGTGGAATCAAAATCTTCTCACCCGGCCCAATCACTGTTGATGTGGGAGGTTTCATAAAAATGCGGGGGGTTTCAGCATCTTGTTTTGACATCATCGAACCACCTTCTTCAATATGGTCGCGATAATTACCTGCAAGTGCCAACACCTTTCGGGGCATCAAAGGCGATCGAAGCTTCACCTTGCCAATGGCAAAGCTCATTTTACCATCTGGTTTTTTTAATTTCGCCTCAGCGGCAACCACTGCTTTTTTGGCCGCCACACGCCCTTTATTACCTGCTTCTAACAACGTCATCATATCCGTAAAAAACGGATGGACTTTGCGTTTTTCAGACTGCGCCAATGCTTTATCTGCTGCGGCCAAATTGATCACAACCTGATCATCTGCAACCACAACACCCAAAGCTTCTTGACCACCTACGGCATACGTTACCAATTTCATACCCATAACCTCCCTAAAGTGAAACAACAGGTTCTGTTTGTTGAACCCACGATATATAAACAGAAGTATGTAAAGTCAATCAAAATTCAATCCCACGTTCATCACACATACACCACCTATCTATAACACTTCCATTTGACCAACACAAATAAACCGACCATCAGATATATGGCCGGTTTATCGGACCTCCTTTATTTCTCATCTTTGATCCAACTCAATGATACTGGCCCAATGTTAAACCTTTATCTACAAAAAAGCGATACGTCTCATAATCTGTTGTGGTTGGAATAGAATGATCCGAGTGTAAAATATAACCCGCCATATTTTTCACCACTGGCACCTTCTCCTCCAACTCAGCCAAAATGGCACCTTGGTCATTCGACACCAAATTGCGTGCATCCATACCACCACAAAGAGCAATACGATCACCAAAATTTTTGGCGATTCGCAACAAATCCATCCCAGCTTTCACTTCAATCACCTGCAAACAATCAATGCCAGCATCCACAATATGAGGCAACAACGGCTCAATAAAGCCACACGAATGCATCACCACAGGCAAACCCTGCGCGTGGGCAAAATCAATGGTCTTTTTGTGTGCAGGTTGTATCAATGCCTGATACATAGCAGGAGACATAAAGGGATGTTGCTTAAATCCCATATCCTCATAAAACCACACACCATCGGGCTTTCCTGCCTCAGCAAACAATATCTCCATCAACGCAATGGTCAAATCGGCATAGGTATGGGCCATGTCGCTGATCCAATCGGGGTCCAAAGCCATGCCCATCAACATATATTCATGCCCACACACAGGATGCATCAACTCAAACACATTGACACCTGCCCAGCAAAAAAAACGATCGTGGTCTTGGCTGTTGCGTTTGGCCTCTTGATATGCATCAAACTTGATGCGCGCACGAGAAGGAACCAGGTGCGGTTTCACCAATTCTTCCCAAGCCGTCCGTTCCTTTACAGCAAAATCCACATGCTCAGGTGTGGCATTGTGCAACTTGTGTCGCCGCAATAGTGCCCCATTGCCATCGCGTGTCAAAATCGTCTCATCGGTCTCTTCAATCACCTCGGGTACAAAATCCAAATCGGCCACCATATTAAACGCCCAACAAGAAGCCATATCAAACCCAAAGTGCGTGGCCAAATCTTCTTGTTCACCAATATGCCCACTCCCTTGCCACTTCTTAAGCGTATCGCCCCAAAAATGTTCATACAAACCAATGCGATCGACAGGTTTGTGGCTTAAAATGTTGCCAATGCGTTCAACACCCGTTAATTCATTCATCGCTTCACCACCTGATCTTTGGATCTTGTTTGGAAATGCCTTTATCCTTAAAACATACTTCAGACCCTTTCCGCTGGTCAATATCAGGCAAAACAAAAGGCCAACCCCATCTGTGTGGCTGACCTTTTATACATACCCAAACGCCCAAAAAATCATATCAATGTCGTCTGCACATCTATTGTTTCACCATTTAACCTGACCGTTGCACCCCGATCATGTGCCTCAAACTGCACGTGAGGCACTTTCTGTCCTTGATAGGGCAACAACAAGGTTGCCGACGTAAATGGCAAAATTGTCTGACAAAACAATGACAAACACGGTGCTGGCTCAATCAGGCTGTAACTTGCCGAATACCAACCACTGCGTGGATTTTCCTGTCCTTTTTCTACATGCACATCATCCCAATCACTGGACGACCACAACAACACATTGGCATCGTCATACTGTGTCATCGCCCGAGAACCTTCCACTGCCACATCACCAGGGTAAAAGTGAAAACGCGACTCAAGCGTGTGTTCACCTTCACCAACCACCCGGTCAAACACCATCCAAAACTTCTCTTGCACAAACACAATTTCGCGCTGATGAACCACCGCAATCGCATTGTCTGAGCCATATCCCAAATCATAAGCCGATGATGCACGCACTTCACCTTCTGACATCGAAAACGTCAACGACCCTGGTGCTTTGGCAATCCATGTATCGCGTTTGGCGCGGCTGTTTTGCCCCTCACCATCTACCACTATGGTCGAATGGGCCTGCGTCGTTCGCAAATACGGTATGTAAGACGCTTCCGAATTGTCGTACAAATGACGCCCAGGATCAACAATCAAACTGCGGCCATAAGCATAAAGCCAAAAACCCAACTTATCTTCGTGCTGATGTGATCGCCCAAATGGCCCCCCATCAAATGCCAAATACAAATCGCCATCTGTTGCTTTTTGGCGCAAAAAAGCAACACCCGCATACGGAAAGGCTTCGGGCCCCAACTGATTGGGATCTGAAATATAATCGTCCATGCCCAATGCTTTTAAACGATCTACAATTTTAGGCACCGCCTCGGGGTCACTGTCATTAAACGCCACTTGGGCAGACCCATTGGGCACCACCGTTTGCTGCTGATAATGTACCAACTTGCGCAATGTCTCCAACGTTTGCCCATTTAATTCACGCCCCAACACCTTCAAACTCTCACACGCAGTAAGTAAATTATTCACCACCACCGCATGATAATGAGGCGTCAGTTCATCTTGCACACCATCGGGTAAAATTTGTGCGTCTATTTGTTTGGCCAGCGTTTCAATACAATAATCAATCCATCTGTCTGTATCGCGAAACACCGGCAAAGCCGCCAAGGTTTGTAAAATACCCTGGCACCCAATGGTGGGCCAATTGCCCGCATGCCCATTGGTCACCACCTCCAAATATGCAATCTGATCGTGTAACGACTTCAAAATGCGCAATAAGGCTTCACCAGATACCTGCCCTTCGGGCAACAACATTTGCACACAACGCGCCCAACCCGCACAATGAATGGCATTGTTCAAATAAGAACCAAATACATACGGTGTGCCCTCAAAACAGCGTTCAATCTCACACTTGTCAATCCAATCCAAAATCAACCCAATGGCCTTTTGAGAAAACCGTTCATCTTTTGTTGCAAAATAGGCACGATTTAAAATACCCAAATATGAAAAACGGTTTAAATCGTGTGACCAATGTGCGGTGCCTGGGTTAAAATCCCAATCCAAATCATGGGGCAATTGATGGGTTTCGGAATAAAATTTGAACTTATGTGTGAGCACATCTTCTGCCAAATGCAGTGTTTCATCATTTGCCTCAGCAGAGACTGTTGCACGTTCCCCCTTACATACATGTAACACGGCTTGTGTAATCGCATCCGTATCACCTAAAGCCATCGCTTCGGATAACCCCGAAACGCGCTTTGGATCCAAAAGTGTCGCAACCTGCAATACAAATTGGTTCTTGTCTACGGTGCGTTCGTCAAAAGAGCCAAAAACCTCTAAAACTTGATCGCGTGAGAAGGTTTTGAGCGTTTCGAGGTCTAATCGTGAATAAAGAGGACGCGATGACATAAAAAAACCTTTAAAAACAGAGTTGGAAGGAATTGTTATTTTGTGACATGCTACTTATTATTTGATGCAATCGTGTGCTGTGCCTGCTTGGCTTTATTTTATGACTGATAGTGCGCATACCAATGAATCATGCGTTGGTCTTCGTGTTTCATACGCCAACGCAAAAGCTTTTGGCAATATGCTAAAATAGTGGGCATATGCGAAGGATCATCAGCCAAGTTATGAAACTCATCAGGATCGGCTTTCAAATCATACAACAGCGGTGGAATGGCCTCATCGCCAAATTGGACATATTTATAGTTGTTATCTCTCACCACCCACATCAGTGCCCGATCAGGATCGTCAATGATATGAGCCACTTCGCCACGGATATCCTTTTCATAGTGTATCTCCGTTTTTACATAGGTCTCACCTCGAATTCGCCCCAACACACTGGTTCCCTGAAACCGATCAGGAATCGGTATATCCAAATAGTCTAACATGGTAGGTGCGTGATCAATGGATTCTACAAAACCATCTAACTGTTGTCCGCGGGTCACATCGGCTTCGGGTGATGGATCGCGCACAATCAATGGCACACGCATCGTGCCATCAAAAAGCTGACCTTTTCCCGTCAAATAGTGATCACCCAAGTATTCGCCATGGTCCGATGAAAAAACAATCAGCGTGTTCTCCCACTGCCCCGTTTCCTTTAATGATGCAAACAACAAACCCAACGACGCATCCAACTCCGTAATCATCCCCCAATAATTCGCTTGGGTCTCGCGTAAATCTCGTTCCGGTACCAGCGTTGGTTTGCGATGCACCTGCTCTAAGTAGGGATGTTTCGAATGCAACTCATCCTCTCGACGCGTTGCCTCTGGCATATCGGCAGGGTCATACATATCGTTATAAGGTGCCGAACAAATACGCGGTGGGTGGGGTTTAATGTAATTGATATTCAGCACCCATCCACCTGCTTGCCGTTTACCAATATAGTCAATTGCTTGGTTTGTGATAAAACGACACTCACAATCCTCTTCCTTGTAATGTGCCGGATACCGAATACTCAAATGCTCGCCCGGTCCTTCAGGCGGTACATTGGGTTCATGAATGGCTTTATGATTGCACAATTCCTCAGGATATCCTTTTGTACGCAAATAATCAAAATACTCTTTCGAATCATATTCATGATCGAGCAACACATCCCAACCAGGCAAAAAATTATCGTAATTGGGTGTATAAGTTCGGAAATCATCAGGTGGCAAAATACGCGGATCAACCGCATAATCCTGATACCCCATTTGCCCTGGTTTATAACCCGCTTCACGCAAATAGATACCCAAATTCTCTTGTGCATCTATAAGCGGCACCTTATTTCCAATCGAACGGTTTGAACAAGGGTATCTACTGGTATACATACACATACGACTCGGCCCACAAGGTGCCGTTTGCACAAAACATTCTTTAAACAATGTGCCTTCACGCGCCAACATATCTAAGTGAGGGGTCTTCACAACAGGATGCCCCACACACCCCAAACTGTCTGCACGAAATTGATCAGCAAGAATAAAAAGCACATTACGTGGTTTCGACATAAAAAATCCCTTTAAATAGATCGGTATTCAAACTCAGTCAACAAATTTTCATCGGCCAACGTTTTATAAGCCACCATAAATGGAATGTAAAAAAACGCAAACACCTTAGGCCCTGGCCCATCAAATAACACCGTATCACCCACCATATCTTTGACAATGCGCTTGCCACCACCGCCACCACCAAACCCACGCTTCATCATAGACCGCATCATGGTCAAAATATGATCGCGAAACTGTGTGTCACCCGACAATTGATAGGCATAGGACAATGCTTCCATCTGCAATGTAAAATCACTGCGGCGATGCAAACTTGGCAATTCTTTATAAAAAAACCGATCATCCGCCAACACACAATTTTGTAATACATCTCGCATTTCTTCCACAATCAAATCGGGAATGCGATGATCATTTGTGGCCTTGTAATAGCGATATAATGCATTCACAGCAATTGAAATCATAAATGGCACGCGCACCTGTGTATGTGACGTATAGGGTGCCAAAAAAGAACCAAATTCAGACCGCCAAGCCAAAAATTGTTCGGCAATCAACTTACACGCATCCAAATATTTTTCATCCTTCGTCTCGTTATACACTGCAATTAACCCACGCATCGCCCAACCTGTTTCACGCGCTTGTGAACCGCCCAACTTAGAAAACTTAGGCGATGCCAATTGTCGCAGCACATTATCGGCAATTGCAATGGCTTTTTCATATGCCTCACGTTTGCCCGTCAAATGGTAATAATCCAACAACCCTTCCGTCCACTCATGCGAAGGTGTCACACCACCTGTTACATGCCCTGCCGTATGAATCGGTTGCCCACCCATCTTCATTGGATCATCACTATGGTGACAGAAATCCACATCTATCCAATGTTGCGCCGCCACCAACCCCACATCGCGAAACCGTCGTTCACCCGTTTTGGCAAACAACAAAAACATACAATGCGGAAAATCATACTCATTGTTCGTCCATACCAAATCACCCTTACCACGCCCTTGTTGGGTGTAACCATGATCAGGCCCATCACCCCAATGCATCATCCCCAACCCCCGATTGCGACCATCTGCCACATCGATAAGGTTTGCTTCAATGCGTTGACATGTCCGTTCAGGAAACAAATTCTCCCACACACCACTGTCGCGATACCACGCCTCAGACAACATACCCACATCGGGATACTGAAATTGCAACGACGCAATCACCACATCGTCCAAACTCATACTCTTATCGTGAAAATAAAACTGCATCCGATGTGTCTTTGCCACTCCCTGCAACATCTTAATGGGCCCTTCTCCCGCAGGCAAAATACCCACATCTATGCCACCTTCGTGAACACGCAATCCTTTGGGAAAATTCTGATGTGCCTGAAAGGGCGTCACACACACACCCTTCTCACCGTCGCACCAATCTGCCCAAAAATCACCATAAAACACTTCCATCACGTGTTCCACTGCCTGATAAATAATCGCCTCTGCATTCAAAACCTGCTCACCTTCACCCTCTTTCACGCCCGTGCGATAATGCCCCTCACCCAACGCCATACGCACACCTGATCCGCTGGCCTGAAACGTGAGATCTATTGCAGACACATCCACACTTTTTGCATCTTCTCGGTTGATAAACTGATAATCCACACGCAAAAATGGCTTACCTGCCCACGCTTCAATCACAATGCGAAAGTCAAACAACACACCATCTTCACCCGTATGTTTACCCGACAACTCCACCAATCCACGAACTGGGCCCGTCTCAATCACCTCAACCTGATCAATCGTCGCTGTCTCAAACCGATGCCCCGCATCATCCACAATGCCAAACCCAGAAAATGCACCAGGTCCAAATACTTCTTTGCCATTCATCACCACTTGGCGAAACAAATCAAAACCTTCACGCGCACAGACCACCTTCAACACCCCCGTATCAATCTCCACCCCTTCTGACTTCTCCGTCACACTCACCGCCAAATCGGGGGTTGGATTCACCACGGATCCATCACACACAAACGACACATCGTGTGCACGGTTACCTGGCAAATCCACCTCAAAATGTGCCATCAACCACTTCACCGACCCATCATCCCAACGCCCTGTCACATCCACTTGAACGGGTACATTTTCATCGCCATTTAACACACCAAAATCAGCCACATCTTTCAACTGACCTTGTGCAAATGGAATGCCCACAGAAACGGGTTCTTTTTCACGAACATGTTTAGATATCTTATCAAAGTGAATCGTACTCATAAATGATTGCCTTTTTAAATTGCATGAAATGACACCCATCAACACCTCGCGTCTCAGACACAAACCTGAAACACGACTCAAAATTTTGCCATACTATTTGAGCTTTGACATCACACCTGCATCGGACAGCGTCTTATAAGCCGACATAAACGGCACATAAAACGAAGCAAACGACTTGGGCCCTGCCCCATCAAACAACACGGTATCCCCCACCAAATCTTTCACAATACGCTTGCCCCCTCGACTACCACTGATGCCACGATCAACCATCGCTTCCATCATCCGAAAAGCCTGCTCCAAAAAGCGTTTTTCACCCGAAAGCTCATAGGCATGACAAAGTGCTTCCATTTCGCGTGAACTTCCTGCACGGCGGTGTAAACTCGGCAATTCCTTATAAAAAAATCGTCCATCAGGCATCACACAATAATCCAGCAAATCGCCCATCTCTTCGGCAATTAACCCAGGAATACGTTCATCTTTTGTGGCCGTGTAATACCGATGAAGCGCATTGACAGCAATCGAAATCATAAATGGCACACGCACCTGCGAATGTGATGTATAAGGTGCCAAAAACGCGCCCAAGTCATTTTTCCAAGCCAAAAATTGTTCGGCAATTTTGGTACACGCATCCAAATATTTTTGTTCCTTTGTCTCATTATAAACCGCAATCAACCCACGCATCGCCCAACCTGTTTCACGCGCGGCAAAACCACCCAATTTTGAAAATTTAGGCGATGCCAATTGGTAGAGCATATTATCGGCAATCGAAACGGCCTTTTCATATGCCTCACGTTTGCCCGTCAAATGGTAATAATCCAACAACCCTTCCGTCCACTCATGCGAAGGTGTCACACCACCTGTTACATGCCCTGCCGTATGAATCGGTTGCCCACCCATCTTCATTGGATCATCACTATGGTGACAGAAATCCACATCTATCCAATGTTGCGCCGCCACCAACCCCACATCGCGAAACCGTCGTTCACCCGTTTTGGCAAACAACAAAAACATACAATGCGGAAAATCATACTCATTGTTCGTCCATACCAAATCACCCTTACCACGCCCTTGTTGGGTGTAACCATGATCAGGCCCATCACCCCAATGCATCATCCCCAACCCCCGATTGCGACCATCTGCCACATCGATAAGGTTTGCTTCAATGCGTTGACATGTCCGTTCAGGAAACAAATTCTCCCACACACCACTGTCGCGATACCACGCCTCAGACAACATACCCACATCGGGATACTGAAATTGCAACGACGCAATCACCACATCGTCCAAACTCATACTCTTATCGTGAAAATAAAACTGCATCCGATGTGTCTTTGCCACTCCCTGCAACATCTTAATGGGCCCTTCTCCCGCAGGCAAAATACCCACATCTATGCCACCTTCGTGAACACGCAATCCTTTGGGAAAATTCTGATGTGCCTGAAAGGGCGTCACACACACACCCTTCTCACCGTCGCACCAATCTGCCCAAAAATCACCATAAAACACTTCCATCACGTGTTCCACTGCCTGATAAATAATCGCCTCTGCATTCAAAACCTGCTCACCTTCACCCTCTTTCACGCCCGTGCGATAATGCCCCTCACCCAACGCCATACGCACACCTGATCCGCTGGCCTGAAACGTGAGATCTATTGCAGACACATCCACACTTTTTGCATCTTCTCGGTTGATAAACTGATAATCCACACGCAAAAATGGCTTACCTGCCCACGCTTCAATCACAATGCGAAAGTCAAACAACACACCATCTTCACCCGTATGTTTACCCGACAACTCCACCAATCCACGAACTGGGCCCGTCTCAATCACCTCAACCTGATCAATCGTCGCTGTCTCAAACCGATGCCCCGCATCATCCACAATGCCAAACCCAGAAAATGCACCAGGTCCAAATACTTCTTTGCCATTCATCACCACTTGGCGAAACAAATCAAAACCTTCACGCGCACAGACCACCTTCAACACCCCCGTATCAATCTCCACCCCTTCTGACTTCTCCGTCACACTCACCGCCAAATCGGGGGTTGGATTCACCACGGATCCATCACACACAAACGACACATCGTGTGCACGGTTACCTGGCAAATCCACCTCAAAATGTGCCATCAACCACTTCACCGACCCATCATCCCAACGCCCTGTCACATCCACTTGAACGGGTACATTTTCATCGCCATTTAACACACCAAAATCAGCCACATCTTTCAACTGACCTTGTGCAAATGGAATGCCCACAGAAATTGGCTCTTGCTCGCGCGCAAACATCGAGATCTTATCAAAATGAATCGTGCTCATAATACACCTTTCTAAATGAATCCTCATTTTGTATGTGTCTACAAATTAGAAAGATTCAGAGGAATGATCGACCGTTTTTATTTATCT
Organism: Candidatus Latescibacterota bacterium; assembly: GCA_038279365.1. Classification (GTDB taxonomy): domain Bacteria; phylum Latescibacterota; class UBA2968; order UBA2968; family UBA2968; genus JABIFK01. Next base: position 28,937 of record JAYODI010000019.1, on the reverse strand, counting down.
GCCCAACAGGATAGGTTCCTTTTTTAATGGGGTCAACTTCATTCTCATCGGGTCAATCACCCTCAAACAGCACAAGTATCTGCCCCTTTTACAAACCTGCCACAATGCTTGACGCACGCACAATATCTGTTATATTACCCCTCGCATAAATATGATATTCCCTTGCCAAAAACTATATTTTCTTGCTTCAAGAAAGGAACATCCATGGCACTCCAATTAGGCGACGTCGCGCCAAATTTCACAGCAGAAACCACCGTAGGAACCATCAACTTTCACGACTACCTCGGCAACGGCTGGGGCATACTCTTTTCTCACCCTGCCGACTTCACTCCCGTATGCACCACCGAACTGGGTGCTGTAGCCAAGCTCAGTAACGAATTTGCCAAACGCAACGTCAAAGTTGCCGCTGTAAGCGTAGACCCACTCGACTCACACAACGGCTGGATTGGCGACATTAACGAAACTCAGAACACCACCGTCGACTACCCTATCATTGCCGACCCAGACCGCACCATTGCAGGCCTCTATGGCATGATTCACCCCAAAGCCGACAACACACTCACCGTGCGTTCGGTCTTTATCATTGCCCCAGACAAAACCATCAAACTTATGATTACCTATCCGGCCTCCACAGGTCGCAACTTTGACGAAATCTTACGCGTCATCGACTCACTTCAACTCACAGCCAAACACAGCCTGGCCACCCCCGTCAACTGGCAACCCGGCGACGACTGCATCATCTCACCTGCTGTCTCCAACGAAGATGCCGCAAAGCGCTTCCCTGGCTACACCACCATTAAGCCCTATTTGCGCATCACCAAACAACCGGCTGAATAATTTTCGCACACAATGACAAATGATAAAAAGACCTGTGGTTGCAAAAACCACAGGTCTTTTAGTATATTAGGTCGTAACCCCAATAGATCACAGTAAAAACCATAAACGGAGTGGAGGTACGTCGTGGACGACACACGTTGGAAACAACGATTTCAAAATTTTGAACGTGCCTTCTTATTGCTCAAAAGCACATTCAAAGACAAACCACTCTCAGAAATGTCTGACTTAGAAAAAGAGGGTGTTGTTCAACGTTTTGAATATACTTTTGAGCTCGCTTGGAAAACGATTAAAGATTATCTCGAATACACAGGTATTGTTTTAGAGCAAATCACACCAAGACAAGTCATTAAACAAGCATTTGCTGCAAAAATAATTACAGATGGAACGCAATGGATCGAAATGCTTGGACATCGAAACTTGATGAGCCATACCTACAACAAAGAAACATTCAACAATGCAGTCAACGCAATAGCCAACCCTTATGTAAAAAAAATCGACCAAGTGTATCTACTATTAAAAGAAAAGAGTGTAGAATGATGAGGTTTGGTCTAAGTGAACACATACACACACTCTTGCGCAACGTCTTTCAGGGATATTCTGAAATTGAAGAAGTGCGCGTGTTCGGATCACGGGCAATGAACAAACACCAAAATTACTCTGATATTGATCTGGTCATATTTGGAAACATTGACACGCTATCACTTGGAAGACTGGCTGTCGAACTTGATGAATTGCCTCTACCCCAAACATTTGATGTGCAAGCTTACGCGCAAATCACACATCCAGACCTAAAAAAACATATTGATCAATTTGGGAAAATCATATTCCAGCAACACACATCTAAAATTGTAAAGGACCCAAAATGAAACTCGTCATCTGCTGGCCCAACCCCGAAGGGGTAGAAACCGTGGCCGACCTCCCCGAAGACGTCAAACAATTCCGTGCAACCGGCGTCCAAAAAATCCGCGAAATGGGCCTCGAAGTCTTTGAAACCTACGAAGAAGACGAAGCGCGCACCCAAATTGCCGACGCCGAAATCTTCTACGGCGGCAGCATCAGCCTTGAAACCTTACAAGCGGCCAAAAACTTAAAATGGATGCAATGTGGCCGCGCTGGAATGGACAACTTCTTCTACCCCGAACTGCGCCAAAGCACCTTCACCCTCACCAACGTTCGCGGCATCTACAGCGACGTTATCTCCGACCACGTCTTTTCATTTGTCCTTTCATTTGCCCGAGGCACCCACATCTTTGCCCGCCGCCAACACACTGCCAGTTGGAAAAACGACGACGTGCCCATGGTCTTTCTCGGCAACACCACAATGGGCATCGTGGGCCTCGGCGGCATTGGTCTTGCAGTTGCCCAACGTGCCAACGCCTTTGGCATGCGCGTACTCGCCGTAGACCCCGCCCCCAAAGGTACCCCCGACTACGTCGAACACATCTACTCTCCCGCAGACCTTCACCAAATGCTCGCCAAATCCGACTTTGTTGCCATTTGTGTGCCGCATACCGACGAAACCGCCCACATGATTGACGGTGCCGCCATTGCCGCCATGAAACAAGGTGCCATTCTCATCAACATTGGTCGTGGCAAAGTCGTAGACCTCAAAGCCCTCACCGTTGCCCTTGAAAATGGCAAACTCTCTGGTGCAGGCCTCGACGTCTTCGAAATGGAACCCCTCCCCGAAGACCACCCTTTATGGCGAATGGATAACGTTGTCATCACTCCTCACACCGCGTGGCGCTCCTCTTATCTCTACACCGAAGAACGCCGCGTGGAAGTGCTCGTCGAAAACATGACCCGCTACCTCAACAACAAACCCCTCATAAACGTCGTCGACAAAGTCAAAGGCTACGTCGTCGAAGCCAACCAATGACACATTTCAATCATCATCTTGTGGGCGTGGTTCCCACGCCCACAAAAAATTTATAAATTCATGTTCTCGAAAATAATTTTATTAAAAAATAATAGAATCATTTCAATCTCTTTTCAAGAGATAAGCCAAACATGAAAATAACTTACAAAATCCCCGAAAAATTCATACAAGCAAAAAAGGGTTGTGCAATCTTGCACAACCCTTTTCTATTTTACCATCCGGTATAGAATCAATCATTCAACGTCTGAAACTTCTCCCAACTCTCGCCCGCTTCTGCGGCCTTTTTCTCCAATTCACCGCGCCAGCCCAAAACTTTACCCGACTTAATTTGCTTGATATCCCAGGGTGCATAACGGTCTTCCAGTGAATCACCCAAGATCCGCGTGACGGCCCAGCGATCCCAAGCCTTTTTCATCCACTCATGAGGCAACGCCTCCCGAACAGTCGGATCTAATTGCCATGCCATCCGTGCATCTTCTACTTTGGGTTCTTCGTTAGAGGGTCCCTTCCACTTTGACCAGCCAATTGAAAGTGTGTTTCGTTCTCGCCCTGGCACCGTGCGCCCCGTGTGAATCGTCGCACCATTCCGAATCACAGCTTCGCCTGCTTTCAAACGAATTGCGACCTGACCAGGCAATGGGTCTTCACCATTCCAACTGGGCGTATAAGGAACCCCCGCTTCCTTTATCTTTTTAGGCAACAACACATCGTGTTCAAGTGGCGTACGCCAGCGGTTGTGTGTACCAGGAAGCAACTCGTGGCATTCATCATCCACCAACGCAAGAAACATACTCACACCATTACGTTCCTCAATCGCTTTTTTATTGTCTTCCCGAATTTGCTCCCAACGCTTGCGCTCCACTTCTTCAGAATATTCTTCTGGTTTAGTCGCCCGATCATCTCTTTGTGATGTCACCCGTTCACCACTTCCCCACCATCGCAAATCCCTGTGCCAACTCAGCGAATTATATTTTGTTCGTGGATTTGCCCACAACAGGGGATGCCCCATCACCAAATTCTCGCGATCAAAGTCCTGGCACCAAGACTCACAAAACGCAATAAATTCATCCGATCCATGAAACGCAGCAAAATCGGGTTCCTGAAATGCGGGGTGCATAATCCCTCGAATGGCCCAGGGTTCATCCTCATCTGTTCGATGAACATATCCCTTTGACGTATCAATGATGTCATACCCCACTTCGGGCTGACAGGCCTTAATCAAGCGCCGTCCGGCTTCCCTCAGTTTGGGAATCCAGGGACTGTCCACAAAATCGTTAATAATCACATACCCGTGTTCGTCCAAATGAGCCAAACGCTCAGGAGATAAACCCGGCGCAGAATGCGCAGGATTAAAGTCGGCAAATGCGGGTGCCTGATAATTTTCGTTCAAAGTTCCGGAATCGGCCATATTGATCCTCTCTCTTGGTTGATGTCCACTTGAAAATATTACTATTGAAATAAAATACGATACCTTATTCTGGTGGTCTTCGAGGTGGCAACGGTTGCACAATCTTTTTGCGCGCAGGTGTGAGCCGTGCCAGCAACTCAGGGGAGGGTTGAAAGCCATAACGGTCATTGCCCCAATGTGGGCCATAGCGAATAATGGCAATCCGACGCTCGCCCTCATTCACCCGCTCCGATGAACCGTGCGCCAAACAATCTACAAAAAACGCGGCATCTCCTGCCTCAAGCTGTACCTGCACAGCCTCCTGAACATGATCCAAAGACCGCGCAGTTCCACCACTCTGGCGATCATGAATCGCTGGGTGTATGAGGTTCGACTTATGGCTGCCAGGAATCACCATCGTCGCCCCATCACCATCGCCAATATCATTCAATGCAAACAAAATGTTAATCTGCCCACAGCGAAATTCATTGTTGTGAAATCGAAACTGAGTGCGAATCCGTCGCTTGTGTGCCCCCGAATGAATGCGGGTTGCCCCACCTTTGCTACGCACATCTAAAAACGACTCATCAATAAACAAACCATCATCGCCCCCCACAAATCGATTCAAATGATCAATCCATGAAGGATGATCAATCAACCGCTCAAATGGTTCTCCCATCTCAAAAATATTGTGCAAATGCCGCACTGGATTGTTATTGGCCCGATACACCCACCCACGCCAAGTATCAGGCGCCATATCCAAATACGTATCTAAAATGGCATTCAACTCTTCCAAATGCGATTTATCCACCGCATTTTTCAACACCAAATACCCACGCAAATCAAAAAGGTATTCTTCCATCTCCGTTGGCATACCGTCTCCTCATAATCAGTCGAAAGACACAAGTCAAAAGTCACCACCGATTTGTCGACTTGCGACTTGCGACAATCATACAATATCCATCAAATCCGACAAACTTTCTATCTCATAATCTGGCTTAGGCGTTGTCTCGCGCCGTGTCACACCCTCGCGATTCAGCCACGCAACTTTCAAGCCAGCGCTGCGAGCACCCACAATATCATCTTCTTGTGAATCACCCACATACAACGCCTCTTCCGGTTTGCAGTCAAAATGTTTCAACGCCTCAAAAAAAATTTCGGTGTTGGGTTTATAACACCGTGCCGACTCAGAACTCACCACCACTTCAAAATCCAAATCATTCGTTGCCAACGCCGATGTCAAATGACCATGATCTGCGTTTGACACCACCCCAGTCTGTCGCCCATTTAACGCCTCAAGGGTTGGCTTCACATCATCAAAAAGTGGCACTTTTCCAAACAGATCAAACAAACGCCCCACATAATCTTCTGACTTTCCCTGCACACCCAAATCGTCAAACACCCGATTAAGCCCAATCACATGGGCATCCCAAAACGTCATAAATTCACCTTCGCGAATCATGGGGAAAAAATAGCGATCCCAATGATCTAAAAACGCTTCACGTGTCATCGCCAACTGCAAATCATCCACCACAACCTGACACGTTTCAAACAGCGTCTCCATCGCCTGATCAAACAAAGTGCCATAACCATCAAACAAAATCAATCGCACCGAAAATCCTCCGCACTGCCTTCGGGTTCAAAACCCAACATCTCTTTTGCATGGGTCATGTCACGGTAGGCCCACTTATTATTTGACACCACATAAAAAACATCAAACTTCAACGCATCAGGGGCACATACACACGCCTCAACCATCCGTGCAATATTTCCCTGACTGCACCACACAGCATAATGTCGTGTGGTCAAAGGCCGATCCTGTGCATTGACACCACCAATACGCAAACAAATCACCGACAAATCTGTACTGTCTGAATAATGTCGTGCCAAGCCTTCGCCCCACAACTTCGTGCACCCATAAAGCCCTGCGGGTCGTGGCAATGTTTCATGTGTCACATTCTCCCACACATCGGGAACGGCTTCATAATTGCCATCCACCAAATCTGTTATGGGTTTCTCGCGTTCCCAACCCGCCGTCACCGACCCACTGCTTGCAAAAATCACCCGTTTCACACCTGTCTGATGTGCCGCCTCAAACACATTATATGTACCCACCACATTGCTCGCCAAATACCCCGCCCAATCACTGTGAATTTCGCCAGCCAAATGCACCACCACATCCACACCAACACAGGCATTTTTAACCGCCTCAAAGTCTGACACATCCACACACACACTTTTTACATCGGCCACGGCCTCACGATCCAAAGCCACCAAATCGTACTTTCCATGCAATTGCTTCAACACCGCAGAACCAATCACCCCACCGGCACCCGTCACAAGCACTTTAATCATTGGCATCTATCCCTTAGGTACGCGCTTAAGCGTTAATGCATTCACCGAATGGGGCAACAGCGACAGCGTAAACTGTGCCCCAGCAATTGCGACAGTTTCCGTCTCTATCTGCACAGCCTTGGTATTGGCCAATGTGTTTTGTACCATATAATCTGCCCCCGAAATCGACTGTAATTCACCTTGTTCAAGCGGTTCAAAATCTACCAATTCGATTTCTACATCACGCGATTCAACAGGATGCCGATTGATCATGAGCAAAATTACCGCCTCCTGATCGTCACTTAAAACGGCAATGGCATCTATCAACGGGAAATGTGTCCCGTGTGCCACCCCTTTTAAATCGGCGTCAAATGTCTCACCGTGTGTGTGCGTTGCAACCAGCCGTGCCTTTGGCAAATTGCCATACAGATGCGACACCCAATGCACCGGATTGGCAAACACCCGTTCTCGTTGCTTGCGCAACCCACCCCCATGATTCACCAATGCACTGTGTGTAATCATCTCAACCCGATCACCTTGTCGCAAAGCACTATGAATAATGCCCGCCAAAAACAACGACTCGGTTTGTGATGCATTGGTGGGCAAATGGGGCACATTGGTAAAGACCTGCAATTCTGTAATCGCAATCTTTGCATCACAGTTGCTTGCCTCAGCTTGTGCCAATAGCGCCTGCAAATGCTGATCATACTCAGCCGTATAAGCCATCAACCCCCAATAAACTTTTTCAGGATCTGTCTCAGTTCGTGAACGATCACCTATCAGTGTATGCAAAGACATCGAACGCACATCTTTCCCTTTGCGTTCCACCAATGGTTTATTCCAATCCAACGACTGCCCGTTTGCAATCAACAAAATATCGGGGTCAGCTGCCAGCATCGCCTTTTGAAACGCATCATAGCGTTCAGCATATTCCTCTGGTGTACAATGCCCCACTTGCCACCGCCCATAAAGCTCATTTCCCACTTCCCAATACCGCACCCCATAAGGTTCAGGGTGACCATTGGCCATGCGCATGGCACCAAATTCTGTATTCGCACCCCCATTGCAATATTCAATCCAGGCCGCAGCTTCCCAGGGTCTGCCATTTCCTGCGTTCACACAAATCATGGGCTCACAGCCAACCGCCCGACAAAATGCTATAAACTCATCGGTTCCCACCTGATTAGGTTCAACAACGGGCCAAGCAGGGTTGGTGCGCACAGGCCGATTTTGCATGGGCCCCACGCCATCTTGCCAATTGTATCCCGACACAAAATTACCCCCAGGATAACGCAACAAAGGCAATTTTGAATCTTTGAGCAACCGCACCACATCAGGGTCAAACCCATCAATATGATCTGCTGGAAACAACATCACCTGATCCAACCAAACATGCCCACCACTGGGCAAGCCCAATCGAAATGCCACACGTGTATCTGCCTCCACGTCATCAGGCACCGTCAAAGCCACCTGAAACATCTGCCAATCTGTGCCAACCCCATCCACCACCCCTTCAGCCAAACACCGCCCAGAATCTTCTTCCACCAGTGAGACCCGCAACCCATCTGCCTGCCCTCGGGCATAAAAAGAAACCTGATACGACCGCACCCGATGCAGGGGCAAATATACAAGTTGTTCAATCCCACTTTCAATGCCGCCACCTGAAACAGCGATCCGTTGTGATGTGTCCGAATTTAAAGGGTTGACCCAATCAATCACATAAGTGGCGTTATCAGATCCATAGGGCAACCACCAACACGCAAGCCCTCGTTCACACGCTGCCTGAATGCGATCCAAAGGAAAATCACCCACACGCCCTGTAGCCTGTTGTCGCCACATCGACCGAAAAAACGACCAATCGGCAAACGAGCTGTTCTGAAGCACCTGAGCCCACATCCCATTGTAAATATTGCGCCCCAAATGCTCTGTAAATTTGCCAAACAACAACCGATTTATGGGTTGCTTGGCACATTGATCACAAGCAACACGAATGCGATTAAAATTCGCTTGAGAAGACTCAAACCCAATGCTTACATCAGATGCCATATAAACGCTCTCTTTTAAAAAAAGCCTAACATCAAAACAACAGTGTGCTTATTCAGCATTTTTAACAGCCGTTAGCCCAACACCAAATCTGTCTTCAAAATCACGCCACAAGTCCATATCCACATCAGCAGTTGCTGCCGCAATCACTTCTTCCACCTGCTGTTTGTTTGCTGGCCCAGCCATCACCATCCCACTAATCGGTGCAGCCAAACAAAACTGCAATGCCATCTGCCGCAAATGAATGCCACGTTCATTGCACCAATCCCACATATCAATGGCCATTTGTGCTTTTCCAGGATACCGTCGTTCACCCAATTCCAAACTGGGCCGTGCCCCAGCCAACAAACCCATTCCCTGAATGCTCGCCAAAATCACGCCCACATCTTTTGATTTTGCCAATGGCAACGTCGTCTCTGCCACCGACTGACTCAACAATGTATAATCCAAATACGTCAACACAATATCAATATGCCCCGTCTCAATCGCTCGCTTATGAAAGTCGTGTTCTCGCACCCCAATGCCAATATGCTTCAACAACCCTTCATCCTTCATCTTCAACAACGTATCCAACGCCGCCCCAGGTCGCAATGGATCTTCAATATCGCGCGGGTCATGAATCAACACCGAGTCAAAATAATCTGTCTTCAACAATCGCAAACTGTTCTCCACACTCCAGCGCGTGCCTTCTGCCGAATAATCATGCCGCCGCTCAGGATGTGTGCCAGTTTTTGTCTGCAAATACACCTTCTCCCGATAGCCACCCGCAAGTGCCAATCCCACCCGCCGTTCGCTCTCGCCATAAAGCGGTGATGTATCTACAAAATTAATACCCAAATCAATGGCGCGACGTACCCCCTCAAAAGCATCCTTATCTGTCACATTGTCCTTCTGCCCAAAAAACGCACACCCCAAAGCCAAGGCCGTTGGCTTCATCTCCGTGCGTCCTAACCGTCTCAATCCCAAATCTGCCATGTATCCAATCTCCTAAAGTCAGTCACAGGTCAAAAGTCAAAAACATCGGCCTGTGACCTATGACCTGTGACCTTAATTTTTATTTCGCCGATTCCAAATCATATCCAAAACCAATCTCAACCTGCCGAGATTCGGATGCATCTTGATAATGCACCTGATTCTCCCCAACCTCAAGCACAGGCACCGACAAAGGGGCCACTTGAATATCACTCTCAAAACGCAACCGTTTCAACGTGCCATCCAATTGCACTTTCACATAATACGCATACATGGGCCGACCATACCCATTTCGAAAATACACGCCCAATGGCACCGTTGTGTGCACCTTCTCATCGGACTTAGATCGCCACACAGACACCCAAGCCTCACCATCTTCAGAAAAGGAAACACCTACCTGACCATCACTCTCAACCACCAATCGACCATCCAAATAAGGATAAGGACTCTCAAACCGATACACCAACTCACCCATTTTATTTTCAGACATCAGCACCCAGTCAGATCCCATCTCTTTTGCTTGCAAACCAACCTGATGCGTCACACCCGTTTGATACACATTGTCTTTCCAAATAGGCTCAAACACAAACCGACCATTGCCATACTTTTTGGGCTCTCGTAAATATCGGCTCGAAAAATAATGCCCCCAATGATCATACCCTCGCATCAATGATTCACCTGGCCGAAGTGAAAAAGCCATGGTGTGTTTTGCCTCCGACGTTTGTTTGTACCAATCTGAAACCTGATTGTCCTCGGTTGTTGTATACACCATCACCAGATCTTCTGTTCGCCGGTAATATGGGCTGGGATACTTGCGAATAATATCAGGGCGCTTCTCCAGCGTCTCAACACTGGCTATGGTATGCCCATCATCCTCCAAATAATAAATCTCGCCATCGGGATCTAACATATGCCATCCGCCATCAAAAAACACCTCGGGCACCACATGCCCTTCCAACCCCCATACCCGAGCTTTCAAACCTGCCTGCTCTGCCAATACCATCAAATTGGTTGCCGAATCATCACAAAACCCATATCCATATACATTCAAATACCGCACAGGGTCATGCAACTCAACATCATTATGCGCCGGTTGATCGTGATAGCGATTGTCCACCAAAAACTGCCAAATAGCAAGTGCTTTCTCCCTATCTGTCATATCTGGCTTCACAATCTCTGCCATCATATCTTCTATGTGATGCCATTTGCGTTTGCCGTTTACCACCACCCGAGGATTCACAACAACATCGGTTCCCACATTCAAAATCGTAACAAACTTATTTTGCACACCATCTCCTCTAACAATGGCATACGTCATATCCGCTTGATCAACCACCCGTATATCCATCTTCTCAGATTTTGGAAATGCTTTCTTTCCATTCAAACGATTCATCGCAAAAGCCAAATCGGCCAATGCTTCCTGAACAGGACGCATCAACATATCAACATCCGCATCATCACGGAGTCTTTCCAACTTTCGCACCACCAACTCGTCGCCCGTCAGGCGCGTCACCATCCGTTGCAACTGCACCAACTCCTCCTGCAACCGCCGCACCTGCCGCTGCAAATCTGCCCGATCCAGCTCTTCACCAGCACTCATACGCACCATCCCCACGACCAAAAAAACCACAATGATATATCGCATATATCCATCACCTTATAAAAGCCATCACCAATTTCATCACGATAACCATCCGCACAGCGCACCATTCCCATCACACCAAACTTTCTTTTTTCTCAACGCTCGTAGGCCACTGAATCAACATGTACCCACAAACGGTATTTGCGCTGTGCAGCCTCCCCGGCACCTGAGGGGCGGCATTTTTGGGTTACCTTTTCTTCAAACGCTCAAATTACTCGCGTTCTCTTGTTGAAAAAAGAGAAGGCGTGAGCAAGCGAACGACTGACGACGCAGGCATCACAAGCAACCAACAAAAAATCGACTCCGAATGGTCTTAACAGCAACCTACCTACATGTTATTTCCCCTCTTTCACATACCGCGCCAACGCCCGCATATTCGCAACAAACGTCCGACACGAAATCACCTCAGCCTCAATGGTTCCCCGTCGATCCTCAGGATTTTGAATTCTTCCCATACCAACCCATCGCCCCTGATCATCCAACGCCGCAACAATCTCTTTTACCTGTGCCTCATCCACTGCCCCTTGACGATCTCTTTCTGCCAAGATCACTTCCCGCCCATCCTTTACGATCCGGTCATAATACCGCTCAATCCCCTCAATGCGGTTGCCACTCACCTTGAATGCATAATGTGTGGGCATATTTGAATCGTCATACGTCAGCACATAATCGTCTTTCGTAAAATACAAAGGTTTGTTGGTCTTCAATTCATAAAACCGTGCCAACCGCCCATCGGGCAACAAAGACCGCTTGGCCCAAGCCAACGCCTTTGGAATCGGTTCTAAAAACCGATTCTCACCTGTTTCCACATACAAATCCAACAATGCCCGCATAATACCAAACGTCTCGCCACCGGTTACGGAAGGCGGCTCAAATCGTCGTGCCCAAGCAGGTTCCATATCCAAATTATATTGTTGAGCCCATACAGGTTGGGGTTCTGGCATTTGTGCCAAAAGCATAAAATCACCGCCTCGTTTGGCCGCCTCCAAATACCGCACATCATCATACGTCCGATATGCTTCAAGCATCATATCCATAACATCTGCTATCGAATTGTCGTTAAATGTATAAAAATTATAATAGCGTTTCTGTGGAAATTCACGCGACCACGTTTCAGGATAACGCGCTTTTTTTACAGGAAAATCTTCAGCATTGGGAAAATCTTCATACCGTTGAGGCCACGCACCATTGGGGTATTGCGCCTTTAACAACGCATCCAGGCCATACACCACCGCATGATGGATTTCTTCATCCTTAAAATCCAAAACCTTATCGACCTGCATCAACAACCGAAAGGCACTTTGCGAATTGTTGTCATCCAAGGTCGTGCGATTGCGCCTGCCTCCCGTGACCTGATCTCCGGCTTCCACATCTCGCCGATAATGCCATTTTTTGCTTTCTTCTTTGTCAAAATCAATCCGATAATCCCACCCCCCCGATGCCAACTGCCCCCACACCAAAGCCCGCGCTGCATGGATGGCTCCATTTAAAAACAACGTATCTCCCGTTGCTTCATAAGCATCCAAATACACCATCCCAACAGATGGCGTTCCTGGCGGTTGTATCCAAATGGTTGTCTCAGAAGCCGGATTTTCACCTTGGCGATATGAAAAGTCGGGCTTATAAGCCCACAAATACCCACCCTCAGTTGCCACTTGAGACCGAAAGAACTGCGTCGCTTTCACCATGGTTTCTTTGGCCTGTGTTTTTAGTGCCTCATCTGCCGCCACCGTTGTACCCATCATACACAACAACGCCATACCCAATAAAAATCGAGCCCTGCATTTCATATATATTTCCTCCAAATAAAAATGAGTATCATCTGTAACACTCAAAAGAGAGTAAGCTTTCTAAAATGCACCCCAATATTTAACCGCGTTCATGATAAAACAAAAAAATATGACACCAAAACATTACTTGAGGGGCTATGAAAGAAAGATGGCTTGGTGTAGAAATCATAGAATGAAAATGGCTTGACGCATCTATCAAACCCAAATACCAAAAATTCCTTTGTACTTTTGAAAACGTCCTTTATCTTTTTATACCCATACAAAGAGACTCGCTTTTATACAATGAAACACAATTACTTAACGTTAGGTTTGAATCTTGTCATCGAACATATCCATCCTCTTTGAAGACAATCACTTGCTCGTCATCAGAAAACCCAGTGGCATGCTCACGCAGGGCGATCAAACAGGCGACCCCAATTTGCTCGACTGGGGCAAAGACCATCTTAAAAAAAAATACAACAAACCTGGTCAGGTTTTTTTAGGATTGGTGCACCGCCTCGACAGACCTGTTTCTGGCGTAATGGTCTTTGCGCGCACCTCCAAAGCCGCCGCCAGATTATCGGATCAAATTCGCAACCGCACCATTCAAAAACAATACTGGGCCTTGGTCGAGGGCCAATTGCCAAAATCGGGGCAATTGGAACATCACCTTGCACGCCGTCAAAGCAAAAGCCGTGTTGTTGAACCACCACAAGGCCAACTGGCCAAACTTTCTTACCAATGCATAGACTTTCACAACAACATCTCTTGGCTCGAAATTCAACTCCACACAGGCCGTCACCATCAAATTCGTGTACAATTTGCCCATATCGGACATACCCTTATTGGTGACTATAAATATGGCTCACGCAAACCCTATCCCAATCGTTCCTTTGCACTTCACGCCCAATCCCTTACATTTAATCATCCAACTACGCAAGAAACGCTCACCTTCAAAGCAGACCCAGATCCACACTGGTTTACTGTCTTTGGCAAATAACAAGATGTAGGTAAAAATGAACAAACGCGAAATTTATTTTCCTCTCAAAGATGCCGGTTTACGCAACGATGTGCGGCTCTTAGGCACCTTGGTCGGTGAAGTGCTCGAAGAACAAGGTGGTGAAACACTTTTTAATCAGGTCGAATCAGCGCGTGTAGCCGCCATTCATCGCCGCGAATCAGACCCCGACTCAGACACACACTTATCAGAGTTGGTCAGCGCTTTAGATACAACCCAAGCAGGTGAACTCGTACGGGCATTTTCCACTTATTTTCAAGTGGTCAATCTCGCCGAAAAAATTCACCGCATTCGCCGCAGTCGCGACTATTTACGGTCTGGATCGGGTCCACAGCCCGGAGGCATTGAAGATGCCATTCGCAAAATTATTCAATCAGGCATGAGCATGGACAACATGCAAACCTTGCTCAATAACATCCACATCGAACCTGTTTTCACCGCTCACCCAACCGAAGCCACACGCAGAACCATTCTTGAAAAACACCTGCGCATTGCCCAAAGACTTGGCGAACGATTAAACCCCTACCACATCCCACGTGAAGACCAAGCCCTCATCGAACGCATACGGGTCGAAATCACATCCCTTTGGCAAACCGAAGAACATCCCGACGCCAAACGCACCGTCAATGATGAGTTAGAACACGTCCTTTTTTATATCACAGACATCCTCTACCTTATTATTCCAGCCTTCTACGAAGCCCTAGAAGATGCGCTCAACCAAGTGTATGGCACCCCCAATAAAGAATGGCAATTGCCAGCACTCATTTCTTTTGCATCTTGGGTAGGTGGCGACATGGATGGCAACCCCAACGTTACACACAAAACCATTCAACACACGCTCTCACAACACCGCGTGCTCATATTTAAAAACTACCAACAAGAAATGGCCACCCTCTATCGTCAACTGAGCCAATCACGCTCTCGTGTCAACATAAACCCCGTCATTCACGACACCATCAACACCTATAAAACACTTTTCCCAACCGTTTTTCAAAACATACCTGCACGCCATCAAAACATGCCCTATCGGGTATTGTTGCACCTCATGCGCGCACGGCTTCAGGCCACAGAAAAAGAAGAAAGCACCAAATACACACATCCCAACGACTATGTGACCGATTTGCGCAACATCGCACAAAGTCTGCGCGACAACAAAGGCACATCGGCTGGTCTTTTTGGTGTCAAACGACTCTTGCGCCGTGCCGAAACCTTTGGTTTTCACTTGGCCACCTTAGACATACGCCAAGATGCACACCTGCATCGTGCGGTAATGGCCGAATTGTTGGGCAAAAAAGATTGGGCCGATACCCCTGCCGAAGAACGTGCCAAAACTCTTATACAAACCTTTGAATCAGATACACCTCCCCAAGAAACCGACGATGCAGAAACAGTGCGTACTTTATCGGTCTTTCGCACCATACAACAGTGCCGCCAACAATTTGGCCCCAGCGCCATTGGTCCCTTCATCATCAGCATGACCCAAAATGTCGATGACATTTACACCGTTCTTTTATTGGCCAAATGGGGCGGGGTCAACCAAGGCGACAAATCCATATCCTTAGACATTGCCCCTTTGTTTGAAACCGTAGAAGACCTCAATAATGCCCCTCAAATTATGGATGCGTTGCTCAACAACCCCGTTTATAAAAAACACATTCAAAGCCGCAACAATCGCCAAATTGTGATGATCGGCTATTCCGACAGCAACAAAGATGGAGGCATCTTTGCCGCACGTTGGGCATTGCACAAAACCGAAGCCGCACTCGTAGACATTATGAAAAAGCACAATGTCGAACTCACCATTTTTCATGGACGAGGCGGCACCGTCAGCCGAGGTGGCGGCAAACTCGAACGCGCCATCTTATCGGCCCCACACGGCACCGTGCGGGGGCGTCTGCGCGTAACTGAACAAGGCGAAATCATCAATGCCAAATATGGCTTGCGAGGCATTGCCATACGCGAGCTCGAACAAATGACAGGCGCAGTGATGCAAGCCACAGCCGTTGTTAAAGAATCCACACATCACAACGATGCAGCTCATGTTGTCATGGAAACCATGGCACAAAAAAGCCGCCAAACCTATCGCAAACTCGTCTATGAACACCCTCATTTTTTTCACTACTTTCGCCATGCCACACCCATAGACGTGATCGAACGCTTGCAAATAGGATCACGCCCCGCATCGCGTCGCAGTCAAAACGGTATTCAGGACTTGCGTGCCATTCCATGGGTTTTTTCTTGGACGCAAAGCCGTCAAATTTTACCGGGTTGGTATGGCTTGGGCACTGGCCTTCAAGAGGCCATTACCACACACGGCGAAGAACACGTTTCTGAGGTCGTCAATCAAAACCCCTTTTTGCGTTCTTTTCTCGAAGACATCGAAATGGTTTTGGCCAAAACCGACATGGAAATTGGTTCTTATTATGCCCAATTGGCGGGCGATTCTGGGCAAGAAATTTTCCAATTCATCCAAGACGAATACCAACAGACCGTTCACAATATTTTACACCTTAAAAACAACGAACAACTGCTCGACGATGATCCCACCCTTCAAAGAGCCATTCGGTTGCGAAACCCCTATGTTGATCCTATGAGCCTCTTGCAAGTCGATTTGCTTCGCCGATGGCGTGACACAGATCGCCAAGATGAAGAAATTTTTGATGCCCTTTTGGCCACCGTAAACGGCATTGCAGAAGGTCTTCAAAATACGGGATAGTTCATGATACATAGCAAACAATCTCAAAACGCGGTCCGATCTTTTCTCAACCGCAAAAACCTGACACCCAAAACATTTGCCGATCACCTGCAAGTGCCTAAGCACGTGTCTTCACCTGCCTTTTGTTTTTCCCCTCCAACAAGGCCTGATATACAACTATGGCCAAGCCAGGCAAGATCCATCAACGCTTCAAAGCACCATTGCCACCCATCGAGCTTATGCGGGTATTCACCCCCCTATAATCCAACAAAAAAATGGATGGCTACCCGATTGGAGCAGTCGTTTTTTCCTTGAAGACATTCCACACGGACTGGTCGTTTTAAGAGGCATCGCCGATATCGTTGGCGTTTCAATACCCCTCTTAGATACCATTCTCAACTGGGCGCAAACCCAAATGGATCGTACATATCTGACACATGGCCAATTAACAGGCAAAGACATTTCTGATTCTGGCGCACCCTCTTGTTACCACATTTCAAACATCAAAGACCTAATCCCATAAAAAACATTGACTTTTACTGAATATCACAGTATGATTACCCGCTATGAATCGCATCAAATTTCCAGCCCGATCCCAGTTTCAAACCGACCTGAATACAGAAGTTGATCGCTATTTTGAAAACACGCACCTGCCCAAAACAGGCACGTGGCGTATGTTTTTAAAAACCAGCGTCATCCTTTTTTCTGCGGCTGCCTTTTACACCTACCTGGTATTTTATGCCAACACCTATTGGGGGGTGGGTTTATCTATGTTAGGCATGGCTTTTAGCATCTACCTGGTCGGCTTCAACATCATGCACGATGGTGCCCACGGATCTTATGCCAAAAACCCCAAACTCAATTGGCTGATGGGATTCACCCTCGACCTCATGGGGGGCAGCAATTATTTATGGCGTCAAAAACACAACTTCCTACATCATACCTACACCAACATAGATGAGTACGACCGCGATTTACAATCGTCGGGCCTGATGCGATTGAGCCCAGACCAACCTTGGCAACCATTCCACCGTTACCAACACCTCTACGCCATTCCGCTTTATAGCTTGCATACCATTTTTTGGCTTTTATACCGCGACTATGTCGCTTTTTTTGCAGGCAAGGTAGGTCCCGTTCAGTTACGCAAACCCAACACATACGAAACCGTTCTTTTTTTTATGGCCAAAGCGTTTGTTTATTTATACAGTCTCGTTATTCCATTATTTTTTCATCCCGTGTGGCACGTTCTGCTCGTTTTTGTCATCATACATCTCATTTTAGGCATCACATTGTCTTTGGTTTTTCAACTGGCCCATGCAACGGAAGGCCCCGTTTTTCCAAAACCCAATATGCAAAATGGCCATATGCAAAATGCGTGGGCCATTCATCAGGTCGAAACCACGGCCGATTTTGCTCCCAACAACAGATGGGCAGCTTGGTGTTTTGGCGGTCTTAATTTCCAAATCGAACACCATCTCTATCCCGATATTTGCCACATTCACTATCCAGCCATCAGCAAAATTGTTCGCCAACAATGCGAAAAGTATGGCATTACCTATCACGCATATCCCACCGTATGGGCAGCGCTTAAAGCCCATTTTAAATTTCTTTATCAAATGGCACACCCGTCTCACCAAGCCCATTCCACTCCTGAACCAAAGGTTTTGCACGGATGAGTTTCGATTTTATACATCCCCTTTTATATCCCTTACTAAACATCTTGATGTGGGTCGTAGGTGCAGGTGCGGTGTTTATCATTGCCTTAGGCCTATTACGCCGATCAGACAAAGCCACCTACAAAAACGATTGGGTGCGTCTTGCAGTGATGATCGGCATCGGATATCTCATGCTCATTTGCGGTGCATTTGGCGCATGGGGTTTGTTGATCCCTTCTTTGATAATCGCATTTTTAGGCTGGCAAGAACTCATTCGATGTATCGAAAATAAATATGGCTCTGTTTCTATGTTTGGTCTTTATCCCATTATTGGCACATTGGGCATATTGGGTGGGCTTACCAATACGGCCTTTGGTGCCTTTTTGGGCATAGGGGCTGCCGCCTGGACTGCCGTCACATTGCCCATGATCATTACCAAACACCCCGTCCCCATGCATGCCATGCTCACGGTGGGGTTGGGCACTGTGCTAATTGGTGTGCCACTTACACACTTGCTCTTGCTGGTCCAATTGGATTACGGCGCCTTTGCATTTTTAATTGTGCTTATCAATTGTCACGATGGTTTTGCTGTGGGTTTTGGCCGGCTTTTGGGCAAACATCTTTTGTGCCCGGCCATCAGCCCCCAAAAAACCTACGAAGGTGCGGTTGGGGGCATTGTCATTTGTCTCAGTGTCGGCTATGCCATACGCTTTCTCATTCCCACTTGGTCATTAGGTCAAGTGCTCTTGGGTGCAACACTTATTGGTATATTGGCACTCTTAGGCGATTTGGTGGCCTCCTCGCTCAAGCGAGAAGCCAACATCAAAGACTTTAGCAAAACCTTACCAGGTATGGGGGGCATCTTAGACCGCTTCGATGGCCTTTTGTTTATTGCTCCCATGTTTTATGCCTTTGTTCGGCTTTCCATGAAAGTTTAAATGTGTCTTTATATCAGATTCCCCATTATCTTGATCGCCTCACGGGCAAATTGGTCAAAGAACGTGTCTCCAATCCCAAAATTCAATATTGGGTTGCACGTTCTAAAATCGTTCGCAACATCATCAATGCATTGTTTAACAGACAATGGTATTGTCATCTCTATGGCAAATGGGTAGACCGTTCGGCATCACAACAAGATGTGTCAAAATTTGCCACAAACTTTCAAATTGATCTCACCGAAGTCGAAAAACCGATCCATCAATATCCCACCCTCAATGCATTTTTTTCACGCAAGCTCAAACCCGGGGCACGTCCTTTTGTAGAGGATCCATCGATATTTTGCGCGCCAGCAGATGGCAAAATATTGGTCTACCCCCAACTCGACGAACGCACCCAATTGCCCATCAAAGGGTCTTATGTCGATATTTCTGCATTGCTGGCCTCCGAATCAGAAGCCCGATCTTTTCACGGGGGAGCCGCCTGTATTGTGCGCTTAGCCCCTTACGATTACCACCGATTTCACTTTCCAGTAGAAGGTCAAGCAAGCCCCCCAAAAGATATTGATGGCCGATATTATCTGGTAAATCCGCTGGCATTGTCTATCAAACCCGATCTTTTTGCCCACAACAAACGTGTGGTCACCTATATCGAAACCGAAAAATTTGGGCGATTTGCATACATAGATGTCGCAGGTTTTGCCGTTGGGCGCATCATACAAACCCATTCACCCGGCCCTGTGCGAAGAGGTCAAGAAAAAGGCTACTTCCAGTTTGGGGGGTCCACATTGGTTTTGCTTTTTGAACCCGACAAAATTATCTTCGACCCAGATCTGATCCATCACACACAAGCTCATACCGAAGTACAAGTCCAAACCGGTACACAAATTGGCAAACAGAGAATATAATCACCGCTATTTGTTACCCTTTTCCTTTTGAATTGCCATGTCTCCCATTCTGCGTCAACTCGATCCCGTAAATGTGCTGACCCTGTCAGGGCTTTTTTTTAGTTTTGGTGTGGTGATGTTTGCCATGCAAGGGCAGTTTTATGTTGCGGCATTATTCATGATGTATTCTGGCCTTATCGATCTCTTTGATGGTTTTTTTGCCAAACGCGCCAAACGCACGCCCGAAGCATCTGCCGCAGGCCCCGACCTCGACAGCCTGGTCGATATGTGCGCCTTTGGGTTTGCCCCAGCAATCTTTGCTTATTGTTTTGGTCTCAAAGATACCTTATCCATCGCCTTGCTCATCGCTTATATGGGCGTAAATGCCTTGCGGTTGGCCTATTTCAACCATATAGGCCTAACTCCTAATGATCAGAAAAATTACTATACGGGTCTGCCAGTCACGTATGCCGCGTTGTTTATTCCTGCCATTTTCACCCTGCATTTTATCCTGCCAGAAGAAACGCTTAAACAAATCCTCTTTGGTCTTTATGCCCTCTTGGCCGTGGCCATGGTTTCAAGCATTCCCATACGCAAACTCACCGGAATTTGGTATGCCATTTTTGCCGTGGGTGCCATTATACTTACCGTCGTTTATGTAAAAGCCCTTTTATCTCAACTGTCCTAATACGCGTTTTCAACACACAATGGTTTTCCCATGAAATCTCATTTCTTTTTTTTGTGCTTATTCATCATTGGATGTACGGCAAAAACACCTGCCCCCCCTCCCCAGACAACAACCACACCCGTTAAAATCACGCCCGTTAAGGCACAACAGATACGCACCATCGTTTATACCACAGGCAAAACAATAACCCGGCAAAAAACACAACTTAGCTTTAAAGTAGATGGCCTCATCAAACACATTGCAGTACAGGAAGGCGATAATGTAAAGGCCCAAGACACATTGGCCGTGCTGGATCAAACAGAAATACGCGCCCATTATGCCCAAGCAATGGCTGCATACCACAAAGCCTATCAAGACCATCAAAAAGCACAATCGCTTCAAAAAGACCAAGTTGTCACTCAAACCCAACTTTTAGGTGCTCAAGTCACGCTCGAAGCAGCACGATCTGCACGCGACATTGCCACATACAACCTTGCACACACAGTCTTGATCGCGCCTACAAATGGACGGATTCTCCAAAAATGGGGCGAAGCAGAAGAAATGATCCGTGCAGGCATGCCACTGTTCTCATTTGCCTCTGAAACAGACATCGCCATTTTACAAGCAGGCATTACGGATCGCAACGTTTTACACCTCGCACCAGGAGATTCTGCCACTGTTGCATTTGATGCACACCCCAACACCCAAATACCTGCTACCGTTGAAAAAATAGCGGCCATGGCAACGCTCCAAACAGGTTTGTACGAAATTGAATTGGCCTTTGTAACCCCGCACACCCTCTTGCCTGGCATGATTGGTCATGCACACCTATATACACAACACAGTCAAAACAGATGGATCATTCCCATCGAATCACTCATTGATGCCGATAACGATCGCGGGTTTGTTTATGTCTTTAAAGACAATATCGTCTACCGTCGAGCCGTCACCCTCGATAAACTGCAAAACAACATGGTGCTCATCAAAGATGGACTTGAACTTGGCGAACATGTCGTTACAGATGGGGCATCTTACTTAAGCGACCAGAGCCGCGTGACCCTCACAAAATAAAATACCTGCCCTAAAAACAAAACAAGATGCCCAGCTAACAGACATCTTGTTTTGTACGTTTTAACGTTACTTCACCTATCATTATCTCAACAAAACATCCATGAAATTTACGCGCGTTGCCATAGACAACTATCGCTTTACCATCATTCAATACGCCGCCTTCCTCATTTTGGGTTTGGGTGCCATATCTACCATGCCCTACTCTGAAGACCCGCCCTTAGATCCTGCGGGTACCAC
Organism: Candidatus Latescibacterota bacterium; assembly: GCA_038279365.1. GTDB lineage: Bacteria > Latescibacterota > UBA2968 > UBA2968 > UBA2968 > JABIFK01. The sequence continues at coordinate 6,909 of JAYODI010000019.1, read as the reverse complement.
TATCATTGTTTATTACCCTGGCACATCGCCCATAGACCTCGAACGCCAAATTGTTGAACCTCTCGAAGAAGCCGTAAACGAAATTGAAGACATCAAACACATTGCCACACGCATGGAAGATGGCACAACCAAAATCTCCGTTGAATTTGAATCCTATGTCGATTCTGACGAAAAATATCGCGAAGTACGCGAGCAAGTAAACAAAGTAAGAGATCGTTTGCCGCCTCATATTGCAGCGCTCAATGTCATACAATGGTCTACAAGTAACACACGCATTATGCAACTGGCTCTTATATCTGAAAATGCATCTTACCATGAACTCTACGACGAAGCCCAACACATCAAACGCAATCTCGAACGGGTATCCAATGTCAAACAAGTTGAAATTTTGGGAGACCCTGATGAAATAGTTGAAATCAACATAGATTTGGAACGTTTAGGACATTATGGACTGGGCATTTCTCATGTAACCCACGCCATTCACACACACAACACCGCCATACCCGGTGGCGCAATTTCTGTGGGCACACAACGGTTTACCATCAAAACATCGGGTTTGTATACCGACCTCAACGACATTCGTCGCACCGTCTTACAAACAAAAGAAGGCACTGTTCTTTACCTCTCAGACGTGGCCACCGTAGAATTTGGATATCGAGAACACCTTTATAAAACGCGCTTTAATGGCCAACGATGTTTGTTTATTGGCATCAAACAAAAGAAAAACTCCGACATCTTTCTTATTGTAGAAACCATTCGAGAACGCTTAGAAACACTCCAAAAAGAAATGCCACCGGGCATGCAATTAACCATCGGTTTTGACCAAGCCGAAAGTGTTGCATCACGCATCCATACCTTCACAAGCAGTTTGGGACAGGGTATCTTATTGGTGGGCATTGTCATCTTTTTGGTGGTCGGTGCACGCGCTTCTTTTATCGTTATGATTGCCATACCTGCATCCTTTGTTATTGGCTTTGTTTATCTCACCGGATATGGTATCCACCAAATCACCATTACGGGTTTTATCATTGCCCTCGGACTGTTGGTCGACAATGCCATTGTGGTGGTCGAATCGGTGGTACGTTACCAACGCGAAGGCGCATCGGGTAGAGACGCGGCCATAAAAGGCGTGAACCTCATCGCACTGCCCATTGCCAGTTCCACGCTTACCACCGTATTGGCCTTTGTGCCCATCATTTTTCTCAGTGGCTCCACAGGCGACTTTATTCGTAGCTTGCCCATTACCGTTATCTACACCCTTTCGGCATCCCTTTTTGTTGCGCTCACACTCACGCCCTTGCTGGCCAGTCAGCTCATGAGCAAATCGTATCGCGAACCCAAAACCCACCACCTTTTAGAACGCTTTGTGGCACACCAATATCAACCCATTTTACAATGGTGTTTGCGACATCATCGCATCACCATCTTTTTGACCACATGTATTTTTATTTTGAGCCTTAGCCTGTTTCCTTTGGTGGGTGTGAGCTTTTTTCCAAAAGCAGAAAAACCCATGCTCATGATCGACATCGACATGCCACGCGGAACCGATTTGCCCACCACAGACCGTGTTGTCAAAACCATTGAAAAAACCCTGCTCAACCAACCTGAAATAACAAAAGTGATGGCCAATGCAGGACGTGGCAACCCACAAGTTTATTACAACATGAACCTCACTGAAAACAAACCTCACGTGGGGCAAATATTTGCAATGGTCGATCTAAATAAAGGCCGTACGGTCGAACAAATTATTGATGACTTGCGTATCCAATTTGACCCATTTCCAACAGGTCGCATTCGCGTTTGGGAATTTAAACAAGGTCCGTCGTCAGACCCGCCTATTTATATTCGCATTCAAGGTGATAACCTCGAAACATTATCCAAACTGGCCAAAGATGTTGAAGACATCATTCAAAACACGCCAGGCACCATTTATATAGACAACCCGCTTAAAGTCTCCAAAACCAACCTTCAACTTCACATCAATCGCGATAAAGCCCACCTGCTGGGTTAATAATACCCATCCTGATGCGGTGGCGTGGGCAACCCCACAGCAGGCGGTTTGCGTAGCAATTGCAAGTTGCGCCCTACAACGCCTCCAACAAGCAACTTGGCCAACCGATGAAACCGCGTATCACCACGCAACAGATGTTCAAAATAAGCATCGTGTTCTTGCATATTGGGCAACTGCTTCAATGTGGAAGGATCATTTTTATTTTCATAAAAAACATAATCCACCGGAATATTCGGAATCACTTCAGCAATATATCGATCCAACTCACGCCGAACTTCTGCCACCTCATCTGCCGATAAAAACCCACGCAACACCACATAGCCGTGTTCATCAAACACAGCCTTCACATCATGGGCAACATCTTCCCACCGGTCAAAAAATTCAACATCAAACATATCGTCTCCAATTTCTTTAAATCGTAAAAATGACACATAAATATTTCATTATCACACACCTCCAAACATCCACATCACCCACGCAAATCACCAAATTCAGATCTCAAAAACACATACAGTGTTGCACTGCCCACACAAATACCCATAAATCCTGGAAAATAAACAGACATACTCTGTGGCAAATCTATCAACCAATTTCCAACAGCATGCGACAAAACATAACCAACACCAAATCCCAACACATTGGCCACGATCCACCGTTTTGCATCCAACAAAGGCAACATCATACTCTGCACTATGCCCACCCAAATACCAACGAACAATCCCGTCATCAATCCTTTGGGCACATATATCCCCCACACCATCATCCACTCTCTCGATATATATCCATGCAACCCTTGCATCACATACGCACCTAAAAATGCGCCAAAACCATGAGCCAAAGCCGTCCACCCCACCCACGCCCCAAAAGACAAAATCAAATCACGCATCACCCAATACAACGCAATGGCCATCACCACCCCAGTTGCCCCACCCATCATCAACTCCAAATACAAACTGCCATACTGATAACTCGCCTCGTTCATCACGGGCCAAATCAACAACACACCCATATGGGCCGCTAAAAAACAAGCTCCAATCCATTTCAAATAAAACATACACTTGGCTCCTTTACGGTTTCAGCAACCGATATCGCCCTCTCAGATCGGGGTACATATATGCAATGAGTGGATGTGTTCGGTATTTTTCGCACACCTCAAAAACATCTTGCGACAACAAATCTGCAAACAGCACCTCATGATTGCCTGCCGAGATCTGAATGAGAGAAGCGCCAACATCTTGTAGAAAAGTCGCAATATCGTCTTCCGAAGCCTCATCTTTAAAACGGATCACCACATGATCGGGCCAATAAACACGATCATCGCCAAAATGCAATTCAGGAGTCACAGATCGAACAAGACCACTGCGTTTCAATTGATACATTTTTTCAAGCACCGCAAATCGCCCTTTATCGTGCCTCAACTCAAATACAGCGTCACCTTTATCTTGAAGCCCCAACCGATCCAATAACATCATTTTTTCATTCACATCAACATCGTCATAAAATCTTATCCGAAGGCGGCTATCTGATACCTCACACGCCACCTTTTGTTGATTCCAATCATAAAAAAAATATTCACGTTCGGGAACATAAGACGCCTCATGCCCAATATCCAAGACCAAGCGCCTGGTATCTGCGGTTTGAATGGGCACACTCATCCAGGCATCCAACAAATCTCCCTTTGTGGTATCAATCACACTCACAACATAGGTACCCATCAGATCAGATGCACCATCAGACACAGGAATGCGAATGGCCGACACACCACTGGGATCTGTCATCCCCGTCCACGGTCCTTCGGCCTGCTGCCCAGCCACACTCTTTAGAACAGACACCCGCACATTGGGCACACGAACGCTGTCGCGTATCACTTGTATGTCCATCAATCCAAATGACAGTGCACCTTCAACCGTCGGAAGCACAGCAGCAGTATCTTCAACCGTGGTCCACAATGTATCGGGCGTAAACACATATCCAAATTGATTGGGCACAAAGGCATACTTACCACGTGCCAAACCCACATGTTTAAAAACACCCAGTGAATCTGTTTTTTCCAACTGCACAGAACCCACACCATCAACAGGCACCGCGTCTATCCACACATTTTCAAATGGCCGTCCTGCTTTGATCACCTCACCAGAAATCTGAACATGAGTACGAAAAGGCCTGCGACACTCATCAGAAGTGCCAGCCATAGACTTGCCAAACTGCCCAGCAAATGCAATAAAATCTGGGAAATTGACAGTGCCATCTTGATTTGTATCCGCACGAAAGTTGTAATTTTGATCGTCGGATGTAGAACCATAAGCCTGTACAAAAGCGATAAAGTCTTCAAAATCAACGACGCAAGGTGTTTGCCCACCATTTGGAACGGTAATGTGCAGACTAATATCTGGCCCAACTCTCCAGTCCTGCTGTGCAAATCCAACCGACGGCATCATTGCGATCAATAAAACCCAAAATAATTTCATAAAAGACACCTGTAACATCACTCGTTATTCACCTTTACCTATTTAATATCAAATATAACCTAAAAACAAACGGTCAAGCAACCCCGATATGAACCCTCCCAAAAACGATTTTACCCTTCACCATATAAAACTATGTTTTCGTCAACAGAAAGGGAATTAGAAACAATTCATTTTAAATACCCAACAAACCTAAAGGGACATTGACAAAATGGCCTATTTCTCCGATTTTTGATGTGAAACATATTGCGGATATACCCATTCTAATATCACGCGACACAACACATTCTCCCTCATTCCGAATGGTTGACACAAGGAAATTATGCCTACCGTTAATCTCATCACCTTAGGGTGCCCTAAAAACACCGTCGATTCTGAGCGCATGCACAGACTCTTAGAACTCAACGGGTATACCGTCTCCGACGATGCCGACGATGCCGATGTGATCATTGTCAACACCTGTGGATTCATCGAACCCGCCAAAGAAGAATCCATTGCCACCGTTCTCGATGCCGCCGAATACAAAGAAAATGGCAAATGCAAAGGTGTAATCGTCACGGGCTGTTTGGCCGAACGTTACCGCAGCGAGCTCGAAGCCGACCTCACCGAAGCCGACCTCATCATTGGCCTATCGGGTGAGCGCGACATCGTGGCCTATTGCGACACCCTCTTGGGTACCTCACGCATCCAAACCATTCGCGATGCCGAATCTCGCCACTTGCTCACGCCCAAACACTGGGCCTACTTGCGCATCTCCGACGGCTGTGATCGCACCTGTGCCTTTTGTGCCATCCCCAGCTTTCGGGGCAAAAACCAAAGCGAAGACATCGACAAACTCATTGCCGAAGCCTACCGCATGGCCGCTTCTGGCGTAAAAGAAATTGCCATCATTGCCCAAGACACCATGCGCTATGGTGCCGACCGTTATGGCAAACCGCGCCTTGTAGACCTGCTCAAAGAACTCGCCAAAATTGACGACCTCCACTGGATCAGAATGCTCTACGCCTACCCCACAGGTTGGCGCGACGAACTCATTGACCTCTTGGCCACCGAAGAAAAACTCTGCGCCTACGTCGATCTGCCCATCCAACACGCAGCCGACCCCATTCTCAAATCGATGAACCGCAGCACCACCCAAGACGGCATTCGCAAACTCGTCACCAAACTGAGAAACCGCATCCCCAACCTCACCCTGCGCTCATCTGTCATCACCGGTTTCCCCGGAGAAACAGACGAACATTTTCAAAATTTGATGGACTTTGTAGACGAAATGCAATTTAACCGCTTGGTCGGTTTTACCTACTCCCACGAAGAAGGCACCCAAGCCGGTCACCTCACAGACGACGTACCCGAAGAAATTAAACGCGAACGCCTCAACGAAATCATGTCGCTCCAGGCTCAAATCTCTGCCGAACTCAACACCCAACACATTGGCAAAACATTCAAAGTACTCGTAGACGACGTATCCGATGATCCAAACTACGACCACATAGGCCGCACCCGCATGGATGCCCCCGAAATAGACGGCGCCGTCTTCATCAACGGCCCCGCCATAATTGGTGACTTTGTCGACGTCCAAATCACCGACGCCATGGCCTACGACCTCATCGGCCAAGTCGTCAACTCAAACGCCTTACTTAACATCTCCCCCGCCCAAATTAAGTAATCCAGTAATCACCAAATGCCATCACGCACAGCGCACTATCCGTCCCACACCGACGGCTATGTTGCCTCTAAACGATTCAGGCTATTTTCCTCTTTGTTGCCCCAAAAGTACTTTGCGCTGTGCAGCCCCTCGCGGCACCTGAGCGAGCGACTTTTTACCCCACTTTTTAGTCGTTTAAAAAGTGGGCCGCCGGAGGCATACCAAGCAACCAAGTTAAGATCTACTCTCTTCCCTTCTTACCCCAAGGTTTCTCTTTTAAGATTCTAATTTTCACGAAAGCGATCCCACAATGACCATCATCGCCGCCTTAGACAAAAACCGAATTGTTGGCAACAAAAACAAAATGCCCTGGCACATCTCCGAAGACTTCAAACACTTCAAAAGCACCACCCTCAATCACCCCATCATCATGGGCCGCAAAACCTTCGAATCCATCGGTTCCAAACCCTTACCCAAACGCCCCCACATCATCGTCAGCCGCACCATGCCCGAATCCGATCACGTAACCGTATCCCGTTCTTTAGAAGACGCCATCACAAAAGCCAAAACCTATGGCAACGAAATATTCATCTGTGGTGGCGTCGAAATTTACAAACAAGCCATCCCCTTATCCGATCATATGATCCTCTCCCACATCGATGGCGAACACATAGGGGATGCCTACTTTCCAGAGTTTGACGAAACCGAATGGCACATCACCAAAAAAGACGTGCGTACAGGATTCACCATCGTATATTATGAACGTAAAAAATAGACGAATAGACGAA